>JAZTWQ010000001.1:0-43191 GCA_045635965.1 Candidatus Gastranaerophilaceae bacterium
CCGGTTAGATGCTTAAACAAGTTCAGCATGACTGCTAAATTGTTGATAAGATTTTGAGGTTTTTGATTAAATTCTTCATCACGAACACTTATTTTTTGACCAAAAAGAGAATTTAGTGGACTATCAATTGCCCCCCCCCCCTAGTAAATTGCGGGTTTTCGCCGTTTTGTTCTTTCTCATTATTTATCTCCAATTCTGTCAGTTTAGTACAGCTGCCTACTTGAATTTATAGAGATTATACTAAACTTTTCTATTGTTGGCAAGACAAAATAAAATATAAACAACCCACTATGTTTAGACTAGAAATTGTCTTTTTAGTGTATTAAAATAAACATGAAAATATCAATTATAAAAAGGATTAGTTATGAAAAATATTTTCTATAAAGTATTATTTACTATTTTAACAATACTATTTTTTATTAATAAAGATGTTCAAGCATTTAACAATACGCTAAAATTTGTACAATTATCAGACTCGCATATTACTTTGACCAGAGAAGATACATCTTTTAAAGCGCTAAGCAAATCAAAACCGCTGCTAGAAGATGCTATTAATCAAATCAATAAAGAAAAAGATTTGGACTTTGTTTTACAAACCGGTGATACAATAGACAAAGCAAATGAACCCGACATAATGATTTATATGAGTATGATGAATCAATTAAGATACCCTTGGTATGTCGCCTTTGGCAACCATGATTTTTCATTCCCGAACGGAGGAAAGGTAACAAAAGATTATTATGTTAGACTCTTAAATTCGCACAATAAATATTTTAATTTTGACAACACCTACTACTCCTTTAAGCCTAAAAGAGGATTTAAAGTTATAGTTTTAGATGCGGTTGATAACTCAAAAATAACAGGAAACGGAATCTTTTCAAAAGAACAATTAAAATGGCTTGATAAAGAAATTAAATCTGCCAAAAAAGATACAATATTAATATTCTTACATCATCCAATTATTGAACCTTACCCGTCATCCCATCACAAAATCTTAAATACTGATGAGTTTTATGCCGTAATTGATAAATACAAAAACCCAATAGGTATATTTAGTGGGCATTATCATGCGACAAAAATAACAAAAGAAAGAAATATTGTGCATGTTTCAACGCCAGCGCTTGTAACTTATCCTAATGCTTTTCGAATTGTTTCGGTTACAAATTATAAGGACCAAACAATATTTGACTTTTATTTTAAAAACACTAATTTAAAAGAAGTTCAGCACAATATGAAAATGAAAAATCTTATCTCGACAATTTGCGCGGGTACAGAAAAAGACCAAAAAACTACTATTATTATAGACAAATAGTCAAAAATAAAGTAGGATATTAATGTAGGAATAGATAACAGGTTTAAAAGTATGAAAAATTCAGAAGGACAATTTTTTGTAAAATTTAGAGGGGTAAGAGGTAGTTTTCCAACCCCAACTAAAAATTCATTAGAATATGGTGGAAATACTGCTTGTGTTGAGATAAATGTAAATAATCATCTTATTATCTTGGATGCAGGAACTGGAATTATTTCTCTTGGCGAAGACTTGTTGCTAGAACACATTTCATCAAGTGAAAATTCTTTTGAGCGTACACCTATTAATGCAACTCTACTTTTAAGCCATATTCATCAAGACCACATTCAAGGTTTTCCTTTCTTTAAGCCAGCGCATATACCTTCAACTACATTAAATGTTTTTGGTTATTCGGATTTTGATGAAGGTCTAGATGAAATTTTGTCAGAATTATTATTCAGTAAATCCTTCCCGCTAGATTTGGGCGATATTGCTGCTGATTTAAGCATTACAAATATTTCAGGAAATGACGAAGTTATTGTACTTTCTCCTGATTTCCCTCAACCAACAATTAAAAAAGTTACAACAAAAGAAGATTTTATACCTAAGGGCGAAGATGTAATTATTAGTTGTTATAAGTCTTATGCTCATCCACAAAATGGAGTTATGGCATATAAAATTTCGTATAAAGACAAATCAATAGTATACTCAACAGATAGAGAGGGGTATATTGGGGGAGATAAAAAACTTGCGAGATTTGCAAGAAATTGTAATTTGTTAATTCATGATGCCCAATATACGCAAGAAGATTATTCTTCAACGATTTCTCCAAAACAAGGTTTTGGACACTCAACATTTGATATGGCTTTAGATGTTCAAAAACAATCGCATGCAAAAGCGTTGGCATTTTTCCATCTTGAGCCGTCATACGCTGATGAGAAAATCGCAATACTTGAAAATGAATATAAAGCACAAGAACCTAATTGCTTTGTAGCAAAAGAGGGGCTTGAAATTGAAATTGTATAAAATTTTTATAGTTTTAATTCTTTTTTTTGTAACACATAAACCTTGTTTTAGTGAGATTTATGTAATCGATGCGGTTAAAAATTCCGTGTTGCATAATAATTTAGGGATGAATCATTTTAACGAAGGATATTATTTTGGAGCTATACAAGAATTTAAAATAGCAATTTCGTTAAATCCAAATACTCAAGCAAGTGCAAATTATTTCGACAATTTAGGAAGAACCTACCTTGCGATAGGTTATCCAGAGCTTGCCGAAGATTGTTTTTTGAATGCGATTAAATTAAACCCAATGAATTTGAGCTACAGACAACATTTAGCCGATACTTATAGAAGATTGGGCAAGGGTATATTGAACGCAAAATTGGATTATTATTTAAAAAGTACAAACCCGCTAGATGCAGTAATGGTCGGATTATTATATATAGAAAAAGGCGATATTCAAGCAGGTACAATCAAGCTGGATGAATTTTACATAATGAATACAAATCTAATTCTCGCCCAAGGGGTTAAAACATACCTAAAAACTCTACCTCAAGAAAAAGATGAAGATTTATAATTAAAATGTTTTTGTGTTAAAATGTAGCCATAAATATTTTTATATGGGGAATATAGAATGAAAAAAGAACTTTTATTTATGGGTCCACCAGCTAGCGGAAAAGGGACACAAACACACAGATTGTCACAAGAGACAGGATTACCACACATAGATACCGGCTCGCTATTAAGAGCTGCGATAAAAGAACAAACAGAAGAAGGTTTAATCATAAAAGCACTTATAGATAAAGGGAATTTAGCGCCTATTGAAATAGTTGCAAAAATTATCAAAAAAAGGCTAATGCAAGAAGATTGCAAAAAAGGTTTTATCCTTGATGGATTTCCACGCAGCTTAGAACAAGCGTTGGCTTTAGATGAAATAAAAAAAGAAATAGACAAAGATATAGAGGTTGATTTTAAAGTTATAAACTTTGAAATTCCAGAAGATGTATTGCTTGAAAGAATTATAAACAGGGTATCTTGCCCAGACTGCGGACAAATTTATAATAAAAAATTCACACCACCACAAAAAGATGGAATTTGTGATAAATGTAATACTGAGTTGACACAAAGAAAAGACGACACAGAAGAAGTTGCAAAAACTCGCTTTGCTACTTACCATAAAGAAACAGAACCTTTAATCAATTTTTATCAAAAGAGAAATGAATTAATTGCGCTGGACGCCCAAGGTACAAGCAACGAAATTTTTGAAAGAATCAAGGAAATAATTTAATGATTACAAAAAAATCACGCGAAGAAATAAAACTAATGAAAATAGCTGGTGATATTGTTGCACAAGTTCACTTTGCAATGAAAACAGCTATAAAATCCGGCATTTCTACAAAAGAACTTGATGATATCGCTTTTGATATTATCAAAAAAAACAAAGCAATTCCTACATTTAAGGGTTATCGGGGTTTCCCTGCTACTATTTGCGCATCAATTAATGACGAAGTTGTCCATGGCATACCTTCAGATAAAAGAATTTTAAAAGATGGTGACATTATAGCGGTTGATGTTGGCGCAACTTTTAGGGGGCTGGTCGGCGATAGCGCGTGGACTTATGCCGTCGGTGAAATTTCTGATGACAAAAAAAGATTATTAGAAGGCACGGAAAAATCTTTATTTGCAGCTATAGACAAAATGAGAGCAGGAAACACTTTAAATGATGTCGGCGGCGCAATAGAAGACATTGCAAGAGAATATGGGCTTGGCATAGTTCGGCAATATGGCGGACACGGTGTTGGTCGCAACATGCATGAAGAACCATTTGTATTCAATTATAGAGCGGGTGACACAACAATATTAAAACCCGGAATGACAATTGCTATTGAACCTATGTTAAATTTAGGTGGCGATGATGTGTATGAACATACAGATGGTTGGACGGTTTCTACCGTTGACAAAAAAGCTTCTGCGCATTTTGAACACACCATATTGGTTACAGAAGATGACCCTGTTATTTTGACGCAACTTGCACAAAAATAGAAAAAACTGTAAAATAATTATTATTTTTACGGAGGAGAAAATGAAAAAAAATATAATAAAAGTTATGTCTGCATTATTACTCACAAGTTTTTTAAATATCTGTGCAAATGCAGCTATAATTCCTCAAAAATCGTATAAAGCAAATGTCCAGTCCAAACGTATTGTTGCAGGAACAACACTAACACTGCAAATGATGGACCCCACATCAACTATTGATTCTACTAAAGGCGACATGTTCCAAGGCATGTTAGCAGAAGACAAAATCGAAGACGGTATAATGATTTTACCCAAAGGAACAATCTTTAGAGGGACAGTTGATGGCGTTGTTGCAAGCAAAAGACTTTCTCGAGGCGCAGTTTTGTATTTAAGTTTAGACCACGTAGTTACTCCAACAGGACGTCAAATCCCAATTAAAACAGGTTTGATGAGCAACAATATTGTTCTAACTACTGACGGCGGTATCAAAGCCGGTGGTAATTATGGTTACGCATTACAAAAAAACTGGGAAACGGCAACCGATATAATGGGGAACTGTATTGATTGGGGACTAGATACTGGAGATAAAGCATTGGGCGGCTGGGTAAAATACCTAACTGTTCCGGTTGGAGCAACAGCAGGCATTGTTGGTTCTTTCAGTTATTATATAGGCGATGCAATTGTAGATTTATTTAAGAAAGGCGGAGATGTAACGTTTCATCAAGGTTCCAGCATAGACTTTATCTTGACTGATTCGGTGGACATTCCGGTACACTAATTATGTTTTATTTAACAAGATTAAAAACAGAAAAAAGAATAGCTTCATTATTGCGCAAATGGAATTGGAAACTTGCCATTGCAGAATCTTGCACCGGAGGTTTAGTTAGCTCTCGGATGACTGATTTATCGGGAAGTTCAGAGTTTATTGAAGCAAACTTTGTAACTTATTCAAATGAGGCAAAGGTAAAATATTTATCAGTAAACGAAAAAACCTTGGAGGAATTTGGCGCAGTTAGTCACCAAACGGTAAGCGAAATGGCTTGTGGTTTAATGAACAACACTTCTTGCGATGTTGCGCTAGCAACAACAGGAATTGCCGGACCAACTGGCGGTAGTGCAGAAAAACCAATTGGAACAGTTTATGTTGGGGTTAAAATTAAAGACAAATTATTTGTTGAAAAATTTAACTTAAACCCCAAATACTCAAGAACAAGAATGAAAAGAAAGTTCACAAAACAGGCTTTTGAATTTTTATTAGAGCAATTGACTAAATTTTAAATATTATATATCTTTAAAATGTTTAATTAATGGAGGCATCATGAATATTGGTTCAGCAATAAAAAGTTCTTTTAAAATAGTGTGGAAAAATTTAATTTTAACCCAACCACCAATTTTGTTCTTGCTTGTGATGTCTTTACTTATGGGCGGTTTCAATCGTTTTGGCGCAAATGGTATTGTATTTTTAGTATTTGTCGCATCATTAGTCTTTTTATGCATAGCCTTTTTAGCTGGTTGGTTTAACATGGCTAAAAAAACAATAGCCTTCCATCTGGATGAGACACTAAATCCAGACGAAAAAGTCATTCAATCTTATGGATTAGTAAAACATTTTTTCCCTGGTGTTGGTGAGTATTTTCTTTCAGTTTTAGGCTGTTCCATTATTTTTGTTATTACATCTTTCGTTTGCACTTATTTTGCTTTTAAAATAGGTATTCATTATTTGGGTACATTAGATATTGAGTTTTTAAAGAAAAGCTTAGAAATTTCTACAGCCAATGAAATGCAACTATATTTAAATTCGTTGTCAGAAGAAAAGCTTTTACCGATTTTAACTTGGTTTTCTTATTTCTTTTTATTGCAAACAATTGCTCAATTACTCATAATGTGGTGGGCGCCTGCACTATATTACAAAACAAAAAATCCAATAATTGCTTTGTGGCTAAACTTCAAGTTTTTATTTAAACACTTTTTTGCGTCTGTTGGATTATTATTGTTTTTAGTTATGCTAAATATATTTATTTCTTTAATTTCTTCATTATTTGGAAACAATGCATTTTTATCACTAATCACATTTTTATTATTTTTCTTTTACGCAACATATTATGTTGTGGTAATATTTTTATATTATGGACAAAATGGTGAAAAAACAGCAGAAGATTATATCAATAGCGGGGACGACGGCAACGGGGAAAAGCTCACTTGCGATAACGATAGCCAAGAAAATTAACGGAGAAATAATTTCCGCAGATTCAAGACAAATTTATCGCACTTATGATATTGCAACTGCAAAAATATCTACAAATGAAATGGATGGCATAAAACATTATTTAATTGATGTTTTAAATCCAGAAGATGAATTTTCTGCTGGAACATTTGTTGATATGGCAAAAAATGCAATTAATGAAATTTCAACAAAAGGGAAAATACCAATAATTGTAGGAGGAACCGGTTTATATTTAAAAATGCTTTTGGATGGCATTGATATGCCAAAAGATGAACCAAACAAAGAATTAAGAACTCGGCTCCTATCAATCTTAGAAGAAAAAGGTGCAGATTTTTTATACAACATGCTTGTCGAATTAGACGAAGAATTTGCGAAAAAATTGCACCCCAACGACACATACAAAGTTATGCGTTCAATTGAAATTATAAAAAACACAAACAAACCAATGTCCCAAGCTCGCGGAACGAAAGAAAAAGAATATGAAGTATTAAAAATCGCCCTAGGCGCAAAAGATAGACAGTTCATATATGATAGAATTAATTATCGTGTTGATAAAATGGTAGAACTAGGTTTAGAAAACGAAGCCCGAATAATATACAAAAAAAATCCAAATTTAAAATCTTTTCATTCAACTATTGGTTATCAAGAGTTTGTGCCATATTTTGACAATGAATGTGATTTAAAAACAGCCATTGAAAAAATTAAACAAAATACCAGAAGATATGCAAAACGCCAACTCACTTGGTTTCGAGCGCAAGCAGATATTAATTGGTTTTATATTGACGAAATGAAAATTCAAGAACTAGAATCACAAGTAGAAAAACTTTGTAAAAACTTTATCCAAAATTAAACAACTTTTACGTCTCCCGCCTTTGAAGTATAGACATATTAACATAAGAGTTGTAAAATTATGATACTGTACACGATGAAAGGATAGATTAATGAACAAAAGTCAAACAGCAGGAATTTGGATTGTAATTGTATTCCTTGTTTTAGCACTCGCAGCAATGCTTTACACTGGACCGGCAACAAGCACAGAACAAATTTCTTACACAAAATTTATTGAATTAGTTAAAAACAAAGAAATAAAATCGGTTGAAATAGCAGGACAAACCGTTACTGCAACACCTACTAAACAACCAACGGTAAACGAAAAGAACCCTCAAATAGCTCCACCCAAAATTCAAATAAGAACACAAATTCCAATGAATGACAGTTCTTTATATCCAACTCTTGAAGAAAATAAAGTTGACATTTCCGTAAAAAAACCAGCTGAAAATAATAGTTTACTACTAAATATTTTATTCCCAGTGATTGTTTTTGTAATAATACTTGCAGTTATGAGTAAAATAGTTCAAGCCGGTGGCTCACAAGCAATGTCTTTTGGGAAAAGTAAAGCGAAATTAATGCTTGATAGCAAAGTAAAAGTTACCTTCAAAGATGTTGCGGGGATAGATGAAGAAAGACAAGAACTTTCAGAAGTCGTTGATTTCCTTAAAAATGGAGAAAAATATCTCAAATTAGGTGCCAAAATTCCTAAAGGAGTTTTGCTAGTTGGACCTCCCGGAACAGGTAAAACCTTAATGGCAAAAGCAGTAGCCGGCGAAGCTGGCGTACCGTTTTTCTCAATTTCTGGTTCTGACTTTGTAGAAATGTTTGTCGGCGTAGGTGCTAGCCGTGTTCGTGATTTATTTGAGCAAGCAAAAAAACATCAACCTTGTATTATTTTCATCGACGAAATCGACGCAGTAGGTCGCCAAAGAGGCGCTGGCTGGGGCGGCGGTCATGATGAACGTGAACAAACTCTTAACCAATTATTAGTTGAAATGGATGGTTTTGATGAAACAACAAATATAATCATAATAGCAGCAACTAACCGTCCTGATATTTTAGATAATGCTCTTTTAAGACCTGGACGTTTTGATAGACAGATTTATGTTAGCACTCCGGATATTAAAGGTAGAGAAGAAATCCTAAATGTTCATGCTAAAGGAAAACAATTTGAAGAAAATGTTGATTTAAAAGTTATTGCAAAACGCACATCAGGTTTTACCGGTGCGGATTTACAAAACCTGCTAAATGAAGCAGCATTACTTGCAGCCAGAAACAACAAAGAAAAAATTTCTAACGAAGATATTGACAACTCAATCGACAGGGTGCTTGTTGGTATTGAAAAGAAAAGTAAGGTTATGACCGAAGAAGATAAAGAAATAACTGCTTATCATGAAATCGGGCATGCATTGTTGGATAAATTGTTAAAAGCATCAAATGAACTTCATAAAGTATCAATTATTCCTCGCGGTTGGGCGTTAGGCGTTACTTGGACAAGACCAAAAGACGAAAAATTACACGTAAGCAAAGAAAAATTAATTGCTAAAATTACAATGTCCTTAGGCGGTCGTGCGGCAGAAGAAGTTGTTTACGGTGAAGACAAAGTTGGAACAGGAGCATCTCAAGACCTTCAAAACGTAACAAATCTAGCTAAGAAAATGGTTACGCAATGGGGTATGTCCGAAAAAATGGGAACAATGGCTTATGGAAAATCCCAAGAACATGTCTTTATGGGTAGAGACTTTGGACATCAACGAGACTATTCCGAAGAAGTCGCATTCCAAATTGATAGCGAAATGAAACGAATCGTTGATGAATGTTATGCTAATGCAAAACAATTATTAACAGAAAACCGTGATATGATGGATACCTTGGCACATGAGTTACTTGAAAAAGAAACTCTCGATGAAAAAGAATTTGAAGAAATAATGGAGCGAGTAAAAAATAACCGCGCATAAAAAATAAAACTACAATAAAAAAGCTAAGAAACAATTTCTTAGCTTTTTTATTTGTATATTTTTTATTAAGTTGTTTATAGTTTAGAAATTATTTTAACCAAATTAGCTTTTCTAATACGAACATTCTCAGGTGTAATTTCTACCAACTCATCATCTTCAATATATTCCAAGCAATCTTCTAAAGACATTAAGCGAGGAGCTTGTAAAGTAACCATTACATCAGCTGTTGCGCTTCTCATATTTGTTAATTTTTTAGTTTTACAAACGTTTACTGCAATATCTTGGAGTCTATTACATTCACCAACAATCATACCTCTGTATACTTTAGTTTTTGGTGTAATGAAGAATACGCCCCTGTCTTCAAATTGAGCTAAAGCATAAGGAATAGCTTCTCCATCCTCAAATGCAACAAGTGAACCGTTTCTTTGACGAGGGATATCACCGGCATAAGGCTTATAGCTATTATAAGTATGATACATTATACCTTCACCGCGAGTCATTCTGATAAATTCACTTCTAAATCCTATTAATCCCCTTGCTGGAATAATAAATGTCATGTGCGAACGGTTGCCGGTTACTTGCATAGACTGCATTTCAGCTTTTCTTCCTGCAAGTCTTTCTATACAACTTCCGGAATATTCTTCAGGAACATCTACAACTAAATTTTCAAAAGGTTCATAACATTGTTCATCAACGGTTTTAAAAATAACTTGAGGTTTAGAAACTTGGAACTCATAGCCCTCTCGACGCATCGTTTCAATCAAAATACTTAAATGAAGTTCACCACGACCGCTAACTTTGAAAACATCTGTGCTGTCTGTGTCTTCAACTCTTAAACTAACATTTTTTTCAAGTTCATGATACAAACGTTTTCTAATTTGTCTACTTGTTACAAATTTACCTTCAGTTCCTGCAAAAGGGCTGTTATTTACAGAAAAATTCATTTGCAAAGTAGGTTCATCAACCTGAATTAAAGGTAAAGCTTTTGGCTCCGCAAGAGATGAAATAGTTTCACCTATTTGAATTTCAGGAAAACCTGCAATAGCAACTATATCACCGGCAGAAGCCGATTCGATTTCAACTCGTCCTAAATCTTCAAATCCATATAGTTTCGCAATCTTACCACGTTCAATTGAACCATCAGCTTTAATCAATGAAACTTGTTCTTGTGATTTGATTTTACCGTTAACCAAACGGCCTGTAACAATTCTACCCACATAGTCATTGTAGTCTAATGTTGTAGCTTGGAATTGCAAAGTCTTTTCAGGATTGCCCACAGGTGGTTTAATATATTCAATAATTGCGTCTAGCAATGGAGTGATATCTTTAGACTCATCTTCCAATTCTTTTTTTGCAAAACCTTGTAAACTGCTTGCAAAAATATATGGAAAATCTAACAAATACTCATCTGTTGTTAATTCAGTAAACAAATCAAAAACTTTATCTAAGGCGTTATGAGGTTCTGCGGCAGGCTTGTCAATTTTATTTACAACAACCACAACTCTAATACCTAATTCTAAAGCCTTGGATAATACAAATCTAGTTTGCGGCATAGGCCCTTCTGCAGCATCAACAATTAACAATGCACCATCGACCATACCCAAAACGCGTTCAACTTCACCGCCGAAATCAGCGTGCCCAGGGGTGTCAACTACGTTGATTTTATAACCTTTGTATTTAATTGCAATATTTTTCGCTAAAATTGTAATTCCACGTTCTTTTTCTAAATCATTATTATCTAATACACGTTCTTGAACAACCTGATTTTCTCTAAACGCCCCACTTTGTTTTAGCATACAATCAACCATCGTTGTTTTACCGTGGTCAACGTGAGCAATAATTGCTATATTTCTAATTTTTTCGTTATTCATAATGTTTCCTTGTTCGGCTTGATTTTACAAAAACATGATACAACAAAAATTTTTACTCAAAAATATTTATTAATTTTATTTACGCAAAAAACCAATAAGAAACGAAAATTGCGGCTAAAATCCCTGCAACATCTGCTAAAATCCCTACCCACAGAGCATATCTGTATTTTTTTATGCCAACTGACCCAAAATAAACGGTCAAAACGTAGAAGGTCGTTTCTGAACTTCCAACCATAATTGCGGCTAATCTTGAAGTAAAAGAATTAACATCATTATTAGAAATAATATCTTCTAAAACCCCTAAAATTGCACTACCTGAAAATGACCTAAAAATCATAATAGGAAAAACATCAGCCGGAACATTGATTGCAGTAAATAATTCACTTAACCCATTAGTTAAAAATTCAACAAATCCAGAAGCTCTAAGCATAGATATAGCAACGATTATGGCTAACAAATACGGGAAAATATTAAACCCAATTTTTATCCCGTCTTTTGCCCCATCCACAAACAATTCATAAACGGGTAATTTTTTAATTATTCCACTAAAAAGTACGGCTAAAATTATGATAGGAACTAACCACAAAGAAATAGCATCAAGAATAGTTTTAATCATTTCCTTCTACCTCCTGTGGTGTCCAAATTTTTTCAAAAACTTTTGCTATAAAAATTGCAAAGGTAAAAGCAACAAACGTAACAATTAAGGTTGGAAAGACAATAACCGTAGGATTTTTATCCCCACTTGCAGCTAAAATAGCAATCACAGTAGCTGGAATAAGTTGAAACCCTGCTGTATTCATTCCCAATAACATACACATTGAATTTGATGCCGTTTTTTTATCTTTATTTTCTTTTTGCATTTCTTCCATTGCCATTAAACCCATTGGCGTAGCAGCATTTGCAAGTCCAAATGCATTTGCTGAAAAATTCATTGCGATATGACCAATTGCTTTTTTATTGTCTTTAATTTCAGAAAATATTTTTGAAAAAAGAGGGTAAACTAATTTTGCCACAAAATCAACAACACCTGATTTTTCAGCAATTTTCATTAATCCTAACCAAAAAGCCATTATTCCAATTAAATACAAAGTTATTTCAATAGATTTTTGAGTTCCTGTTAAAATTGCAGATACAACATCAGACAATTTACCATTAATTGCTCCAAAAATTATAGAAATTAAAATTAATAAAAACCAAATATAATTCATTATTAATTATTCATCCCAACTTACAGACCTTTTTAGGTAATCCATATTTCCTTTATAAATAACCCAAGCTGTACAACCTAATCCATTTCTATCCCATGAACTTTTTATATTACATGAGTTATTAATATCCCATTCACCTGTTCTTGTTTTATCACTGGTTGGAAAAAGCCCTCTTGTATCAATATAAAAATAAAACAAATCCACACCTGCTTTATTTGGTTTTTGTAAACCATTAATATCAACAGTTATAGAAGCAAAAGCATTTGATGAAGTTGAAGATGTTCCTTCTGGATAACTAAAAAATGATACAGATACACCATTATTTAAAATAATAGCATTTGTATAACTACTAGTATTTGGATTGTTCCATTGTGCAAAATTAGAACCATTCAGAGTTTTATATTCTTCAGCAAAACATCCTTTTTCTTGAGTTTTACACTTTTTAATATCTTTTAAATAAGGAATTATATAACTACTAAATATTTGTGACCCTTCATTATATCCTTCACCAACTGACCATTCATCAATTTTTCCATTTTCAATTTCTGAACGTCTTATAGCATTACTTAAAGTTGAATAAGTATTTTTAAGTACGGATATTGTTTGTACTTCTTTATTTTTATTCATTAAAGTAGGTATAGTCATAGAAGAAACAACACCAATTATTGTTAATGTAACTAATACTTCTGCAAGCGTGAATGCTTTATTAGTTTTATTAATAAATTTTAAGAAAGAACGGTCTGTTTTTTGAAGTTTATAAAAATTTAAACAGCTACGAAATGCCCCCCCCCCCACTGTTACGCGGTTTTCAGTCGTTTTACTTTTCATACATTTTCTCCTCTTTCTTAAATTTTTTAATCAAAAAACTTAATCTAAAATCTTATCCAAAAATAATTTACAAGAAATTATACCAAATTTAATTATTATTGACAATAAAAATTACAAGTTAACCAAACCCCTATATCCAACCACCACCAATTAAGTGCCCATCAAATTTGTCATAAATGACCAACGCTTGACCTTTTGTCACCGCAGAAATTGGCTGTTCAAACTCCACCAAATAACCATTAGCAATCTGGGATATTTTTGCATTTTCTTTTGGCATATTGTATCTAACTTTTATTTGTACTTCAAAATCATCTAACACCTCACCGGATTGAAAACTAATATTAGAGATTTCAAATGACTCGGAATACAAGTCATCTTTTACTCCGACATAAACTATGTTGTTTTCAACATCAGTATCCACAACATACAAAGGCTCTTGGTAAGCAATTCCTATACCTTTTCTTTGTCCAACAGTAAACTGCCACGCACCATTATGTTTGCCCATTTTTTGACCGGTTGATTTTAATATAAAATCACCAGTTTTTTCTTGAAATTTTTCAAACAAATATTTTTTTGTAGTCATCGGTTTAGGAATAAAGCAGATATCTTGACTATCTTTTGATGATTTTGAGGGTAAATTATTTTCTTGCGCAATTTGTCTTATTTGAGATTTTTTAAGCCCACTTAATGGAAACAATGTTTTAGACAATTGATTTTGATTAAGCTCAAAAAGATAATAAAGCTGGTCTTTTTTTTCATCTTTTGCAGGAAATAATTCATAAACACCATTTTTTTCAACAATATTTGCATAATGTCCTGTTGCAATATAATCAACTTCCAATTCATTAATTGCAAAGTCAAAAATTTCACCCCATTTAATTGTCTTATTACAAACTATACAAGGATTTGGAGTTCGCCCAAGCATATAAGATTTTTCGAAATATTGAACAACTTCTCTGTTAAATTTCTCACAAACATCTAAAACATAATGTTCAATATTTAAAGCCTGCGCAACATCTTTTGCATTTTCTACAACTTTATCAGCACAAGGAGAATTAAACATCTTACCGGTCAAGCCAACAACATCATAGCCCTGTTGTTTTAACAAAAAAGCGCAAACACTACTATCAACTCCACCGCTTAAAAGCACTGCAACTTTTTTACGCAAGCCCATTTATATAAAACTCCTGACCTGCTTGAGTTAAGGCATACTCAACCGCACCATCGTTTTGTATCCCATCAGAAACAACCACTAACAAGCCATCCTCAACCGCCTTTTGTACAGTTTTTCTATCAACAACCATTTTCATAGAACTAAACAATTTGGCATTCAGCTGTTTCAATTGGAACTGGTCTACGCTTTCATTTTCAAGCATATAATACGCAGTTATAATAAGATAATCCAACGGAGAATCCGGCTGTTTAGATTTTAAAAGCTCATCATAATCAAAAATTTTAGGAGCAACAACCTCTTCAAACACAGGGTTGCTGATTTTATCCTCCAAAATCGAATCAAAATCAAAACCAACAGACGACTTATTTAGCTCCCTCGTCTCATTAATATTTTTAGGCTCCAAAAAAGCCGTTAAGTCAGACAAATCTTCTTTTTCCGGTTTTGTTTTTTCACGCAAAGTTTCATCTAAATTTCTAATTGTTTCTTCTGCGGACTTATCAAAAAGAGATTTTACCATTTCATCCATACTTTTTTCATCATCTTTTTGCCCAAAATCATCCTCTTTAGAAACTTGATTAGAAGTTTTTTCTGCAAGCAACTTAGGCATAACAATGTCATCATAAGACCTTGAATATTTACTCAAAGACTTGAAAAAACAATCAATATAATCGGAGATAAAAACCCTATCTCCACTCGAAACACTATACTGAATCTCACCCTTTTTAACTTGAATTGAATAATTTGTCATCTTTTAATCAAAACTTAACCAACAACTTCTCTTTGCCATTTTTCTAATTGTTCTCTAATGAAATTCATATCATCAGACTTAATCTCAATTTCAATTTCACCTTTTTTTAATTTTAGAACATATTCATGCATTTTTTTATCCTCACAAATTACTAATAAGATTATCTAACAATTATCAAGTTTTTTCAACATGTAAATTTTTATACTGAATTACCTGCGATAAACCCGGTAGACCAACAATTTTGCAAGTTAAATCCACCCGTAAATCCATCTATATTCAAAACTTCTCCACAAAAATACAAACCTTTAATTTCTTTATACTCCATGGTTTTTGAATTTACATAATCCAAATCAACCCCGCCAGCCGTAACAATTTCACCATCAGGCTTTTGAGAAATAATCTTTACTTCATAACCCGTTAACTTCTTTGCTATCAAATTTCTAATATTTTTATTTACTTGACTTGCTTTTAACGAGTCTTTAATATTATTTTTTTGTAATAAATATTTAGCAAAAGAACGTGGCACATAATCAGAAACAATGTTTACAAAATCTTTTTTAGAATTTTTATTTAATTCAGCAATCAATTTTTCATCAAATTCATCAAAGGATAACCCCACAAAATTCAAATAAACAATATATGGCTTTTCTTCAAAAGCATTCACCGAAGATATTTTATAAGCCAATGGTCCGGAAAGAGAGTTATGTGTTATCAACATATCGCCCAATAATTGTTTTTTGTTTGACAAAGTAGCGCAAACACCTTTAACAGACACTCCGGCTAAAGAATAAAGTTCTTTTTCTTCACAACAAATCGCACAAAGTGCCGCTTTAGGCTCAACCATCTTGATTCTAAGTCCTTTTAACACCTCGCTATTATTTCTAATCCCTCCAGCAAAAACCACTTGTTCATAATCATAAACATTTGTTTGCGTACAGATTTTAAACCTGTTATCAATTTTTTCTATTTTATTAATTTTTTCTTTAATGTATCTAACTTTTTTAGATTTTAATTTAGCCAGCATTTTTTCTTGAACATCTTTCGAACTATTAGAAACCGGAAAAACTCTAAAATCATCTTGGATATATGTAGGAACACCTATTTTATCAAAAAATTCTATTGTATCACCCGTTGAAAATTGAGAAAAAACCGATAATAAAAATTTACCTCCACGAGGATAAAAATTAATTAACTCTTTGTTATCAAATTCAGCATACGCAAGATTACATCGCCCGCCACCCGTCGGCAGAATTGTTGATAACGCTTGTTTTTCATCAAAATAAACTATCTCATGCCCGTTTTTTAATGCTTGTATACCTGCCATTACTCCCGCAGGACCCGCTCCAATTATCGCTATTTTCATGCACCCAATGTCCCATACAAAAATACGTCCTCAGGATGCGGTAAATCCTGATGCAAATCCTCTATGGTCTTATGCAAAAGTGGATGTTTCAACAACGGAACTAATTCCAACATAGGAACAAGCACAAAAGCCCGCTCATGCATTCTTGGATGGGGAACAATTAATTCCGGCAAATTTATAACATCATTACCATATAGCAAAATATCTATATCAATTGTCCGCTCCCCCCATCTTACAACACCATCTCTCACCCTTCCCAGTTCTTGCTCCACTTGCTGGCAATGGGATATCAACTCAGAAGGAGACAATTTTGTTTTAGCCTCAATAACCGCATTTACAAACCAATCTTGATTTTTATTTCCCCAAGGTTCCGTTTCATACAAAGTTGAAGTACGAACAATTTTAAAATCATTATTTTTTTGCAACAACTTAACTGCTTGTTGAATGTATCCAACTCTATCTTCTATATTAGACCCTAAGGATAAGTAAACAATCGTCATCGAACCTCCTAATTTAATTTTATTATTAATTTTGAGGTTTGACAACAATTTGTTAATTTTCTTTTTCTATAATCCATTTTTCTAACAAATCTTCATTGATATCGTCAATAAATCTGGACGGTTTTGATAGAACCATATTTGTCGAATAATCAAACATATCAATTGGGTAAGTTATATACAAATCAGTCTTGGCACGAGTTGCGGCTACGTACATCAATCTTAACTCCTCATCCATTTCTTCATCAGAATTAAACGAAAACACACTTGGAAATCTACCATCAACCGCGCCAACAATGAACACAGAGTTCCATTCCAAACCTTTTGCCGAATGAATTGTGGAAATAGTTAAATATTCATCTTTTTTACTCCCTTCATCAACATCAGAAACACTCTTATCCGGTGGTTCTAATGCTAAATCACTCAAAAAGTTTTCTAAATTAGAATATTGATGAGCCAAATACTCAAAATGCTCCAAGTCTTTTTCTCGCTTGGTAAAATCATCATACTTATCTTGCAAAATAGGTTTATAATACTTAAGAATTTTAGCAACCAATTGAGCAGGACTCAAAGTTTCACTTCTAAGCTGAAAAATAGTTTTCAACAAATTCCCAACTTCACTGGAACATTTAGACGGTAAAAGTTTCATATCTACTGCATTTTGCCCCTTTAAAACCGGAATAAGCTTATTAACAGTTTGCTGCCCCACACCTTTTAAAAGTAACAAAATTCTATTTAAACTAATAATATCATCAGGGTTTAAAACAACTCTCAAATGAGCGATTATATCTTTAACATGGGCAGTTTCAATGAATTTCAACCCGCCAAACTTTTTATATGGAATACTTCTTTTAGCGAGCTCAATTTCTAAGTTATAGGTCATTCTTGCACTTCGAGCCAAAACACAAATATCTTCTAAAGATATTCCCTCATCCATTAACTCTAATATTCTTTGGCAAATAAATTCTGCTTCCATTTGCATATCGGATGCACAAATCAAAGCAGGTTTAACGTCTCTTACAATATCAGAAAATAAAGTTTTAGAATATTTTTCCTTTGCCTTTTCTAATATCTTATTAGTAAAATTTAAAATATTTTGGGAACTTCTATAATTTTGCTCAAGCTTAATAATTTCTGTATTTGGAAAAATTTCGGGAAAATTCAGAATATTTTTAAAATTCGCCCCCCTAAATGAATAAATACTTTGAGAATCATCACCAACAGCCAAGACATTATTATGCTCTGATGCCAATAGTTTCACAATTTCTGCTTGTAGCGTGTTTGTATCTTGATACTCATCTATCATAATGTATTTATACTGATTAGAAATCTTCTTCCTTACCCCATCATTTGAAGTTAGCAAAACTTTTAAATACAAAAGCAAATCATCATAATCCAACAATGAGTTTTGCCTTTTATACTGCACGTATGCTTTATGAATTTCAATAATCAAATCCGTACAATGTTCAAATTGTCTAAATTCGCCTTGTATGACGTCTTGCGCAGAAATATTTTTATTAATGGTTTTTGAATAAATGTCTAAAATAGTACCTTTTCTAGGAAATCTTTTTTCTTTTTTAGGCACGATTTGACCGGTCAAATGATTTATAACATCCTCGGCATCGGCTCTATCCATAATAGTAAAATTATTTTTTAACTCCAAAAAATTGGAATACTTTCTCAAAATATAATTTGCAAAAGAATGAAACGTTCCACCAGCAACCTTTTCACATCGATTGTCCAAAACGGTAGTTGCTCGATTCAGCATTTCATCTGCGGCTTTTTTAGTGAATGTTAAAAGCAAAATATTTTCAGGGGCAACCCCATCTTCAATCAACCTTGCAACACGGTACGTAAGAGTCTTAGTTTTCCCAGAACCTGCCCCAGCGATAACCAAAACGGAACCATCTTTTTTAATTACAGCACGAAGTTGGTTTTCATTTAGTTGCCCTTCATAGTCAACCAGATAACTAACAACTTTAGATGATTGCTTTTTCAATACATATTTTTTAGGCGCAACTTGCGTTGAATTATTTTCTACAATTTCATTCATAGAATGATTATAGCATACAATATGTGATATTATTAAATATTACAAGTTTCTTCAAAATAATTTTTAGACCTATGCTGAACCCCTCCATAATCAACAATCTTCCCACCTATAATATTTGATGGTCTATAATCAGTATACTCCAAGCCAACCTTTTTCAAAGATTCACTTATTTCATAACAACGTTTCTCACCGATAGCTGTAAACGACTCAAACTCTCTATATTTAACAACATATCCAACTTTATTTGGAATATACTCAGATACTAAAAAAGAGTTCTGTAATGAACCAAAAAGCCCTTTTGCATGAATAGCATCTTCTTTTAACTTTTTAAATAAATTATTTAACCTTATCATAATATTATTTTCTGCTAACGCACCATGATTACAAAAATTTACAAACTCCGAATTCCCTGAATATCTAAAAAGTTTTAAAACTAACGGTTGATATTGTTTTCTTTCTGAAAATCTTATAAGAAAAACATCTCCAAAACCACCTTCGCCCAATGTTTCAACTCTTATTTTTTCACCAAATTTTATTAACTTCCCCTTTCTAAAAACTTTATTCAAATTTTTTTCTATAACTTTAATAAATTTTTTATTTTTAAACGAAGAATTACTCTCCCAATAACAACCATACTTTTCTAATTTTCCCCTCAAGGCGAGAATTGATTGAGATACAGAAGAAAACCCGTCCATAATATTTTTTATTCGTTTAATTTTGTCTTCTTTATTCTTTGAAACCCGAACAATATCTTGAATAATTTCCCTTGGCAAAGTCCCTACAAATTCAGAATTTGTAGAATTTATAATATTATCTATTGATGATTTATTTATAAATAATTCTTTCTTAAACCACCTTGTTGCACCACAAAATGAAACATTATTTGAATTATTTATCATTTTCTTATACCAGGATTTTTCTTTAGAAAATAACGCATTTTATCTAATTGCATAATATAACCATAATCAACCATTCGTCCATTTAAAACATTACCGTCAGTGGATTTGTCCCAAAGCATTAAACCTAAGTCATGGTCAATTTTATTATGTTCATTTATCTCTTGAAATTTATAATTATACGCATCTTCAAGCAACATAAAAGGGTTTTTCAAGGAAGCCAAATAGCCTTCAACATACTCTGAATTTTCAAACCCTCTACCCTTATGTGCATTTTTAACAAAAATCATTGAATTTATCTCATGAAAAGATGTCGCATGATTAAATATATTTGACGTTGATTGTTTTCTGTCAAATTCTGACTTTTCAAAAACTTTTAAAATTTTAGACTTATAGCCTGTCCTCTTAGGAAAATCAAGTTTAAATGCACTACCCGAACAGCCCTTTCCTAGATATTCTATTTTAATTTTTTCAAAACCTCTTAGCAAACCAACTTCTTTAAAAACTTTAGTCATTTGCTTTGACGCATTATTCAAAAAATTAATTAATTCTTCTATTTGAGCCTTTGTATGCGAAAATCTTAATTTTTTATATAGCTCATTTTTAGGTTTAAACTCTGCACAAAATTTTTCCCAACCACTTGGAGGACTACAATCCCAAAGTCTTGGAACATTAACAATTCTGGCAAAATTAGAAAATTCACCCATAATAGAAAAAATATTTTCTCTCTTCTTTTGTTGCGTTTTGCTAATTCTTATAACATCCTGCAACATTTTTGGCGGTAATTGCCCTACAAATTCGGACGTTGAAAAACTCAAAAGCCTTCTTTGTACCTTCGTTAAATCATATATTTCACGCTCAAGATACCTTGTTACACCACCAAAAGATGGGGAATTATTAATATTTGTCGATTGCATAGTGTTTCATCCCTTATCACACATAAAACACCTCTAAAAATATTTTTTGCGATTTTAAAAAAGAAATTTAACAAAAAGTAATATATTTTTTCTTAACCTATAACATATATAACCTAACAAGAGTATTTACAAAAAAACAATTTACAATTTATAATTTTATTGAGCGAATTTGCAAAAAAATTACATTTTTGATATATAATATCACCAAAGTGAGGAAAATATGTTAATTGAATTTAGTGTAGAAAATTTTAAATCAATAAAAGATAAAGTTACTTTTTCCATGTTAGCCGCCCCTGAAAAAACCTTACCTCAAAACATCGCAAAGATAAAACTACCAAAGATTGATGGAAAGAAAAACACAAACCGTATTTTGAAAACAGCAGCAATCTATGGAGCAAATGCCTCAGGAAAATCAAACCTGCTAAAAGCCATAAACATAATCAAAAAAATTATATTAAATTCTCACTTACACCAACCGGAACAACAATTTCCAATAGATAATTTTAGACTTGATTTAACTTACGCAAACAAGCCGACAAATTTTGAATTCATTTTCATCTGCAACGAAATAAAGTATGCTTACAATGTTTCATTAACAAAAAACAAAGTACTGGAAGAAAACTTATATTTTTGGCCAAATGGTCGACAAGTCAAAGTTTTTGAAAGAACAGGCAACCAAATAGAATTTGGTAGTTTTTACAAAGCAAAAAATAAAGAAGATGAATTAAGAAACAAAATTTATGCAGAAGACACCGCCGAAAACACACTCTTTTTATCAATGGCAAACAGGGTTAATATTCCTCAAATAAAAGAAGTTTTCCAATGGTTTGCCAATAAATTAATAATTATGTATCGTCGAAATGGAATAGGCAACGACACTACTGGCATGATATCCGAACAAATTATCAAACAACAAGATGTTTTAAATTTTCTAAAAGTTGCCGACGATAAAATTGCCGATTTTGTTCTAGATGAAAAAGAAATAGATGATGTTGAAAAAAATGTATTCATGAACAACTTTATAAAAACAGTCCTTATTCCCGAAATTGCAAGAAAAGAAAATATCAAAATTGAAAATATTGGGAAAGTTGTTGGAAAAAATATTAGTGAAAAAACCAGAAGATATGCAATAGATGAAGATGGCAACAAAATTCTAGTTGAATTTAACTTATCAGACGAATCAGACGGAACTCAAAGGTATTATGGTATCATTGGTCCATTGTTATGCTGTCTTGAAAGAGGTTGTACAGTTCTTTTTGATGAACTGGAACTAAGACTACACCCACTATTGTCAAAAGGTTTAATTGAATTATTTATTTCAGAGTTAAACCCAAAAAATGCACAATTAATCATAACAACTCACAACGTTAACTTATTGGATTCTAAAAACTTCTTCCGTAGAGATCAAATTTGGCTAACAGAAAAAGACGAAACCAGCGCAACAAATTTATACTCTTTAGATGAATTTAAAGGAATCAGAAACTCAATGATTCACTCCAAAAATTATCTAAAAGGTAAATTTGGCGCAATACCAGACCTCGACTGGGAGACAGTAAATGGTTAAAAAACAAATCAAAGAAACTCAACGCAGTAAAAACAATCAGGTAATCAGACCAAACATTTATATCTCATGCGAAGGAGATGCCGAAGAAGCATATTTGAAAGGTTTAAAAAAAGAATATAAAAGCATAGCAAATATTAAAATAAACAAAAGCAGAGATACTGACTGTAAGGGCATTGTAAGAAATTTAAAAACAAAATTTGCAAATGAATATAGTAAAGAAGACCTGAAATACTGTATTTTTGACTGCGACGAAAACTCTCAAAAAAGTTTAAACGACGCACATAAAATGGCAAAAAAATTGAACGCACACATAATATTTTCAAACCCATGTTTTGAAATATGGCTGTTATGGCATTTTGAAAACGATTTATCTTATCAAGGCTCTAGAGAAAAATTAAAAAGGAAAATTGAAAAGCTAATAGAAGAAAACTACTGGCAACTTAAAAATGAACCAACGTTATACGATTTTGTCAAAGACAAATTAACTTCTGCCAAAACTATTTACGAACACAGAAAAAAAGTTTTAGAACAAGAAAATATTGCCCCATACTCAAAAAAAAGTAATCCTTACACCAATATCAACGATTTAATCTCAAAATTAATTGAACTAGAACATAAAGCTCTATAAAAAATCCCCAAGATTTACCTTGAGGATTTTGTGTGAATAAATGAAGTACAATAAAATAGTCTTGCCTTTCTTTGCATTAATTGAACCAATCCAAAGCTAGACCTTTACTCTTCATCCCATTTTGGTTGTTTTCCATATAACCATGGCATTGTTCCTTTTTCAATCACCCAAGCCGTACAACCATAACCATTATATTTAACAGCCTTATCATTCGGATTACAATGAGTATCAACTTTCCTAACATTTGTAGCTTTTAATCCTCCAGGAACAATCCCTCGCTTTGTAAAATAGAAGACAAATGAATCTATACCAAAAATATTAGGCTTTTCTCTTCCATTTATATCAACTTTAAAATCTCCACAAATATTTTTTAACAATAAATTATCTGGATTATGTACGCCATTACAAGTTTCACCAATATGTGCTCCTGAAATTGTAACACCACCTGGAAATATAAAATCAATAGGATCTGTAAAATTATCAGATATTATTATTTGTTTATCCTCATTATTTAAAGAATTTATTTCCTGTTTTATGTCTAAATCAGAAATAGCTTCCCCTTTTATATCTGCAAACAATATATCATTAAATACTTTCCGAGAAGCAATCTTTCCATTTTCACTTGTACTAATTAATCCCCATCTATCAGGCGTTCCGTATTTTCTTGAAGCAACTTCAAAATAATTATTTAATAAATTATAATACTGCCGCAATTTTGCAACTGTAGTCATTTCTTGATATTTTAATTTAACCATTGGAATAACAAAACTTGCAATCACACCGATAATCGATAAAGTTATTAAAACTTCTGCTAACATAAATGCCTTTTTCTTATTTTTTTTAATTAAAGCGAATTTTACTGAACTACTAAAGCTCCCTCCCCCTCGTAAATTGCGGGTTTCCGCCATTTTGTTTTTCATCTCTTTATCTCCTTTTTACATTTAATTCATGAAGAAATTATACTAAATTTTTCTATTATTCACAAGATAAAAGATAAGTTATCTTTAATTAAACACCATTAAGCATTATTACATTAAGCAATAATCCCCCTCTTTATCAATAAAAAAAATTATGCTATAATTTGCTTAAAGATTAGTCAGGAAGAGAAACAAATGGTTCAAAAAAAATTATCCCTTGCTTTTGTTTGGCACATGCACCAACCGGTTTACCAAGAATCCAGAAATGATTACTATTTAATGCCTTGGGTAAGACTACATGCAATTAAAGATTATCTTTATATGCTTAAGATTATGGACAATTACAAAAAGCTAAAACTTAACTTTAGCATTGTACCTATTCTATTAACAGCACTGGATAATTACGGCAACAAAGGATTTCATGATTTACATTCTAAGTTAACCGTCACCCCTGTTGAACAATTAACAAACGACGACAAATATTTTATTTTAAATAATTTTTTTGATGCAAATTATGCAAACATGATTTTACCACATTTTAAATACGCAGATTTGTACAAAAAAAGATACTCTTCTGATGAAATAGGTATAAATAATTTTACAGACGAAGAATATTCAGACATTATGGCGTGGTTTAACTTAGCATGGTTCAAACCCGAACTACAAAAAAATCATCCTGAAATAAAATCTTTAATTGAAAAAAACGAACATTTTTCGCTAGAAGACAGAATAAGAATAATCGAAATACAAAGAGAAATAATAAGAGAAATTATTCCAACATATAAAAAATATCAAGAAAACAACAACATAGAAATTCTTGCAAACCCTTATTTCCACCCTGTTATTCCTGTACTTATCGATAAAAAATATACCGGCGTCGATATGAAGGAAGACGCGATAACCCAAACAAGGCGCGGAATTGAGAAATATAGTGAAACATTTGGTTGTATTCCTAAGGGAATTTGGCCTTCAGAGCAATGTATTAGCCCTAAAACCCTTGAACTATTTGCGCAAATGGGGTTTAAATGGACGCTTACTGATGAAGGGATTTTAGCTAAAACAATTAACAAAGAATTTATAAGAGACTTTAAGGGCTACCTTGAAGACCCTTATGATTTGACAGTAGCATACGAATTTACAGGTAAAAATAAAAAAACAATATCTTTAATTTTTAGAGATTCTGTTATTCCAAATTTAATCAACTTTGAATACTCTCAACACAATTCGGTTGATGCAGCCAATGATTTATATGACAGAATAAAAACTATTCAGGCAAAATTGACACAATCACCTGATAAACACAACCTACTTACAATTGCGCTTGATGGTGAAAATTGCTGGGAAAGCTA
Source organism: Candidatus Gastranaerophilaceae bacterium (assembly GCA_045635965.1). Lineage (GTDB taxonomy): Bacteria > Cyanobacteriota > Vampirovibrionia > Gastranaerophilales > Gastranaerophilaceae > RGIG2134. The sequence continues at coordinate 25,339 of JAZTWQ010000001.1, forward strand.
TCCTGATGATGGAGAAGTTTTTCTAAACACGCTTTATGATTTAATTGAAAATGACAAAACACTGGAAACAGTTTTAGTTTCTGAATATCTTGATAAAGTTACGACAAAAAAAGAACTTAAAACCATACACACAGGCTCATGGATAAACCGCAATCTTAAGTTGTGGATTGATGAACCAACAAAAGATTTAGCATGGAGTTATATCACAAAAACTCGCGAAGATTTAATTAAATTTGCAGAAGAATGCGAAGACGAAACAATTATAGCGCAAGCTTGGGATGAATTATATATTGCACAAGGTAGCGATTGGTTCTGGTGGTATGGCGAACCCAACGATTCTGGTCAAGATGAAATCTTTGACTATTTGTTTAGAATCCACCTAATAAATGTATATAACTTCTTTAATAAACCTGTTCCTGAATATCTAAACGTACCTTTAATTGTATATTTAGGCAAACCATTACGCACACCAAAAGCTAACATTACACCAATCATAAATGGTGTAATAATGAAAAAAGATAACTGGAAAAATGCAGGCTGTATTGAAATCCCTGATGGTCCAATACTTCAAAAAAACAAACCTTTTGACAAAATTTACTACGGGTGCGACAGTGAAAATCTTTATTTAAGATTTGACATGAATAAAGCATACAAAGATGATAATTTTCAAATGGCAATAGAAGCAATGAACCATTTCCAAACCTTCATCTATCTAAGAAACGAAAGACTTGCACATAAAGTAAGTGCAAACATTAGAACAATAACAAAATTAGAAACAACTTATCCTACAATGCTTGACAAATATACTCATGAAGTAGGGCTACTTGCTATCAAAGGCAAAATGGCGCCTGTTGTTGTTTCAAAAGCTAGTAAAAACGGATTGTGGGGACTAAAAATAACAAACAAAGTAAAAATGGCATTTGTTGATATCTTAGAACTCGCAATTCCTTTTGATGAGTTAGAAATAAAAAAAGGTGAAAGGCTTGAATTTTTTATAGTCCATGCATCTTTGGATATTGCACACGATTTTTACCCAAAAGATATATTACTTTCTGTAGTAAGACCATAAAAAATAAATGTTTGACTTTAAACACCTTATAACTTATATTTAATATTAAGAAGTAGCTATATGAGAGGTGTTTTTATGAATAAACGTTGGTATGATATCGACCCTACAGTGAGTTTGGCTGTTAGCCTTTTGAGAAATTCTGACGAAGGAACAAGAAAAGAATGCGCTGAATTTATAATAAAAAACGCTAAAGACAAGGGTGTTATCATGAAAAACAACATCATATCTGCGTTTGACTATGCATTGCGCCGTTGGTACGACGGAGAAGAAACTATTTTCGAAGCTATGGAATACTTAAGAATAGCACCTATTGAAATCCAAAAAGAACTGGCTTTTGATATTATTGAATACCTTGAAGTTTCTGCCGTATAAATAATAAATTTACTAAAAAATAGGTGTCGTTTTTAATTCCGACACCTATTTTTTATACTTTTTCCGTAATTGTTGTATCCTGCATAATATCTAAAACTTCCTGCGGAGTATGAGCCAACACCAATATGTCAATATCTCTATCGAAAATATACCCATTTACATGACAACTCGTTTTTATCCAATCATAAACTGGTTGCCAATATGAGGCAGGATACAGAATAATTTTTCTATGACGAGGCTGTTTTTCATATTTCATCGCCAATTCTTCCCAAGCCTCAAAAAGTTCTCTTAGCGTGCCTTTTCCCCCAGGACAAACTATTTGATACGAACTTTTTTCCTTCATAGTACTTAAACGTGATACAAAATCACCCTTTGGAAATAGAATTTTTTCATCCAATCTTTTGCAAGAAAAAGAAGGATAATCACCCCAATCAAGGTCTACACCTATACACTTAATCTTGGGGTTCGCATCTTTTGCCCCATTACAAGCCGCGCCCATCATTCCAATACCGCCGCCTGTTACTATATCAAAACCCGATTTTCCTAGTTCAACACCTAATTCATAAACCTGCTTTTGATGTTGCGCCATTTGCTCTGACTTTGCCGGATCAATATATGAACCATAAATTATAACTGATTTTTTAAGTTCTTTATTCATTAGTCGATTTTTTGTAACCTCGCAAATGTACTATCCAGCGCCTTTTTCCCTTGTGAGCCAAAATTTATTTCATACATAGTAGACGAACCAATAGACTCAATATTTTCAATTGTTCCTGTTCCATACTTTTCATGAAAAACTCTGTCTCCTGTTGCAAAAACAACAGAAACAACTTCTTTGACACTTTCCGTTGTCGGCTCTTGCGCCGCTCTCATTTTTTGTTGCTCTGACAATTGTTTAATCTTACTATTTTCAATAATTTGCCTTGCTCTTGCTAAATCTGCCTGTTTTGAAGCCTCACGCGCTGCAATTTTATCCGGCGAATTGTTTTTCACAACAAAAGATTTATTAGCCGTTCTTTGCGGAGCAACAAAATCACGCCCAAAACTATTTGTTGCGCCGGATGGTTTGTTACTTGAAAACGTCGTCGTTGACTTAACTGTTTTAGGTGCAACAAAATTTGCCCCAAAACCACCATTAGAAGGTTTTGTTGTTGTCGAATAATTTTTTTCATAATTGTTGGTTTTAATTCTTTCAACTGCACTTTTGAAAGTACCTCCTGAAGAATATCCGGCACTATACGTTCTTCCACCATTTTTATTATCAATTAACGTAGGAGGAATTTCACCGATAAATCTTGATGGTTCATAATATTTATATTCTCCCCACATTTGTCTGCGTTTCGCACAGGACATGAAAAGAGTTTTCATTGCACGAGTTATACCAACATACATCAAACGACGTTCTTCTTCCATTTCAGAATTATCATTTATAGAACGACTATGCGGAAAAATCCCCTCTTCAAGACCCGCCAAAAATACAACAGGAAACTCTAACCCCTTAGCCGAATGAATAGTCATCAATGTTACACTTGAAGACCCCTCTTCCAAATCATCCACATCTGACACAAGCGCAACCTGCGCCAAAAACTCACCCAATACATTTTCAGGCTCTTCCGGCTCAAATTCTTTTGCTACGTTTACAAGCTCTTGAAGGTTCAAAATTCTTGCTTCTGCCTCTTCTGTATCTTCCGACTTAAGTTCTTTTAAATAGCCGGTTTCGTCCATTACATAAGTTATAAACTCATGAAGTGGAAATTTTTCTCTTGCTAGTTGTAATTTTTTTATAACCTGAACAAACTCCCTTAATTTTATACCCGTTTTTCCTGCAAGTTCTTCATAAAGGTCGATATTATCCAAAACATCATAAAATGCAGTATTATTTTTTGATGCCAACTCTTCAACTTTTGAAACAGTTGCCGCACCGATTGATCGTTTGGGAACATTAATAATTCGTTTTAAACTTTGAGAATCACTAGTATTATAAACTAGTTTCAAATAAGCAATAATATCCTTAATTTCTTTACGGTCATAGAATTTTAAGCCACCAAGAATTTTATAAGGAATACCCTCAGCAATCAAAGCTTCTTCTATCGCACGAGATTGAGCATTTGTACGATAAAGTATTGAAAAATCTTCATAGTTTGTTTTAGACGTCGAATTACTAGAAATTGTTCTTGCAATAAACTTTGCTTCATGCCCCTCATCCAACGCCTCAAACAAGGTTATTTTTTCACCTTGCCCTTTATTTGAATAAAGATTTTTACTAACACGTTGGGTGTTGTTTACAATAACTGCATTCGCCGCACTAAGAATATTTCCGGTCGAACGATAATTTTGTTCAAGCTTAATTAATTGAGAATTTCTAAAGTCTGTCTGGAAGTTAAGAATAATAGTATAGTCAGCGCCCCTCCAACTGTAAATTGACTGGTCAACATCACCTACAACAAACAAACTTCTACCTTTTAACTCATTTTCAGCTAAATCATTAGTAAATAACCCCTTGATTAGCCTATATTGACTCACGTTCGTATCTTGAAACTCATCAACTAAAATATGTTTAAATCTATTAAAATATTTTTCTTGAACTTCTTTGTTTGTTTCAAAAAGATTTACAGCTAATAAAAGCATATCATCAAAGTCTATAGCATTGTTCTCTTGCAAGGCTTTTTCATATAAATCATAGATTTCTGCAATTTTTTGCGAACGATAATCACGCGCATGCGTTGCATAAGCATAAGCGTTTTGCATTTTACCTTTAGCGTTTGAAATAATCGTTTTTACAAGCTTTGGCGCAAAAACTTTATCATCTAAATTAAGTTTCTTAACCGCATTTTTAATTAACGCCATAGAATCTGTTTCGTCATAAATAACATAATTATTATCCCAAGTTCTACCTTCTGGGCTTTTATAATTCGCCAAATCCTGACGCAAAATTCTGCCACAAATATTGTGGAATGTTCCGACCCACATTTTTTTAACTACATCTTCACCCAAAATAGACGAAAGTCTTGCTTGCATTTCTTTTGCAGCTTTATTAGTGAATGTAACCGCCATAATTGAATAAGGATTAACACCATTTTTAACAAGATTAGAAATTCTTGCCGTTAACACTCTTGTCTTGCCGGAACCTGCTCCAGCCAACACAAGCATGCTTCCTTCCGTGTGCAAAACCGCTTCTTTTTGTTGTTCGTTTAAACCTTCTAAAATATTCCCCATTGCATTTTTTCACATAATACTCTATTATATAGATAATATTATAGCATTAAAAAAATAAATAAAATACTTAAGGTGGAAAAATGTCAGAAGAAAAACAACAACAACCTCAAATTATGGTTCCATTAGATGATATGGACATTGTAAGCGAAAAAGACCAAAACAATCCTGATGAATTAGCAATGGAATTGGCAACAATCCAACAAATGGCTAAAAAAATTGCTATTATCGGTAGCCGAAATCTACCTATCACTCATCAGCAAATGATTGAAACTTTAGCAGAAGCTTTAGTGAAACAAGGTAATACTATCATTACATCAGGGGGTTCTTCAGGAACCAACGCCGCGGCAATTAGAGGCGCTATGAAAGCAAACCCTGACAAATTAAAGGTTATCTTGCCTCAAACTATTGGTCAACAACCTTCTGACGTTCAAGACCAATTAATAGGGGTTCCAAACATCATTGAACACCCGGACAGAGCAATGATGACGTTATCCGATGCCTCTCGCATTTGCAACAGAGAAATCGTAGACGACTGCCAACAACTTATCTGTTTCTTATCTCACACTTCAGGAACTTTACACAAAGCTCTTGAGTATGCATCAGAAACAGCTTCAAAAGTTGTTACAACATTCTATTTGGACTAATTTTTATTAATCTCAATATTATTAAGCTTTTCGACATCGACACGTTTAGGCGTGTCGATTTTTATTAACTCTTTTTGTTTTTTCTCATAGTTTTCATCAAGCTTATTCAAAAAGTTATCTTGCCATAAATCTTTAGAAAACTTTTCTTGCTCTTTTTTTAATTCTTCAAGCGAACATGCCCCACCCGTTGGCATATCACAATTCGCATAAATTGATAGCGCAGTAAAACAAAAGGATATTAATATTAAAAATAAAATTCTAACCATATTTACATGATACGCACTTAGAAAAAATTATAATTACCTAAAATACTAATTTTACCCGCTACAAATGATGAATTCAAAAACAATGAAAAACTTGCACAAAAAAATAAAATATAGTAATATTAATGACGAGTTTACAAAAAAACAAGGAGAAACAAAAATGCCCGAAAACCGCACCACAGTAGGGGGGGGGGGGGTAATCAAGACCTCTTAAAATCTTCTCAACCTCAAAAATTATACAATTCTTTCCAAAATAAAAATATCAAAAGAACAAAAGCCTTCTCTGTAGCCGAAGCAATGATTGCTCTTCTTATTGGGACAATAGTTTTAGGCATGTCCGCACCGGTAATTACAAAATCACTAAAAAATGGTAGCATTGCGAATATCCAATTAAATATTTTAGGAAAAAGAATAAGTAACCTTGAAGATATCAACGCAAATGCAAGATTAAATACACTTGAAGGATACAATGCAGGAAATCGCTTAACTGATTTAGAAAGCATTGATGCTGGTTCAAGATTAACAGCCTTAGAATCAAGTTTACGAGATGTAATAGGCGACATTGAAAATATGGATGCTGATATTGATACTGCGCTAAATGCTAGCGATAGCATATCTTCCTTAGCAGACAGAATTTCTACACTAGAGAACCAAAATACGAACAACAGCAAAATTGCAGAACTAGAGAAAAAAGTTCAATCACTAGAAAAATTTGAAAATTTTCCTACCGGCTCCTTAGTATTTACATTTGGTTCTTGTCCTAGCTCAACATACTGGCAAGATGTAACCTCAAGTTATACAAATGCCTTTATAAAGGCAAGCACATCAAATATTGGAACAGTGCAAAACCCTAGCGGAAACATACCCGAACATTATCATTATGTTGGTTCTTTTACGAAAAGCGGAAACAATGATGCGAACTTTGTGTATCGTACTTTAACTACAAAATATTCTTATAATACTCGCCATATTGCGGGAGAAGGTAGCGGTAGTGGTACTGGCTCGTATTCAGCTGGGGCAAAAAATTATTCTATGACCACAGGTCAAGAACTTATTTACCCATCCAATGTGGCTAAAAACTCAACATATCAACCAAAAAATGTCGCGGTTAGGGTTTGCAAGAAAAAATAATTATTAAATTAATGGTGGAATTAGAGTCAAAACAAACATTAAGCCGTCATGCCGAATTTATTTCGGCATCTATCCAACAACCAATGCCAGTAAGGATTTTAATGAGTTTTCAAAAAACAGAATAATAAAGAATTTTAAATAATAAATCTTGTTAAAATCCTCTAAAATTACTACTTTATTATCTGTTGAATTTATAGTAGAATAATTTGTATAGAGAGTAAAAAGGATTGTTATGAGCGAAAAATTAATATATTTTGTAGACGTTACAAACCGTGATGGTGTTCAAACTTCAAGATTAGGTCTTGCAAAATTACAAAAAACTATTATAAATTTGATGTTGGATGATTTAGGTGTAACCCAATCAGAATTTGGTTTTCCAACAACAAAACACGAAATTAATTACCTAAATGCCAACCTTGAATTAGTTGACAGAGGGGTTATTAATAAAACAAAATTATCAGGTTGGATGCGAGGCATAGCCGCAGATGTTGCAACATCATTCCAAAATGTGCCCCGTCTAAAGTACGCTAATTTGTCAGTTTCTACTTCTGACCAAATGATTAACGGAAAATACAGCGGCAAAAAAACGAGAAAAGACATTATTGAGTCTACAAATGAAGCTGTTAGCCTAGCTTGTACATACGGATTGCAAGCCGTTGGGGTTAACGCTGAAGATGCCTCAAGAACAGATATTGATTATTTAATAGAATTTGCAAATGAAGCAAAAAGACACGGTGCTAGTCGTTTTCGCTATTGTGACACATTAGGTTATGACGACCCGCAAACGGCATATCAACGTATTTTAACAATCGCAAAAGAAACACAAATGGATATTGAATTACACTTCCATAATGACTTAGGTATGGCTGTTGGAAATTCCGTATTGGGCGCTAAAGCAGCAATTGATGCAGGCGTTAACGCTTATATTAATACAGCGGTTAATGGTATGGGAGAACGAGCAGGAAACGCTGATTTGATTTCTTGCTTGTTAGCTATTTTGAAATCAAGCGGATTTAGTGGAAAATATAAAATTGACCCACAAATTGATTTATCAAAAGCGTGGAAATTGGCTAAATACACAGCTTATGCATTTAATTTGCCGATTCCTATTAACCAACCTGCGGTTGGTAGTAATGCTTTTGCTCACGAATCAGGCATTCACGCTGATGGGGCGTTAAAAGATAGAAGAAATTATGAATTGTACGACTATGAAGAACTAGGCAGAGGTGAGCCTGAAGTTGTTGAAACAGGACGTATGATTACAACAGGCGAATACGGTGGCATCAAAGGATTTAGGGACGTTTATGAAAAAATGGAGCTAGAATTTAAAGATGAAGACGAGGCAAGAAACATCCTTGAGCTTGCTCGTTATGCAAACGTTCATACACAAAAACCTTTGACTCAAAGTGAATTGAAATTTATATATTATTACCCTGATATTGCGGCAAAAATTATGACCGTAACTCCATACTATATACCAACAGGGGCTTTAAAACGCCGTGTTGATAATAGTGAAGTTACAATGCCAAATATTATTGTTTAAGGAGAGACCATGGGACAAACAATCGCAGAAAAAATAATCTCTGCTCACGTTGGAAAAGACGTTAAAGCAGGTGAGTTAGTTATTGCAAAAGTTGATGTTGCGGCAGTTCAAGATGGAACAGGACCGTTAACCGTTCAAGAATTTAAAAAACTAGGCAAAGAAAAACTGGCTAATCCGGAACGTACAATATTATTTATTGACCACGCCGCACCTAGCCCACGTAAAGAATTATCTAATTCGCACATGGTTTTAAGAGACTTTTCTCGTGATTATGGTGCGGTTCTATCAGATGTTGGCGAAGGTGTTTGCCACCAAAGATTAATTGAAACGCATGTAAACCCAGGGGAAATCCTTGTTGGAGCAGACTCTCACACTTGTACTTCAGGTGCATTGGGCGCTTTTTCTACAGGCATGGGCTCTACAGATATAGCTGTGGCTATGGCATTGGGCAAAACTTGGTTAAAAGTTCCTTCAACATTTAAAGTTGAGGTTGAAGGCGAATTTCCAAAAGGTGTATGTGCAAAAGATTTGATTTTGCATTTAATTGGAACTATTGGCGCAGATGGTGCAACTTATAGGGCACTTGAATTTTCAGGCTCAACTATCGAAAATATGTCTATGGCTGATAGATTTACTATTGCAAATATGGCAGTTGAAGCTGGCGCAAAAGCAGGGTTATTTATTACTGATGAAAAAACAAAGGCATATTTAAAAGAACGTGGACGTGAAGATAAATTTGTAAAAATCGAGCCTGATGCTGATGCTCAATATGAAAGAGTTATTAAAATCAACGCATCTGAGCTTAAACCAACTGTTTCATGCCCTCATACAGTAGACAACACAAAAACTGTTGACGAATTAAGCGACGTTAAAGTTAATCAGGTTTTCATCGGTACATGTACAAACGGACGTATTGAAGATTTAAGAGTTGCCGCTGAAATTTTAAAAGGTCAAAAAGTTGCCAAAGGAACTCGTTTATTAATTTCACCGGCATCAAAAGACGTATTATCAATGGCTTTAGATGAAGGTTTAATTAAAATATTTGTAGATGCAGGTGCAGCACTGGTTACTTCTGGTTGTGGACCTTGCGTTGGTGTTCACGGTGGAATTTTAGGTGATGGAGAAGTTTGTTTGGCTACGCAAAACAGAAACTTCCAAGGCAGAATGGGCAACACAAAAGGTTTTATTTACCTTGCATCACCAGCCGTAGCGGCATATAGTGCAATCAAAGGTTACATCGCAGATCCAAGGGAGGTTTTATAATGAAAAAAGGAAAAGCATTTAAATTTGGTAATGATATTTCTACCGACCACATCGCTCCAGGGCGTTTGTTCCACTTACGTTCAGACCTTCCTGAATTTGCAAAACACGTACTAGAAGACGCAGATCCTGAATTTGCATCAAAAATGAGCAAAGGTGATTTTGTTGTTGCCGGTAACAATTTTGGCTTGGGTTCTTCTAGAGAACATGCTCCACAAATTATAAAAATAGCTGGTGTTGGCGCGGTTTTGGCAAAAAGTTTTGCTAGAATTTTTTATCGCAACGCAATTAACATTGGCTTATTGTTAATTGAATGTGATACTGATAAGATTGATGCTGGCGATGAACTTGAAATAGACATCAAACAAGGATTTGTTCACAATATTACTAAAGATATTAAAATTGAAATAACACCGCTTCCTGATGTTATGATTAAACTACTCAACGAAGGTGGTTTGATTGAACACATCAAAAAACACGGTGATTTTGATTTAGTATAGAATTGGAGAAAATAATGCATAATTTAACACTTATACCAGGAGATGGAATAGGACCGGAAATTACTGATGCGGTTGTAAAAATCATTGAAAAAGCAGGTGTTGAAATAAACTGGGATATCCAAAACGCAGGTGCAGATGTCGCAGAAAAAGAGGGCACGCCGTTACCTGATAGAGTTATTGAGTCTATCAAAAAAAACAAAGTTGCACTCAAAGCTCCGGTTACAACGCCTATTGGCAAAGGGTTTAGAAGTGTTAATGTTCAATTGAGAAAGGCGTTAGATTTGTATTCAAATTTGCGTCCTTGTAAAAATCTTGACGGGATAAAAACTCGTTTTGATGAGGTTGATTTGGTTATAGTTCGTGAAAATACAGAAGATTTGTATGCCGGAATTGAGCGTCAAATAGATGAAAACACGGCAGAATCTATTAAAATTATAACTCGTGACGCATCAATTAGAATTTGTGAATTTGCGTTTGAATATGCAGTAAAAAATAATAGAAAAACAGTTACAGCCGTTTCAAAAGCTAATATTTGCAAATTAACAGACGGGTTATTCTTGCGTTGTGCACAAGAAGTCGCATCCAAATATCCACAAATTGAATACAAAGAAATTTTGGTTGATAACCTTTGTATGCAACTTGTTCAAGCTCCGGAAAAGTTCGATGTACTTGTTCTTCCTAACTTGTACGGTGATATAGTATCCGATTTGGCGGCGGGATTGATTGGTGGACTTGGTGTTGCGCAAGGTGCAAATATTGGTAAAGATTACGCCGTGTTTGAGCCTGTTCATGGTTCTGCGCCTGATATAAAAGGACAAAATAAAGCCAATCCAACTGCACTATTACTTTCTGCAATTGAAATGCTTAAATATATCAATGAAAATGATGCGGCTGATAAAATTGATAAAGCATTAATAACTGTTTTATCACAAGGTAAAGTTTTAACAGCAGATTTAGGCGGAACAGCTACAACAACAGAATTTAGAGACGCAATAATTGAAAATTTAGCATAAACCAAAAGGGCGACTAACGCCCTTTTTTAATCCCATTTAACCTGCTTACTATATAACCAAGGCATAGTGCCCTTTTCTATAATCCAAGCTGAACACCCATAACCATTATATACAGGGGGAGTATCAGTATTAGGATCACAATGTGTTTCAACTGGACGTCTAAGGTCATCTTTTAGCCCCATTGGAATCATTCCACGTTTAGTTACCCAAAATTGAAACTGGTCTATTCCCTGTATATTTGGTTTATCAAAACCATTTATATCAATTCTTATATCTCCACAACTATTTTTCAAATAAATATTATTCGGATTAATTACCGTTTTGCAATCAATATTACTTACCCAGCCCCCTGAAAATGTTACGCCCCCTGGTAAAACAAAATATGTTGGTAATGATATTCTAGGTCCATTTTTATTATTAAGGTCAGTAACAACTGTTTGCTTATTTAAATGTGCGATATTTTCAGCCTTTGCCCCCTCTAACAATATAGAATAAAACCTAACTGTATTTTCATCTAATATTGCAACGCCTTCATCATCTTTAAGCGTGCCTACCAACTCCCATTTATCAGGAGTGCCATATTTTTTAACAGATGCATCAAAAGAAGCACTAATTAATGAATACACATTCCTAACTTTCGCAACTGTTGTAATTTCATACATTTTCAACTTAATCCTTGAAACTACAAGACTTGCAATAACACCAATTACAGCAAGAGTAACCAAAACTTCAGCAACAGTAAATGCCCTTTTAATCTTTTTTGCAGCTAAGGAAAAGTTTAATAGACTACCAAAGCCCCCCCCTAGTAAATTGCGCCTTTCCACCGTTTTATCCTTCATATTTTGTCTCCTTTTTTTGATAATATTTTAACTTCTATGCACATAATAATAATGTGTTTTTTCAGCTAAATCCAATTTTTTAGCATTTGGGGAGAATATTATAGACTTATAAACACCTAATTTTGCCAACGCATACAAACAACTAACTTTTAAAACCCCTAGACCATATTTTATACTTCTTGCCAAGTTTATAGAAGAAGCTTCTGGAAAATATTTTGTAGGGCACGAAACCTCGCCGATTTTAAATTTATGATAAAAAATCAAAGCCAACATTTCATTATCAAAAATAAAATCATCATCACAATCAGCCAAAGGTAAAGTTTCTAAAACTTCCTTCGAAAACCCTCTAAATCCGGTATGATATTCTGATAATTTCTCCCCCAACATAAAATTTTCAAAAGCTGTTAAAAATTTATTTGCAATAAATTTATACAACGGCATCCCACCACGTAGAGCAGAATTAGATAACATTCTAGAGGCAATCACCGCATCATATTGCCCATAAGCCATCATAGATGCAATCGCAGGTACAAGCTTTGGTGTATATTGATAATCAGGATGAAGCATAATCACTATATCCGCGCCACGCTCAAGCGCTGCTTTATAACAAGATTTTTGGTTAGCTCCATACCCCTTATTTTTGTCATGCACAATTGTTGTTATATTTAAATTTTTAGCAACATCCTTTGTGTTGTCCCGAGAGTTATCATCCGTCAAGATAACTTCATCAACCATTGAAAAACAAATTTCTGAGTAAGTTTGTTTCAATGTTTTCTCAGCATTATACGCCGGCATTATTACAATTATTTTTTTTCCGTTCAACATAGTATTTATTATACTACATTTTATGATATTATGAAAAGATAATTTAGGAGAAAAAATATGGAAGAACAACAAGGACTTAGAAAATTTAGTACAACGCAACTGCTTAACTTTTGTTTAGGCTTTTTTGGTTTACAATTTGCTTGGCAAATGAGAATCATTTTATCAGGACCGGTAACAGAAAGCTTAGGAGCTTCTCCATTGCTTTTTGGGCTTATTTGGTTAGCAGGTCCGGTTTCTGGGATGGTAGTACAACCAATTATCGGAGCTTTTTCTGACAAAACAGAAACACGTTTTGGACGAAGAAGACCATACCTACTTTTAGGTGCATTATTTGCATCTATTGCATTGTGGATATTTCCTCAAAGTGGTGCTATCGCTGAAAACTTATCAAATTTATTACACATAAATCTACCTGTTTGGACAGGATTATTCATAGCTGCAATTATGATTTGGGTTATTGATGCTTGTGTAAATGCAGCTCAAGGTCCATACAGAGCTCTTATCCCTGACAATATTTGTCCCGAGCAACATTCAATCGCAAATTCATATCTCAGCTTTGCTATAGGCTTAGGTTCTGTTATCGCAGCAGGAACAGCTCCATTTTTAAATTGGGCATTTGGCTATCAAATGTCAATTCCAGCACAGTTTATAATGGCAGCTTTGGCTTTCTCTTTAGCTATGATTTGGACTTGTATTACCACAAAAGAAATTAAATTAAAAACAGAAGAAAACAAAACAGAAGAAAAACAACCAACGTTTATTGAAAATCTAAAAGAATTTTTCAACTCTTCACCTGACGTATTCAAAATTTGCGCTATGCAATTTTTTACTTGGTTAGGTGTAATGAGTTTAATGATATTTTTCACTCAATTTGCTATTCACAATATTTTTGAAGTACCGGATACAACAAGCCTAGATGAAGCAGCAAAGGCAATTTATGCACAAGCAACCATTGAGGCTACAAACTTTGCTTCTGTTGGATTTGCAATATTCAACCTAATTTGTTTCTTGGTATCAATCCCAATCGGAATTTTATCATCTAAATTTGGAAACAAAGTTATTCATATTGCTTCTCTTGTGATTATGGCATTAACTTTCTTTGGCTTAGCAGCTACTACAGAAAAAACAAACGTTATGATATTTATGGCTATTGCCGGTATCGGTTGGGCAAGTATTTTAGCTTTACCTTTTGCAATGTTATCAGAACACATTAAAAAAGGCTCAGAAGGTGCTGTTATGGGGATTTTCAACATCTTTATTGCAGGACCTCAAGTCCTTGTCTGCACCGTTATGGCATGGTTTATTAACAAATGCACAATTAATGTTGGCAACGGGTTAATTAACCACCATTGGGAATACTCTTTCTTAATTGGAGGGATTTTACTTTTAGTTTCTGCACTTACAGCATTATTAATAAAAGAAAATCCAAAATCTTGTTAATTTTAAAAAATTACAATAATACAAATAAAATCTGCTAAGTTAAAACTTAGCAGATTTTATTATATTACTTACTGAACATTTACGGATGCACCATGGACAGTGGAAGTAGTTAAACAAACAATTTTATTAATCCCATTTGATTGAAAAGTCTTTATCATTTCTGCCAATGTACTTCCTGTTGTCAAAATATCATCTATTACAAGAAGAGTCTTTCCATTATACTTTTCCGGATGAACTTTAAACGCATTAGCCAAATTTTCTTCTCTTTCTTTTTTCTTAAGTTTATATTGCGGTTTAGTTTCTTTTATTCTCTCAATCAAATCAGTTTGAACCTCCCACCCGCTCAAAATTGAAAGTTGATTTGCTACTAATTCCATGTGGTTGAATTTACGTTGCTTTAATCTCTTTTTATGTAAAGGTACCGGAATTATAGTATATTGAGTCCCTTGCGGAATAATTTTTTTAAAATATTCATACATAAATTTTGCCTGAAAGTGCGCTAATTCTCTTTGATTATGATACTTCACACCACGAATTAATTTTTGCATTTCTTTTACATAATGACAACAAGAATAAATTTTTACACCAGAAATATTCAAAATTGTACCCAACGACAATTCTTCTATTTTGTCATAACACCTATCACACATCAAAGTATTATAATAGCTTGAACCACAAAAATAACACTTTTTCTTATAGACAAAATCTAAAATTTTTATTAAAAAGTTAAACATAATCTAATTATATGTTAAAATTTTCATTAATGAAACAAGAAAGAGGAAAAAATGAATATAATTTTAATGATTTTACTTATCAGTTTACTAATTCTCGTCCATGAATTAGGTCACTTTGCAGCTGCAAGGATGTGCGGAATAAAAGTTACAAAATTCGGATTTGGACTACCTTTCGGACCAACACTATTTGAAAAGAAAATTGGAGATACAACATATTATATTCATGCCTTTCTTTTGGGTGGCTACGTATCATTCCCTGATGATGATGAAGATAGCGATTTACCACCAAACTCTCCTGAACTATTCAAAAATAAAACTGTAGGTCAACGAGCATTTGTCGCGGTTGCTGGCGTAAGTGCCAACGTATTGTGCGCAATAGCGCTTGTTCTACTTACAGCATTTGCTTGGGGAAAACTACCATCCTCGCAATATGATGTCTATGTAACAAAAATCATTGCGGAAAAAGGCGCATCTGTTTACAAATCAGGATTACAAGCCGGAGACAAAATCATTAGCATCAACGGTCAAAAAATTACAAATCCTATGCACATAAACTTCTTTGCTCAAGCCAGCAAAGATAGGGACGGAAAAATTACACAAGGACTTTTTGAAGAAAATTATAAAAAATTACAAGAACTAAACCCTAAAATTCAATTAGAATCAGTTATTCCCCAAAATACCACAATTAAACTTCTTCAAAATGTAGAAGAAAAAGCTATAAACCTTTCAAAACACGAAATGTACGGAATAACAATAAAACCAGACAAAACTATAATCTCGCTAACAGAGCAACAAAAAGCACTAAGAGACGAGCTTTTTAACAAAAAAAACTACACAGCTGATGGTAAAACAACATTAAAAGACGTTGCAATTGCAACAACAGATTCAAAAGTTCCATTAATCCTAGAAGTTGAAAGAGATGGAAAAATTATCACACTTAACAAGCTATATCCAAATACCAAAGGAATAATCGGAATTGAGCGGCTGTACAAAGAAATTTACAAAAAAACAGAAGGTATAAAATCCGGATTCGCCAACTCTTTTGATTATTTATACTCAAACACAAAAACAATGTTATGGAGTTTAGGTGAAATGTTCACTGGAAAAATCCCACTAAAAGACCTGCACGGAATTGTTGCCATAACAAAAGTGGGCGGTGATGTTATACAAGAACAAGGTATTTTTAAAGGTTTCTTGCTAACTGCAATGATTAGCTTAAACCTTGCCATAGTAAACCTTTTACCAATTCCCGCACTGGATGGTGGACACTTAATGTTCTTGTTTATTGAAAAATTAAGAGGTCGCTCAATAAATGAAGAAATGCTGGAAAAAATAGCAAATATAGGCTTTTACTTATTGATAGCTCTTATGATTGTAATTGTCTTCAACGATATCGTAGGATTGGTAACCAATAAGTTTTAGACTAGAGAATTACAAGGTAGCATAAAACGACGCACCCTACCTGTCTACCCGTCGTAAGCGTATAACCAAGATTAAACAATCATGGTAATTATTAAGAATTAAGAACAAAAGTAACAAAATGTTCACATATTTGCATTAGTATATGCATTTGTGTAATAATCAATTATAGTTAATAGTCTAACCATTCCTTTCTTGACTTATGCGGCTTATATGCCGCATTTATTTTTTTAAAATTAAAATATTATAAAATTTATTAAAAACCTCGAAAGATAGGTTTTTTCGAGGTTTTCAATTTATGATTAAATGATTTTTAAACGAAAATTATTTCTTTTTTGTAGCATTTTTTCTGGCCCGTAATTGACGAGCATTTGGTCTATATGTAGTTGTAGTACCATTATCTGCGTTGACGTTTATTGCCTCTCCGCGTTTTCTAGGCCTAATTTTAGGAGTTATTGGAGCAGGTTCAGGCAATCCTTTAGGCGCTATTGATTCCTGAGGTCTAGGTAATCCTTTAGGGAAAATTCCTACTTCTGGTTTCGGCAACATTTTAGGTGTTATTCCAAAGTTTGCGCCTGCACTTATTTGAGAAGTGTTTTTTCCAATTGTAGTAAGAGTGGTAGGGTATGAGTCTACGTCTATTATAATACCTTCACCTGGTCTATATGGGCGTAGCCCTGTTCCTACATTTTTACCACCAACGGATATGATTTCAGGTTCTATAATTTGTGTCTTTCCGCCAAGAGTAAGAGGTCGTTTTGAACTAGCAGCACCTAGCAGATAAAAACCTGCATTAAATGCTGCACCTTGCCATGTTACATTTCCAGTCTCTGCATATTCAAGTCCGGCACCTACTCCTACTGCCCCTGTTAAATTAATTGCGCCCTGAGCCGCTGTACCTAATGTTGTAAGTGCTAATCCTCCATTTACAAGTGCGCCAGCTCCTGCGGCTACTGCACCGTATCCTGCCATTTTTCCAGCAGTTTTACCCATCTGGATGAGTTCTTCCCCAGAAAAGTCTTCTGACTCATCAGTATTATTTGTTAATTTATCTACTGTATCTGTGGCTAAACTTGCGCTACCAGCAACAATAGCCCCTTTACCCGCAGCTATTGCAGCGCCTTTAGCAATTGCACCAGCGGTAATAGCCGTTTTAGCAGTAGCAGCTCCAGCCGCAGTTGCACCGCCTGCCGCCGCACCTCCAGCGGCTAGTGCCCCTGCCGCTAAACCACCAGAAACAGCAATAGCAACCCCGCCGATAACATACATTTTCCCAGCTCCAGATGCTGCATCTTCACCAGCCTTAAAGTCGTTTACAATTTGATTAAAATCAAAGTTTTCGCCAGTTAATTCTTTAAACTTTGCAGCAAATTCTTCAGCTGTTAATTTGTATTTTAAGCCGTTTAACTCTGTTATAACTTCTTGAGCAGCCATTAATTTTTCTGCCGCAGTTTTTCTGGTGTCTTCTTTGTCAAGCCATTGAGTATTGATACCATGACCTAAATGAGTAATAATCCCTGCTTTTTTGTTTCCTTTTGTTATTTCATCATCAGCCGCATTATATGCTTCTTTGAGCTTGTTTAAC
>JAZTWQ010000002.1:0-73587 GCA_045635965.1 Candidatus Gastranaerophilaceae bacterium
TTTCTACTTTACATTTGATTTAACTGGGGTTATCATTATTTTAAGAGGAGTTTGTATGTATAATCCAAAATCAAGTAAGGCTGAAGAATTTATTTCGCATGAAGAGGTTTTAGCAACCTTAGATTATGCTCAAGAAAATAAAAAAAATATTGAATTGATAGATGAAATTTTAGAAAAAGCTAAAATGGGCAAAGGGCTTTCGCACAGAGAGGCTGCGGTTCTTTTAGATTGTGAAATAGAAGAGAAAAATAAAGAAATTTTTGAGCTGGCTAAAAAAATTAAGCAAGATTATTATGGGAACAGAATTGTTTTATTTGCTCCTTTGTATTTGTCAAATTATTGTGTAAATGGTTGTGTGTATTGTCCGTATCACGCTAAAAATACGACTATTCCTCGTCGTAAGCTTACGCAAGAAGAGATAAAAAATGAAGTCATAGCGTTACAGGATATGGGGCATAAAAGGCTTGCAATTGAGGCTGGCGAAGACCCTGTAAATAATCCTATTGAGTATATTTTGGAGTCTATTAAAACTATTTACAGTGTAAAACATAAAAATGGCGATATTCGTCGGGTTAATGTTAATATCGCTGCTACAAGTGTTGAAAATTATAAGAAGTTACACGATGTAGGGATTGGAACTTATGTTTTGTTCCAAGAAACTTACAATAAAGAGACTTATGAAAAACTCCACCCAACAGGACCAAAGCACAATTATGCGTATCATACTGAAGCCATGGACAGGGCTATGCAGGCCGGGATTGATGATGTTAGCTTGGGCGTGCTGTTTGGTTTAGAACTTTATCGTTATGAGTTTACAGGTTTGTTAATGCATGCGGAGCACTTGGAGGCTACGTTTGGTGTTGGTCCGCATGCGATTAGTGTTCCTCGTTTGAGAAAAGCTGATGATGTAAATCCTGAAGATTTCGATAACGGTATAGATGATGACACTTTTGCGAAAATAGTTGCTTGTATTAGGATTGCTGTGCCGTATACTGGCATGATAGTTTCTACTCGAGAGAGTGAAGAATGTCGAAAAAGATTGCTTGATTTAGGTGTGTCTCAAATGAGCGGAGGTTCAAAAACTAGTGTAGGTGGATATTTCAATCCAATGCCAGAGGATGAAGATTCTGCACAGTTTGATATTTCTGATAGAAGACCTTTAGATGAAGTTATTAAGTGGTTGATGGACTTGGGATATTTGCCAAGTTTTTGTACTGCGTGTTATCGTCATGGTAGAACAGGGGAGCGGTTTATGGAAATTTGTAAGGATAAACAAATCCATAATTTCTGTCATCCTAACGCAATTATTACGCTTAAAGAATATCTTGAAGATTATGCGTCTTCTGAAACAAAAAAAGTCGGTGAAAAACTTGTTTTAAAAGAACTTGAAACATTGCAAGATGAAAAAATTAAGCAGATTGTGAAAGAAGATTTGCTAAAAATTGAACAAGGACAAAGGGATTTTAGGTTTTAATCTGTATATCAAGACAACTTAGAAATGAGACATTGACAAATACTCAAATGCAAGTTATACAGCGACAAATTGACGATTTGCGTTCTAATAGAGTGAATGTTCCCGCGGGGGCTATAATGTTTTTTGAAGGAAATTGTCCAGATAGTACTTGGACAGATTTGTCCGCATCTTATGCAGGGCGGTATGTGCGATTAGCAGGAACTTATGATGTGTGTGATAAGCAAGGTGAAAATACTGATGGTTCTTGTGTTTCCGTAGCTTCAGAAGTAACTATTAAGCCATCTATGACACAGAGTGAATCTAATAGAAGGATACTTGGTACATTTCCAGGAACTGATGCGGATTTAAATATGGATTCTGATAGTTATGTGGATACATATAAAAGAATGGGATTTCTTACTGGTATTTTTGACTATGTAACGAGTGAACAGTTTAATAAAAATGATTTGTTTAAGTTTCCAAGTGATAAGAATACTCATCGTTGGTTTTCTTCTTCAAATTATACTTTTAATTCTCCAAAAAAGTTTTTGAGATATATTGATTGGAATTCATTGTCAAATAAAAACTTGAATTCAGATCCATATTGGTTTTTGAATAGTGTGGATTCTAAGCGAATTTTGCCAACGGACACTATAAATGACGAAACTCGACCTAAAACAATTGTTTTGAGAGCTTGTCGAGCACCAGTTAGGTAAAGTTGAAAGCGTAAAAAATCGGAACCGGTAAAGCCTCGCAAGTTCGAAGAACTTGCAGGGTAAAAAGTCCATTTAATATTAAAATGCACAAAAAATGTCGTAGGAGGGACTTGAACCCTCACGGATTGCTCCACACGCCCCTCAAACGTGCGCGTATACCGATTCCGCCACTACGACATAATTATAGGTTTTGTTTTCGTGAACATCTGCTTGGGTTAGTTGGCGGAAGAAACTCCGTTTCCCTCTCGCAAAACCTGACATTTAGTCAGCTTTTGCTCGGCAGAGTGCCACAACAACATAGTATTTTTATTAAATTTTCAACACAAAAATCTTATCTAAAACAAGATAAAAAGTAAATTAAATTTTTTGGTTTACGATATAGTCGTAAATAATTTTAGAGGCTTCAGCTATAAAATCTTTACCTTGGTGATGGTTATATGGGCGTTTTGCAAAAATTGTTACGATATAACGTTGACCGTTTGGGGCGTAAACAATACCCGCATCGCCTAACATTTTGCCAATGTCTCCTGTTTTGTGGATAAATTGTGCATTTTGAGGTAGACCTGCTGCTATTAGACGGTTGTTTTTAACATGAGACATATAATCAATAATGCTTTCGCGGCTATTGATGTTTAATAGTGTTTCGTTGTTTATGTTGTATAGCATTGTAGATATTTCACGAGCCGTGGAAACATTTTCACCTGCTAAATCAGGTAGCCAATTTTGGATATGTGTTTTTTCCATTCCCCAGTTTTTCATTGCACGATTTACAGAGTGTTTTCCTCCAATTTTTGCCATAATCATGTTTGTAGATGTGTTGTCGGATTCTTCAATCATGTGTCTTGCAAGAGTATCCATGCTGTATATAGAATTTTCTGCGTGGAATTGTAGTGAGCCTGAACCACTTGTTCTATAGTGTTCGCCCATTGTCATTTTATCGTATAGCTTGAATTGCCCGTCTTCTATTGCTCTAAACATTTCAATCAAGACAGGTATTTTTATTATGCTTGCCGTTGGGAATAGCTCATCAGCGTTAATGTTTGCGTATTTTCCGTTTTCATATTCCCAAACATAAATGGATGGGTGGATAAGTTTATATTTTTCTTTTAATTGTTGCAATCTTGTTTCAAGTAGTGTCATTCTTTCGCCTTCAAACAAAAATTGCATTTGAGTTTTTTTTGTTTCTGCCTGAGTTCTTAAGTTGGTATTTTGAAAATATGCGTTGTGCAAATATTCTAAGGTCGGTGACATTACTGAATTGTAGTTTGTTTTGATATTTCTATATTTAATAGGGTTGACTAAAATAGATTTTGTAATAGCTGAATATGATTGAGGAAGAACAATTCCGCCTAAAATCAGAGCGGTGCATAGTCTAACTATTGCAAGACCAAAATTAAAGCGTTTTTTGATTTTGGTACGTTTAAGTTTAGCCTTTTTTTTAATAGGGGGTTGGTTTTTTATTGGAGAATTAACATTGACGCGAGAACTAGTGCGAGAATTTGGGTGTGCAAACGTGCGAGGATTTGCATAATAATTCCCATAATTAGCGTTGTATTGAGTTTTGCGCATTGCTCTAGGCAAAATCTAATTCCTTCTTTTTTCCCTAACGTCAAAAGACGCACCCTACAATGCTATTATAGCTGTATTTGAAAAAATTTTTATAATCTATTTAATGTATTTATTTTGCTTCACTTTTAATAATTGTTGGTAAAACGATTATTCTGACAATAGAATTATCTTGTTTTTTTAGTGTTAATAATATTTTTTTATTATTTTTTATTTGGTTTAAGTAGTCCTTAATCATTTGTGCAGAATCCATTTTTTTTCCGTCAATATCTAAAATTATATCTCCTATTTCTACCCCTGCGTTATCTGCCGGCATGTCTAAAATAACATCATTAACGGTTATGTCTCCATTTTTTTCTTTTAAACCAAGACCTATAAGTTTTGAAGATGTTTCATATTCTTTTAATATTTTTGTATCTGCAAAATATTGTTTTAAACTTCTTGTATCAATATAAGCTATTAGAATAAATATAAATAATAATGTAAAAATTAAGCGATAATGCACTTTTGTTTTCCTTCCTAAAC
Organism: Candidatus Gastranaerophilaceae bacterium; assembly: GCA_045635965.1. Taxonomy (GTDB): domain Bacteria; phylum Cyanobacteriota; class Vampirovibrionia; order Gastranaerophilales; family Gastranaerophilaceae; genus RGIG2134. The sequence continues at coordinate 4,261 of JAZTWQ010000002.1, forward strand.
CTGAGTTAAATAAAGTTTAGCAAAATTTGCAATTAGAAAAATTAGCCATATAGTATTCAGAAGAGTAATTTTATATTATAAAAGCTAAGGAATTTGAGTAGGATTTGTTAATTCATCTGAGATTTCATTTGTTATTTCTTTTATATTTTCAACAAGTTCAGGCGTAACTGAGCGGTTGAATTGAACAGCCATCCTGTGTCCTAAGAGCAAACCTAGTGCGCCGGATGCTGCTACTGTTGGAATCCTTTTTGCTAGGCGTATATTTTTAGTTAATGACATAGATAAAGATATGAAAAATGTGGGGAGAAGCGCATTTGCAATAATTTCATAAGCAGTCATTTTAATTTTTGTAAGAGCATTTTTCTCTTTTGTAATTTGAAGTGCATCAAAAACTGCCATTGGTTTATCAAAAGCTTTCCAAACTTTAAAATCGCCTTCAAGTATTTTTGAAACCGTGTCAAGTCCTTCGTCTGGATTTGCTTTTATGTTATAGTTTGGCTTTTCTTTGTCTAAATTTGTTTCTTGTAATGGGGGCTTTTTGTCTTTGAAGTAAGTTATATTAAGAATTTCACCACCGATAACTCCCGCACCAATTGCACTAATAAGCATAAAGCAATCTTTTAAGCAGTTTTGAATTATTTCGTTGCATTGAGAATGTTCTTCTATATCAAGTTTATGGTTGTGGTTTTTATCAAGAAGGGAGTCGATAAAATGTTTCAAAAATTTAGGTTTTGGTACATTTAAAAGCCATTTTGCTACTGCATTTATAGATTTTTCTATTGGTTTTTGTTTGATAATTTTATCAGAATATCTTTGTGCTCCAATAACTCCCAAAATTGAGCTTGTAATTATTGTGCTATTTCTGACAAGAACATCTTTTCTTTCTTCCGGTTTTGCTTTCCAGCAATTATAACCGGCAGTTCCGGCACCTAAAGCAAAGAATACTGATATCGGCAAATTCCCAGCACTAGTTAATCGCATATACATATTATATTACAAAATAGAAAAAAGTAGCACTAATTATAATTTTGAGTTAATATTTTTAATATGAAAAAGATAATGAAAATATTTAAAACACCGTTTAGTGAAAAATCGGTTGAAATAGGTCCGGATGTTGATAGAGACATAATCATTATGGCGATTGAGTCAAGTTGTGATGAAACAGCTTGTGCCATAGTGAAAAATGGTAGGGAAGTTATTGCAAATGTTGTTGCTTCACAAATAAAAACACATCAGCAATTTGGTGGTGTTGTTCCTGAAGTTGCGGCAAGAGAGCACATGGACGCAATTAATTTAGTTATTGCGGAAACTTTTGAGCAATCAGGATTGAGTCCTGATGATATTACAGCATTTGCGGCGACAGTTGGACCAGGGCTGGTGGGTTCGCTTTTAGTTGGATTAAATGCGGCAAAAGCCCTTGCTATAACTCATGATAAGCCTTTTATTGGTGTCAACCACTTAAATGCACATGTGTGCGCGAATTATATTGATACAGACCTAAAACCTCCATTTGTTGCTTTGTTAGTGAGTGGTGGACATACGCAGGTTATTAAAGTTGATAGTTATTTAGAACAATGTATTGTCGCTGAAACAATTGACGATGCGGTAGGTGAGGCGTATGACAAAGTTGCAAGGCTTATCGGGCTGCCTTATCCAGGGGGACCAAACCTTGATAAAATGGCAAAAGAAGGGAATAAGAATGCTTATAAATTGCCTAAAGCTCGTGTTGGAGAAAATGAATTTAGTTTTTCAGGGTTAAAAACGGCTGTTTTGCAACTTTGCCAGCGACTTAAAAAAGAATTGGGAGAGGTTCCAAAAGTTGATGTAGCTGCAAGTTTTCAAGAATGCATTTCAGAAACTTTGGTTAAAAAGGCATTAAATATTGCAAAAGCTGAAGGGATAACAACCTTGGCTTTGGCTGGTGGGGTTGCTGCTAATTCTGAAATTAGACGCAAATTCTTTGATTTAGAGAAAGAAGGGTTTAAAGTGTACGCTCCACCTATGAAGTATTGCACGGATAATGCATCTATGGTTGCATCTTCAGCATATTTTCTGGCTAATACCATGGATGATTTGACGCAGGAAGTTTTTTCGAGGGTAAAATAATGATTTTTTTATATGGCTTGATTTTGCCACTTTTGGCTATAAAATTATCTTTAATTATCTTGTTGGCTTTTTTGGTGCAACCCAAATTTAGAGCGGGTTTTGGGCAAAAAATAGGTTTTTATAAGAAAAATGTTTCCGGTAAAAAAACAACGTTAATTCATGCTGTTTCTGTTGGTGAAGTTAATGCTGTTGAAAATCTTGTGAAACGAATGAGAAAAGAGTTTCCTGATGAGTATATTGTGTTGTCTACCGTAACAAAGACCGGACAAGAGGTTGCTCATAATAAATTAGCAAGTTTTGCTGATGAGATTATTTATTTCCCTTATGATTTTTTCTTTTCGGTAATTGCTTGTTTAAAATCAATTAAACCGGACAGAATAATTATTGCGGAAACAGAGATTTGGCCTATGTTTGCGTATGTTGCAAATATGATGAAAATACCTTTAATCTTAGTTAATGGCAGAATTTCTCCAACTTCGTATAATGGTTATAAACATCTAAAATTTTTCTTTAAAGATGTTCTAAGCTGGTTCGATAAAATCCTTATGCAAACACAAGCAGACATGGAAAGAATTATTAATATTGGTGCTCCGGTTGAAAAAACAGAAATAATGGGAAATTTAAAATTTGATATTGAAAAGAATTTAATGACTTCGGAAATTCAACAGCTAAGAGAAGAAATGAATTTGGAGCAAAATAGACTTTTTGTGGTTGCTAGTACTCATAAAGGAGAGGATGAAATAGCCCTTGACGTGTTTTCTAAAATAAAAAAAGAAAATTCGGACGCAAAACTTTTAATTGCTCCTCGCCATCCACAAAGATATGAACAAGTAGAAGAATTGATTAAAAAAAACGGTTATAATTATTCAAAACGCTCATTGAATGGTGATTTTGCGCAAAATGATATTATTATGTTGGATACAATGGGTGAGCTTTCCAAGTTTTATTCGTTAGGGTATTTGGCATTTATTGGCGGAAGTTTTTCTAATACAGGTGGACATAATCCTTTAGAGGCGAATATTTGGGATGTGCCGGTCATAAGTGGTCCTACGGTTTTCAATTTTAAAGATATTTATAAATTATTAACTCGCGAAGGCGCGGCAATTATTGTTAATGCGAAAGAAGATTTTGTTTCGGTGGCGAAGAAGTTTTATTCTGATAAAACATATCATGACAAAGTTTCATCAATTTGCCGTTCTATTTTTGATAATTCACGCGGTGCGCTGGATTATGTGATTAATTATTTAAAATAATAGGTGAGTTTTTATTAAATAAAAGAGGATGAATTATTAACAAATTTTCTTTTTTGTAAATTTTCGCAACAATATTACAAAATGTAAAAATATGTTTTTGACTCCGAAATCCAGTCATAATAACCTCTTTAATAGAATAGAATGGAATGGAATACGTGTATCAAGTTTTCTTTAAACGTGCCGATAAATTAGAAGTCAAGAAAAAAGGTAGTTTAAAGAAAGGCGGTATTAACATGTCAATGGAGTTTAGTAATGGTAATTACACATTTATTTCGCAGTATGGAAAGGTAGCGGACGTACAGACACGAAAACAAATGGACAAAGATGGGGACGGAAAAATTTCTGAAGAAGAGAAGAATTTGTTTTATGAAGATTATTATAGAACAAGAAAATCAGAATTAACGAACTTTAAATCTAATAATCCGGAGAAGGAATTGGGGTTTGAGTTTGACATGTTGGACGTGAATAAGGATGGTTTTCTTGACGAAAATGAACAGAAAATGATGGATGAGTTATTGAAAATGAGTGATATAGCAAACGAATTTATCCAGAAAAATTCGCAGTACAAGGTTGGTAATTTCGGAGGAGTAGTTGCCGATGTTAAGCGGTGTTTTGAAATGTTTACCAAAACTTGTTTAGATTCACCAACTGATAAACCGTTATCAGAGTTGTTTAGAGATTCATTAAATTCAACGCTTTCAGCAAGTAATTTGTCTAAAAATACAGTAAATGCTTTAATAAATAGCAATCAAGAGGCAGCGCGAACTGATTTAAACAGAGATATTAATGCATTTAAAGCTGATGGAATCAGTGCAGATGAGTCGGCAAAGCTAGAGGAAAGGGTAAGTAATTCGTTGATGTCTAGAGCTTTGCAAAACTGTAGTGTAGAAGATATATTGTCCAACTTACTGGAAGGTGTAACAGATGCAAATGTAAAATCGCAAATTATTGCGAATGCAAATAAAATGGTAGAGTTGGTAAATTCCAGATATACAGTAGCTCCAGACGCATTTTTTGCACAATTAAACCAACTAGCAGATGGTATTGCCAAGTTAGTTTCAGGTAAAGGTATTGTTCAAGCTGGTACTGATAATAGGTCAGCTATTGATGTAGGACAGTATACACTCAAATCAAATGCTTATCTTCCAACTCGTTTGTCACGAGCCGAAAGTAATATTATTATAAATAGTGCATTAAATATAACACCTAAAAACGAAAGTTGTTTAGGCTATATAGCAAATATGGTTGTTGAATGGTATAAACAGCAAGGTAGAACTATTGATACAAAAGTTGTTATGGACGTTTTGCAGGCAATGCCTACTGATAAGGATTATAGTGTTTATATTCGTGGTGATGGTACTAGGTTAAATGAAACTTTTGTAAATACATTTAATGAAACATTAAAAGCATGTGCGCAAGGCATTAATGGTGAAGATATTACGCTTGCGTATGATGAAAATTTACAAATTAAAGCAAACCCAACAGAAGCGGATACAGATCCATTCTATACCCAAAAAACAACCGAAGCCGCAGCAAAAGGTACGATAAATGCGCTTAAGCCACAAATTAAAGGCATAGCGGAAAACTCTTATCTTTTGAAAGGTTTAGAGTTCAACCAAGAGTTGTTTGACAAGACTTTCACTTCGGTATCAGACGCTGTTATGAATCAGTTTAAAGAAGGTAAAGTTTCTACGATGAACCAAGTTTTGAACGCTTTAGTTACGCAGTTCAATCCGGAATGGTTTAGGGTATCAATATCTGATATAGATGCAAAAGTACAACAACAGCAGCAACAACAACAGCAACAATAATAGCCGTAGAAAAATTAATAGACATAAATATTCCAGTTACGCTCATATATGGAATGGGAACGGTGCGAAGGCTTTGCCTTCGCACTTTTTCAGTAAAATTGTAATTTTTAAATATTGTGGCGGTGCGTCGTTTTGACGCACCACAATATTTAGCCTTATAATATCTACAATTTTTAATTTTAATGTTGAAATATAATTTTTAAAAAAATATATGTTCATTTTCTTCTTTTTTGTTCTGGCGACGCAAAAAAGAAGAAAACAGAACCAAAAGAAGAAAAAACGGCGCCACGCTTCGCCCTAACAGGAGATTTTTGTTTGGGTTTGTATGGAAAAAGAGACGGGCTACGCTTAAGAAAGGTCAGAGGGGCTCAAGCCGCACCCTGAAACCCCTTGCCAAGTCAGGGGCATTAGCCCCCGAACCACCTTGTTGTGTTTCGTTAGATAAACAGTAATGATTGGCGCAAATTATTGTGCCGCAAAGGTCATGGAGCTGTAGGGTGCTGTTTTTAGACGCACCACAAGGTTTAGCCCTAACAATATCTAGACCGTAGGTCAATCACTGCCTGACTTGCAACTTTATTTTCTGGTAAGATGCTGAAACAAGTTCAGCTTGACAGGATGTTTATGGGGTTATTTGCGAGTTCTTAGCTAAATTATAATTTATTAATCAAACAAAATTTGCTTTAAAATAAAAAATGTTATATTATTATCATAATGGAAAAAATTTGTCCAAGACATAAAGGAAGGAGATAAAATGTCCAAACCCCTTGATTTTGTAGAGAGAGTTCTCTAACTAGTTGCTTAGATAATTTTTTATCAATTTTCCCTTCAAAACATAAAAAAGCATTTACGCTAGCAGAAGTTTTGGTTACTTTAACCATTATCGGTGTTGTTTCTGCAATGACGATTCCGACACTTCATCAACGCAACACGGAGCATGCAACGGTAAATAAACTTAAAAAGTTTTATTCAACTATGTCTCAAGCGCATCAAAAGGCTGTTTCTGAATATGGAGACGTTGAGTCTTGGGGGATAACTGGACAAGATAAGGAGAGTGCTATATTAATTTATAATAATTTATTTAAAAATAATTTTAAAGTATTGAAGAATTGTGGGACTGACAATAAGGGAAAATGTTTGTCGGAAGAAAATTATCATCATTTCAATGGAGAGAGCATAAATCAGCACTATCTTCAAGATTATTATTATAAAATGATATTGAATGATGGTACTAGTGTATGGTTTAGAGGCGCGCCTAGTGGTATTGATATCGTATTTGTTGATGTAAATGGACCGCAAAAACCTAATACTTGGGGGAGAGACTTATTTGGCTTTCTTTATTTAAATGGCGTATTTGTCCCTGACGGTGTACCTAAAGAAGGAAGTAGTTTCTTTGATGACTCTTGCAAAAAAATAATTTGGGTTTCGGTTGCGCGGCGTGGGTTATTTACAAAGGCAACATGGACTACTTGCATTGTGATGATTTAAAATGGACTGGTAAGCAAAAATGTAGTAAATAGTATTTAGGGTGCAATTTCTGCACCCTAATGTATATTACATTTAACAACCTTATTTTATCTTTATTCGTGTATCTTCTAACAATTTGATTTGAAAGTGAGTACCTTTGTTAATAAAGAGTCTTTCGCCTTTGGTAAATATTGCGACAAATGGTGATGAGATTGTGCCGACAGCCAAAACGGTTGCGCCTCCAATAAATGTTATTGGGGTTAAAATAACTTCTAAACCATCTTTTGCGAATTTTTTTGTTGTTCTCCAAGCTTTTTTATAGAAGTTTATGCTAGGATTTGCTGATTTTGCAACCCCTTTCCAATATGTGTGTTTTCCTTTTATATTATTTTGGAAAATGTGTTTGTTTCCAACCATTGTAACTTTTGCATTAAGCGGGTATCTTCGATTGTTATAAACCAATGAATCAATACTTATTACCAAAAGTCCGCCGTTGGCAGAAATCTGTGGCTGGTGGGAGTCTTGAACTGAGCCAATAAATCTTGTCCCTGCTGGGATTGTGATGTATTTACTACTTTCAGGATATAAACTTGTAAATTGAATATCGGAGCCAACTGGCGCAGAATCATCAATAGGTTGTTCTATTCTAAGTTTGAACTTTGTTCCTTTTTTTAACAGCGCAAAGTCATTTAGATTGTTTGATTGTGTTTCTTGTTTGTATTGTGGTTTTTGCGGTTGTGTGATTTGAACTTGCTCAAGATTTTCTTGTGGTGGTTGTTGAATTTGAGTTTGTTCTGTTTGTACTGTTTTATTTTTGCTTTCTTGTTTTAGGCTATCAGGAAGTACTGGCAAGTATTCGTCTCTAAGTGCGTTTGCGTCGTACTGTTTAATTATGACGTCGTTTATGCTGTCATCAGTCCAGATTGTTTGCGCCAAAACATTTTGACTCAATGCTGATTCAAATAAAAATAAACATAATAAAAATGATGTTATAAATTTCTTCATAACATCAGTTTAATAGAGAGAAAGAGTTTTGTCTAATTTTGTCAGAGCATTTCTTAACGAAGTCGGACTTAAGCCGATTACGTTGTTTTTGGAACCTTTGAGAGAGTTTATAAATTCTTTGTCTAATTCTTGTATTCCGTACGCGCCAGCCTTGTCTAGCGGTTTTTTTGTTTTTACATAGTTTAGTATTTGTTCGTCTGTTAGTTGATTAAATGTTACAAAACTTGTTGTTGAATTTGTTACAAAATGTTTAGATTTTACATCTATTACTGTTATTGCAGTTACAACTTTGTGTGTTTTTCCGCTTAGTTTGTGGAGCATGTGTTTTGCATCTTGTTCATCTTGAGGTTTTAGCAATATTTCGTCGTTTAAAACAACTACTGTGTCTGCCCCAATAACTATCGCATCATCTTGAACTTTGCTTGCAACATCAAGTGCTTTGTTTTTTGATACTTCTTCAATCAACTCATAAGTGAATTTTTTTCCTTTCAAATTTTCATCGTATTCAGATGGGATAATTTCATAGGTGAGATTAAGAGTCTTTATTAACTCTTGTCTTCTGGGAGATTTGGAGGCTAAAATAATCTTTTTCATAAAATTATTATAGCAAAAATCTTTTTTAAAGCGAATTTGGGCGTAGTTCTTCCTCATTCAGCTTGCATAATTTCTGAAATGTGTGTAGATTTGTATCTGGCAGTTCTAGCGTTAATCATAGAGCATGCTGCTTGTAATCTTTGACTCATAGCAAACATATTTGCTTGCATAGCAGCGTAATCTCTCATCGCGCTCATCATTTTTTCCGGATCAACCATTGATGGTGTGTAATCATGGTTGTCAACTTTTTCTTCAGCGTATTTTTCGACCAATAAACGGTCAATCATGTCTCTAGCTCCGATAGCCATTCCCTAATTCTCCCTATTAAAATTTATTCCCTTTAGATTCCCTTACTTATATAAAGTATTTTTGTCATTAAAAATTGCTTTTTTTAACAATTTTGTAAAGAAATGTTAAATGTGTTAGAATATATGTATGTTTATTCAAGTTATTTCAGAATATATAGAATTTTTGGAAATAGAAAGAGGTTTAGCGCAAAATACAATAGAGGCGTATAGACGAGATTTGGTTCAGTTTGTTAATTTTTTAATAGAACAAAATATAAACGACCTTTCTCAAATCAAGCGAATACAAGTAAATATGTTTTTTAGAGATTTAAGAGAAAGAAAAAATGCGCCAAGTAGTATATCTCGCAAAATAGCGTCTATTAAAGGTTTTTTTAATTGGTTAATGACTGTTCAATTATTAGATTATAACCCTACACTTAGTTTAGAGCAACCAAAATTATCTCAAAGATTGCCTAAAGTGTTGACTGTTGCAGAAGTTGATATGATTTTGAAAAGTAAATTGTTAAAACGCGATAAGGCTATTATAGAGCTTATGTATGCAGCTGGTTTACGTGTTTCGGAGCTGTGTTCTTTGGATGTCCAAAATGTTGATTTAAATTCAAAATATGTTCGCTGTGTAGGAAAGGGGGCAAAAGAAAGAATTGTTCCGATTGGTGAAAAGGCGGTTAAGGCTATTCAGGTGTATTTAAAAGATAGGGACTATGTTTTAAAGAAGAATAACAAAAAAGTTGAGGCATTGTTTTTGAGAAATAACGCAAAAAGAATAACTCGTGGAGATGTTTATGAGCTAATCAGTAGTTTGGGTGTGTTGGTTAATAAAAAGATTACCCCGCATGTGCTAAGACATAGCTTTGCAACGCATTTGCTTGAAAATGGTGCGGATTTGAGGGTTGTTCAAGAATTGTTGGGGCATAGTGATGTTTCGACAACGCAACTTTATACCCACGTAAGTAAAAAGCGATTAAAAGAAATTTATTTCGCTATAAATAAATAATTTTGTTATAATAAAGAAAAAAGAATAAATGAGGGAAATATGGAAGATTTAACATCAAATAAATTAGCAAGTATAATTGCAAGAATTTTGGACGATAAATTAGGAAAAGATATTACAATCTTAAATATTAGCAATGTTTCAGTGTTGGCTGATTATTTTGTTATTGCAACTGGTGATTCAACTCCACAAGTAAAGGCGTTGAGTTCAACGGTGCGTGATAAAATTAAACAATTATTTGAAAGGATTCCGCTTCGTGATGAAAACGATAATAAGAATCGTTGGAATTTGTTGGATTATGGTGACGTGATTGTGCATGTTCTTCATAGAGATGAAAGAGAAACTTATGCATTGGAAAAATTTTGGAACCATGCTTTAAAAATTGAACGCGAAGAGTGGGAAAGGGAATCTGAAGAGTATTCAGAATATACAAAATAACTAGGTTTTAGGCATATTTTAATGTTTTTTAAAAAAAATTAAAAAATATAGTTGACAATGGATTATGCTTTGGGTAATATAATTACACAGTCCGAGCTCCCATCGTCTAGAGGCCTAGGACACATCCCTTTCACGGATGCGACAGGGGTTCAAATCCCCTTGGGAGTACCATTTAACTAAAAAAGAGCCGTTTTAAGGCTCTTTTTTGTTGCGTCTATTTTAAGCGGATATACCATAAATCAAGTTCATCAGGTTTCCCTGTGACTTCAAGGTAGAACTTAAAACTGCAACCAAACTTTCTTGTTTTATTTGATTTTGCACCAATCCCAACATTGATTCGGCATAATCCGTATCCGCAATTGATGAGTAAGATGCTTGATTATTCACGATAGCTGTCATATTTGATTCTACAGAATTAATCAACCCTGTTTGTATGATTGCAATTTCAGAACGTTTCGCACTAACAGTGTTAATCATTTCTTCTGCTTGTTTCATTGAAGCTCTTGCATTTTCAGCTGAAGATAAATCGAATTTCATCTCTCCTAATTTAATATTAGGGTCATAAGAAATTGTGGAGCTTGGTAAACTATTAGTGCCCACCTGAAAATCAATAGTATTGGCTTCTTTTTCGCCAGCTGAAACAACATTTATCAAGTTTTTACCGTTGTATGTTGTTCCTGCCATAGATTTTGTAATTTGTTCTGTTAGTTGATTAACTTCTGCTTGCATTGCTTGTCTTTGAGCATCAGAATAAATATCGCTGGAAGCTTGGGAGGATAGTTCCATAATTCTGCCAAGCATTGCAGTAACATCGCTATATGTTCCATCGGCAACTTGCGTAACATTTATGCCTTGTTGTGCATTTTCTACTGCTGCATATCGTGAGGCTGTATCTATGTTTATGTCTTCAGAAACATAAGTATCTGAAGGGCTCATGCCCGAAAACTTGCCACTGGCAAGGTCTTCAACTATTCCCAAAAATTCTTCTTGGGTTGATTGAAGCGCCATTTGAGCTATTTGTGATGCTGATATGCCAGCTATATTTATGTTCATGATTTGATTTACTACCTCATTTTACATGAAGTAATATACCCATATTTCTGAAAAAATAACAGTTTTAAGTAAAAATATTTACAAAAGTTTAAAAAATTAAATTTTAATCTTCTGAATTTCCTCAATAGCACGTTGAGAATACAGTTGATTTTTTAGTTTTTTATCTTTTCTTGTTTTTCTATCCATTTCCATAGGCGCAATTATACCCCAGTTGGAATTTATTGGCTGGAATGAAGTATGTTCCTCACAAGAAATATAAGAAGTAAGTGCGCCAAGCATTGTTGTTGGAGGAAGGATTAATAATTCTTCATTATTTAGGTACCTCGCCATATTTATTCCTGCTAATAACCCACCTGCGATGGATTCTGTGTATCCTTCTGTTCCTGTTATTTGACCGGCAAAGAATATGTTAGGATTTTTTCGCGATTGAAAACCAGCGTTAAGTACTTTTGGTGAGTTTATAAAAGTATTTTGGTGCATAACGCCGTATCTGACTATATTAACATTTTCAAGCCCGGGGATTGATTGTAGCAGTTCTTTTTGTGCGCCCCATTTTAAGTTAGTTTGGAAACCTACTAGATTGTATAAATTTGCTTGAGCGTCATCTTGTCTAAGTTGCACAACTGCATAATTTTTTTCGTTCGTGCGTTTATCTACAAGTCCAACAGGTTTCATCGGTCCAAATCGTAAAGTATCTACACCTCGAGATGCCAAAACTTCGATAGGTAAACAGCTTTCAAAGAATTTTGCATCTTTTTCAAAATCTTTGCATTCAATACGTGGTGCGTTTATTAGTATGTCATAAAATTTTTCGTATTGTTCTTTGTTCATTGGGCAGTTGATGTAGGAGGCTTCGCCTTTATCGTATCTTGAAGCGTAGAAGGCTTTTTCAAAATCAATGCTGTCCTTTTCAACAATTGGAGCGATTGCGTCAAAGAAGTGTAAATGTTCTTCCCCTGTAAAATTTTTAATATTATCAGCTAATTTTTTAGAAGTTAAAGGTCCAGATGCGATTATACAAGGAATATCTGTTGGAATTTCTTCTATTTCTTCCCTAATTAAGTTGATATTTGGGGTGTTTAAAATTAAATTGGTTATTTCTAGAGAAAAACCTTCTCTATCAATAGCCAGTGCATTTCCCGCAGGAACTGAATTTTTAATTGCAATTTCAATCAGTTTTGAGCCAAGGTATTGCATTTCTTTTTTAAGCAAACCGCTTGCATTCGTAACATCGTTCGAGCCAAGAGAGTTTGAACATACAAATTCAGCTAATTTTTCGGTTTTGTGGGCTTGTGTGCTAATTTTAGGTCGCATTTCATATAAGTCAACCTCAAAGCCTCTTTGTGCTAATTGCAAAGCTGCCTCTGAACCTGCCAAACCTCCGCCCACAACAATTACTTTCATTATGTCAACACCATATCATCCAATGCTTTTGTATCATTGTAGTTGTACATATAAATGAATGTGTACAAAATATCTGTTGCAAAGTTTTTAGAACCTAATTCAAGCATATATTTTAATGCTTCTTTAGTGTTATAAACTTTAAATGCGGTTTTATTAAATACTAGATTGTCGAAGTAGTTGCATAATGAAACAATTTGAGTCTCTATAGAAATTGATTCACCGGATTTTCCCATAGGGAAACCTGTTCCATCATTTTTTTCGTGGTGTTCTAATGCAACTTTTGCTATTCTTTCATTCAAGTTCATTTTATTTTTGATAATGTTGTATCCAATTTTTGTGTGAGCTTGATATAGTTTTTGTTCTTGTATTGTCATACCTTGTTGTTTGTCTAAGATGCTTTGTGGCAAGCAAGATTTTCCTATATCATGCAGGAGTGCAGCCATGGTTACGTCGGAAACAAAGTCTTCTGACTTTCCTAGTTTTCGTGCCAATGCGTTGGTAAGCAATGCAACATTTATTGCGTGGCTTCTGTCATATTCTCCAATTAAGCGTAGCTGAGAAGAGTATATTGCATTATCCATAATCTCGATATAATCGTTTAAAATTTTATCCCTCAAATTTTTCATTCTTGGAAGAACTTCATCTACACCTACTTTTGTTATATCCCCTACGGTTGCTTCATAAAATACTTTTAATTTGATTTGTTCTTCCGCAGGAAAAACCGAATTTTTATTAACTTCTGCAACAACATTGTCAATTATAACTTCGTCAACAGAAAGTCCTATTTTTATTTCCGGTTTAGCTATTTCTATAATCGGTTCAGAAATTATTGGTGTTTCTGGTTCTTGGATTATTTCTTGTGGCTTTTCTGTTTCTTCTTTTTCTTGTGGTGGAACGTATTCAGCCTCTCCAAGTTTACGATATAGTACATCTACGTGTCTTAGGCGCAAAAATTTCCCCGGAGTGAGAATTTCTCCGGCAGCAAAAAGAACTTTATCCCCTTTTGTATATAGGTTAAAAGGTAATATTTTATAATTAATTAGTTCTTCTACGGTAATATGTTGCATTATTACTCCTACTACGCAATAAAATTATACATTATTTTCTTAAAATTTCTGCACACCAAATGGATGATTTTATTTTTGAAGTTTGGGCGCTTTTCTTGTTTCTAAAATAACCATTAAAACAGAAATATCCGCAGGCTTAACTCCGCCAATTCTTGCTGCTTGAGCCAGTGTTACCGGTTTAATTTTTTCTAATTTGTCTTTTGTTTCTGTTGAAATCTGTGCAATTGCTCTATAGTCAATATCTTCTGGAATTTTAATTTTTTCTAATTTGTCAGAAATGTCAATTTGTTCTTGTTGACGTTTTAAATATCCATCATATTTTAGTTCAATTTCTACTTGTTCGTATATTTCTTTAGGCAAATTTAGTTCTTTAGTTTTTTGGTTAAGTTCTTTTAGTGCTGTATAATTTAAATTAGGACGTTTGATAAGTTCCGCAAGTTTTTTACCTCTATCAAGAGTTTCGTTGTATTTGGATAGAACGTCTAAAACATTTTCTGTTACTGATAATTTAGTGGATTTAAGTCTTTCTATTTCTGTTTCAATTGCATCTTTTTTGCCAAGAAACATTTTATATCTTAAATCACTTATTAATCCTACTTTTTTCCCTATTTCAGTAAGTCTTAAATCTGCATTATCTTGTCTTAAAATTAAACGATATTCAGAGCGAGATGTAAGCATTCGATAAGGTTCATCAATATCTTTTGTAACTAAATCATCAATCAATGTACCAATATAAGAAGACATACGAGAAAGTGTTATCATTTCTTTGTTATCGTTATACATAGATGCATTAATGCCGGCAATTAAACCTTGTGCTGCGGCTTCTTCGTATCCGCTTGTACCGTTAATTTGTCCTGCACAGAACAATCCTTTAATTTTTTTTGTCATTAAAGTATGATTTAGTTGAACGGCAGGAATATAATCGTATTCTACTGCATAAGCAGGTTTTATAACGTGGACATTTTCAAGCCCAGGGAGCGTTCTAAGCATATCAATTTGTGCCATAGCGGGCAAGCTTGTTGAAAAACCTTGAACATATACTTCGTAGGTGTCTTTTCCTTCCGGTTCAATAAAAATATGATGTGAAGGGTTTTGCGCAAATCTTACTATTTTATCTTCTATTGATGGGCAATATCTTGGACCTTTCCCATGAATTAATCCGGTATACATTGGTGATTTGTCAAGGTTTTGACGAATTACTTCGTGCGTTTTTTCGTTTGTCCTTGTTAGATAGCATGGGATTTGTGGTCTGATTGGTCTATTGGGCAAAAATGAGAAGAAATTAAGCTCATCGTCCCCAGGTTGAATAATCATTTTATCATAATCAATCGTACGACTGTCGACTCTTGCTGGAGTTCCTGTTTTTAGTTTTTTAACTTCCAGTCCGTGTTTTTTTAAACTATCAGATAGTCCGATTGCTGACGCTTCACCCAATCTGCCAGCTTGAATGGATTGTAAGCCTATCCAGATTTTGCCTTCTAAAGAGGTACCCGTAGTCAAGATAACTGCATTTGCCCTGTATTCTAAACCAAGTTCATCAACAACACCAACAACTTTATTATTTTCTACTAATAAACCAGTAACCATACATTGCTTTAGTCTGATATTTTGTTCAGATTCAATTAGATGACGCATAAAGCGCATATATTCCTTTTTATCTGATTGAGCACGTAATGCTCTAACCGCAGGACCTTTTGAGCGGTTAAGCATTTTCATTTGTATGTATGTAGCATCGGTTACAACGCCCATAACACCGCCTAATGCGTCAATTTCACGAACCAAACAAGATTTAGCCGGTCCACCAATTGCCGGATTGCAAGGCATTAATGCTATATTTTCAATATTTAGTGTTGTTAATAAAACTTTTTGACCAAGGCGTGCAGCACTAACTGCCGCCTCACAGCCGGCATGTCCTGCGCCTACTACTATAACATCATAATTAAACATAATTAAATTATAGCTTAAAGACGATTTATGTAAAATTTTTAGTTATTTAGGTTTTATACAATCTGTGAGATAAATTAGTAGATTTATTTCACATTGTTAGTTAAATAATGAAAAATGTTTTCAATAATTGCTGGTGAAAAAACGTAACTATTATTCATTGGTGTTATTTTTAGCATTGATGAATTTTCATCTAATTCTGTAACACTAATTAAAAAAAACTTGCCATCAGCGTCAAAAGAAATTAATCCTGTTCTTGATTGCATTTCATCAATTTTGTATCCACTTGCATTTATAGCGGCTAATGCCAACAAAAACAAATTATCTGTGCTGGTCTGATATGCTCTAACACAGCTTTCAAAACTTACTGCCGTTTTAGGAATTTGTGTTGTGGTTGTAGCGGTGTTAACTGGTTTTAAAGAAGGGGTGACCGGTGTTTTTATGATGTTTGCTTGTTGCAGAGCTTGCTGTTGAGAAATTGGAGATGTATTTTGTACTATTGGCGTATTTGCGTTTGAAACTAAACTTGCACCAAGGAAAAATAGTAAGGAATAAATGCTTTTATTCTTCACCATCTACCTCCATCCAGCTTGAGCTTACCGCTATATCAATTTTTAATGGAACTAACAATGGTTGTCCCATTTCCATTGCTTTAGTTACAATTTCTTTAACTTCTTCAAGTTCTGTTTTTTCTACTTCTAAAACCAGTTCGTCATGAACTTGAACAACCATTTTTGATTTTAAATTCCGTTCTTTTAATTGTTTATGGACCTCAATCATCGCTAATTTGACTAAATCCGCAGCGGCACCTTGCATTGGTGCATTAATTGCAGCTCGTTCACCAAATTCTCTAATTTGATGATTAGAAGAATTTAATTCATCTTGTAAATAACGTTTTCTGCCATAAATGGTTTCAACATAGCCGTGTTGATGAGCAAAATGGATTGTCTCCTCCATAAATTTTTTAACATTAGGATATGTTGCAAAATACTTGTCAATAAACATTTGAGCTGCGGCAGAAGAAATGCCTAAAGATTTTGCTAAGCCATAACGAGATTGTCCATAAATAATTCCAAAATTAACGGCTTTAGCTTTGCGTCTCATATCCTTTTCTACACCCTCTACAGGTACTTCAAAAACTTTTGAGGCTGTTATGGTGTGAATGTCTTCATCCGAACAAAAAGCATCTATTAATTCATCATCTTTAGAGCAATGTGCTAGTAATCTTAACTCAATTTGTGAATAATCAGCTGACAAGATAACATAAGAATTTTTGTTGCTTGGAACAAATGCTTTTCTAATTCTATTACCAACTTCTGTTCGAATAGGAATATTTTGTAGATTCGGGTTAGAAGACGATAATCTTCCTGTTGTTGTTGCTGCTTGGTTAAAGCTTGTATGGATTCTGTCATCATTAAAATTAATCAGTTGTGGTAAATTATCAATATATGTTGATTTTAGTTTATGATAGTGCCTATGTTCTAAAATTAAGCGTACAATTTCATGATCTTCTGCCAGCTCATCCAAAACTTTGGCGTTAGTGGAATAACCTGTTCTGGTTTTAGTTTTACCTTTTGCTTTTAATTGCATTTTATCAAAAAGAATATCACCAACCTGTTTGGGCGAATTTAAATTAAATGTTTCTCCTACAATAGAATAAATTTTTTCTTCTAATACTAAAATTCTAGCATCCAGCTCTTTTGATAGGTCTTTCAAGTAATCCTTATCAACAGAAACACCGGTACATTCCATATCTACAAGAACATAAAGTAATGGCATTTCAATATTATAGAGTAAATCTTTTTCTTTATCATTTAAATTTTCTGTCCAAAAACGTGTCAGCTCCAATGTTGCGAATGCATCATCACAAGCATAATCTGCAGCATCTTTAATTAAAACCAAGTCCATTGTTTGAGCATGTTTCCCCTTACCTATTAGGGTTTCTATTTCTTTCATTAAATAATTTAAATGTTCACCGGCTTGGTTTTTTAATCCATGTTTACGGGAAGAATCTTTAACGTAGCTTGCTAGCATCGTGTCAAAAATAATTCCATCTAAATTTGCTCCGTGTCTGTGCAAGACGTTAATATCATATTTTCCGTTTTGCATAGTTTTGGCAATATTTTTATTCTCAAAAATTGGGTTTAATTTTTCCAAGACATAATCTAATTCTAATTGTTCGCCAATTTGATGAAGAATAGGAATATAATAGGCTTTTGTGATATTTTCTTTATTGCAATCTATTTTCACCCTGCCATTCTCAGCACCAATTTGCGGGTTATAGGCAATTGCAATACCAACTAAATCTACATCAAAAGGGTCAATCCCTGTTGTTTCAGTATCTATTGAAAATAATGTTTGAGTTTTTAATTCTTCAACAAATTTTTCAAAATTTTCTTCATCTATAAGTGTAATTTTTTCAAAATTAAAATTTGTATTACATTGTGGTTTTTGTTCTTGTGTAAATAAGCCTAATTGCATTTGACCGGATTGAAGCGCACCTAAATCCTCATCTGTGGGCAAACTTAAGATAGACTCATTATTTTCTTCTGAAGAAAATGGTTTTAAAATATCTTTTATATTTCTTAAAAAGTTAAAAAATTGAACTTGTTGAAAAAATGCTCCTACTTTTTCGATATCCGGCATTTCAAGTTTAGTTTGTTCAAAATCAAACCCAATTTCAACATCTGTTTTAATTCTGGCTAAAAATTGGCTTAAACGCGCAATTTCCTCCCCTTCTTTAATTTTAGTTCTTATAGAATTTTCTTTAATATCATCAGAATGAGCCAAAATTTGCTCTAAATTTTCAAACCTATCAAGCAATTTTACTGCTGTTTTTTCTCCAATTCCTCTAATTCCCGGGATATTATCAGATGAATCTCCTCTAAGCGCTTTGTAGTCAACTATTTGAAATGGGTATACTTGTAATTTTTTGTATACAGCGTTCCAATCATATTCTTTTAACTCGCCTTTAGATGGAATTAAAACTTTTATATATCCAGCTCTATCAATTAATTGAAATGAGTCTTGGTCTCCTGTAAGAATTATTGTTTTGTGTCCAAGTTCTTTTGCTTCGCGTGCAATGGTTCCAATAACATCGTCGGCTTCGTAGCCCTCTTTTGTGTAAATGGGAATGCTAAATGCTTTTAGCCCTTCTATGATTAATTGTATTTGACTTCTAAGCGCGTCCGGCATACTTTCTCTATTTGCCTTGTATTCAGAATATTCTTTTAATCTAAAAGTTTCTCTTCCTACATCAAATGTTACGGCTATACAATCAGGTTTTATTTGTGGGTTTTTGAGTAAATCAAACATTGCTTTAAAAAAGCCAAAAACAGCAAAAGTTGGTTGATTATACGTGGTTTTCATTCCACTTCGCTCTAATGCATAGTAGCTTCTAAATGCTAACGCATGTCCATCTATTAAAATCAATGTTTTTTGTGTCATATTAGTCTCCTAAAACCCATACTGAAATTTTAGTTTAAAATTTCAAATATATCAAGATTGTGGAGAAAAATTAAGAATAAATAAAAAGAAAAGCTCTATAATTCAAACGTCATAGATTTATTTAAAATCCTGTCCAGTCTAAAGTAGCTTTGGTAAATTCTAGCTTTTCTTATTCTCTCTAACCAATCTTGTTTTATATATTTAAAATGTTCTGGATTTTTGTTTAAATAATGCATAGATAAAGCCCCTTCAAAGGATTGTGTGGTTCTTAAAATCTCACAATGTTCTTGCATCAAATCATTTTTTTCTACGCACCAGCTCGCAATCATATCTTGAGGCTGTCTTTGAATATATTCAACTTTGAGTGATGAATTTTTTTTTCTTACGTCATTTAATAACGAGTTCATCAGTTCTGGTGCTGACATCTCTTTATCCTTTGACCATTTAAATGTATGAAAAACAATACTTTCATTCCAGTTATCTCTATTATAACCGTGTGGAACGTATTGAACAATCGCATCACGCTCATTGTTAACATAATTAATTTTATACCATATTCCAATAAAATCCATGGCAACTGTCTGATAAGCAAAAGTAGGTCTTGCTAATAAAAAAATTGCTAAAAATAAAATTATTTTAAACAATTTCAAAAATAGGCTCCTCTTTACTCAAAATCACATTAACATTAAGATTTTCAAATAATTTTTTTAAAGAATGAAGCGCAATAACTTCACTTTCAAAATGCCCAATATCAACTATCATACCGGCGTCTAATGCTTGATGATATTTAACGTCGCCAGTTATAAAACAATCAATATTTTTATATTTAACCTCATATGAAAAATCAGCACCTGCTCCTGCACAAAAAGCAACTGTTTTTATCTCATTGCAAGGATTTGAAACTTTAATATAATCTAAATTTAAAACGGTTTTGATTTTATTTAAAAAATCTTCTGAGCTTAATGGTGTTTTTAAAGTAGCTATTTTAACAAAGTCATTCAATGATTTTATTGTGCGAAGTTCCATGGGCTTTTTAAAAACATCTATAAGTGTTTGAGTTGTTCCTATAGAAGATTTGTCAAAGTTTGTATGTGTACTATAAACTTGGATTTTATTTTGTATAGCAGAAATTATCTCTTTATTTTTTATACAAGATAATGGTTTGAAAATCATTGGATGATGAGAAATAATCAAATCACAATTTTGGCTAATAGCTTGCCTTACAGTATCTTCCGTTACGTTCAAAGTAACAAGAATATTTTTAGTGTTTTTTATCCCCAAATTAATCTGCCAACCTGAATTGTCCCAGTCCTCTTGAGAAGCAAGTGGGGCAATCTTTTCTATTTTTTCTATAATTTCACTAATTTTTGTCATATACAAACTCCAAAATCTTTTGAGCAATTATATTCTTTGATGCTTTATCTATTTTTTTAATATTTAACTCTTTATCTAGAATATAAACTTCGTTTTCATTACTAGAGAAACCAATATCTTTTCTAGAGATATCATTTGCAACAAGAAAATCACATTGTTTTTTCTGAATTTTTATTTTTGCATTTTCGATTAAGTTTTCGCTCTCAGCACAAAAACCAATAGTTACTTGTGCTGGTTTTTTTGTTGCACAAATTTCACTCAAAATATCAGGATTTTTAACCAATTCTATAGTTAAATTTTCAACGCCATTTTCTTTTTTAATTTTTTGTTCTTTTGCTTCTTTCACTCTGAAATCTGCAACCGCAGCAGCCATGATAATGCAATCCGCATTCTCTTTTTCTTGTAGAACAACTTCTTGCATTTCTATGGCACTTGAAACATTAATCGTTTTATAATCAGCTTTATGATTAAAAGTATTAATTAAAACAACGTCGGCGCCTAGTGCGTAAGCCTCATCCGCTAATGCAACGCCCATTTTGCCGGACGAATGATTTCCGATATACCTTACAGGATCAATATTTTCACGTGTGCCACCGGCAGTTATAACAATTTTTTTACCATTCAAAATTGTATTTTTAGATTTTATCGCCTCATAAGTTGATGCGCAAATTTTTTCAATAGCGCAAAGTCTGCCAATCCCAGACGTTCCACACGCTAAAAAACCTGATTCTGGTGCAATAATTTGATATCCGTTATTTTCAAGTTTTTTAATGTTTTCTTGAACAAAAGGATTGTTCCACATTTCACAATTCATCGCAGGGGCAATTAGTACTGGTTTTGAAAAAGCACACGCAATTGAAGTCAATAAATTATCACAAATTCCATTAGCAATTTTTCCAATAGTATTTGCGCTCGCAGGTGCTATAACAAAAATATCTGCCCAAGTTCCCAAAGAAACATGTTCAGGAAATAAATTTTCTTCTTCAAATTGTTTTATATAAACGGGATTATTAGACAACGTACGAACAGTTAAAGGAGTTACAAAATTTGTAGCATTTTCTGTCATTATAACTTTTACGTTGGCATTATTTTTTTTATAAAGCCTAATAAGTTCAAGTATCTTATAAGCAGCTATTCCGCCTGTAATCCCAATTAAAATATTTTTATTTCTAAACATAATTATTTCCTGTCAAAAATCTTTTGCAATTCTTCAACGGCAATATCAATATTATCATTTATTATACGATGAGTAAATCTCTTAGAAATTTCCAACTCTGATTTAACAGCCGCAAGTCTTTTTTGAATTGCCTCTTCACTCTCAGTTCCACGACCTCTTAATCGTGACTCTAAATCTTCTAAAGATGGAGGCAAAATAAAAATATACTGAGCTTCAGGGAATTTTTCCATAACCTGAAGCGCTCCTTGCGTCTCAATTTCTAAGACCAAATCATTACCTTCTTCCAATGTTTTTTTAACAAAAGAAGCTTTTGTTCCATAATAATTTCCTGAAAACTGTGCCCACTCTAAAAAATCACCATTTTCTATTGCCAATTCAAATTCTTCTTTTGTAATAAAAAAATAATTAACCCCATCAACTTCCCCTGGACGAGGAGAACGAGTTGTGCAAGAAACAGAAAATTTTACTTGAGGATTATTCTCAAAGAAACGTTTTAAAACTGTTCCTTTTCCCACGCCTGATGAACCAGCTACAACATATAATCTTCCATTCTTTTCCATTTTTCACCCTAAACTAACACTTTGCAACAGCTAATTTCATATACTCAGCGCCTTTTTCTATCGCTTTTTCATTCAATTCCAAAAGATTAACTTTTGACGCTGAAAAAACTTTTCTTACCACAGCTTTAAGACTTTCTAATTTTACAATTTTAGTTTTTTCTATAAACGCACTCAACATAACAACATTTGCGCACTTTATCTCTCCAATTTGTGTCGCAAGCTCATTTGCTGGTACATACAAATAATTAATATCTTTACGATTTTCTACACCATTATACAAAGAAGAGTTAATAACCAATGTTCCGCCGGATTTAACCTTCCTTTCAAACTTTTCAACCGATTGAGAATTTAATGCAATTACATAATCTGGATTTTGTTGATATGGAGAAGAAACTTCTTCTTGAGCAATAACAACCGTACAATTAGCAGTACCACCACGCATTTCAGCCCCATACGAAGGCATCCAAGTAACATATCTATCCTCATTCATTGCGCAATTGGAAATCGCAGTACCAATAAACAATACGCCTTGTCCGCCAAAACCAGATATTATAATACTTGCTTCTTTAAAAAAAGTCATACTCACCTACTCACTTATCTTTTCTTTATAAACGCCAAGTGGGAACACAGGATACACCTCACGACGAACTCGCTCATGCGATTCTTGAGGAGTCATTCTCCAGTTTGTAGGACAAATAGAAAGAATTTCCACCAACGATGCACCTTTTCCATCAATTTGAGCTTGAAAAGCTTTTCTTATCATTCTTTTTGTATTTTCAATTTCTTTTGAACTATCTAATGAACATCTTGCAACAAAGGCCGCACCTTCACAAGTTGAAGCCATTTCACATATTTTTATAGGAAAACCTTGAACATTTGCATCTCTACCGTTAACCGTAGTTGTGGTTTTTTGACCCAAAATAGTCGTCGGAGCCATTTGTCCACCAGTCATACCATAATTTGTATTATTTATACATATTGCAGTTACTTTTTCTCCACGAGACAAAGCATGCATACTCTCACCCAACCCAATAGATGCAAAATCACCATCACCTTGATATGTAAAAACAAACTTATCAGGTTTTGCCCTCTTAACGCCAGTTGCAACAGCCAAAGCTCTACCATGAGGAGCTTCTACAATATCCAAATCATAATAATCATTCAAAAACACAGAACAACCAATTGAACTAACAACAATTGTTCTATCAGCCAACCCCATTTCGTCTAGTAGCTCTGCAATTATTCTAATTGCCAAACCATGATCGCACCCTGGACAAAAAGTAACTTTACAATCTTCTTTTATTCTTTCGGGTTTTTTAAATACTAAGGTTTCCATGTTATTTTAAACCCTCCATTGTTTTTTCTATTTGTTCATAAAGCTCTTCTGGTGTAAAATAATATCCTGCTGGTCTACCATAAAAATCAACTTTTGCTTCACCATTTACCGCAATTTTTACATCCTCAACCATTTGCCCCATATTCATCTCAATATCTAGCACTAATTTTTTGCCCTTAGAAATTTTACCCAACTCTTCTGTAGGGAATGGCCATAGGGTAATCGGTCTAAACAACCCAACTTTCATACCATTCTCACGAGCTTTTTTAACAGCAGCTTTTGCAATTCTTGCAACACTTCCAAAAGCCGTAATCAACAATTCTGCATCTTCCGCATACATTGTTTCATACTCAACCTCATTTTGTTTGATAACATCATATTTTTCAAATAATTTCAAAACATTTTGCTGCAAACCTTCTTCGGTCCTATTAATTGAACCAATCCATCTGCCTGCACGCCCTTTCGCTCCATCTAAAGCCCAAGAGCTATTATCAATATCTTCATAAGGGTAATCATATAAAACAGCTGGTTCCATCATTTGCCCTAAAAGCCCATCCGCCAACAAAAACACCAATGTTCTATACTTATGCGCCAAATGGAACGCTTTATAAGTATAATCAATCATCTCCTGAACATTCGATGGTGCTAATGTCACAGTCTTATAATCACCATTACCGCCACCTTTTACAGTTTGAAAGTAGTCGCCTTGAGATGGGAAAATATATCCCAATGCCGGACCTGCGCGCATCACAGAAATTACAACCGCCGGTACATTGTCTGCGGCGATATAAGCCAATCCTTCTTGCATAAGTGCTATTGCCAACGAAGAAGAAGACGTCATCGCTCTTGTGCCGGTAGCTGCTGCACCTAACAACATATTGACTGCGGCAACTTCACTTTCAGCTTGCAAAAAAGAGCGCCCCATTTTTGGCATTTCTACACTTAAAAACTCACCAATTTCGTTTTGAGGAGTTATAGGGTATCCAAAATAACATTGACAACCGGCATTTAATGCCGCTTTTGCTATAGCATGATTACCCTTTAATAAAACTTTTTCTCCGGATTTGAGCATTATCTATATACCTCAACTATTGCAATATCAGGACACCTTTTTGCACACATTGCACATCCAATACATTCTTTTTTATCATCTTCAAATGCAACAGGATAAATCCCTTTAGAGTTATATCCACTACTTTTTTTTAAAATCTTTTTAGGACAAACATCCACGCACAAATAACACCCTTTACACTTTTCTGAATCTATTACGACTCGTCCCATCCGTATTTCCTTTAATTTAAAGCTCGCTTTATAACATTATAACGCAAACAAAAAAACAGGCTCAAAAATGAACCTGCTTTTTTAAATATTTAACATAACTTATTAGTCAAATACGTAACTAATTAAAGATGCTTCTCTTGATTTTTTAACAGCTGCAGCTAACATTCTTTGGTGTTTAGCGCAAGTACCGGTAATTCTTCTTGGAAGAATTTTACCAGCTTCTGTTAAATATCTTCTGATTTTTTGAACATCTTTGTAATCAATAACTTCAACGTGATCAGCGCAGAAGTTACAATTTTTACGTTTTTTGGAGTCTTTTACTTCTCTTGCCATTTTTTATTTCCTTAATTTATTTATGTACAAATTTAATGTTTAGAACGGTATTTCATCTTCGCCGATTAAGCTGTCAGAAAATTCATCCGCGCCAAACTTAACTATTTGCTCATCTTCACCAAAATTTGAAGAAGATGATTTTGAAGTTGAATTTGAGCTGCCACTAATTTTTTCAAACGATGATGCTGA
Source organism: Candidatus Gastranaerophilaceae bacterium (assembly GCA_045635965.1). Lineage (GTDB taxonomy): Bacteria > Cyanobacteriota > Vampirovibrionia > Gastranaerophilales > Gastranaerophilaceae > RGIG2134. The sequence goes on from JAZTWQ010000002.1 coordinate 29,399, forward strand.
AATTTCAACTATTCTTTTTTCGCTTCCATCTTCCGCTTTCACGGTGTTGTTTTGGAGTGTACCTTCAACCACCACTACATCACCTTTGCTAATAGAATTAACCATAGTGTCAGCAAGATTTCCAAATGCTATAACGCGAATCAATGTTTCATCATCTGGATTAATATCAATGGTGAACGCGGTGATTGGCACGTTATTTGATGTAAATCTTTTTTCCGGTGCTCTGTAAACTGTTCCTGAAAGGGTTGCTCTAGCTAAAGACATTTGTTTTTCCTTAATTTAACTATGCGCTAACTTTTGAAGCTTCAACAAACATTGTTCTGATAACATTTTCATTAAGTTTTAAATTTCTTTTGAAATCAACAACTTTGTCTGCTGGGATTTGTAATTTTTGAGCTACAAAGAAACCATCTCTGAAGCTTTCAACTTCAAAAGCAAGTCTTTTTCTGCCCATTTTATCTGTAGAAACAACATTACCGTTGTATCCTTTTACAGTTTCTTCGATTTTTTCAATAACTTTATCTACTTCTTCTTGATCCATAGTAGGTTTAATTATTGCTAATAATTCATAAGTTTTCAATTTTCTATTTCCTTTCTAGCCTAGGATTTTTTATACTATTATACATTCTATACTAAGACCCTAACACAAACATGAAAATTTTACAAAACTCCATAGAATAATGTTAAATTTGGTAAAGAGAAAAAGTTAAATTGCCTATTTTTCAAATCATTTAAAATCAGGAGTGTTAATAATCACGAAAATTGATATTTTTTAAAAACGGACAACAAACAGGAGAAAATAACATGACAATTAAAACGGCGAAAACCCGCACCACTGTAGGGAGGGGCTCTCTTAAGCGGAACTGTTTCGCTCAAAAAACAAACGGCTTTTTCTGTAGCAGAAGCGATGATTGCATTACTAATCGGAACTATTATTTTAGGGTTCTCTGCTCCTATGCTTACAAAGCAATTGAAACATAACAACTTAATCAATGTTCAAACAGATGTTATTAACCAAAGACTAGAACTTTTGCAAACTGAAATTAGAAACCTTAGAAACGAAATGGAAAATATGGACACTGGCATTCCTGCCGGTACAATCGCGTTTTTTAATCTAACTACCTGTCCAGATGATTGGAGTCCGGTTGTAGATAATGCCGGAAACTCTTTAAGTGGCTTTTACCCTAGAATTGCTCTTGAAAACGACCCTGAAATAGGCACAACAAAAGAGCAAATGGTACACAAACACAAACACGTTTCATCGCAAATTGAAGAATACAACGGACATTTATACCGTAACCACCGTTTCACTCCTGCAGGAACAAATGCCGCAATTGGAGCAAATGTTGGAACATATCGTGGTGTCGCATATTCTGGACGAATTACATACACAAATGATGGCATGAATGGAATGGACCTTAACAGCTTAACTTGCCCAAACAGAGACGAAGGAAACACTATATGCGCTGGCACGATTTCACCAGAAATGGCGTTAGTTGCAAACGAAAACAGACCAAACTCAATAGTCTGGCTTGCTTGTGAAAAGGATTAAAGCAAAAATTTGTATTAAAATGCTTGTTTTTCAGTTTATGCAAAAAACTATCAAAGCCCCAATCTTTCTTTTATTCTTAGTTCATAGGTAAGTGGGTTATGAATTAATGTTGGCTTAGGCAAATAATCTACTCCTAAAATTTCAGCTATATGGCGAATATTTGGTGCGGCAGAAACTATTATTTTCGGTACTGTCGCATAATTATTTAAAGCTTGAACATTTCTAACAAACCATTCTCCAGCATATTCCGGCTCATAATCTTCTTCCATTTGCAAATCTGAAATAATCAAATCAAACGGGTTTTCTATATTACTTAAAACAATTTTGTATGCTTCAGTTGCACTGTTTGCTAAAACTAATTCAAAATCTATATCACTTAAAACAAGATTAAGTGCGCTTTTATGATAACTCCTCCATTGGCGCATATCGTCTACTACAAGTATTTTTTTCATATTAGATGACCTTTTTACAATATGGACTTACTGAACATTCTGTGCATTTGGGTTTTTGAGGTTTGCAGATATTTTGTCCGTGGGTTACAAGCAAAGTATTGAAATCCATCCAATATTTAATTGGTAATTTTGCGCGTAAAGCCATTTCTGTTTCGTCTGGTTCTTTAGTTTTCACATATCCCCATCGATTACAAATTCTATGCACATGTACATCTACACAAATTGCCGGTTTGTTAAAACCTTTTGCGACAACTAAATTGGCTGTTTTTCTTCCAACGCCTTTAAACTTTGTTAATTCTTCTATATCTTCTGGAACTTTGCCATCATATTTTTCAATCAACTCTTTTGCAATATCCAAAATTTGTTTAGCTTTGTTCTTATAAAATCCAACAGGATAAATTGCTTTTTCCAAATCTTCTTGAGAAACAGACAAAAAGTCATGCGGGGTTTTTCCAAGCTCAAGCATTCTCAAAGTAGCGGGGTAAGTTGTCTTATCATTTGTGCGTAGGCTTAAAATACAACCAATTAAAACCAAAAACGGGTCATTAAATTTTTCCATTAAATTAACAAAATCAGTTCTTGGTGTGTTATCATTTTTTAAGTTTTCAACAATTTTATCTATCATAACTTTCCATACAATCTTTTTACTGTATTTAAATCTCTTTTTGTTATATTTTTAGCGCCTTTTTTATTAACCGCAGCCATCAAATCATTTTCATCCGGACTATGTCCTTGAAGTCCTATAGCATGCCCGATTTCATGCATTGTTGTTGTAAGCACAAAATCATCATTGAATGGTTCTTTTGTATTAGGATTTACCCTTAAAATATCAATATGGGATTTATAAATAACATTATTTTTAGCATTGACACTCGCTAAACCCGCCTCATAACCTGCAGTGTAAGGAATGGATAATTTATCAACTGTTTCCACTGTTATTTGTGCGGTTTCAGCCGTTCCTACAAAGTTAAATGAAACCAATTTACTGGTAGCTTTTTCCCATTGCATAAATGCGTTTTTAATTACTACAGATTTGTCACTGGGAGAAACGTAAACATTTATGGGAAATGTTTTCCATTTAACATAATGACCTTGTAATTTTATATACGCATAATAGTCGTCGCCGGAATTATGGATAATTGGAGATTTTTTTGTCGACTCAACGGTGTTTAAGTTATACAAAGATTGCATTGCTAATTTTTGTATAGATGGAACTGTAGAAAATGTAATAATTTTGCTATATTCCTCTTTTGCTCTGTTAATATTTCCGGTATGAACGTAAGTATGAGCTAAAAAGTAGCGACAAGGATAATTTTCGGAATTTTGTTGCAACTCTTTTAAGAATAATTTTTGAGCCTCAAAATAATTTTTTTTGTAATATTCTTTTTTCCCTTGCTCGAAATTATTTTGAGCAAAAACGGGCAAAGTTATCAAAAACACAAACAAACCTAATAATATTTTTTTCCTATTTTTGAGCATTTTGCCTTCTCACATTTACTAACGACTGATTTTTATCAATATCAATTACATTTCTAATTATAGCATGCGCCATTAATAAAATATATGGATTTAAAACAGATGCCCCACTCATGTGAACCTTTTTTGTTTTATCAAGCTCGCTTTTTTCAACTGTTTGCTGTTCGTTTACTGTCATTTGGGTTTCTAGTTTATATTCTTGAGAATTTTCTTTTAGTCTTGATAACAACAAATCTTTTGGAAAAATCTTTGCGCAGTTAATTACAATATTAACTTTATTAGTAGATTCTAAAACTAATAAAACTTTGATATTACCATAATTTTCCGTTTGAATGAGGATTGTTATTGTATCATCTGCACCATCGGCTGAATTTTCTTCTTCATTACTATTTGTAAAATCAATATCAAAATTATTATTTTCTCCAATTGGTAGCCAAGGCAAATAAAGCAAAATAAGATTTTTCATAAATTGAATATTAGTCATGTTAGGGTTAGGCATGCAAACATTAATAATAAACTGTAATTCTTGTAATTGTTTTGTATCAATATTTCCCATCTTATTAAGCATACTTGTAAGTTGCATTAATTTTGATAATGCTTCTTTACCATTTGTTTGCATTAATTCCATAAGTTGTGAAACATTAATGTTTTGCATGTTTTGCGACTGTTTCCCTTGAGCTTGCGGTTTTGTATTTTGCATTGTTTGCAATAAAGTTTGAAAATCCTTTGGTAAACTCAACAATTCTTTGACCAGTACGGCGCGTTCTGTGTTTTCCATCTGTGCCATTTCAAATTTTGTATTAAAATTTGTTTGTTGGCTGCTATTTGTTTTAATTTGAGTTGTTTGAGGTTTTTGAGTGTTTTGTATCGTATTTAGAAGTGGATTTCCTCCTACAACAATATTTGAAGCCGCTTTATTTGCCTGATGCTTCAAAAAAGAATTTATTAAATTGCCTAACGGTGAAAAATTTTGCATATTTAAACTGTTTTTACTGATATTATCTACTTTTTCAAATAATTTTACAATAATTTAAATAAATTAATTTATTGTCGTGGCTTGAATATCTATTCTTTAAATAAAAAATCTTTAAATTAGGTGTATATCTTTTTGAAAAAATATGCTATTATTTTAAAGTAAATATTTGTAAACAAACTAATAAAAAATAGTAAAAAAATTTTTTTCACATGTCTTTAGAAAGACACAAATAGTTAAAAGTTTGATACTGAAAGAAGGTACAAAGTTATGTTCAATTTAAAAGATTTAAAATTAGTAAAATCTCTCAAAGCTGTTAAACCTCGCTTTAAATGGTTGATGTTTTCACAAATGCAAGATTACAAAATTAATTCAAATTATATTGATATGATTTGTAATGACGAGCCAAAAGCTCCAAATGCAGATAACGACTCTTTAGAGGCGATGGTTAAAGATACTCTTGTTAAAGAGTTTGGCCCATCAATTCAAAATTCGGCATCGTACGAATTATTGGTGGATGCAGTAATACATAACTTAAAGAAAAAACAGCTAGAAGCTATAGATAAATAAATCTAGGCAAATACGACTAATCCACATAGAGAACTAATCTTTTAAATTGAATCTTCATTAACTATAAAAATGGCACTTACAGGCAATGTAAGTGCTAATTTTTTGCTTTAGCATAACTATAGAACATGCTTGAAAGGAGTGTAATTATATGAAATATCTAATAAAAAAGACCCCTGATAGTTTTATAAAAACCATCAATGATGAAATTAATTCTATTCTCAACAAAAACTTTGATAGCTTATTTCCTGAATTTATTTTTTCAGGTGAAATGGATAAATATGCTATGCCTGTTGAAATTCACGAAAAAGACAACATCTACAAGATAAAAGCGGAACTTCCGGGGGTAAAAAAGGAAGATTTAGAAATAGATATTGATAAAAATCATGTTTGCATAACCGCAAAAAAACATGAAGAAAATCAAGAAGATACCAAATCTTACAGAAAATCAGAATTTAAGTATGGGGATTTTTCACGCGTAATTTATTTCCCTGAAGAAATTAATCTGGATGAAACAAAGGCAAAGTTAGAACACGGAATCTTGTGCATAACTGCGCCTAAAACAAAAATAGAAAAAAGTGAAACAAAAAAACTTGAAATTGATTAGTTTTTAAATGCGGGCATGATGGCAATTTCATGCCCGCGTTAATAAGGAGGATTTATGACAACAATTATCGGAATAAAATTAAATAATCGTTTAAACGCATCCCCTCAATTACAGGATATTCTAAGTGATTTTGGCTGTTATATCAAAACAAGGATTGGTTTACATGATGTAAAAAATAATGTTTGTAAAGAAAGTGGAATAATTTTATTAGAAATTATTAATGCGCAAATTGTACCAATTTTGCAAAAAGCTCTCTGTGCAATAGATGAAATTGAATTGCAACAAATGGTTTTTGAGGATAATTAAAAATACAATTTATTCTTCCTCAAATTCAAAAAACTTACTTAATTTAACATCCAAGGCTTTAGATATTTTTACTAAATGCGTGTTTAATAAAACCCCATACGCAAATCCATCTTCAATTTTTTTCAAATACGAAACTCTAATTCCAGTTTTTTGAGATACTTCATTTAATGAAATATTTTTAAATAATCTTATATTTTTTATTTGTTGCCCCAACAACTTACATATTTTCTTGAATTTTTCTTCGTTTGTCATACCCATCCCTTTGTTTATACAGCGTTTAAACATTGTATAATATACAACAATGTTTAAACATTGTAAAGTCTTCGTTATAACAAGGAGTAAATTATGCAAAAGAAATTTATCAAAATAGGAAATAGTTGGGCAATGCTATTCACAAAGACAATGTTTGAAATGCTTGAAATCAACCCCGAACAAGACAATGCAGAACTTGAATTTAACAAAAACACACTTACAATTAAAAAAGCAAATACTAAAAACGAAGTTATATCGAATTAAAAAATATAAAAACCAAATAACAAAACCCCTGAACAAAACATAGCAATAACAAACAAACAGGAAGCATAAATACAATAAACCCAAGTATAAAAATAAATTTATATATAAGAGTCCCAAAAAATGGATGATAAAATCTTAATTTTTTCCACCAATGATTGCGGGGGGCAAGATATGCGGCTCTGGACGAATGCTTCGATTTGCGAATAGCAAGACCAGTTTGTAAAAGCACGACAAAAATTGTAGTGTTCATGATGCTAAACGGTATAATTAAATCTTGTAGATAAAACTCATTATATAAGGGTAGAAAAGTTAAACCAAATCTTACTGAAAGATAAAGATACAACGCAAATAAAACTTCTAACAAACCAATAAAAGAAAGAATTACGGTAAAAACTAAAGTTTTTAAGCTTTCAATTGAAAAAAGCTTAAAGGATTTACAGGGAGAACAGGCTTTCCTGTTATTTTCAACAACTTCATTAGATCATTTTGTTTTATTTCTGTCCAATATTCATTGAAAAAACTTGGAGAAAATTCACTTAAACGCTGATTTTGCTTATGCTTTTTATTATATTTTCAGGGTTATTTATTTGCCTTAAAAAATCTTGAGAATCTGATTTACACAAAATATTATATTTTGCATAATTAAGGACTTGATTAAACTCTTTTTTCGTGAAACCGGATTTCTCAAAAGCTAATTGTTTCACCTCATTAATAAGTTGTCCTTTATAAAGCGGCAACCAAAAGACATCATCAAAAAGGGGTATTCTCTGTCACAAAATTAAATATTTTTTATAAAGTTCATCACTACTCATTGAGTACTTCCATCTTATTTATTATTAAACAACTCTAAATCATTAATTCTAGCCGCGAAATAGGGTTTTGATTTATCTGTTTCTTTCAAGAAAATTACAAACGTATCATCAAAAAACATTTCTCTGCCTTTTTCAACTTTTGGTGGCATAAATGACATCAAACTAACATCCAAAGCCGCTTCGCTTTTCAATTTTACACCTTGCTCATTCATGTCAAAATCAACCGTTTGCAGAGCTTTTTCAAAATATAAACGTTCTTTTCCTTTAATTTCACGACCACATAAATCATCAAAATTTATATCTTTTTTGAATGAAATATAAGGAATTTTAATTTTATCACCAACTACAAAGCTATTACTTCCTTTATATTTAGAAGCTTTTTTATTCATATCTTTGTACAGAGAATTAAATGATTTATTTTTATCTGTTCTATATAACATAACAATATCATTGCTTTGAGTTCTTAGTTCAACTGCAAAATCTTCGGTGTTGTTGAAAAATAAAACCCTCACATTTTTATATAATTGATTTCTTGAAGTTTCATTTATCCCAAAGTATTTTGTTTCGTAATTATTTACACCAAACTTTCCAACTGCTAGTTGATTGAATTTTTGTAAAAACTCAAAATCTTTTTTTAGCATTACATACAAAAAATATGCGCCGTTTGATTTTGTCCAATCAATTTTATCTAAAATCTCACTTTTTTCACCAAATTTCTCCATTATAGCATTTTCAATTTCACCTTTTAATGCCAATGAAGTTTTTCCATAAGTTTTGTAGTATGAGTTATCTGAAAGCATTTCTTGTGTAAATTCTTGTTTGTTTAATAATTTTGCTTCTTTTTGACTGCCGGAAACAAATCTTACCGGAGCTTTTAAAATATCATTTACAAAATCATTCCACACAAGCTGGAATGTTCCTATCCAAACTTTATTTTGAGTATTGTTATTAGCTGAAAATGTCTTTATAAATTCAATATTGTCATTTGCCAAAACATTACCGCAAAAAGCAACCATACAAGCTAATGTTATAATAAACTTTTTCATATTCACTCCTAATTAATTCTATTAAAAGTAGAATAGCACAATACTTAATAAAGGTAAATTAAAAAATATTGTAAATTTTCTTAAATTCTATTAAAATTAAATAACTATGGCGAATAATGAACAATCCAAAAATAAAAAGAAAAAGAAAAAAATGTCTAATTTAGGCATAAAGAACATGGGCATAAACATCGACAAAAATGAGTATTACGAGATAATACTTTCAAATTCGAATCATCCGGATAGTTATTTAAAAAAAGACAAAAGATTTTAATCCTTATTTTCACCCTTTTTATCAATAAAATAATACCCAATTACACCTGCGGTTGCTGTAATCACGCCAATAATTGTTCCTGCAAGAGGGATTTTGGTATTAATGTTTGAAATAGCTTTAACATCCGGTGTTTGCAAAATATCTCTAAATTTTACTATTTGCGCATAAAGTGTTGACTTGGTTTTGTCTAAACCTTTTAATTTGAATACTTTTTCCAGTGCATCCATAGGATTTAGGGCGTGTCCTTGTTCTACCTCTTTAATATACGCTGCTTCAAAATTTTCAGGTATTTTATAGCGATAATTTTCTGAAGAATTTCTAATTTGTGAATCAAATCTTTCTTCTCTGCCAAAGACATCTATATAAAAGTATTGATTATTTTTAGCAGTAAAAATTTCTGCGAATTTGGCTTTTATAAACTCAGTAGGATTATCTAAGAATTTTTTATCAACATTAAATAATTTTGACAAATATTCTACCTGTGGGGTTTTATAAGTATCACCATAAATATCTGGTACGTCATAAGCGATTTGTCTTAAAGGTTGTGGGTCATGGTTTCCTGCACCCAAGAGAAAATTAGGCGCACCTTTGTTTAGTGCTAAAAAATGTTGATTATTTCCCCAAGAACTGCTCATGTACGTTGTTCCCAGCGCCTTAGTTCTTTCCATCATTGGGGCGCGCCAACTTTGTCTGCTAGCAGACTCTTCTAGCATTCTAAAATCTTCGGGGGCTGCATCAAATTCATGGATTAATTCTTTTGTATCAAAATCTTTTCCTTTGATTTCTTTTACGTATTTATCTATTCTATCTAAAATCATAGAACCAAAGTCTGTGTTTTGGGAATATTTAGAACCGTTTTTCCAATCGAGTGGTGACAACTTAGGCTCAATATATGCCCAAGAAACATCAAAACGGATGGAATCATATCTCTGTGCAAACAATTGAACCTTGCGTTTCAATAACTTTTCAGCAGGACTTCCTTCTTGAGTAATAGTTTCATAGTCTAAAGATGGCAATCCCCAGCCAACGGAATAATCAAGGTTAAACGCTTTTTGATTTGCCCATACTTCATCTTCTGAAAACCCAATTAAGCAGTCGCCAATTAGTTTTAGTCCTCTTTCATTTAAAGATTTTTTTGAATAAGCTAAATGTTTATCTGCCAAAAATTGTTTAAAAGAATAATATTCCAATTCCTCACTATTATCAGCTAATAATTGACTTATTCTTGCTTTCTTAGCATCATCAATATCAACCAACAACTCTCTATCTTCTTGAGGCCAGTTTCGCCATCTATCTGTCCCGTTTTTTTGCTTTAAAACCTTAAACATTGCTTTAGGTTTTAACCAATCTTCATTTGCCAATTTATATTCTTCAAATTCTTTCGACAAATTTAAATCTTTTTTTTGTCTAAAACTGTCAAATGCTTTTTTTATTATTTTATCAAAAGAACTATCGTCATTAACAACGTTTTCAAAATTAGCCAGAGACTCTTTTTTAGGCATAGTGTTAGCATCAACAACTGTTTTAATATCATCTTGAGTAATTAAGGATGAATATTCAGGCGTTGTTAAAAGTTCTAAATTTATTTGATGTGGGCTTAGGGAAAAAGCAGAAGAATGATATGCGCAGAAAAATTTTCCTTTTTGGTATGGCACACATTCTCCAGCCGGCAAAATTTCCACTGAATTAACACCTAAGTAATTCTTTATAAAATCAAAAAATTGTAAGGATTTTTTAGTAGAAAGGTTGCCAACTCCGGTATTCATATCTGTATTTTGTGGAAGACAAGCATCATGAACAATAAAGACTGATTTTCCATCATTCCCGACTGCTGCTTTCGCCTCTTTTAAAGTTGATTTGTATTCTTCCATTTCATTTTGCGTCAGCAGTCTACCAAAAGACAACTGTTTTGATTCGTTTTTATTATATTGTGATAAAATAGGTTGAACTTTCATTATACCCCAAGTTTCGCACATAAACACGATTAAAACTATACTTTATATATAAATACAAAAAGAGGACAAATTCAATACTCGTCCTCTTCTTATAAATTTAATTTAAATTTTAACTTTTAAATTATTCAGCAACTTCTTCAGTTGATTCAACTGTTTCAGCGATTTCTTCTTTAAGAACTTCAGAAGCAACAACTACGATTGGTAATTCTGTTTTAACTTTTGAAGTTAATTTAACTGTCATGTTGTATTCGCCAACTTTGTTGATTGGTTTGTCTAGAGTTAAAGCTTTTTTATCAACTTCCATACCTAATTTAGCAGTAAGCTCTTCAGCCAATTTTTTAGTAGTGATTGTACCGAATAATTTTCCGCTTTCACCAGCTCTAGCAGCTAATTCAAGTTTAACCAAAGCTTGGATTTTTTCTGTCAAAGCAACAGCTTCTTGGTGCATTTTTTCTTGTTTAGCTTTGATTCTTTCAATATTTTTTTCACGGTTAGCCAAAGCACCTTTAGTAGCTACTTCAGCCAAGTTTTGTGGGATAAGAAGGTTTCTTGCATATCCGTCTTTAACGTTTACTACATCACCTGCTTCGCCCAAATTTTGAACATCTTTTTTAAGAATAACTTGCATTTTTATCTCCTTAATTTATTATTTTCATACATCGTTATTCTATGAAATCACAAAATAATACATCATGCAAGTTGAATATTAAGAAATTTAAGGTATTATAGAAGAATGAGAAAAAGAAATAAAAATATATCAGTTTTTGGAGAATTAAGCGCGGTTATAAGTGTGTACTTTGCAATGTCGTACGTCCTTATAATAATTCCTAACATATTATCAGGAATTGGCATTCCATATAATGCGGCATTTCTCGCAGTTTGTTTAGCCAGCGCGTTTGGATGTTTTATGTGTGCAGTTTTTGCTAAAAAACCTTTTGTTTTTGCACCTTATATCGGTGAAAATTCATTTCTAGCTTATTCTGCCGTTATGATAATGGGATATTCTTATAAAGAAGCATTAGGTTGTGCTTTTTGGGCGGCTGTTGCAATACTAATAATTGCATTATCTGATATAAAAAAATATTTAATTGATAATATTCCAAATTGTATAAGAGCAGCATTGCCTATTTCTATAGGTTTATTTTTAACAATTCTTGGACTTTTAGAAATGGGGATAGTTGAAATATCATCAAGAAGTTTAATGCTAAAACTAGGTACGCTCAATTCTTTACCGGTAATGATGGGTGGATTATGTTTGCTTATTATAATAATATTGAGAGCATTAAATGTCAGAATGAATGTTCTTTTTGGTATTGCAATAACATTATTTATCGCCGCATTTAATGGTTTGGTTTCTATGCCAATGTTTTCAATGCCTCATTTTTCAAATATTTTCTTTGATTTAGACTTAAAAGGGACTTTCAATTTAAGTCATTTAACGTTGATAATAACATTTTTCGTATTTTTATTAAACGATATGACCGGTACTTCAGTTTCAGCATTAAGCAAGACTAGTGATAAAGATGCAACTGACTATCAAGGAACAATGTTGGCAACTGGAATTTCTTCTTGTGTTGCCCCAATATTAGGGTGTGTTTCTTCCGGTGTATATCCTGAAAGCATTCTTGCTGTTGAAAGTGGTGCAAAAACAAGATTTGTTCCTATAACTTTGGGGATATTATTTTTATTATCAATATTTTTAATTCCATTTTTATCGGTAATACCTAATTATATTTGCGCGTCTGTTTTAGTATATATCGGTATTTTGCTAACAAGTGAAATAGATAATAAAGGCTTTAGTGCGGATGAGTTTACAGAATTTGTACCTGCATTTTTAATGGTAGTACTTACTTGTTTTACTGTAAATTTAGCAGTAGGGATTTGTACGGCATTTATAATTTATACAACATTAAAACTTTGCACAGGAAAATTTGCAGACATAAATATGGCGACAATTTTGTTTACTGTTTTATCTCTTTTATTTTTTGGGTTTTTCCCTTATTAATCTTTAATGTATAAGCGTTCATCTGCTAATAGTTTATTTAAATTAATAACGCTAACAATTTTATCATCTATATGAAGTTCGCTTATAATATAGTTAGCTTCAAATCTGCTATCAACTTTATTTATAAGTTGGCTGGACATTACTGTTACTATATCAATAATTTTGTCAACTAATAATGCTATTTTAAATTCTTTAATATCTAAAACAATTAACATGCTTCCATCTACAAAAGTATTGGAATTAGAAATACTTAAAAATTTTTTGAAATTAACAACAGAAATAAAATCTCCTCTCAAATTAAAAATGCCGTCTATATAATCATATTTTGCAGGTAATTTAACGACGGAAACATTTTTATATTTTACGATTTCTTTTATTTGTTTGATTGGTAAAGAATATAAGTTTTCATTTAATTCAAAAATAATATATTGTTCTTGATCGTAATATGCTTTATCTATATTTGTATCAAACTTTTTAATCAAATTATACTGGCGTCGTTCAAGTTCTTTTAATTCTGATTCATTAAATACTAATTGTTCAGAAATATCAAAATCATTTGTTAATAATTGTGATTGTTGAAGAATATTTTGAACAGAATTTAAATCAACAATCGAAATAAACATTTCTTTAAACTTATATAAATATTGTATCAAATTATTTTCACTTTGATATGGTAAAGGTCTGATATGAGATGGTCTAATCATTCTGACATCAATAACTTTATCAGTAATTATTCCAAAAAATGATTCTTCTGTTTTTACAATTATTACTTGTGAATCAATTCCGTAGGAATGAGGTTTTTGCAGTAATAAACCACACAAATCAACTACTTTCATAGATATGTTGTTGTAGCTTATTACGCCTAACACATGTTTAGGCATTTTTTGAGGAATATTTATTTTAGGAACCTTGATAATTTCCAAAACATTAGAAACGTTAATGCCGTACGGTTTATCATCCAATGAAAAGATTAAACAATAATTTTCATTTGTTTTATTGGTACTTTCCAAAACTAAATCGTTCATAAATATATTTTCCTGTCGTCTATTAAGAGTATTTTTTAAATGAATGTTACTACAAATTAAGATAATACGTTATAATATGAATTATACAATATATTTGTTAAAATATAAGTTTAAAATAACAAATATAATATATTTGTAGGACAAAGGGTAGAAGATATGAAAAATAATAAATTAAATTTAAATTTGGATCAAAAAATCAGACTTAAAAATGCATTACAGATATGTTTGTTTGTGGCATTCTACATTTTTATGTATGCAAGTCCGCATTTTACTATATCTTCAAACATAGGTATCGCTTTTTTTGTTTTGATGTTATTTGTTTTTATATCATCTTCAATTATTGCGGAGAATTGGATTTTAAATTCGTTAAAGATTAATATAAAAAACGATATTACTGGTGTTAAAGAGTCTATAAAATCAGCAATTGACGAAACTAAAAATCAAAAATACATAATCGAAAAACAAACAGAATTAGCTACTCAAATTAAAGATATTTTGAATAAATTAAAAATAGGGTCCGAAAATAATTTAATTAAAATTCAAGAAGTATGTGATAAAACAAAAGAGTCATTAGGTTTTTCAAGTAAGGAACAAGAAGCAGCTCAAAAAAATATTGAAAGAATGCTAATGCTAAAACAAAAAATTCAAATTATTGCTGAATTGATATTAGAATTATCAGAGCAAATTCAACAAATTGGATCAACTATTGGTGTAGTTGAGGATATTGCTGAACAAACAAACATGTTGGCATTAAATGCCGCTGTTGAAGCTGCTCGTGCAGGTGAACATGGAAAAGGTTTTGCTGTTGTTGCTGGAGAAATAAGAAAACTTGCAGATGAGTCAAAGCAAGCTACTGCTAAAATTTCTGTATTAATTAACAATATTCATCAGTCGACTAATTCTACTGTTATGGCTACAGAAGAAGGTACAAAAGAAATTGAAACAGGTGTTAAATTGGCTCATCATATTGATAAGAATATTAATTCACTAATTGATATAATGAATGAGATTTCATCTACACAAGAAAACATTTTAAATTCTATAAATACGCAAACAAACTATGCAAATTCATCAGAAACAATTATAAACTCATTGATTGACTTGTCTAAAGATTCAATCGTAAAAGTTGATGACAATATTGAGTTAATGTACTTATTATCATCATTATCAGATTCTGTTAAATCTAAAATCACTGACTAGAAAGGTTTTTTATGGAATTTTCCCAAGAAGAATTTGATGAAATCCTAAGTATATTTAATCAAGAAAGTGAAGAAATTATTCATCGATTGAATAATAATATTCTTGAATTGGAGAAAAAACCACAAAATAAAAATATTATTGTTGAGCTTTTTAGGGATGCACATAGTTTAAAAGGCGCGGCCAGAATGATTGGTTTTAATGATATTCAGGCCATTGCGCATAAGATAGAAGATATTCTTGGCTTTGCCCGAGATGAAAAGATTTTTATTACTTCAGAAATAACTGATGTGATTTATCAATCAATTGATTTTATAAATCTTAGTATAAGCTTGTCTGTCAAAGCGAAGAAAGAAGTTAAGCTGAATGATTATGCTAAATTTATAAAATTATTAAATAAAATTATTTCAGATATAACAATACCTCAAAAAAGTGAAGAAGATATCATAGACGTAATTCCTCAACAAAAAGCTGAGACCCAAACCAATCAAGTATCGCAGAATGCTGCATCTTCTATTTTTAAAGATATGCCAATAACTAATGAAGACATGAGTTTTTTAATGCAGCTTAAAGATGACTGTGATACGGTAAATGCCAATATTATAGAAACACTTTATTTAATTGAAAAAAATAAAGAAAAGTCAGATATAAATCATATTTTAGCTTTGAGTTATACAATCGAATCCCTTCTTTCAATTTTTAAAAATTCTAAAAATGAAATAATAAAAGAAGAACTTGAAAATATTTTTTTGAAACTTGAATTTGTTTCGAAAAATACTGGAGTCTTAAACAAAACAGAAATTAAAGAGTTAAAAGAAAAATTTTATAAAGTTGTAGAAATTATAACAAGTATTTTTACTTCAGCTAATTTTAGTGTACTTGATTATTATTCACTTGCGCAAAAAAAACTAAATGATAATGAAGAAAATGCTAAAAGAGAGATAATGGAGCCTAATTCAGCGCCAACATTTCTTGCTCAAGATTTATTGGAAAAATTTTCTAATTTAGAAACATCAGGTGAATTAGCCGATGTTATAATTGACGAAATAACAAACCAAATTAAAAAATATGAAAATACTCCAATTGTAAAAATTTTTGAAAAAATTATTGATATTTTAAATAAAATTAAACAACAAAATATTAGACCAAACGAAGAGATGCTAAATATACTAAAACAAAGTATACATTTAGTTGAAAAACTTATAAATGAAGATATGCTTTCTGATAAAGAAGATATTGGGCTTTTATTGCAAAGTCTTGATATTACGGAACAAATGATTAACTTAAAGCAAGAAGAGTATATTTTTAATGAACCGGTTATAAAAGCTGCGTTTCAGCAGGCGCAGCCTAAAAAAGTTTTAAAAGTAGAAACGCCTGAAGTTTTTCAAATTTTTGAATCTACAGCAATAAAAACGCTACGAGTAGATACCAATAAATTGGATAAGCTTGTTAATCAAATTGGTGAAGTTATTATTTCCAAAATTAAGACCAAAAAAAATATACTTGAATTAGAAGAAATAAATAATAGACTTATTGATTTGCATGAATTTGCATCAAAATCACAAAAATATATGAAATATTATGATAGAAAAATAGCTCAAGTAGAAAAAGATGGCGATTTTAATCTATTTATGAATTTCAATAAACAGTTTTTGTCGTATTGGAATGAAAACCAAAGCCGATTATTGGCAGAAATAAAAGCCGTGTATTCTTTACATAAGCACATGCAAGAAGATGATGCAAAGTTAACATTAGTTGTAAATAAACTTGAGCAAATGGTAAAAGATATAAGATTACTACCGCTTGCTACGATTTTTCACATGATACCTAGAATGGTGCGAGATATTGCAAAAGAAAAGGGTAAAGAAATTAATCTATCTATCTCGGGTAGTGAAACAAATGCAGATAAAAAAATTATTGAGGAAATAAAAACACCGCTTATTCATATAATAAGAAATGCTATTGACCATGGAATAGAGTTGCCAAATGAAAGACTTGCCGCAGGAAAAGAACCGACAGGGAAAATCTATATTAATGCCAGACATAATGAAAACAAAATAATTATTGAGGTTCATGATGATGGAAGAGGTGTTAATTTGGAAAAAATTCGTCAAAAAGCAATCGCTAAGGGCTTGCTGACTTTTGACGAAATGAAATCAATGACAGATGAGCAATTGATGAATTTAATTTTCTGGCCCGGATTTTCTACGGAAGAAACGGTGACGGATATTTCCGGTAGAGGAGTTGGGCTGGATATAGTTCAAACTAAAATTATGCAACTCAATGGAATTGTGAAAGTTCAATCAATAATTGGACAAGGGACAAAACTGGTTATTGAGTTGCCGGTAACAATGGCGACAATAAAATCATTTATCGTAAAATTAAATCAACAATCGTTTGCAATTCCTGTTTCGACGATTAAGGCTGTTGTTAAAGCGTCCAAGGAAGATATTTATTTAAAAGACGGAAAAGATAATATTCTTTACCAAAAAACATCGGTACCAATTTTTAATTTAAGTAAAATTTTAGGATTCCCTCCAAGTACGGATATAAAAGATAAAAAAACAGTCTTATTAATAGAAGCAGAAAATAATATAATTGGGCTTGAAGTAGAAGAACTTGTTGGAGACCAAGAGATTTTGAATAAAGAACTTGCTCCACCTTTGTTTAAGCTTAAAAACATTTCAGGTATAACTACGCTCGTAAATGGTGATATTTGTTTAATTGTGAATGTTTCTGAAATTCTTAAAACCATTATTACAAATGACTATAAGATGATATCGTCTACTGCAAAAAATACACAGTTGCTCGAAGAGTTTTTTGATACATCTTTGTGTAATATTTTGGTTGTTGATGACTTTATGACAACCCGAGTTATGCTAAAGAATATTCTTTGCGCAAATGGATATAATGTAGATGTTGCAAATGATGCGGTAGAAGGTTTGGAACGAATTACCCATAAAAATTATGATCTGATTATTTCAGACATTGAAATGCCTCATATGACAGGCTTTGAGTTTTCAGAAAAAATTAAAAACTATGATATGACAGCACATATTCCTGTCATGCTTATTTCTTCTTTAAATTCTGATGAATACAAAACTCAGGCAAAGCAATGCGGAACGGATATGTTTATAAGCAAACATGACTTTAATCAAGACTATTTCTTGCGTTCAATAAAATATTTAATACAAAAAAGAAAGAGAAATAAAAATGTGTAGCCTTTCAGTAGAGCAATATATAGAAAAATATTATAGAGAAACTACGCATATTTATGAAGTAAAAAAACTTTCTTTAATGCTTTTTGATGAAATTAATGAAAAGTTAAAAAAGCTTCCATTAAAATCAAGAAAATTATTAGAAACAGCGGCATTGTTGCATGATATCGGTTACAATATTGAGTCAAAAAATCATAATAAACATTCTTTTAATATTATTTGCAATGAAAAAATCACAGATTTTGATGAGAATGAAATAATATTAATCGCTCATATTGCTAGATATCATAGGGCAAGTTTGCCAAATAAAACAAAACATAAAAAGTATGCACTATTAAATAAAAAAGAAAGAAAATTAGTAAAGAGACTAGCTGCAATATTAAGAATATGTGATGGCTTAGACCGAGCACATATTCAATTAATTAAAACCCTAAAAGCAGACTATGACGCGAAAAATGATGTTTTTTCAATCTATTTGACATCTAATATTCCAGAAAGAATACCGGATATTTCTTCTGCGTTAAAGAAAAAAGATTTATTTGAAAAAACTTTTAAAACTCAAGTAATATTTAAATTTGTATAATATTAAAGTTTTATAAAGTTTTTTTCAATAACGTAAAAAATTTATATAATATAATTTGAACCAGATTCCAAAGGAGGAAAAATGAACGAATTTTGTCATAAAACGCTATCAGGCAAAGAAATAACAACAGAAGATATAAAAAAATCAATTAAAGATGAAAATATTGCATTTATTAAGTTGCAATTTGTCGATATAAATGGACAAGTTAAAAACGTTGCAATCCCATCTTGCCATATTGACAAAATTTTAGAAAATGAAATTATGCTTGATGGTTCATCAATTAAAGGTTTTAGAAGTATTGAGACATCAGATATGTTTCTTTATCCTGACAAAAATACATTTGTTGTTCTCCCTTGGAAGGAAAATTCCGGACACAAAATTGCTAGACTCATCTGCGATATTTATAATCCGGATGGAACACCGTTTGAAGGCTGCCCACGTTGTAACTTAAAACGTATAATGAAGGAAGCTCAAAAATATGGCTACGAAATGAACGTGGGTCCTGAATGTGAATTTTTCTTGTTCGAAAAAGATAAAGATGGCAATATTACTACAACAACTCATGACAAAGCGGGTTATTACGATGTTGGACCGGATGATTTTGCAGAAGATATTCGAGGAGAAATAGTCTTAACTTTGCAAAAAATGGGGTTTGATATTGAGGCATCTCACCACGAAGGTGCAGACGGACAAAATGAAATCGGATTTAAATATGCAGATATTTTAACAACTGCTGATAATGTTGCGACTTTTAGGGTTGTGGTAAAAGCAATTGCGGCAAAATACGGTTTGCATGCAACATTCATGCCTAAACCAATTTATGGAATTAATGGTTCTGGAATGCATTGTAACCTATCATTATCTAAAAACGGTAAAAATGCTTTCTACGATAAGAAAACGGATACTCAATTGTCAAATGAGGCAATTTATTCTATAGGTGGACTTCTTAAACACGTGAAAGAGATAACTGCTGTTTGCAATCCAACTGTAAATAGTTACAAACGCTTAGTTCCTGGGTATGAAGCCCCTGTTTATTTAGCATGGTCACTGGCTAATAGAAGTGCTCTTCTTCGCGTTCCTGCAAAACGTGGAAATGCAACAAGAGTAGAACTTCGCTCGCCTGACCCATCTTGCAATCCTTATTTAGCTTTTGCTACTATTCTTGAAGCTTGTATTGTTGGATTAAGAAACAAAATTGAGCCACCGGAAGCAGTGGAAGCAAATATTTATCATTTAACAGAAAGAGAAAAGAAAAAACAAAAAATAGACGCACTCCCAGGTTCATTAGATGAGGCTTTAAACTATATGGAGAAAAGCATGGTCGTAAAAGAAGCACTGGGTGAGCATATTTTCAATGAGTTTTTGCAAGCTAAACGTCAAGAATGGGATTCGTTTAGAACCTTCGTTTCTAAATGGGAAATTGACAAATATTTAGCAAGATACTAATTGTTAAAAGGCAGAACTATAATGAATAAAATTAATGTTTGCTTATCTTGTGATGAAAATTATGCAAAACATGCCGGTGTGGTTATTGCATCAATTTTGAGTAACGCAAGTCAAGAAGATGAACTTAATTTTTATATTCTTGATGGTGGGATTTTAGAAGAAACAAAACTAAAATTTAATGAGCTAAAAAATATAAAAGCTTGTGAGATTACTTTTGTTGCTATAGAAGAAGAGTTGTTTAACGAATATAAAAATGTTAAAACTCATTATTATATCTCACTTCCTGCTTATTATAGATTAAAACTGCCAAGTTTGTTGCCACAAGTGGATAAAATCATTTATTTTGATTGTGATTTTGTAGTTTGCACTAGTTTAAAAGAATTATTTGATAAAAATATAGATAATTATATTATTGCTGGCGTTAATGACACAGACAAAAACAAAATTAAACGCAACCCACAATATATAAATTCAGGCATGATTTTATTTGATTTAGAAAAAATGCGGAAACAAAAAATTGAAGATGAATTTTTAAATTGGACAAAAGCAAATATTGAAACCATAAAGCTTGGCGACCAAGAGATTATAAACGAAGTTTTAAGAGGAAAAATTAAAATTATTGAAAAAGAATGGAATGTTCAATCCAGTAATTTTATCAACCGTTCAAGCTATACAAGGCATCCTAAAGCAATTCATTTACTTGGAAAACCTTGGAGATTTGCAAGGGCTTGCTATCACAAGAAAATGTATTTTGGTTATTTGCAAAAAACACCTTGGAAATTAAGTGAAAAAGATTATATTTATTGGACTCGCGATAATCAAATTGCTTCAATTTTTAGATATTTTAAAAAAAGACCGTTATTTTTCTTAAGGCCTGCTTTTTATGTAGCTTTTTGGCATACTTATGTTAAAAAATAATTATTCCTCAGTTGATTTACAGCTGTTTAATTGATTTTTTTAAAAAAATTCTTATAATTTAAGCATGAAAAAAATTATATTTTTGTGTTTATTTTTTATATTTTTTACAATTTCAAAATCTTATCCTGAAATAATTTCAGGAGGTATTGAAATAATAGAAAAAGTTCCTCAAGAGTTGTTCGGTAGTTGGGCGGTTAGCGCAGTTCAAATTTATACAAACAATCCACAAAAATACAAAATGATGCCAAGTTTAGATTATTGGAACATTTATAAGTATAATGACGTCTTAACTTTAGAGAACCCGCAATCGGGTGCAAGAGCATCAGTAACAGTAAAAGAAATTAACAATAATACAATATCTTTCACGAGGCATTCCAAAAAAATTAACGCCGATGTAACTGAATCCCCAACAATTACAATTTCCGGAGAAAATTTTTTTGGAACAGATAAGATGATTATAAAAAATTATGAAAATAATACATTAATTTCAACCGATGTGATAGAATTTACAATAAGCGGGAAAAAAATCAGCGGAACATCAACCGCAAAATTATTCAAATAGTTGTTTATTATAAGAGGAGTTAATATGACGCAAGAATTAAACTACGATGTAATTATATTAGGTGGAGGACCGGCGGGATTTTCAGCCGGCATATATGCAGCAAGAGGAAATGTGAAAACGGCTATTGTTGATATTTCCATGATGGGTGGACAACCTAGCAATTATTTGGAACTGGAAAATTACCCAGGGTTTGATTTAATTGGAGGTTATGACTTAATGGAAAAATTTGAAGCTCATGCAGACAAATTTGGAGTTGAAAAATTTCCAATGCAAGAAATACAAAAAATAGAATTAGCTGCTGATATAAAAAAAATCATCACAAATGACAAAACATTTAACGCTAAAACTGTAATCATTGCAACAGGCGCACAGCCGCAAAAGTTAAACATTTCTGGTGAAAAAGAATTTGTGGGTAGAGGTGTTAGCTACTGCGCGGTTTGTGATGGAGCTTTTTATCGCGAAAAAACAGTAGCTGTAATTGGCGGTGGCAATGCCGCGGTTGAGGAGGCTATTTATTTAACTCGTTTTGCAAGTAAGGTTTATATTATTCATCGCAGAGACAAGTTAAGAGCTGATAAAATTGTCCAAGAGCGTGCATTTAAAAACCCTAAAATTGAGTTTGTTTGGGATACAGTTGCAACAGAAATTCATGGCACAAACAATGTTGAAAAACTTATTATTAAAAATACTAAAAACAACGAAATAAAAGAATTAAATGTTGATGGAGTATTTCCATATATTGGTTTCAGTCCAAATGTTGATTTGATAAATGGTCAAATTCAACAAAACGAACAAGGATTTATTAAGACAGATGAATATTTAAATACATCTATTAGAGGAGTTTATGCAATAGGTGATGTGCGCCAAACTCCACTCAGGCAAGTGATTACGGCAGCCGCTGACGGTGCTGTTGCTGCAGTTAGTGCGATTAAATATTTAGAAGAAATAGAAACAGAAGTTTTAGTTTAAATTTTTGTAGTATAATTTTTATACTATGAAAAAGATTTATATTGAAACAATGGGATGTCAGATGAATAAAGCCGAGTCCGAGAGGATTATCGGAATGTTATCTCATTTTGACTATGTAGAATGCGAGAATCCGCGAGAGGCAGATTTGCTCATCGTTAATACTTGTTCTATTCGACAACTTTCAGCCAACAAAGCATATAGCCAAATTGGTGTTTGGGGCAAATGGAAACGCCATAGAAACATCAAAATAGGTTTTTGTGGTTGTGTTGCGCAACAAGATGGTGAAAAACTTATTAAACGTTTTCCATATCTTGACTTGGTTTTTGGAACACATAATATCTATCAAATACCTGAACTTATAAAAAGAGTTGAGGCCGGTGAACAAGTTTGTGCTATTACAGAAACCCCTTATATGGTTGAACAAACTCAATATAGTATTGCGCGTAAAGGCAATCTAAATGCTTGGGTGCCAATTATTGAAGGTTGCAATAACTTCTGTACTTATTGTATCGTTCCATATACCAGAGGAAGAGAGCGTTCTCGTGATATGCAATCAATTATAAAGGAAGTTGAAAAAGCAGTACAACAAGGCTTTAAAGAAATAACTTTGTTGGGACAAAATGTTGATAGCTACGGAAAAGATTTTAAAGATGGAAAAACAACATTAGCAAATCTTTTGCGTGAATTAAATAAAATTGAAGGCAAATTTAGAATACGCTTTGTAACATCATACCCAACAGACATTTCTGATGATTTAATTGACGCAGTTGAAGAATGTGATAAGGTATGCAAATATTTTCATATTCCAATGCAGTCCGGTAATTCAGATGTTCTTAAAAAGATGAATAGACGATACAATAGAGAACAATACGGGGCAATTGTGGAAAAAATCCGCAACCGCTTTAAACACGTAACCATCACAAGCGACTTTATTGCTGGTTTCCCTGGAGAAACAGAACAACAATTTTTAGATACTTTATCTGCAATTAAAGAATTTCAATTGGATTACTCAAATACTGCTGCATATTCTCCTCGCAAGCGCACAGTTGCAGCAAAATGGGTAGATAAATTTTTATCCGAAGAAGTTAAATACGAAAGATTGGATAGGCTAAATGAAGTTAATAAAGAGGCTTGTATTGAGTCCAATAAGCGGTTTATTGGTGAAATTTTAGAGGTCCTTGTTGAAGACATAAATGAACGAGACGGGCGAAGAGTTATTACATCCCGTGCTGAAAACAACAAAATTGTACACTTTGACAGCCAAACGGCTCAAATTGGTGATTTTATAAACGTAAAAATTGAACAAGCATCAATATGGTGTGTAAAAGGTTCGGAAGTTAAATAAATAAAAAAAAATGAGGATTTCAAAATCCTCATTTTTTATCTCTTTCCAAATTTATCAACTTCTAAATTTTTATTATTTATCGGTTTACAATCAGGGCATGCTTTAAACAATGAGCGGACATTTTGATTACTAATATTCCCTTTAAACAAAGGTCTGATTGGGGTTGCCGCTATTGTATTATTCACTAAATTGATTTGCATTTCACTCTTCCTCAATCAAAATCTTAATTTATTAAAGTATAACAAAAAAAGAATTAATTGTATATATTACAATTAATTCTTTATAAAATCTTTATATTATTTCAGCCTATCTAACAATTTTTGAAAAATCTGCAATTTTTTCAAATTTTAGTTTAATTTGACCCAAAAGATTTATTCTGTTGTTTTTAACAGCCTCATCTTTGTCCATTACCAAAACATCTTCAAAGAATTTTTCAATTTTGTCAGAAATTGAAACCAACTCATTAAACATGTTTTTGTAATCGTTAGATTTTACAGTTAACAAAGCATTATAAAGCTCCTTTTCTGCATCTTCTTTGAATAATTTTTCATCAACTGCATTGATTTTACTATCTTTGATGATTCTAATAATTCTGTTTGCAGCTTCGTGGAATTTGTCATAATCAGCTAATTTTGTTACTTCATTTATAAGCTCAATCCTTTCAACAAAATCGCTTAAATCGGCTAATACATCCTTACCGCAAACACAAGCATCAAGTATATCGTGGTTGTATTTGTCAGAATATAAAATAACCAATCTTTGAGTGAAAAATTCATTTATATCAGCAATTAAAGATACTTCGTTTTCAGCTTTTTTAGGTAATAGTGAAATACTTAATTTGATTAATTCTGATAAATTTATCTTCAAATTATTTGCAATAATAGTTTTCAAAATACCTAAAACTGCACGTCTAACTCCCAATGGGTCAGCCGAGCCGGTTGGCTTTCTGCCATCAACAAACACGGCACAAACAGTATCAATTTTATCAGCAATGCCAACAACTTGTCCTTCAATTGTTGACGCCAATTCACCATCAACGCCAAGTGGGAAGTAGTGTTCAGTAATACCTTTTGCTACGTTTGCTTTTTCACCGCTTATTCTAGCGTAGTCGCCGCCAATAAAGCCTTGTAATTCAGTAAATTCAAATACCAATTT
Source organism: Candidatus Gastranaerophilaceae bacterium (assembly GCA_045635965.1). Taxonomy (GTDB): domain Bacteria; phylum Cyanobacteriota; class Vampirovibrionia; order Gastranaerophilales; family Gastranaerophilaceae; genus RGIG2134. Next base: position 54,355 of record JAZTWQ010000002.1, read on the forward strand.
TGTAACCAAATCACATTTGCAAAGTTTAGCAGTTCTTAAAATATCCGCATCCGCAACGTTTAATTCATTAGCAATATATTTAGACAGTTTTTCAATACGTTCTGTTTTATCAAGCATTGTGCCCATTCCTTTTTGGAATGTAACACCTTTTAAATCTTCGAGCTTGTCAGCTAATGGGGTTTTTGTGTCTTGTTCAAAGAAGAACAAACCATCCTCTAACCTTGCGACAACAACTCTTTCGTTTCCTGCTTTAATATTTTCAAATTCATTTCCAATATAGTTTGTCATTGTAATAAATTTATTTAAAAGTTTTCCATCCTTGTAAAGTGGGAAATAACGCTGATGTGTTGCCATTACGGTAACATTAACTTTTTCTGGAATATTTAAATATTTTTCATCAAAAGAACATACAGCCGGAATTGGGTATTCAGTTAAGTTAGAAACTTCATCAACTAAATCCTCATCTAATGCAACACCTGCGCCAATTTTAGCCGCAGCATCTTTCGCTAATTTCACAATAACTTCTCGACGTTCAATAGGGCAAGCGTATACATTATTTTCTTTTAAGGCTGACAAATATTCATCAGGTGATTTAATTTCAACCTTGTCTGACTTAAATCTATGTCCGCGAGAATATCTGGAAGATTTTACTTGAGCAATTTCTACAGGCAATTCTTCATTACCAAACAAAGAAACAACCCATCTGATTGGACGTTGGAATTTAACCTCCAAATCAGCCCAGCGCATAAAGTGAGAACCTTGAAGTTTTAGTACAATTGCCTCAACATTTTCTTTTAAAACTTCTTTCGTTTCTTTTCCTTTTTGTTCAACTTTTGCATAAACATAGTTATCTTGAACGTATAATTTTTCAGGCGCAACGCCGTTTTTCTTTGCAAAACCTAACCCCGCGGGAGTAATGTTATTATTAGCGTCAAATGCAATAGTTGCAATAGGTCCTTTTAATATTTTTTCTATATCTTCTTGTTTTGCGCTCAACCCTTCAATTTTTACAGTCAATCTTCTAGGTGAAGCGTAAGTTATAATTTCATCAAATGAAATTTGATTATCATTTAACAATTTTTCAAAACTTTTCTTCAACTGCTCTTGGGCAGATGGAATAAACTTATGAGGGAGTTCTTCTGTTCCAATTTCTAATAAATATTTGTTCATATTTTCTCTCGCTATTATCTAATTAGTAAGATTATTATATATGGAACATAAAAATTGGGCAAAGACATTTTATTTTTGGTTATTTTTTATCACTTATTACACTTTTGCTTTCCATCCCATTTCAAATCATCGCATTTCAGGTATTCCATATTGCCTTTGTAAATAACCCAAGCTGTACAAGTAAAACCAGCTGAGGTCGAAGTAGGATTTTTACAGGAAAGGTCAAACCCGCCCTGTAAGCCATTTGGCTCAATTCTCGTATTATACCCCTGAAAATCAAACAAATCCACCCCAGATTGATTCGGGCCTTTTAAACCATTTACATCATAGTAAACACCCATATAAGAAGTTGTATTCGGTATTCCGCCCCTAAACCATACCGATGCACCATCATCTAATATCAATTTATAATATAAATCCATTTTACCATAAGAGCCGTGTTGCATACCATTTATGAGTTTATAATTGTCATTTATAACACAATTCCCTTCATTAGATGTTCCACAAATTTTAGCAACTTTAAAATACGGCTCAAAAATTAACTCATATAACTTATTTGCATCTTCTGCTGTCCAATTATTTGTATTCCAATATTTTGCACCGCCAGTTCTTGCAATCGCTGCATTATACGCCATATCCAAAGTTGCATAAAATTTTTTAACTTTTGCAACGGTAACTTGTTCTTGATGTTTACGATATAAATTTGGAACTGTTAGCGCACAAATGACTCCGATTATACTTAAAGTAATCAACACTTCAGCTAAAGTAAAAGCAAAACTAGAACGAGGAAAAACATAAAGAAATTTTTTTAAACAATCAGGAAGAGAACTCTCTCTCTTTAGAAAATTAAGTGTTTTGACCATTTTTATCTCCTTAATATTTATAAACATAAATACTTTAAAAAATATACAGTAGAAAACTTAAATGTTCAAGCCGCATTATTGTTTTTTTAAACATTTAAAATCTTTTAATTGTTAAGAAAAATTTACACAACATGTCAAAAAGGCGTTAAATAGGGCAAAAAAGGAAATCAACTCAAACGCGTGAATATCACTACATTTTAAAAACAACAAGTAAAGATTTGTTAAAAAACCATGCAAACGCACTATTTATAAAGAAAAAAGCTTGTAAAAGATTTTTTAGCATGTACGATTAATAAACGGCGTGTTGTATTCACGCAAAAGTAAAGTCAAAAGCCGAAAAAAGGAAAAATAAATGGCAAAAGATGTAATTGAATTTGAAGGAACTATATTAGAGTCAATGCCTAACGCTATGTTTAGAGTTGAACTAGAAAACGGACACGAAATTTTGGCTCACATTTCCGGAAAAATCAGAAAGAATTTTATAAGAATTCTTCCAGGGGATAAGGTAAAAGTTGAAATGACACCTTACGATTTAACTAGAGGAAGAATCACATACAGACTTAAATAAAAGTAATTACATAAGACCGAAAGGACAGAATAATGAAAGTTAGAGCATCAGTAAAACCAATTTGCAAAGACTGCCAAGTTATCAAAAGACGTGGTAGAGTTACAGTCATTTGCAAACACCCTAAACACAAACAAAGACAAGGATAAGTTTTGCGTAGGCTGACTGAGCGAAGCGCAGGAACGCCGAAGTACCGCGGAGCAAGTGAATGAAATTTTGCAAAGCAAAATGAAATGAGCAACTGCGAAGCGTGAAGCAATAACTTATAGCACAAGTTAAAAACAAAAAAGTAAAGTACAAAAGAAATAAAGGAAAAAAACATGGCAAGATTAGCTGGGGTGGATTTACCCCGTAACAAAAGAATGATTATCGCCCTTACCTATATATTTGGTATTGGACCTACTCGTTCAGCAAAAATTCTTGAAGCTACAGGTATTTCACCTGATTTAAGAACAGATGATTTAACTGAAGATGACATCAAAAAATTGAGAGATGAACTTTCTCATTATGTTATCGAAGGTGATTTAAGAAGAGAAGAAGGCTTGAGCATTAAAAGACTTTCTGAAATCAACTCTTACAGAGGTATGAGACACAGAAGAAAACTTCCATGCCGCGGACAAAGAACAAAAACTAACGCAAAAACTAGACGTGGAAAAAGCTCAGGACCAGTAGCTAAAAAGAAATAGTAATTAAAAATAAATTAATAAAAGGAAAATAAAAATGGCAAGACCAACAAAAACTAAGAAAAAAGAGAAAAAGAACGTATTGCAGGGTGTAGTTCATATTCAATCTACATTCAACAACACAATCGTTACTTCTACAGACGCTCAAGGTAATTCAATTGCTTGGGCTTCAGCAGGTGCTTGCGGATTTAAAGGTGCTAGAAAAGGAACACCATTCGCAGCGCAATCAGCAGCTGAACAAGTTGCTAAAAAATCAATGGATCAAGGTATGAAAAAAGTTGAAGTTTATATCAAAGGTCCTGGCTCAGGTCGTGAAACAGCAATCAGAGCTATTCAAGCAGCAGGCTTGGAAATCACATTAATCAAGGACGTTACTCCAATTCCTCACAATGGATGCCGTCCACCTAAAAAACGTAGAGTATAATTAAAAGGAGCTAACAGTGGCTAGATATACAGGACCTTCACATAAGTTATTCCGTAACTACGGAGTTAAAGACTTATCAAACAGAAAGCTTGTTTCTTCTATGAGACAAAGTGCTTCAGGTCAGCACGGCGCAGCAAGAAAAAAACTTTCTGAATATGCTATTCACTTAAATGAAAAGCAAAAAATTAGAATGACTTATTTAGTAAGCGAAAAACAATTCGCTAAATATTATGTAAACGCTGCTAAGAAAAAAGGCGTTACAGGTACAATCCTTCTTCAAATGTTGGAATCAAGACTTGATAACGTAATCTTCAGAGCAGGTTATGCAAACAGCCGTAAGCAATCAAGACAAATCGTTAACCACGGGCATGTTCTTGTAAACGGTAAAAGAGTAGATATTCCATCATATTTAGTTAAAGCTGGCGATGTAATTTCTATTAAAGCTTCAAGTGCAGCATTCATCAACTCAATCGTTGAAGGTATTGATGCAGTAAGTGCTCCAGCATGGATGACACAAGACAAAGCAGCTTTAAAAGTTACTTTCGACAGAATCCCAGAAAGAGATGAATTAGATCCGGAGTTCAAAGAACATCTTGTAATTGAGTTTTACTCTAAGTAATCAAGTTAACCAGGAGAAATAATAATGGAATTAAAAATTAAATGCGTAAATACTACAACAAGTTCAGACGGTTCACAATACGGTAAATTCGTTATTGAGCCGTTGGAAAGAGGATTTGGTGCAACAATTGGTAACTCTTTAAGAAGAGTATTACTTTCAAGCTTAGAAGGTGCAGCTTGTACCGCATTAAGAATTGAAGGTATCACACACGAATACACATCAATCCCTGGTATTGTAGAAGATGTAATCGATATTATGCTTAACCTTAAAGGGTTAGTTGTTAAATGTGAATCAGATGAACCACAAAATATCAGAATTGATATTGACAGACCTGGTCCTGTTTTAGCAGCTGACTTGCAATTACCATCAGGTGTTAAGGTTGTTAACCCAGATTGGTTGATTTGTACAGTTGCAGATGGCGGTTCTATCCACGGTGATATTACTGTTGAAACTGGTAAAGGTTATATCGCAATCGATGTATTGAAAGAAAACAAAGGTTCAATGCCTATCGATATGCTCCCAATTGATGCAACATTTATGCCTATCAAACGTGTAAGCTATAATGTAGAACCAACTCGTGTTGGCGATGTTATTGATTATGACAAATTAACTCTTGAAATTTGGTCAAACGGTAGTATCGATGTAAACAACGCATTATCTCAATCCGCAAACTTGTTGATTGAACACTTTATGCAAATAGCTGCTATTACAGGTCAAATTACAACAACTTCTCCAAAAGTATCAATGATTATGGACGAAGAAGTTGAAGAAGTAGAAGATACTGCTACTCCTAGTTTGACTATTGAAGATTTAGAACTTTCAGTTAGAGCATACAATTGCTTGAAAAGAGCTTCTATTAATTCAATGGCAGAGTTGTTGAAGAAATCAGAACATGATTTATTGAACATCAAAAACTTCGGTAAAAAATCATCAGACGAAGTAGTTGAAAAACTAAGACTTGCTGGTTTGGATTTAGCTCCAAGTCCAGAAGGTGTAGAACTTGAATAATAATTAAAGGAACAATAAAATGAGACACCAAACTAAAAAACATATGCTTGGAAAAGCTCAAGATCAAAGAAAAGCATTATTACGTTCTTTGGCTACTGAGTTATTCCTTCATGGCGAAATAAAAACAACGATGGCTAGAGCAAAAGCTCTTCGTCCATACGCTGAAGATTTAATTTCTTTAGCTAAAAAAGGCGATTTGCACTCTCGTCGTCACGCTGCTAAATTTATCTATGATAACAAAACTGGTCGTTTAATGAATTCAATTACAAAAGAAGTTGTAACTGAAACTAAAGAAAACGAAAAAGTTATGGCAGAAACTGTTTTGAGAAAACTATTCTCAGAAATAGGTAAAAAATACTCAAACAGACAAGGCGGATACACAAGAATTTTAAGAATGCCTCCAAGACGCGGTGATGCTGCTGAAATGGCATTAATTCAATTAGTGTAAGCCGTGGCTCGATATAAACTTGAAATAGAATATATCGGTCAAAATTATAAGGGAAGCCAAAAGCAACCCGACGGAGTTGTAACTGTTCAAACAGAAATAGAAACGGCTCTTAGAACATTGACAAAACAAAACATAAAAACAGTATTTTCTGGACGGACAGATGCTGGCGTAAATGCCAAAGGGCAAGTTTTGCATTTTGATTATTATGAAACTTTTGTTGCTTCAAAGTTCATTAACTCTCTAAATGGATTACTACCTGATGATATTAGCGTAAAAAATATTGAAGAAGTGCCTGCAAGGTTTCACGCTCAAAAGAGTGCAAAATGGCGTTGGTATAGATATTCAATAACAAATAGAGCTCAGCGCAGTGCATTTGACAGATTTTCTCTTTTAGTAAGAAAAAATTTGAGTCTTGAAAATATACAATGTGCCTTAAAACAACTTGAAGGCGAGCATGATTTCTCCGCCTTCAAAAGTTCTGGCACAGATAATCCCAGCACTATTTGTAAAATTTTGTTTACTAATGCGCAAAAAATTGGTGATACGGTTTTTATAGATATTGTTGGAACAAGGTTCTTATATAACATGGTAAGAACAATAGTTGGCACAATTTTGATGCTAGAAAAAGATGGCTTAAACCCTGAAAAAATAAAAGACATTCTTGATTCTAAAGACAGAAGAAATGCCGGCGCAACGATTAGTCCGGAGGGATTAACCTTTATGAAAGTAGGTTATGAAGACTGGAATGAAGACACAAAAAACAAACTAATAAACGGAGATTAAAGAATATGAAAACTTATTCAGCAAAACCTCTTGAAGTTGAAAGAAAGTGGTATGTGATTGATGCGACAGATATGCCGCTCGGTCGTCTTGCTGTTGCAGCTTCTAACTTGCTAAGAGGTAAAACAAAGCCTGAATTCACTCCAAACGTTGACACAGGTGACTTCGTTATCGTTATCAACGCTGAAAAAGTGATTGTTACAGGTAAAAAAGAAACAGATAAAATTTATCGTCACCATACAGGTTTCCCTGGTGGTTTAAAAGAAATAAGCTTCAAAGCTTTGATGGAAAAAGACCCAAGATTAGCTATTGAAAAAGCTGTTAAAGGTATGCTTCCTCACAACACTCTTGGAGCTGAACAATTTACAAAATTGAAAGTATACGCTGGTTCTGAGCACCCACATGCAGCTCAAAAACCTGTTGAATACAAAGCGGAGGTTAAATAATGGCTGATAAAGAAATTATGGCAACAGGCAGAAGAAAGACTTCTATTGCAGTTGTAAAATTAGTTAAAGGTAAAGGCAGAGTCTTTGTTAACGGAAAAACTCTTGCTAACTACATCGGCAACAGACCAACTTTGGAAATGATGATTTTCAAACCATTGGCATTAACCGACACTCAAGAAAGCTATGATGTACGTGTAAAAGCTGTTGGTGGTGGTGTTTCATCACAAGCTGGCGCTATTAAACACGCTATTTCAAGAGCTTTGTTAAAAGTTAACGAAGAATACAAATCAGTATTGAAATCTGAAGGTATGTTAACTCGTGACCCACGTGTTAAAGAACGTAAAAAATACGGTAGAAAAAGAGCTAGAAAAAGATTCCAATTCTCAAAACGTTAATATTTACGTTATATATTTTCAAAAGCCCGACAATTGTCGGGCTTTTTTAATACTTATAAAATTAAAATTAACTTAGCTCTAATCTTTTGGTATTTTAAAATTTTTATTTTTAACTATTTCATAAGCACAATTCATACCAAGTTGGGATTTTTTACAAGCATGAGTACTAGATTTTTGAGCATTATTCCAAACATTACCAGTAGTTGGTGAACCATAAGGTTGGATACTAAATTCAGTTTCTTGCCAATAACTTGTTGTTGTTCTATTGGTGTATTGCAAAAAGTAAATATCTTTTCCTACAGTATTTGGATTTTGAGGACCATTTACATCCACTAAAAATATATTTCGTTCAAAACCACTTGAGACCATAGGTGCAATTATAGTTGAATCTCTTAATTGAAAAGCATAAGGCACAACAAGATTAACCTGCAACTCATATCCATTTTGTTCAAAAGTTTTACCGTTTAAAAACTTAAGCGATTTACCTATATTAATATTATTATAAACTCTTGAAAGACTTGCGTTTTGGGCATATTTTTCTTTTTTTTCAACTTTAAAATAATCTTCCAACTTATTATAATCAATGGAATATGCATTTTGTTCATTATGAACTATATCATCATTGGCTTTAGCTAACTCATAAGCCTGTTTAATAATTGTATAATTCTTTATAAATGCCCCTCTGTAAGCATTATCAGATACATTCGACAACAAAGTTGGTACGGTCATTGCCGAAACAACACCAATAATTGTCAATGTAATTAAAACTTCTGCGAGGGTAAAGGCTTTTTTGATTTTGTTGATAATGTTGTTCGTGTGTTGTTTAAAAGCGTAGACGCTTACTCTCTCTCTCTCTCTCTCTCTCTCTCTCTCTCTCTCTCTCTCTCTACTGCGACAACGTTTTTTGACATTTTCCCTCCTTTGATTGGTTCTTGTTCAATGTTTTTTTTCCTATGATAATAATATAGTATTTTCAAATTTAAAACAAGTTTTTGTTTGACAAATTATAATTTAGCAATTCAAATAAAAATTAATAATTAACTACCGTTTGCTAATTATTGATTTTATTCACACTCCTAAATTATAATTTACAACTTTAAGCAAACAATCATTTCATATAGACCAAAAGGTTTAGATGTAAATTTAACCCTTTGGTTGATGTTCTAAATTCTTAAAAGCACTATGATTAAATCACAGAAAATACAATGTTGAGTGAAAAATTCACAGGGAGTAATAAGAGGGAAAATGAGTATAGTTTCTGGAAAGATGAAAAATGGATTTTTAGTTCTAGCAAGTACATTGCTAATTTGTTCTAGCGCATTCGCGGCGGATGTCAATCTTTCAGAAATAGAGTTTTCTACAGCCAACAAAGGCTATAATATAGTTTTGAAAACGGATAAAAATACAACATTCAAAAAGACCATTCAAAACCCTGATAAACTTGTTATTGAGCTAAAAAATACTATGGCAAGTGATGATTTTTCAACAATCTACAATGATGTTTCTGAAATTAACAATGTTACAGTTACGCCTGTAGGTCGTGATGATTTAAGGATTCAAATTCAAGGTCGTAATGTAAATAATAGTTTTATTAACGTTGATACATCAGCGGAGTCTCCTGTTGTGCAACAGAACTTTGATTCTAACCAAATCAATCTAAATATGCCAATTGAAAATTATAAACCAGTTTATAATGAGATTGATACAGAAGATGAGGAAATAGAGGAAGAAGGTTCTGTGGGTGAGACATTGGCGAAGCTAAACCCACTTGCAACACTGCAAAAACATCAGGTATCTTCACACAAAGTGCCTAACAAAAAAAATGATTACAAGTGGTTAACATATTTAGGTTTGGCGGTTATAATGTTTAGTGCATTTAGAAACCTTGTTAAAACAGCGCCATCTACGCAAATTGGCTTAACACAAAACTTGAAAGATAGGGAAAAAGAATTAGCAGAAAAATTAAATAGTAGTGTAAAAGAAACATTGTCATTACGCAGTAAAATTGCACAAAATACATCTGCACCATCTATTAACTACGGCTTAAAATCATACCAAAATTCTCAAAAAAATCCGTATGAAAATGCGACAGCTGCGATTAAAACAGTTAGAAAAACTGATACACCTATACAGTCGGCAACTTTGCCCAAAGCATCAACGTTGACTTCTTCTGCAAGACAAAAAACTATTACAAATAGTTTGGCAACAAAAAAAGAGGCTATAACTCGCCCCGTAAGTTTGGGAAATTCTTCCTATAGAGAAACAACCAGCGTAGATAGCAAAAAATTCTTGGAAGCGATGACAAAAATCTACGAAAAAAATGGTAGAACTGACTTGGCGCAGGGGTTAAAAAATAATATTAATAAAGCAAATTTTTAAACACACACATAAAAACGATACTCAACAAATTACTGGGGCTTTTAGCCCTTTTTTTTATGAAAAAATAGCCTATTATATAAAATTGTGGTATTATAATTTCAAGGTATCGTTATAAATTAAGGAATTTTATGTTCACTATTGTTAATATTGTTGAAAAATTAAACTTTTTTGATATTGAATGTGACACGGAAGAAGTTGAAAAGCTTATTCGTTCACTTCGACTTGAGCCAATCTTTGAAAATGCACAAGGCGAATTATATTATGATGATGAGGCTTATGAGTCAATAAAAAGTTATATAGAAGTAAGAAAACCACATCAAAAAAATAAAGTGCAAGAACGACAAATATCCGGTGAGGTTGTTAGTGAAATAGTGCAAACTAATGAAACCGGAACGGCGCTTGTCGTGGATGATACAGGCAAAAATGTAGAAATAATAGCTAATTCTATTTCAAAAAGAATCACAGCAGATATTACAGATTTTATTAGAAAAAATATCTCGACAGAAGAGGCTTTTAAAGCCGGCGTTTTCAAACGCGATAATGAGATTTTGTCTAAAAAATTACAAGATACAATTAATGACAATAAAAAGCTTATTGAAAAATTACGCCAGTTAGAATATGAAATTCGTAAGTTTCATCCTGTTTTTGGTAATTTCTACATTAAAAGCAAATAAGTAAGGGGTTTTTATGATGAACCTTTCTGAAAAGTTAAAAAATTTTTTAAATGATGATTTTTTAACCGCTATTGATAAAATAGGGAAAAATGCTGATAATTTTGGTGTAAGTGCTTATATAATTGGCGGCGCGGTTCGTGACTTTATTTTAAATAAACCCATTTATGATATAGATATTGTGATAGAGGGCAATGCAATAGAATTTTGCCGTTTTATGCAGAATAATGAAGCTTGTAAAATAATACGAGCGGCGCAAGAATTTTGTACCGTAAAAGCTTTATTTGATAACAGATTAGAACTGGATTTTGCATCAACTAGAACAGAAAAATATCCAAAAGCAGGGCATTTACCTGTTCTTGATACAATTGGTTGTACGTTAAAAGAAGATATTTTGAGACGAGATTTTAGCGTAAATTCTCTTGCTCTAAAAATAAATAAATCTGAATTTGGAAAACTTGTAGACTATACAAACGGATTGTCTGATATTCAAAAAAAAGAACTTAGAATTTTGCATGAAAAAAGTTTCATTGATGATCCAACCCGAATAATTCGCGGTTTAAGATTTTGCCACAAACTAGGTTTTAAATTAGAGGAAAAAACACAAAAACTACAAAATGATTATTTGAATGATTTTAGCAATAACGATATATGCTACGAAAGAATTAAACAGGTAATAAAACTTGCTTTTAATCTAAATATTCCTGAGCTTGTAGATGAGTTTTTGAATAATAATAGCTACAAACTTTTGGATAATAATGTGCGAAAAATTAATGTTAATGCCTTATATGAAGCAATAAAGACAAACATAATGTATATTGAAAAAGAAGATATTTGGCTAATTTATTTTGCAGCAATTGTGGATAAACAAACAGCTGAAAAATTTAATTTAACTGCTAAAGAAATAAGAATTGTTGAAAGTTTAGAAAACTTACTATCTCAAACAATAAGTTTACAAAATAATTTTGAGATTTATAATAAATTTAAAAATGAACCAATTGAATCAGTTATAGCCTATTGTTCATTTGATAGTGAAAATATTGCACAAAAATATTTAACTAAACTAAAGGATATAAGACCAAGTTTGAACGGTAATGACCTTTTACATTTGGGTTTAAGTGCAGGAAAAATTATTGGTGAAATTCTAAATAAAATTTTAGAAGAAAAATTAAATAATAATTTGAAAACAAGAGAAGAGGAGTTAAGCTTTGTGCGAAAATATTTTTTATAATTTCTTTTTTTAGTTTAAAATTATTTGTATAAATATTATAAAATATTTGCCATAAATTAGAAAATATAGTAAACTTCAAAAGAAGTCGTCTATATATATGATACAAAATGATAAATATCAGGGTAGAATAGAAACGTTAACGTAGAAAATTATAAAGTAGTAATCTAGATATGAAAAATGATGGAAGTAGAAATTTTCTCATAGGAATAGTAGGGATAATAATAATCCTATTCTTGTTGTTGCAGATAGTTACAACATTGACGACAAGCGGTGCGATAGCGGCAGAAAATACTTTGCCTGCAAGTTTGGCTCAAAATGGTCAAAAACCAACGGGTGATGATTTTTATAAAGCGGCAACCGGACAAAATAATGTTCCAAGTGCGCAGGCAACTGCTCAGCATGCCTCACAACCTGCCGGAGCTCAAGTGGCAAAATCAGAAGCTAAGCCTGTAGCAACTGCTAAAGCTGTACAGCAAAAAACTGTTGAGAAAAAGGTTGAAACAAAAAAAGCAGAAAAAACATCTGTTAAAAAAGAAACAGAGTCGTTGGTTACTGTGAGTGTAACCGGTAACGTTGGTCGGGCTAATCCGTTTTTACCGGCTGTTGAAATTACAACAAGAACTGAATCTGAATTACCGAAATTGCCGGTAGCGTCTTATCATCAACCGCCGACAGAAATCGTGGAAAATCCTGAGGCAACAAAATTAATGCAAACAACTATTTCCGGTATTATGTTTGACACATTTGCTCCGTCCGCGATTATTAGTGTAGAAGGTCAAGACCATTTGGTTAGAAAAGGTGATAGAATTAACGGTTATAGAATTTTGGATATTACAAAAAATCGTGTAGTTGTTCAAAACGGTACAAATATTTATAGAGCAACAGTTGGTGAAACACTAACCGCAAAAAATGAAGGTGTGATATTCAATAATGTGGATAATTTACAAAGAAAATTTGCAGGTGCTAACGCCCCTGAAAACACGGAAATGATACATATAAACTAAATCAAGAAAATAAATCTGGAGTTATAGAAGATGATAAATTTATTTAAAACGAAAAGTGGAAAGAAGATTGCATTAAGCACATGTTTGATTGCATTTATGGCGGCAAATATTGCTCCGTTGGCAAATGCTCAATCTTACATTAGCGGAGTCGAAGAACATGCTGAAAGTTATAGCTATTCAGGTTCTGATGAGTCTAAAACAAATTCAGAATTAAGACGTGTGATGCTCAAAGGCGCGGTTTCTTTAGAAAAGGGAAACCAAAAAGTTGCAGTGAGCTTGCGCGATTCTGATGTTAAGCAAGTTTTGAGAATGTTTGCTGATAAAGCAGGATTGAATATCGTTTTCCACGAATCCGTTCAAGGAAAAATTACTCTTGATTTAGTAAATACAACGTTAAACGATGCGTTTAGTATGGTTATGGAGATGGCTGAACTTACTTATACTATCGAAAACGATACTGTAATGGTTGCTGCGTCTGAACAAGCTAAAAAACTTAATTTTACTAAAGGAAACATGACTCCGGTTCCTGTTAAGTATATTAATGCTAACAAAGCTGCTATTTTCTTAAATAAAAATATATTTACAAAAAGCAGACCGGGGTTGTCTAACTCAGAAGTTGCTATTGCAAACCCAAGAGAAAACGAAATCTTGATTTTTGGTTCAAAAACTGACTGGGAAGTTGCAAGCAAAGTTATTGCAGAAATTGATAAACCGCTTAAAATGACAACATTCAAAGTAAACCATACAACTCCAAAAGAAATGGCTACTTTGATTTGTGATACATATTTGCCAGATAAAGGTACTGAAGGCGATGAGTTGGAGGATAACTCTGCTGAAGATATCGTAATCGGTGGTGGTGTAATCGCTTGTTCTGTAGACAGCGAAGATGAAGACCACGGTGAAATGACCTCTTTTGAGTCTCAAGGTATGAAAGTTGCATACTTCCCTGGGCATAGTACTGTTAAATTGTACGGTGGTACTGCTGAACAAGTTGAAAGTATGAGAAAATTCATCGAAGATTCTGACAAAAAACGTCCACAAGCGTTGTTGGAAATGTCAATTGTTGAGCTTAACGAAACAGGTTCAAAAACATTTAGCAACAACTGGCAAATCTACTCAAGATTCTTTACCGGTACTATCGGTGGGTCAGGTATTGCTCATAACGTAGATTCTATGCCTACAATTTGGAGCAAGCATAAAGAATTTAAGATGTATAAGATGCCAGATTATTACAATACTGATGATCCGCAAGTAGAAAAGGTTTGGCTTAAACATTCAGGAACTCCATTTATCTCTACAACAGTTAATTGGTTAATTTCAAATCGTAACGGTAGAATTTTATCAACTCCAAAAGTTATGATTACAAACGGTCAAAAATCGGTTATTGACTTGACTTCTGACTATGTAAAATCTGTAACAACACAATTTTCAAACAATACTTATAACTCTTATGTAACAAGAACTTATGAAATTGCTAGTGATAACGGTATTAAGATTGAATTGACTCCGTTTATCAGTCCGGATGGTTATGTTTCTATGAACATTGTTCCAAAATATGCAACTATCAAAGAACAAATCATGGTTGATGGTGTAATCGGTACAACATTGTTACAAAAAAGAGAAATTGACCTAAAAGGTATTCGTGTAAAAGATGGAGAAACGCTTGTAATCGGTGGTTTGATGCAAGAATCTGAAACTAAATCAGCTGATAAACCTCCGGTATTGGGCGATATTCCAATCTTAGGTTGGTTCTTTAGAAGCTCAGGTAGTTCTAAAGAAAAATCAGAGCTTATCTTGATGATTACGCCTCATATTATTCACGATACAGAAGATTTAATGAAGGTCAACGAAACAGAAGCATTGTAATTTAAGGTAAACATGTCTGAAACAGTAAACAGAATAAAACAGTCTATAAATAAAGTCTACGCTGGAAAATTCAGCGTAGACATTATAAATGAATTGTCTTTTGTCCCTATAAACGAACAAAAAGGCGTGTTTTATGCTGTTATAAATGAAAATTCCAAAAAGGCAGAAATTGAAAACAAGGTTTCAGCGGCAACAAATTTACAAGTAAAATTTATTACTTTAAAACAAGATGAATACAAAGAGTTGTATGATTATTATATGAGCGAGGTTCAGACTTCTACTCCAGCAGCCGCACCAGCTCCAAGTGCTCCAGCTCTAGCTCCTGCTCCTGCACCAGCGCCTGCCGCTCAAGCGCAAGGTGGTGGCGCACCTAAAAAAAGAATCGGTGATTTGTTAAAAGATGCTGGTTATGTAAACGAACAACAGCTTGTTGAAGCGTTGGTTTATAGCCGTAACAACGGTGTTCCTTTGGGTTCTGCGTTGGTAGAAAAGGGCTATATTACTGTTGATATTTTAAAAGAAGTTTTGCAAGAGCAACAACATAAAGAAACCGTTGATGCTACAGAATTGCAAATTCAGACAGAAACTTTGAAACTTTTACCTGTCGATTTTATTAAGTCTAACAAAGTTATTCCTTTGTCGTCTGATGGTAAAAACATCGTTGTAGGTATGATTAACCCTAACGATAAAAAAGTTTTGAATGAGATTGTTTATATTACCGGTGGTTTAAGACCGGAAGCAAAACTTTTGACTCACTTTGAGTTTACTACATTCTTGGACGAGCATTTTGGTAAAAATTATAATGAAACAAATGAAATCATTAAAAATATTGAGCAAGATGCTTTAGAATACGAAGGCGAAGAAGATTTATCATCTCAAATAGAGCGTGAGTTGCAAGATTCTTCCGGACACGTTGCTAAATTTGTAAACAAAATTATTACTAACGCTATTGATAAAAAAGCCAGCGATATTCATATTGAGCCTCGTTTGGATGGTTATGTTGTAAGATATCGTATGGATGGTATTTTGAAAGTTGTGTTTAACTTGCCGGCAAAAGTAGAGTCGGCAATCATTACCCGTTTTAAAGTATTATCAAAAATGGATATTGCGGAGTACAGAAGACCTCAAGACGGTACGTTTACGTTAAAATATAACAATATCGCTTATGACTTCCGTATTAACACTTTACCTGTTGGTACACGTGAAAAAATGGTAATCCGTGTACTTGCACCTGCGGTTTCTTTGGGCAAGGGTGATAAAACAATTCGACTTCAAGGTGCAACGGAAGAAGAGCATGATGTGATTAGAAAAATGACAACTGCTCCGAATGGTATTATTTTGGCGTCAGGTCCAACTGGTTCAGGTAAAACAACAACTCTTTATTCAATTTTGAAAAGTGTAAATGACCCGACGGTTAATATTACAACAATTGAAGACCCTGTCGAAATTAAGATTGACGGTATTAACCAGTCTCAAATTAACGCAAAAGCCGGTATTACTTTTGCAAGTTGTATGCGTGCTATCTTGCGTCAGGACCCTGATATTATCTTGGTCGGTGAGATTAGGGACTTAGAAACGTTGGAAGTTGCTATTTCAGCTGCGCTTACAGGACACTTGGTGTTGAGTACAATCCACACCAACTCCGCAGCAACTACAGTTACTCGTTTGATAGAAATGGGGGCAAAAGATTATCTTGTGTCTTCAACTTTAACTGGTGTTATTGCGCAAAGACTTGTAAGACAGTTGTGTCCTCATTGTAAAGAAGAATACCATGCAAGTTTGGAAGAAACTAAACAGGTTATTTTGAACCCTGAAGATTATGATGAGTTTATGCAAAGAACAATTTATAAGCCTAAGGGTTGTACTGAGTGTAATTTTGAGGGATATAAAGGGCGTTTGGGCGTTTATGAAATTCTTCCAATTACTAAAGAAATTAAAAAACTTATTGCTCAAGGTGCACATGATATTGAAATTGAAGAAGCGGCAATCGGTGCAGGTATGAGAACTTTGCAACAGTGTTGTATGGGACATGTTTTGCGTGGTGAAACTACCATCACTGAATTTGTACGTGTTCTTGGTATGGTTAACGAATAGAGGGGGAGCCGAGAATGTCAATTTACGTGTATGTCGCACTAAAAGAAGGAAAAGAAACTGTTAATGGGAAGATTGAGGCAGAAGACATTAAGACTGCCCGTGCAAAGATTAAGGCGCTTAATTTATTGCCAATAAAGATTTATGAAGAAACTATTTCAAACAACGAATCTCAGCAAAAAAACTTAAATCCAACAGTTAAGTTGCCCTCGCTTTCCTTAAAAGATAAAATTGATTTTTCAACTACGTATCAAACCCTTGCGGGTGCGGGTGTGCCTGTTGTTGAAAGTTTGTTGTTTATGGAGCAAGAAGCAAATTCACCTAGAATTAGAAATCTTTCAAGAGAGTTAAGAAAACATATCTTGGCAGGGTCTACATTTGCGGATACGGTAAAACGCTATAGTAATGTTTTTGGGCAAATCTTTGTTGGGTTAACAAAAGCCGGTGAAGATGCCGGTGAAATGGAAGCGACTATGGGGCGTATTATTGAGCTTTTACGAAAACAAGAAGCGATTAAGATGAAAGTTATTGGAGCGCTGATGTATCCAATGTTCGTTGTTGTTTTGGCTGTAATTGTTATTGTCGTTATGTTAACATTTGTTTTTCCTAAGTTTGCACAAGTTTTTGCAGATAGAGGAAAAGTTTTGCCTCCTATTACCCAATTTTGTATTGATTCAGGTGTCTTTTTAAAAGAATTTTGGTACGCAGTTATTTTGTTTTTCATAGCAATGGGTGTCGCTATATACTTCTTGTTTAAACATGAGGTTGTGAAAAAAGTAGTAGATGAGGTCTCTATTCAAATTCCTTTGATTGGAGAGTTGTTGAAGTATGGCGGATTTTCAAACTTTCTTGCTGTGTTGCAGGTTGCTTATGAAGCAGGTGTGCCTATTGTAAACTGTTTGCACTTGGCTACATTGACTATTGAAAACACTAAACTGCAATATGAAATGACCAGAGCAAAAGTAAAAGTGCAACAAGGTTTACATCTTTCTGCCGCGTTAAGAAGTACCGGAGTTTTGCCAAAGATGCTTTTGTTTATGATTCAAACAGGCGAGCAGTCCGGTAAATTAGGTTCTATGCTTGAGCAATCAGTTAAGTTTATTGATAAAGAGTTAGATAAATTTGTAGAAAAAATGACTAAAGCAATCGAGCCTATTATGTTGATAGTTTTAGGCGGAATAGTTTTATTCTTTGCGTTGGCACTATACTTGCCATTGTTCGATATGATGACACCAGCTTAGGGGGAGATATAATGACTACTACATTAAAACAAGGAACAGTTGATTTGACCGCAGGAGTATGGTCTGAGAGGGTTTTGGTAATAACTCAGGATTACGAAATTCGTGGTTATGTTTTTATGCCTAAAACAGGTAAAAAAAATCGAGTTCTTTCTGATATTTTAAATGGTACAAAGCGTTTTGTCGCAATTAAAGATTGTGAAGTTGTTTATAGAGGTAATTCTTCTAGAAAAACTGAACGTCAAGAATTTATTCAATTGAACTTAAATTCAATTATATTGCTTAGACCTGATAGACTTTCAGAAAAAGCTCCGGTTAAGCGTGCTAAGAGTGTAACGAAATAAAAATCAGGGCGACTGTTTGAAAGTCGCCCTTTTTATCACTCTTTTTTTAAAATTCGTTGAAATCTATTTGTTTTTTTGTATAAAGACCAAAACCTAAAGCTTTGTAGGATGTAAGATTATTTTTTAGATAAAAATTTTCTTTGTTGAGTTCGTTAATTTTGTGTCGTAAGTTTTCATTTTCTGTTTTTGCCCTAATAAGCTCAACCACGACTTCGTCCATGCCATCAAGTTTTTCATCTAATACAGATGTTATTTTATTAGAAAGATTTTCTTCTAAGATATTTAATGTTTGGTTTAGTCTTTCAATTGTATCTATAGCCGCCTGAGTAAGCTTTGCATCAACAACAACTTGAGGTGCTTGAAGTTGTGTCTGTGTTGCTGGTGCCATAATCGGTTTTTCTTTAGCTGTTTGTACAGATTTTGCTTGGTTTTGCAAATCTTGTACTCGCTTAAGAATTTTTACATCATCGCGGGAAAAATAAGTTAGACCTTTTGAATTTTTTTTAGGGATTAATGATATTTTTTTACATAGGTTGATAATTCTTTCGTTATCAACATTTAATAGTTCTCTAACCATTTTAGGCGTGAACGCTTTATTTTCACAATTATTATTTTTAAATTCTAACTCTTGTAACATAATCTTCCTCTCTGTATAACATGATTATATTTGAATTTTTGATTTATATAAAGAAAAAATGAAAATAATTTACAAAGCATAACATGTTTGTTGGGGAAGTTGGGATTTATCTTGCTATTGATAGAAAAATTTGGTATAATTCCTATGAATTTGTGCAGGTGTGCTTAACTAAGTCGATATAAAGCAGGAGATGGAATAATGAGAAAGAACAAAACGGCGAAAACCCGCATAACAGTAGGGGGGGGGCGATTTGATAGCTCATTAATTTCTCTCGAAGGTCAAAAAATAAGTGTTCAATGTGAAAATATTAATCAAAAACCTCAAAATCTTATCAATAATTTAACAGTCATGCTGAACTTGTTTCAGCATCT
>JAZTWQ010000003.1:0-11038 GCA_045635965.1 Candidatus Gastranaerophilaceae bacterium
CTGACGAGCGGCAGAAAGTTGCTCTCTTCGTTCTGGATTAGTAGCAGCCGCAACTTCATCCGCAGGAAATTCTTTCATTTTTTCCTGTAATTTGTAAATCATAAATTCTCTAATTTCTTCAGGATACAAATCACCTTCTAATGCTCTATCAATAGCGATTTGAACATTCTGAGCTGTATCATAAAAACCACTTAGGCCTCTATCGATATTTTTTAATTGTCTTTGTACAAAGATCTCTCTTGTCTCAGGATAAGTAGGAACTTCTACTTTTTCTTCTAGTTTATTTGCTGTAGGTTGATTTGTAGTGTCTTCTGTTTCCGTTGTTTCTATTGGTTGGAGAATTTCTTCTGGATTTGTAGTCTCCACTGGCACAACGCTTTCTTTTGGTGTTGTGGTTTCTTGTACTGGTTGTTCGATGTTTCTTTCTTTTAATTCAGTTAGCTTATTTGCTGTTTTTTTAGTTTTTATAACTGTTCCTGTTAATTCACCTTGTTCATCTCTTTTATATTCAACATCATTAGTTTCAAGTGTCCAACTATCATTATTTCTTATATAAGATATTGTTTCTGTGCCGTTGTCTTGGATTTTTCTATCCCATTTGTTGTCGTTGTTATTATCAATATAAAGAGTTTTGTTTCCGTTATTTTGTGTGTATGTTAGTGTAGTTTGTTCGTTTGCTGTATTTGTACCATATTTGTATGAGTTATAACCAACTTGAAAATTTTGGTTTTTATTTTCTTCTTGATAACCAATTGAAAGATTTTTTTCAGTAGTAGCTTCTGCTGCGAGATTAGATACAGTTTGTTTTTGTGTTTTCATTCCCCAGTCGGATTTGCTGTTAGCAAGGTTGAGAATTTTTCCTTTTTTATTGTAGAACATTCTATCCAACATTCGACGAGTTGCTTCTTCAGCATCGCGAGTGCCAGACTCAATTTGTGCTTTTCTAGCTTTTTGAGATTTTTTGCTCCATTTGTAAAACTGGAGGTTTTTATCTTCGTTCAGTTCGTTAATTACACTAAATGCATCAATATCAGATTTATCGTTTTTTTGTTTTTTTCTAAGTTTAAATTTATCTTTATTTATTTTCTTGTGGTTATCTTTAACAATTTCTTCTAATCCAGACATCATTTCATTATCAGATAATGTGCCGTTTCCATCTTTGTCATAAATATTAATATTTTTTTGATTTCTGGCTGTGTTTACCGCAGCTTGAAATACACTTGATAACCGAGTGTTTTGGTTTTCTATGTTTATTTTTTGTTCTTCACCTTGTGCGTTTATCCCAGTAATAGCTGACAAGTTTTTTAAATTGTTAATAATCTCGCTCATGCTCACTCCTCTTTTATACTCTTTCTCTATTCTTCTTAAAATCAAAAAAAAAAGATTATGTATTTTTATAAAAACAAATATTTTTTATTAATTGATAAGAACACAAGTTATCCATTCCATTCTATTCTATTAGCAGATTATACAAGTGTTTGAGACTATTTAAAATCCATCTTTACATTTTGTTACAAACGCATTTCTCTTTAATTTTATTATAATTTATAGTTAAAAAACATCTTCATTTGTTAACTTATGTATATTAAAACATGTAAATTTGCATGTTTTTCGAAACCCTTACCAGAAGAGAATATTAGCCACTTTGGCTATTGTTTTGTGATATAAATTATGTATTGTTATGAAAATTTTTTTATATTATACTAGCAAATGTAAAAATGTTCAGTTTTTACCTAAGTAACACAGAAATGAAAGTTACAAAAAAATGAGCGTACAGCTAGAATTAAATTCAAATATATCAAAAGCCCATCGTCTAAGGCAGCAGATTGCGCCTTCATCTAAGAATTTCATGGGCAAAAAAGATGATTTCATGCATAACTATGGGCATGCTGTTTTTAAAGGTAATAATGATAAATTTAACACGACTGATGGATATAATACCGCTGGTCGTGTTAATTTTACCGGGGCTCCGACAAAAGCAGCTCAAACAACAGCAGATAAAATTGTAAACAACAAATATTTCAAAGGTTTCTGCGAAATGGCTAACAAAAATTCAGCGGTAACAGAAGCTGTTGGAGCATTGTTTATTACTTGTATTATGAGACCTGCTGCAATTATGGCAATGCCTCAAAAAGATGTTGACAAAAACAGAAAAGCCGCATCACATTCAATTGCGTCAGGGGTTACCGGCTTAGTTTTTGCTAAGATTGCTTATGAACCATTCTCTGCCGCTATGGCAAAAATTAAAAATGATATGGAAAAAAATGGCGGCAAACAATATTTAGGCAAAGCACAAGAATTTTTGTCTGCCAAAGGAAAAGAAGTTGTTAAAAATGGAATGAAAAAAACTGTTACAAATTTTGACTGCTTTAATCAGTTTATTACATACGGACCTAAAGTTTTAACAGCATCCATATTAGCAGCATTTACAGTCGGTACAATGCCTTATATTGATAAATATATTATTGACAAATACATACTTAAAAACAAACCAAAACCAACAGACAAGCCGGTATTTACTACTTATGATCACTTTAAGTATGTAACATTCAGAAGTACACCGGAACAAAATGCCGTATTTCAGAACTTTAAAGGAGCTTTGAAATAAGATGAATATAACAGCACTTACTCATAATATTACAGCTCCAGCAGCGCGAAAGGCAGCTAAATCTCTTCATGAGGTTAATATACATAACCCACAAATTGCGAATGGTTGTTCTATGACGGCTCCTGCAATAAAAATTGTTCCTAATTTTGTAAAAGAAGGTTATGACAAATTTGTAGGATATATAGCAAAAGGTGTTGGAAAACTTGCTCAAAATAAATCAATGCAAAAAGTAACAAAGTATTGTGTAGATAATGACGTGAATTATACTGCTCATTTAGCAGCTCTTTGTGCTAACGTTTTAAACGGATTTTATATGTACAATGTATCTCGTTCTAAAAAAATAGAAGAAGAGCAAAAAGGACCTTTGATGTTGAACATGTTCATAGGAACAGTGTTCTCTACTATTGGTGGTTATGCTGTAGATGGCGCTATTAACAAGAAATTAAAACCAATCGATGAAGCTATTGAGAAAAACTTTGAAAAAGCAAATGTAGATGGAATCAAAAAAGGTTTCAGAATCGCTAAAAGCTTGATGGTATTCCAACTTCTTTACAGGTTTGTAAGTCCCGTTATTGCAACACCTATTGCAAACCATATCTCTAATAAAATCAGAGAGAAAAAAGAAGGGGATAAAGGAAACTTAACAATATAAAAACAGCTTATTATTTAGGAATGTAGTGTTAATTCAAAAAACCGGTCTTTATTAGCGACCGGCTTTATTTTTTTATCTACTATAAATTAATTCTTATATTCTTTTTCAAATCCAAATAAAGAGCTAATTGATTCATCGTCATGAATCCTAGAAATCGCCTCTCCTAAAAGTGGGGCAATACTTAGTTGGACAATTTTTTCAGGTAAATTCTTTTTGTTCAATGGAATTGAATTAGAGACAACAACAGCTTTGATAGGTGCTTCTTCTAGTCGTTGTAACGCTGGACCTGAGAATACAGCATGGGCTGCACATACATAAATATCTTTAGCGCCTTCTTTTTTGAGAAGCTTAGCCGCCTCTGAAATTGTTCCTGCTGTATCAATCAAGTCATCAAACATAACAACATGCTTACCTTCCACATCACCTATGACATGATTTGCAATAGCTTCATTGTGTCTGTCTCTGCGCTTATCAATAATAGCCATAGGGCAATCAAGTTCTTTTGCAAAATATCGTGTACGTGGCACACCACCTGTATCTGGGCTTACGGCAACCAGATCTTCTTGTGGGATGTTCAATTTTTTAATGTAATCGACCAAAACAGGTGTTGCAAAAATATGGTCTACAAGAATATTGAAAAACCCTTGAATTTGACCTGTATGCAAATCCATTGCCAAAACTCTATCTGCGCCAGCGGTAGTCAATAAATCAGCTACTAATTTTGCTGTAATTGCTTCACGACCTGAGGTTTTTCTGTCTTGACGGGCATATCCATAATAAGGAATCACGGCAGTAATTGTTTTTGCGCTCGCACGTTTAAATGCGTCAATAATTATTAAAAGTTCCATCAAGTTTTCATTAACAGGATTACAAACAGGTTGAACAATAAAAACATCGTCACCACGAACACTCTCTTGGACTTGAACGTAGATTTCACCATCTGCAAAATTTTTGATAATCATAGGACCAACAGTAGTTCCTAAATAATCAGCAATTTCTTGCGCTAATTTAGGGTTTGAACGTCCCGAAAATAATTTAATATCATGCGTTGGATTTATTATTTTTTCTCTTTCCATAGTTGGCATTTCTAGTTGCATAATCCACCCTTTCTTATTATTTTTTTACCCAGTTTTGTAACACTTTTAACGCTGCCCTTGTTAATCCAAGCGCATTTTTATCTAAATTCTTTGTTAAAACACTGCCGGCGGCAAGGTTTGAATTTTCTTCCATAATCACAGGTGCCACAAGTACAGAGTTTGAACCAGTATTCGCACCATCTTTTATAATGGTTTTACTTTTTACCTTCGTAATTGGATTATAGTTTGCTGTAATTGTTCCAGCTCCAATATTACACCCTTTTCCAAGTTCGCTGTCTCCAACATAGCTTAGATGGCAAACATTTGTATGTGAATCAATTTTAGACTTTTTAAGTTCTACAAAATTACCGATTTTAACATAATCTGCAATTTCAACATTTCCTCTAAGATGAGCAAATGGTCCGATTTTACAATTTTTTCCAATTTTATTCTTGCCGGTAATGTATACATTCGGCAATATTACTGTATCAGCACCGATTTGAGTTTCAGGTGAAATCCAAGTTGTTTGTGGATCAACAATCTCAACACCATTATCAAGATGTCTTTGAACAATTTCATCATTTAAAATCTTTGTTGCTTGAGATAAATGAGTTTTAGAGTTTATACCAAAAATTTCCCAATTGTTTTGAAGAACAAAAGAAGATGTTTTTAACCCTTTTTCTACAGCCCATTTAACCATATCGGTTATGTAATATTCACCTTGCGCATTATTGTTTTTTAACTCTTTAAATGCTGGGGATATTTCTTTCCAATCGATGCAGTAAATACCTGCGTTAATTTCTTTAATTGCCTTTTGTTCAATTGTAGCATCTTTTTCTTCAACAATTGCTTGCAAACCTTTTTCATCCCTAACTATACGTCCATAATTAGTTGGGTTTTCAAAAAGTGCAGACATAACAGTAAGCGAAGATTTTGACTCTCTATGCGCTTCAACAAATTCTTTAAGCGTTTCAGCTTTAATAAGTGGTGTATCTCCACAAAGAATAACCACTTCGCCATCAAAATCTTTTAAATCATCACAAACAAAAGATATCGCATGACCTGTGCCTAGTTGTGGCATTTGAAGTCTTGTTATCGTTGTTTGCGGGTAAGTTTTTTGACAAAATTCACTAACAGCTTCTGCTTGATGGCCAACAATAACGTAAGAAAAATCAATTACATTCGAATTTAGCGCAGCATCAATAACATAACCTAAAAGTGGTTTGTTAAAAATTTCATGAAGAACTTTCGATTTTTCGCTTTTCATTCTTGTGCCTTTGCCTGCAGCAAGAATAACTGCTTTTGCCATTTTTTTAGTCGCACTCATTTTTCTCACCTATTTCTCGTTCGTTGATATAATTTAATTTTAGCAGAAATAAAAATAAAAATTTACTAAAAATGATTGATTTTTATATATACTAAAATTCGATATTGTTTTATACCTAATCAGAAGGAACAATTAGAGCCCCTAATAAAGATAATCTGTCTTGCCCGCTACGAGTACGCTCTGCAAGAGTCAAATTAACCTCATCAAAGATTTCATTATTAATATTGCGTTTATAAAAAATGAATGTTAAAATTTTTTAGAATTATGCAGAATGAACTAAAAAAAATAAAAGAAAAGTGTTTGCTATGTCAAAAATGTTCTTTACATAAGACCAGAACAAATGTAGTTTTTGATGATGGTTTTGCAAACCCTAAACTAATGTTAATCGGTGAAGCTCCCGGATTTTATGAAGATCAGCAAGGAAAACCTTTTGTCGGGAAAGCTGGGCAACTTTTGGATAGAATTTTTGCATCAGTTGGTTTAAATAGGGCTGAACACGTTTATATTTGTAATACTTTGAAATGTCGCCCACCTGAAAACCGTAACCCTTTGCCCGTGGAAAAAGAAGCCTGTTGGGAATATTTAAAAGCACAAATAGATATAATAAAACCTAAAATCATTTTATTATGTGGTAATGTTGCAGTACAATCAATCCTGCCTAATATTGGTGGAATAACAAAAATAAGAGGTAAATGGTACCAAGGCGGAGATATTGTTCATGGCGCAAAATTGATGCCAATTTTCCACCCATCCTACCTTTTACGAAATGATTCGAGAGAAAAAGGTAGCCCAAAATGGCTAATGTGGCAAGATATTCAAGAAATAAAAAGAGAATATGATAAATTATAATGAGATTTTTCATTGTAAAACTTAACTTTTTGCAAAACCTCGACTATTATGAAATAACAATGCATAATAGTCGAGGTTTTTGTGTACAAAGGACGAACATTAGAAAAACAAGTTAAAAAAGAGGCGAAGGTGGCACAATTTGCCTTTGCAGCGAAGATTTTCCAATAACAGAAAATGTAAATGCAATACCTGTTGGCTATGTGTAAAAAAAAACACATTAGAGTTGCGTGGCGCCTTATTCTAAGAAAAGGGCATTTCTGGAATGTTATGATGCCTTTTTTTAATTTTACAACGCAAAATTATAAAAATACCCAACAAGAGCGAAAACTATAAACATAAAAATCACAAATCTAATTATCAATTCCTTTTTCATCACTCTTGAAATTATTATCATCTCAGGCAAAGACAAAGCAACAATCGCCATCATAAACACTAAAACAGTGCCAATGGCTGCCCCCTTGTTTATTAATACTTGTGCAATTGGAATAATCGTTGTTGCATCAGCATAAAGCGGAATCCCCGCTGCAACTGCTAAAGGTACAGCAAAAAAGTTGTTATCACCCATATATTTTATAAAAAATTCTTGTGGCACATAGCCATGTAAAAATGCACCAACCCCAACACCTAATAAAACAAAAAGCCATATTTTTTTCATTAAATCTTTTGCATAAATTACAGCGTCTTTTAACCTTTCTTTTGTTGTTGAACTTACTTCCTTACAACTACAAGAACAGCAAGAAACATGATTTTTATCGTTTAAAAGATAATCTTGCAAATATTTCCCCCAACCAAATTTTTGCATAATCATTCCGCCCAAAGTGCCAACAACAATTCCTGTTGCTGTATAAATTAAAGTGATTTTCCAACCAAGAACACCGACCAGAACAAGAATTGCAATTTCATTTATCATTGGAGATGTTATTAAAAAGCTTATAGCCACACCAAACGGTACTCCTGCTTCAATAAAACCAATAAAAACAGGAATGGAAGAACAAGAACAAAAAGGAGTTATTGCCCCAAATATTGAAGCAAACAAATGAGCCAAAAACTTTGGTTGTTTTTCAATAAATTTGCGTAGCTTATCATTATCAATATAGCTTCTTAAATAAGCAATAATGGAAATTATCGTAAAGAGTAAAAACAAGATTTTTAAAACATCATAAACAAAAAAATGCAAAGCTGAACCAAAACTTGTTTCACTTGATAATCCTAAAATCCTATAAACAAACCAATCTGCAAATTTTAAAAACATACGCACCTCGTTGACTTAAATTTTATATTATGCCATAATTGGCATATAATGTAATAATACTTTATTCCACTTTTGGAATATTGTCAAGCACCTGCCAAACAGAGGGTAAAAGTGCGAACGATACCCGTTTAATGCGAGGCAGGCAAGGCAGAGGTTATATGAACAAAACTTTAAATGAGAAAAAAGCAGAAATCTTTAAAGCACTCTCAAATCCAGTGAGATTAGATATTATAGACTTGTTGCTTGATGGTGAAAGATGTGTTTGCAAAATACAACAAGAGCTGAACAAATACGAACAACCACACATTTCAAAAAGCCTTGCTAAATTAAAAGCCGTAGGCTTAATCAAGGACAGACGAGAAGGAATGAATGTTTATTATTCACTTGCAATTTGTTGTATGGCAGAGTTTTTTAATTGCATAAATAAAATTTTAAAATAATTTAAAATATTTAAACACATTTTAAACGGCTTTTAAACACGATTTAAACATTGTTTAAAAGTCCTTTACTTCCGTTTGCTTTTGAGTGGCGTATGTTGCCTTTTGGGGAAGAAATATAAAATTTCAGTTGTCCGAAAAACCCAGATAACTTAGTAGATAGTTAAGTTAAATAATTTGTGCTATCATTCAAAAAAAGAGGTGTAGCTGTGTTTGATATTAATGTTTGGTCGGATATCGTAATCAAAAAATTGCAAAAAGAATTTGAACAAAGATTATTATTTGTTGGGCTCCAAGGTAGTTATAACAGAGGTGAAGCAACCCAATGTAGTGATATTGATCTTGTGGTAATTTTAGAAAAATTAACTTTTGAAGACTTGAAAAAATATCATTCGATAATTGATAGTATGCCGGATAAAGATAAAGCTTGTGGTTTCATTTCAGGTATAGACGAACTGCAAAATTGGTCTAAATCGGACTTATTTCAATTTTTCTATGATACAAAATCTCTTATTGGCAACCTGCAAGATTTAATTCAAGCTCCAACTATAGAAGATGCAACACAAGCCGTCAAAATTAGTTCCGAAAACTTGTACCATACTTCTGTTCATAGCTTTATTCATTCTAATAATCGTGCTGAAGATTTGAAAAATCTATATAAAGGTGCCTTTTTTGTTTTGCAGGCAAAATATTTTAGTGAATCTGGGAAATATATTCCAACCAAAATGGAACTTTCGGAATTGTTAAATGGAATAGACAGAGATATCTTGAATACTTGCATTAATAGAAATAATATTAACGAAAAAGCTACAATTGAACTTGAAAATTTATACAAAGTGCTAATACAATGGAGTTCAGATAATATTAAAATGTTTTCATAAGGATGTATATAATGAACAATATAAAACTACAAGGCATTGATATTGATGGCATAGAAAAAGAATATTCATTGAATGATTTTAAGGGACAAAAAGTTATTTTGTACTTTTACCCAAAAGATAATACATCAGGCTGCACACAAGAAGCGTGCGATTTTAGAGATAACATAAACAGATTAACAAGTTTCGCAACTGTAATCGGCGTTAGTCCAGATAACATCAAAAGCCACTTGAAATTTAAAGAAAAACAAAGCCTTAATTTCATTTTGCTTTCTGACCCAGAACACAAACTTGCAGAAACATTTAATGTTTGGACTGAAAAATCTATGTATGGCAGAAAATATATGGGCATTGAACGCTCAACATTTGTGATAGATGAAAAATCAAACGTCATTAAAGAATGGCGCAAAGTAAAAGTCAAAGGCCACGTTGATGAAGTGATTGAATACTTGAACGCATAATTAAAACGCTTCTTAAACTGTTTTAAACAGAATTTAAACGCAATTTAAAAGTCTTTTAAAAAAATTTTAACGTGCATTTACCCTCTCACTTTACTTTCTCTTGCTTTTGAGTGATGTATGTTGCTCGAAAGGTTTGTAGATGAATGCTGTTGACCCAATAAAAAGCCTTGAAGATATTAGAAAAATGAAAGAATTCTTGGCGAAAAAACCAAGGAACGCTTTGCTTTTTAGCTTTGGGATAAATAGCGGACTAAGGATTTCTGATATACTTGCGCTTAATGTCGGGGACGTTAGGGGCAAAGAGTATATTGAAATCAGAGAACTGAAAACCGGCAAACGAAAAGTATTTCCGATTAATGATAAGTTGAAGCAGGAGATTGAAGAATTTACTAAAGGAATGCCAGAGGATCAACCATTGTTTTATACTCAGAAGGGAAGACGAATGGAAAGGAGCAGAGCGTATAAGATTTTAAACAAAGCCGCAAGGGCAGTTGGGATAACAAGGCGGATAGGCACACATACATGGAGGAAAACATTTGGATATCATTGCTACCAAAAATACGACGATGTCGTGCTGCTGCAAAAGATTTTTAATCATTCATCACCCCAAATCACCCTCCGCTACATCGGCATCGAGCAGGAAGATATCGACGCCGTCTATAGGGATTTTTATTTATAAATTAATTCTTTATGATTTTGTAAATCTTTTATTGCTGCAAGTAAAACTTGATACGATATCAATGCTGTATTTTTATCCGGATTAAAATTTTGTGTAACTTGTTCTTCTGGATGAATATAATTTCTGAAATCTCTTAAATTATGACTAAATTTTTTAACATCTAATCCTATAAAATTTGTTTCATATGCAACATCAATTAATGAATTTAGAGACCAATTCTTGAATTTTTTAATGGTTCCATCTATTTCTTTAGGGGCAGATTTTGATTGATTAAATTTTTCAGGATTTTGTTTAGCAATATTAAGTAGCAAACCCTCTAATGTGCTGCCGATAAGAAATATTGCACCCAATGGTATATTATTATTTAGACATTTTTTTATTTCATCCAAACGTTGTTTTATAATAAGCTCCATTGTAGTTGTTAATTTCAAAGAGTTAACATTAAAAGAATCAAAATTTTTATTTAAAAAATCAACTTCTTCTTTTTGCAAACCTTCTTCATTTCTATTTCTAACATTGTTTGCAATTTCTTTGCAACGTTTTGCAATATCTCTCTCACTATTGCTAATATTTTCTTCATTAATTAGTTTATCACTTTCCCACCATTCAACCATTTTGTCTATCAAATCTGCAACAATAGCATTGGACTCTTTTTCCCAAAATGTTCTTAATCTCTTTGCCTTTGAATCACCTTTATCGGCATATTTTTTATCATATATGTTTATATTAAAGTTTTCCAAGAAAAAATCACAAAAAGTTCTATTTGTAAAATTAAGAACATATCCAGAATCCATACCTAAAAACTTTTCCAGAATTTTC
>JAZTWQ010000004.1:0-107689 GCA_045635965.1 Candidatus Gastranaerophilaceae bacterium
GAGAAAAATATATATGTATGTACACAAGTGTGAGATAAAAATATAAAAAATGAAAACAAAAATGGTAATGATATATAAGCAAATGATTTATAATATCTTTTATTTAGCCATAAAGAATACCCTAAAATTGCTAAATTTATAATAAAAAAAACTGTGGTATTTAAAGTATTTGGTACCATTATCTATTATAAACCTCATTTATTATATATGCTGTGTTTCCCCAAGTAAATTTATCCAATTGTAGCTTCACCTTATCAAGATTAAAAACTTGTTGATAATTTTTAATTATAGAAACAATTTCTTCTTCATTCTTCGGATTAAAATACAATGCTGCTTCACCAGCGACTTCTGGTATACAAGATGCGTTTGAACAAATTATTGGACAATTGCATTTCATTGCTTCAAGCAATGGAATACCAAAACCTTCGTATAATGAAGGAAATATAAATGCTTGGGCATTTTTATATATTCCAACTAAGTCAAATTGTTCTATATAAGGAACAAACTTTATATTTTTACAGTTTTTATATCTATTATATAAAATACTATTTTCTAAGTTTCTGATACCTGCAAATACAAGATTTATATCTTTATTCTCTGCGAAAATTTTTAGCAGTATTTCTGAATTTTTGGAAGGAGCTTCGCCTCCCAGAGTAAAGAAATAATTGTTATATATATCATATTTTTGCTTAAGTTCTTCAATAGAGGTAGCATTTTCTATATTAAAATGCTCATGTCCGTTTGGTGTTATAACAATTTTTTCTTTATTAATCTTTAGGGTTGTCGCAATATCATTCTTTGAAAATTCAGTTGGAGTAAAAATGACTTTTGCTTTATGTGTATTTAAAAGAGTTGTAAGAATGTAATATAATCGTCCAATTAATTGCCTTTTGTTTTTAGGTAATGGAATTTCTATTTTTAAAAATATTACATCATGAAGTGTTAAAAATCTTTTTATATTTTTATCTAAAAATATTGGTGAAGTATTTGCAGGAGAGTGCAAAATATCTATATTATCTTTTTTTGCTTGTTTTGGTAGAACAAATTGTTCATAATGGAAAAGTCCTTTAGCATTTAATTTTTTAAAAATAAAATTGTTTTGTTTTGGTAAAACGTCATTAATATCATCTATATCACCATATAGAATATATTTATTTCCATTATCAATTTGAGCAATGTGTTTTAAAAAATTAATAACATAATTTCCCATTCCTCTAGGAGAATGCAAAGCTGCATACACATCAATGCCAATAGTTTTACTCATTGCATACCTCTTGAATGATATTATTTATACAATTACCAACGCTATCCCAAGAAAAGTTTTTAACAACAAATTCTCTTGATTTTATTCCAATATCGTTTTGTAAAGGGTTGTTTTTCATTATTTGAACGACTTTTTGTGCATATTCTTCATTAGTTTTAGCCACTGCTAAAATACTTTCATTTGCACCTATTCCCTCTGCACCCTCAGGTGTTGTTACAACTGGTATTTCCATAGACATTGCTTCAAGGATTTTATTTTGGATTCCGCCAGCAATTTTTACTGGACAAACAGATGCCTTGCAATCTTTCATATATTCTCTTACATCGTCGACACGACCTGTTATTTCTATACCATCTATATTTTTTGTAGCATCAAATAATTCTTGTCGAGGGTTTGCTCCAATTATCTTGAACTTTGCATCTGGTATTTCTTTTTTTATTAATGGAAATACTTCTGTTGCAAAATACATTGCAGCTTCGGAATTTGGAATGTATTGCATTGAACCAACAAAACAAATATTATTTTGTTTATCTGATTCAATAGGAGCATAATATTCTGTATCAACCCCGTTTCCTACGATTTTAATATTACTTGCATTTGCATATTTAGAAATATATTCTTTGTCTGCTTCTGAAATTACAATTTGTGTTTTAAATAATTTTGTACATTTTTTCTCATAGTTTTTAACTTTTAAGTATTCAATTGATATTTTGAATTTATCCCAGAGTGATTTTACTGTTTTTATACGTCTTTCGTACATCATTGAAACTGCATCAACAAAATCAATGATTACATTTTTTGTGTGATGTTTTTCTAGATATGGTGCAATTCTAATCATATAGCCCGTGATAATATCAAATTGTTCTTCTTTTAATAATTTATCAACTTCTTTTTGCATTGCGTTGCTGTAATAGTATTCGACAATAAAAGGTTTGTCATTAAAAGTGGCTTTGATTGCATTTAGATATGCTAGTTTTTTATTGAAAGGAATTGTTATTAATCTTGTATAAAATTCATTGTGTTGTTGTGCTGCTTCTAGATTATCGTCAGAAGAAACAAGAGAAACCAAAGTTATATCATGTCCTTGTTGCTTTAATTGTTTTAGAATGTTATACATTCTTAGCTTATCGCCACCAATAACTGGATATGGAAGTCTTGTTGTTAAATATAATATCTTACTCATCCCCTACCCCACATTCTCTTGCATGTATGTTTTCCACTGGGTGAGGATTTCGGTTTCCGGTAGTTGATACGAAATCGGTTTTCCTACCTTTAGCACCAAGTGTTCCCTAAACGGTATGATATTATACCCTCTAAAATTACATATCGCGATTGGAACAATATCCATCTTTGCAAGTTTCGCAATACTTACAAATCCACCCTTTACGTCATCAAAAGTTTTTGCACCCATTTTTGTTCCGCCCTGTGGAAAAATCCCAATCGACCATTTTGTATGTTTAACGATATCAATAATTGTTTTTATAGTTGTGCTTTCAGGTTTTTCCCTATTTACACCAAACGAACCTAAACTTATCACTAAAAACCTAATAAGAGGATTTTTGTGCGTATAAAGTTCTTCCTTTGCCATATATGCAACTGGATGATTTGCAACAGCAGAAATCAATGGCGGATCGATATATGACTGATGGTTTGACGTAAAAATATAGCGTTTACCCTTCTCTAGATTTTCTCGACCAACAATCCTTGCCCCATAACAGAAAATCGCTGCTGGCCATACAACAAAATACAAGAACAATGTGATATAAAGTGTTCTTATAAATCCGTAGTCTTTTGGATAACGACGGTTGAAGTTTCTTTTTTGCCAGCCAAAAATCTTAGCCATGTCTGCCTCCTAGAGCTAAAAACACAGCTTTAATCAAAATACCGATCTCCCATAAAACATTGCGGTGTTTTAGGTAATAGAGGTCGTATGCAATTTTTTCAGCCTCGTCATCGTTGGAGAAACAGTGTCCTTGATTGATTTGAGCCCAGCCTGTCCAGCCTGTATTTACCCACATTCTGCAAGGATAATAAGGAACTTCTTTTGTATAAATATTTGCAACTTCTTCCCACTCCGTTCTTGGTCCTACAATTGACATTTCCCCTTTGATAATGTTAATCATTTGAGGAATCTCATCAAAACGTGCTTTACGAACGAATTTGCAAAATGGAATAACTCTATCATCCGCATCTTGGGATTGCGCATATCCGCCTTGTTTAACGTTTTTAGGTACATAGTCGTTGGCGTACATTGTTCTTAGTTTATAGCATTTGAAAAGTTTTCCGCCTTTACCAACACGATTTTGGGTGTAAATTGCCGCACCACCGTCTGTCATTTTAACTCTAATTCCGACAACAAATAAAATCGGGAATGTCAATGTTAAAATAATTGACGCTGCTATGATATCGAAAAGTCTTTTACAAACATCATAAACGATAGAGCGTCTGTTCATAAACTCATAGAATAAGTGGTTTGCGGTCATCTTACTAACAAAATATTTACCTGTAACCATTTCATAGAAGTCTGCCATTTTATACAATTTAACACGACGAGGAATGCTAAGAGCCATGTGCGTTAGGAACTTTTCCTCCATTCGTTGTTTTGTTGAAATAATCACTATATCAACTTGTTTTTCTTCAATAATTTGCGCGATATCGAGTGGTTGTTTAAATACTTGATATTTTTTATCTTCGATAATATCTTCGACTGTATAATCTTCAACAAGCCCAATAACCTGCATTTTTAAGGCTTTTTTGTTAATGATTTCATCTGCAATGATTTTTGCGTTTTTCCCCGTACCAACAATCAATACATTTTTCGTTTTTTTAAGGTTGAACAAATAGAAATGGAGACCAATTCTGTAGAGTTTTAATGCAACGAAAATCGTTGTTATATTAATAAGCGCAAATACCGCCCCAGTGAGAGTTCTGTTAAAGATAAGCATTAATAAAATTAATGGAATATTGGTAAAAACAACGCCTTCAAACAATAAATAAGTATTTTTAGCAGTATTATTAAACTCTCTGATTTTGTAGTTATCTTTTAAGAAAAAGACAATAAAACCTGTTAATGTTGTTATAAGGGCTAACAGATAAGCGAACAATAAATTAAA
Source organism: Candidatus Gastranaerophilaceae bacterium (assembly GCA_045635965.1). Taxonomy (GTDB): domain Bacteria; phylum Cyanobacteriota; class Vampirovibrionia; order Gastranaerophilales; family Gastranaerophilaceae; genus RGIG2134. Next base: position 4,378 of record JAZTWQ010000004.1, read on the forward strand.
ATTAAAGTTGTCAGCCCAAAGGACAGTTGATGTTGCCATAACAAGCAAATCATAAATCAATAAAAATATAACAGATTTTGAAAGTTGTTTATGCATTTATTTCCTCTTTACAATAAAAATTTCGCAATTGTTTAATTCCATTTTTGATGTCAGTTGTTTCGAAACCTGAAATTAATTTAAGGGCTTTTTTATTTGACAAGATGCTGTCTTTGATGTCGCCTTCTCTGGTGGGTAAATAATTAGGAGCTTTTTTGTAATTATACAAGTTTTTCATATAGCTAAAAAGTTTGTTTATTGTAATACCAACCCCAGTAGAGACATTTATTACTTCGTTTTGTAATTGTTCATTTTGTAAAGCTAGAAGACAAGCTTGTGCGATATCTTCAACATATACAAAGTCTCTGATTTGTTCGCCGTCGCCGTAAATATTTATTTGTTCATCTTTAATCATCAAATCATTAAAAATTGCAATAACTCCGCTTTCTTGTGAAGATGCTTGGCGTGGACCGTAAACGTTAGCAAATCTGAAAATTACGTGATTTAGTCCAGAAAGTTGAATGTATTTTTCCATTGTTAATTTAGATAAGCCATAGTTTGAAATCGGTACTGTTGAATGAGTTTCATCAATTGGTAATTGTTGTGGCATTCCATAAACAGCCGCCGAAGATGCTGTAATAAATTTTTTAATGTTGTGGTTTTTACATAATTCTAAGAGTTTTAAAGTTGCAATAATGTTAAGTTGCGCATCATTTACAGAGTCTTGAACTGATTTAATAACACTTGTTTGAGCTGCAAGGTGGATGCAAAAATCAGGTTTTTCTATCTCAAAAACATCGGATAAATCATCATTTAAAATATCTTTTTGATAAAACTTTAAATTTGAATTTAAATCAAAATTTTCAGGTAAATTTTCAAGCGAGCCAGAGGATAAATTATCAACAACAATGACCTTGCAATTATCTTGCAATAGTTTATCTACAATATGTGAGCCTATAAATCCAGCGCCACCTGTTATTAATACGTTCATTACATTTTACCTTTTATATTTTAGTAACAACAAACACCGATGTAAGTATAGCAGCTATACCTTTAAGCGTATCGCAAATTGGCCCCAAGTAATCATTACCTGCAATCTTGCGAGGTACAACAATTATATCGCCAGCTTCTATAGTAGCGTGTGATGAAATTTTTTCAGCTCTACCGTTCACACCAACTCTATAAATTCTAAATTTATTTGCATTAGGCGTATAACCTCCAACCTTTTTAATATAGCTCTTGGCAGTTGCACCTTTTTTATATACAAATGATTGCTCATTATAAACTTCACCAATAACACTTACGTTATTTGAAATTCTTGGGATATAAATTTCATCACCATCTTGCACATAAACATTGTCAATATCTTTGATTTTTGTCAAATCATTGCTTTTAATATTTAGCGCAATTTGCCCCGTATATTTTTTAACAATTTCAGGTTGATCGCCTCGCAACATTTCAAGCAAATTTGTTTTTGCTTCAACATCACTTTGAGCTTGTTTCATACCAGCAGCAATTCTACCTTCAATAAGTCTAATATCTCGTTCATTGTTTTTTCTTGCTAGATTAGCTTGTTTTGATTGAAGATTTTTTCTTGTGTAGACAATTCCTCTTAAATCAGCTTCTTTTGATAATCCACCAGCCATATCAATAATATCTACTAATCGTTTGCCATCTATAAATTTGAAAGAAGTTGGATTGTTTACAAAACCGGAGACTTTAACAGTTTTAATAATTTCATTGTTTCTTAACGGGCGAAAGAAAACCTTATCTTGAGGATTTAATTTTATTGATTTAATAGAATTTCCATTTACCATAATATCGTACAAGTAATAAAGTTCAATGGTTTCATCCGCTCTTAATATTTCTACTGCAACATTTTCAGCTGAAATCGTTCTACTTGTTTTTTCTGCTGATGCGCTTAAATTTGTTGATTGTTGATTTGAAACATTTATTTCATTTGAGCCTTCAATTGTCTCTACAAATTGAACATCAGTCAAAACCATATCCAAACTCATATCTTTTGTATAAGTAAGTTGTTTTGGGTTGTTGATACAACCATAAACGTCAACAAATTCAGAATTTGTATTTTTATAGATATTTATAATATCCTTTGGCTTTAATAATGGATCATTTGAACCAGCAAAAAATTCTTCTAAATACACAGGAATCGTAACAACCGAATTATCTTTTTCTGAAATCCGTCTAATTACTGCTTGAGTTGTAAAAGTTTCTTCCAGCAATTCTTTTTTACTTTTTAATATATCTGAAAGTTTCATCCCTTCTTTGTATGCGTATGTTGCCGGATGTTTAACATTTCCTTGTATAGTTATGATATTTTCAGCAATATTATATAATTCCCTAAATTCAACAGAATCACCATTGCTCATTTTGGTGTTTTTAGCTTGAGTCCAAGAAACATTGTCCGCATTTCGCTCTAATGTTTCTTTATTTAACGATGTTAGTGTAACTTCACTCGTTTGGGTTGCCGGCAATAATCCACCTGCATAAGAAACTAGTTTTTGTAATGATTCGCCATCTTTTGTTTCGTATATCCCAGGGACAGCAACTCCATTTTTAAGTGCTACTACATTTCCAATTCCGGAAACAAAAATTTTATCATTAGGTTTCAAGATAATATCATCTTCATCTTCGCCAGAAAACAAGGTTTGATACAAGTCAACTTCCTTTACTTTTTTACCGGTTGTATATGAAATTTTTCTTAATGTTCCTGTTTTTTTAATCCCGCCGGCTGCGCCTAATGCATCTATTAAAGATGAATTGTTCCCGATTAAAACTTTCCCTGGTTTATTTACTTGCCCATAAACAAATACTGAAAAATCTTGTCCACCAGCAACATTTAATTTAACTTTCAAGCTGTTATATTTTTGAGACGCAAGTTTGTTCATTTCCGTTTCAACTTCGTTTAATGCTCTGTTTTCAGCCTCAACAACACCAAGTCCTTGTATAAAAATATTTCCTTTTGAATCAACTTGTGAATTAACAAACGGAGATAGAGCACTAGAACCTGAAATAGCCATTACATCTACGGAATCGCCATATAGATATATATTAACTTTTTCACCTATGCTTAACTTGTAATTATTATCATATTTTCCGCTGGAAGTATTTGATGATGCAACAGGGGCTGAGAACAAATCATAACCAACTTGCTTAAGAATATTTTCAGATATTTCTGTGTTTTTGTCATTAAATATTCTTTCTACAACACTTAATTCATTTGCTTGAATTGTTAAAGTTTGTTGATAATTATTTGCATATACACTGTTTTTTTCATTTGTTAAAAGCTGTGGATTTTGCACTACCGTATTTGTTGTATTTGGCACAGTTGCCGCACATACAGACAACGGACTACTTACAAATGATAATAACAACATACTACTTATAATATTTTTTTTCATTACATTCCCCTTGGCTCTTTTATTTAAAATACATCAACTACTAAGTAATTGCAATCTGCATCAACGATTTAATAGCCGGCCATTGAAGTCGCCACAACCCAGACGCATCAAGCGCGTAGTTGCCAACACATGACAATTTGCAATCTTTACATTTATTAACGGTCTCTATAAATAATGGCTCTTTCAAAACCTCTTTTAATGGTCTATTTTTCACGTCAATAAACGGCTTTCTATCATAACAACGTAACATTTCTCCATTGGAATAAATAACAGTTGCTATTCTAGGCCAATGACATTCATAATACGTTTCTTTGTTGATAATGTAATCCATAAAGTAATAAGAATTTCTTATTGGATATCCTTGTTTTTTCAATTCTTTTATTTTTATAAACATTTCCGATAATTGTTCATTTTCAAGCTCTGTTTCTACAACGTTTTCAGCTTCTTCCGGTCTGGAAGCTGCTTTGTTAACGGTAAAATACAATAAGATATCGGCATCTTTACAATACTGTGCAACTTCTTTAATTTGCTCAAAGCTTGTTTGAGTTGAAACAGTACAACAAATATAAATTCTCATTTTGGGTGAATGAATTTTATGATATTCAATACCGCTCATAACTTTATCACATATACCGGGAAGATGACGGATATCATCGTGGGCTTTTCCTATCGCATCTAATGAGACAAATGACAAGTCAGTATATTTTGCAAAATCTGAATTTGACTCCAAAAACCAACCATTGGTTGCGATTTTGGTATACAAGCCTGCGTCATGTGACGCTTTACAAATTTCCGCAAAGTCTTGTCTTAAAAGAGGCTCTCCACCCCACAATATACTGTCCATATAACCTATTTGACCTGCTTCTGTCAAAAGCCTAATTATTTCTTCTTTTGACATGTCATCAGTCCCTTTTTTAGATTTCCAAAAACAAAAATCACAATCACAGTTACATTTACTTGTAACCATTAATGAAAAACATAATGGTTTTGGAGTTTTAGACAATCTGCTTTGTACGCACTCCAATGCACCACCAAACAAATGTCTGTAATATTTAATACGCTCAAGCGTCATTTTATTTCTGGATTTTGAATTTATCATTTTCTAACATTCCTATAATCTATTATCTTCTATAAAGATAAAACAAACCATTTTCAAAGTAAACAATATTTGTCATTTTCTTTACAACTTTCAAGATTAAAATCGAAACAAAACTCCGAAGAAAGCTTGCCTTTCCTGTAATACAAATTGTATTCGTATTTTAAATATATTTTAACATTGTTTTTTTGCTATAATTTTCATGTGGTATTAATATGAATGAATTTAAACCTGTAAAACAAGAAAAAACTATTGTTAGTATTCGGTTGGATGTTGATGTTTTGAAATCAGTTGATAACTTAGCTAACAAAGTTAAAATAAGTCGCAATGAACTCATAGTTCAGTGCATAGATTACGCATTAAAGAACTTTAAAAATTAAATAAATTATTTTTCTTTAATTTGTTTTAATTTTCGTCTTTTAACTAAATCTATGAAGGCTTCGACTCTGGTGATATACCCTGCTTTTCCTGTTTGTTCATCAAGAACCAAAGATAGGACGGGGATATTTTCTTCTTTGCTCACTTTCGACAATATATTTTGTGAAACAATTTCAGGCATGCATGAAAATGGCATAATATGAATCACCCCATCAACTTCATGTTTTGCTGCATACACTGTATCACCGATTGTTTCAATGCATTCTCCTCCTATTGCGCGTTTCATATATTTTTCAGCATATCTTACGCAACGCTCTCTATGTGATTCTTTTTTGTAAAGAAATGATGGTTTCAATACATGTTCAAGCCAATCACTGAACCAGATTTGACGCTGGACTTCTACTCCCATATCGCCAAGCATTTTTTCAATATCTTGATTTACATAAGGGTCCAAAAGAACAAAAAATTCACCTAATAAATAAACAATCGGTACATATTTTTCACTGTCAATCTGTATATTTTTAAAGTCTTTTTTGATTTTTTTTACAAGTTGCTTTGCGCCCCATATTGAATTTGTATCATCAATGATTTTTAACCATTTATTGTACATTTTTTCGGCGTCGCCTTTATTTATCTCTCTGGGGCGATAATAAAACAATTGCTTTTGAGCTTCATCAACTGCAAAAAATTTATTAAATCCAAGACTAAAACCTTTATAGTATTTATATGGATTCCAACAATGAGTTACATGCCAGAAAGCTTTAAGTGTTTGTTTCATTTTACTTTGATACATGTCAAAAATAACCATATCAAATTCATAGCCCATTTTTTTAAGGGTTTTTTGTGCCATTTTGGTATAGTTGCCTAGCCTGCAAGATCCAGGGGCTTGAAACATCATCAACGTGTTGGCGCCTTTTTCTAGCGCCATAATGTAGTTTGCAAGGTTTAATTTGTACGGCAAGCAAATACCTTCAATACTATTTTTTACACCAATTTCTAGCGCTTCGTTACTGTTTGCAGGAGGGATGACAATATTTGCACCTAATGAAAGTAGTAAAGCTTTCAATGGAATATCTATTCTGCCCATTCTAGCCCAAGCAATCACACGGTTTTTCGTGTTAATTTTGGTTTCCATTTGAGAAAATCTGTTTAATTGTTTTTCGCTAATTTCTGCTTTCATTTTTCACCTTTTAGTATACGACTATTGGATTTGAATATAAAAACCCCATATTATCTTTTAAAAGTTCAACTCTGTATTTACCTGTTTTTGTTAAAGTTACATTTATATTCTTACCATAAGTATTTTTTATTTCTGTACCATTATGAAATATTTTTATCAAAAATTTTTCATTTGTACAAATATTTAAAGTTGTATTTTCAGTTAGTTTAATACTTTCACCGGCAAAGGTCAATTTTTCATTATTTTTTATAAAAATTTCAGGAATACTATTTGAGACACTTCTATTTATAATAAAATTTTGTCCGGATTTTATTGCCTCTAATATTTGATTTTTTGCAGTATCAAAGTTATTAGACAATTCTGAATCTAAAATTACAGCATTCGTAATAGTTTTGAACATTTGCAAATATGGAAAAATTGTCACGGGTATAAAATGATTTTGAAATTTTCATAGCATGTGCGTCCACACCACCAATTGCAGGCACAATTTCTTTGTTTTTGTTGTTTAGATTATCCCACCATATTAAAGTTTTTAAAGAAGGCTTTGTTATCAATCTATTTTTAAATAGATACGCATAAGCTAATGTAAAAATATTACCATCATTTAAGTTGTCACCCCACTGGGAAAACCAGTTCCATATTTCAATTCCATCCGGTTCAATATTTTTGTCTAACCAGTTAATTGCTCTAAATTTATTTTTTCTTACACTATTATTTTTATCAACGCCTTCATCAGGATGGGCGGCGAAACCAACCCCCCCGGCACTACGCACATTTACAACATTTTCCTGAGCATTAAAACTAGGTTCTATATATTTGTTAATTCCAAGTGCTAAATAATGGTTATCGTCATTTGGTGAAATTTCTTCACCTTTTATAACATATACACCATTAAAAATGCCTTCTTGAATATCAAAATTGTTATGGTCTGTAATTATAATCCATTTTAGTCCTGCTTTTTTCGCGTCTTTTGATATTTCTTCAATTCCGCCTGAACCATCAGAAAAGTTTGAATGAACATGAATTACACCCAATGCATAATATTTAGTCGACTTTAGATTGTTTTTACTCATTATTTTATACTTTTGTTAAAACTTTTTCTTCTGTAATTATTTTTGTCGCTCTAATTTGTTCTACATTAGACGTAGTTTTTGCTTTCTTGTGTTCTTTCATCTTCTTTCTTGATAGCATGTCAACAAATGCTTCTAATCTGGTTATAAACCCTGCTTCTCCGGTGTGTTCATCTATCGTCAAATTTAACATAGGCATGTTTCTTAGTTTTGCATGATATTGAATTTCATCAACCATCAAAGAATCCGGACCACAACCAAACGCAGACAATGCAATAATTCCATCGACCTTGCTATTAAGCATATAATAAGCAGCTGTTCCGGTTAAGTCAAGTTCATTTGCCCAATATTGTATTTCACCTAAATCATGAATTGATTTAATCGCATCTTCTCTTGAAACATTCAATCCTGTGTATGAATGCACACCCATTTTTTCCAGTTTTTTAATTAAATTCATTGAAATACGCTCATCAAATAAATTATAGCCATGTGCCATAATTGCAACAGATAGAGGTTTTACTAATTCTATATGTTTTGTTTCAAATTTTCCATCTATTGCATTTTGAAGCGCTTTATTATGAGATATTCCGTTTTTTGCCATTTCCGTAAAATTGTTATAAATTACCCAACCTGCTTTAATCGCATTTTCAATTTTTTCTTCATTAAAAATATCTAATTGGTGGGCTGTATCATAACAAAAATCTTTAAAACCAAGCCCTTCAGTTTTGTCTAACGTTGGTTCTACCATTTTGAATGGACGATTTATTACATTTCTAATAATTTCCGGTAATCCACGTATTTTGGTACAATTATTAATCTTATATGAAGTTGACTGCAAAGATGGAACAAAAATGGTTTCCACACCTTTTTCAATCAAATTTACTACATGCCCGACAAAAACTTTTATAGGTAGACAAGTATCAGAAACAACATATTGGGAACCATCATTGATTAGTTTAGTGGTAGTCTTGTCCGATAAAACAACTTCAAATCCCAAAGAAGTAAAAAATCCATAGTAAAAGGGATAATTGTTGTAGTATGAAATGGCTCTTGGTATACCTATTTTGTTGTAATTGTTATTTTGCATGGCTTTTGTTTTAACTTTCAGTAAATTTGTTTTATTTTAAAACAACAAGTTTATTATATTATAAAAAATTATAAAAATAGACTTTATTTTTAAGTTATTTTAATGTGTCATAATTTACAATTGATAATACATAAAAATATGTCGAGTTAAAACCAGACAAGGTAGATTAAATTAATTTTGCCCTTGCTCAAATCTTTTAAAAATTAATAATTATTGCAATGCACAAAACGCCACTCAGTACATACTTACAACCTAACGGTGACACTATTTTTTGCCCCAACTATTGCTATAAAACAATTTTAATTATTATGATTTATTAACTATATCTTTAATTTTTTTGCCGGAACTCCACCAAAAACGCAGTTGTCAGGAACAGCTTTTGTAACAACGGCACCAGCTGCAATAACAACATTATTTCCTATAGAGACACCTGCAACTACTTGCACACCGCCACCTATCCAAACATTATTGCCAACAGTTATTGTGTATGCGTATTCTAAACCTTTGTTTCTTGTTTTGAAATCTAATGGATATTCTGCTGTGTAAAAGCCACAGTTTGGACCAATAAAAACATTATCACCAAATTTAACTTTTGCGCAGTCTAAAATAACCAGATTATGATTTGAATAAAAATTTTCTCCAATTTCAATATTATAACCATAATCACAATAGAAACTCTGTTCAATATGAAACTTGTTTTGAACTTTGCCGAAAATTTGTTTTATTAGGGCTTGTCTTTCTTCTAGTTTATCAGAAGAAAGATTGTTATATTTATGGCATAATACCTTACAATTTAGTCTTTCTTTAACTAGTGTTTCATCCGTGTTAATTAACATGAGAACACCATTTGGAGAAGGTTCTTACGCATTAATATACAAATATCATGATGATTTTTATGACAGAGATTTTGTTGTCAAAAAAATAAAGAAAAATTTGTCAGAAAAAGAACTAAAACGTTTTAAACAAGAGTTTGAAATAATGAAAGGTCTGAATTCCCCATATATTGTTGATGTCTATGCATATAATGAAGAAAATAATTCATACATTATGGAGTATATGGATTTTACGCTAGATAATTATTTAAAATTAAATAATGATAAAATTTCATCAGGTTTGAGGAAATCTATTTGTTTACAATTATTAAAAGCTTGTAAATACTTACATGAAAAAGGTTATTTACATAGAGATTTAGCTCCTACAAATACCTTAATTAAAACTTATGATGACGTATTAGTCGTAAAAATTGCGGATTTTGGATTGGCAAAAAATCCAACCAATCAATTAACAACTATTAATACTGAATTTAAAGGTTATTTTAATGATCCAAATTTAAAATTTGAAGGTTTAATAATTATGCTATGCCACATGAAATATATGCACTAACAATGCTAATTTACTTTATATCAACGGGAAAAACAAATACTTCAAAAATTGATAATGCAATGTTAAAACAATTTGTTCAAAAAGGACTTGGAGATAAAACAAATAGATATAAAACCGTTGATGAGTTGTGTGAAGCATTTAAAAATATTTAGGTTCCGCAAAAAGTTTCCTTAAGGTTCCGTTTTGTAACAGAAAAATAAATTTTTCCGGAACCTGTGTTACTATTTTATAGCAAAAGTCCGTTGTTTGTCATTGGCTATTGTCATACGGAAACAGGATTTTACAGCATATCAATATGAAAAATTTGGCTTTTGTCGAACTTAAAATTGATGGAAATCGGACATACCGGACTTTTCTGTAACCCTAAATTATTATAAAGAACCTTTGAGTTTTTTTTTGGGGGGGGAAGCCCAGTTCCCCTTTTCTGTATTGTCCTGTTTCTTTACAACCATTTAGCATTTTTTCTTTTTCTGTCATTTGTATTCAACTTCATTAAACTGACATATTAATGGCGGAGAGGGAGGGATTCGAACCCTCGGTAGACTCGCGCCTACAACAACTTTCGAGGTTGCCACCTTAAACCACTCGGACACCTCTCCTTCTTAAAAAATAAAGCCCCAAGTGGGGCTTTAAAAATCGGAAAAGGAGGGATTCGAACCCTCGAGGCAGATTACTCCACCTAACACCTTAGCAGGGTGCCGCCTTCAGCCTCTCGGCCACTTTTCCTCGTATTTTGTTTTCAATTGTCTCTCAACTTTTTTATAATAACACAAAAAATATTTTTTCTGCAAGTCTTTCAACCTTATTATTTAAATTGTAGTTATACTTGCCATTAATTTTAATTTTGGAGTATAATCTTTTTATCAGAATTTTGTTTAGGGAGCATGAAATGAGCAAAGATTTATATGCATTGATTTTAGCAGGAGGTAGTGGCTCAAGATTATGGCCAATGAGCAGGGAACTTTACCCTAAACAATTACTAAAACTTAACCAAGAAAAAAGTCTTTTTGAATCAACTTTTTTAAGATTGATTGAAAATTTTGACGATAAAAATATCATAAGTATTACTAATGTGAAACACGAACCCGGAGTTCGTATTCAACTTAAAGAGCTTAAAGAAAAGTTCTGTAGAAAAGAAGATTACAAAATCATCACAGAACCATTGGGCAGAAATACGGCACCGGCTATTGCCTTGTCAATTAAATACATAAAAAATCTGGCAGGAAAAAAAGTCGACCCTGTTATTTTAGTTGTTCCTTCTGATCACTTAATTTTGGATAACAAAAACTTCTCTTATGCGCTAGAACAAGGCACAGAACTAGCAAAAGAAGGATACATTGTTACTTTCGGTATAAAGCCAAATAAAATTGATACTGGCTTTGGTTACATTAAAACGCAAAAAAATAAAAAAATATCAGAACTTATTACAGACGCACTAAAAGTTGCAGAGTTTAAAGAAAAACCTGATTTTGAAACAGCAAAAGAATATGTTGAATCCGGAAAATACTACTGGAACGGTGGTATCTTTATGTTTAAAGCATCAACAATGCTTGCAGAATTAAAAAGACATGCACCTGAAATAATCTCATTATTAAATGATTTAGAAGTTAATTCAGAGGCACAACCGACTGTTGAATACCAAGAATTTAGCAAGATGCCTGATATTTCAATAGATTATGCAGTAATGGAACAATCTAAAAAAATTGCCCTTATTCCACTTGATTGTGGCTGGAATGATTTAGGTTCTTGGGAAGCAATTTATAACATTTCTGAAAAAGACCAAAATGGTAATTGCATAACTGGAAATGTTATTGATGTTAATTCTAAAAATTCAATGATTTATTCCACTTCAAAGCTGGTTACAACGATAGGACTAGAAGATACTATCGTTATAGAAACAGAAGATGCAGTGTTAGTTTGTGATAAAAAACAATCCCAAGATGTTAAAAAGATTTATAACGAACTCAAAGAACGAAATGACGACTCACATAAAGTTCACAAAACAGTGTTCCGCCCTTGGGGATATTACACTGTAATACAAGAAGGACAAGGTTTCTTGACAAAGTGTATTGTCGTAAACCCTAAAGCAAAACTAAGCCTACAGCTTCACCATCATCGTTCCGAACACTGGGTTGTACTGGAAGGCAAAGCTTATGTTGTTAAAGGTGAAAATGCCTATGAGTTACTTCCGGGTGAACATATTGACTTAGCGATAGAAGAAGTACATTCTTTGCAAAACCCATACGACGAACCTGTCAAAATACTAGAAGTTCAACGCGGCGATATATTGGATGAAAACGATATTGAGCGACTGGAAGACATGTACGGTAGGGCATAATTAAGCCACATTAATATTATCTAAATCTAATGAAGCTTTTAGAGTACAGATAATATTTTTATTAATTTGTTTATTTGGTTTACTTACAATTTCGTACAAGTTTGTATAATTAGTTCCGTAAGTCGTATTTATAGCTTTTAGGATTTTTAATTGTGCGGAATCGCATAGCTGTCCGTTCAAAAGATTTCTCATTTCTTTTATTCGTCTTTCTATATAATCTGGATTGTTTTTAAATACATCCATTTCTGCTTGAGCTAATTCAAGTGCTTTGGTTTTATCTTCTTCTGTAGTTGCGCTCAATGCTGTTTTTAAAGCTTCTTTAAATTTTAAACATTTTGAAAAATCTACGCCTTTGGCTTGCGAAAAACTGTTTATTGCAAGAATCTGTCCTCTGGATAATTTTTGAGTAATATCATCTCCAAATATTTTTTTCAAATTTCTTGGATTTTGAACAACAATATTTTCTAATAACTTAAATAAATCATTATTAATATCTTCAGGTTTATTTGCCACTATTTGTTCAAAACTTGGTGCAGTAGAATTTAGTCCTGATTGAATTACTCGTTTTTCTGCCTCTTCACAAAGCCTATTGTTCATAAACATCATCATTTCTTCAATGCGTCTTATAACCAATCCGGGTTGGCTTTTTTCTCCGGCTTTAAATATATTCATTTCGGCTTGAGCTTTGAATAATAATTTTTCACGAATAGCTAAGTCTTGTTCTTTTGCTGCAGTCTTAAGTGCTGCTATCAATTTAGGGCAATTACCTTCTTTTATAGGGTAATTAAACGAAAGACTGGTAAGTGCATGGATTTGTTCTTCATTCAAAATGCTTAAAACTTCTTCACCTAATGCTTTCTTCATATCTCTATAATGTTTCTTTATGTCCCGCATAAGCAAAGCATCTGCTTCTTCTTCAGTTATACCGGTAGCATTTTGCAGAAAAGCAGGATCTTCACTCTTACAAAGCTTATGTCCATATCCTATAGTTAAATATCCGGCTGGACATTCTTCCCAAGATGGTTCAAATCCTTCTTTATTTATAATAAAACTTTTAATAGAATTTATACGTTGCATATCTTTTTCTGTATAAATCGTTAGGGATTGTTTAGGGATTTTTATTGACTTCATATCAGAAATACGCTTTGTATCTAAATTTTTCCCAGTTTCAGCTTTATATAGCTTGGCTACATCATCCCCTATTATTATTTCGTCCATAGCTTGAATTACTTGTAACATATTACCCGAGCGCACTGCTTTTAGCATATTTGCACCATTAACAGTTTCTAATGCTGCATCAAAATTAGGCACCCAAGGTACTTTTGGCAATTTTTCTTTCACTTTTGGTGTATCTTTCTTTTTATTAGGAATACGAATTAATACTTCGTTATAGTTTTTATCATTTAATAATTGAGATATTAATTGATTTTCTTTGTTTTGTACATCCACATCAAAAGTTACACTTAAAAAGGGTTCTGCTATTGAATTTGGTGCTTTTTGGTAACATCTATTATCAGAGGCTAATTGAAAGACTGAAGTTGTCCCACTTGAGGCTCTATAGACTTTCAAATCTTCATTACCACGAAAATTGCCATCTTTGTTAGAGTCTATTAAAATGTCTGATTTAATAACTTTTCCTCTTTGGTCATATTGTATCCATTTTTCAGCAGGAAAACCTGCCATTGTTCCTATCTCAATGCTCCATTCGCTCATAGAATATCTCCCTCTAATAATTTTTTATGTATACCTGTTTAATTCTTTTCTTAATTTTGCTAATCTGTTATTCCAACCTTTTTGGAATTTTTTTTGTGATGCGTCATTTTTAACAATATCATCATAGTGTTGTTGTCTTAATGCCAAGAATTTTTCTACATTATTTCCTGCTTTTTTGTACATTTCTCGTGCTTTATCAACGCCACAATTTACAGCTGTATCAAACAATAACAAGGCTATTTTTTTGTCTGAAACCTGTGCTGCACCAGACTTGTTATAATAGTTATTAAAATAAATTTCTTCAGCTTCAGCCTTAGTTATATTTTTTACATTCTTTTTAGTTGCTAATTTTTTGTTAGCGGTATCGGCTTTTTTGTCTCGTTGATATTGATTATAAACTTCTTGAGTTATCCCGTATTTTGTAGCGCCTCCTTTGTCAGCTTTATGATTTGAATAGTCGCCCTCTACGCTAAATACAAACTCTACAGACGATTTGAATTTTTTATCATTTTCATCAACCGGTAGCAATTTTTGAGTATAAACTAATTGTGGTATTTTTATTTCTTTACCAATTTGTAATCTATCAGGAGTAACTGATGGATTTGCGGCTGCAATTTGATTTGCAATTGCTGTTGCATCCAGTCGAACAACTCCTGATTTTTTAGCCAGTTCTTTAGCTATTTTTTTGCCAATAGTATGAAAATTTTCACCTGCTTGAATTTTATGAGTAGATGCCTCTCGCAAAAGAGTTTTCTTTCTGGGTTGTGTGCTTTGAGCGGCTTGATTATCAGCAGGTTTAGTAGTTTTAGTTTCGGCTTTTTTCTCGGCAGGAACAGTTGCTGTCTTCTCTGTTGTAGCCTTGCTTGAAAAATCAGGAACAACTAAATTCATTCCTATCTGTAAATTTTTAGCAGAAACTTTAGGATTTGCCTTTTGTAGTTGTTGACTTATTTGTATAACAGATAAATTGCATGAACCATTCTTTTTAATCAAATCTTCTCTAATTTTTTTTGCAATTTTATCATAACTATCTCCGCTTTTTACTTCGTAATTAGATGTTTTCACTTTTTCTTGTCTTTGAGGTAAAGACTGTTTTTCAGCTTGTTGCGAGCCTTGAGGTTGAACAGAAGTAGTGATTGTTACATTGCTTTGTTTTGGCAAAACCGGAGTTTGAGCGCTGTTATTAGGCGCTCCTTGTTTTGTTGTTTCATTTGTAATAAATTTAAAACCTTTTTCTTGAACATTCCGAGTTTCAGTCTCATTGTACGCCCAATAGGATTTTCCATCTTTTGCATAGGCGTTAAATACAGATGTTGTACTCCCTTTCCGAAAAACTTTCATATCAGGGATTCCATCATTATTAAAGTCAATATAAATATCCGACTTGATTATCTCACCATTTTTTGTGTGTTGAGAAATCATTCTACTGCTATACCCGTTTATAGTTCCGACTTGTCTACTCCATATACAATTTTGCGCCACGACATATCCTCTATATATTCATTCGATATAGATATAAAGTTTTTTGAAAATCAAAAATTGCCTATTTAAAAAGTTTTTAATTAAAATTGTTACAAAACTAAAAAATCCTGCATTATAAGCAGGATTTTTTAAATATTTAAGTAACAAAAACCTATTGCGGAGCAAAGAACATAACAACGTTACGTCCATCTAACGATGGTTTCTTTTCTAATGCTATAGGTTCATTTTTCAAGTCTTCTATGAATTTATTAGCCAAATCAAACGCTAGTTTGCTATGCTGCATTTCACGACCTCTCAACATAACAACAACCTTAACTTTGTTACCTTGAGCTATAAATTTTTTAATATTATTAATACGAACTAAATAATCGTGAGTATCAATTTTATATCTAACTTTAATTTCTTTAATATCAACCGTATGCTGTTTTTTCTTAGCTTCTTTTGCTCTCTTTTCCAATTCGTATCTATATTTGCCATAATCCATAATTTTACAAACAGGAGGTTCTTGGTTTTGAGAAACAACAACAAGGTCTAAATCCTTATCTTCAGCCATTTGACGAGCTTTTGCTACAGGAACAACTCCATGGTTATTTCCTTCATTGTCAATCAAGCGAACTTCTTTTGAACGAATTTTTTCATTCATAATTATTGTGGTAGTCTCTTTACTAATGGCTGTATCTCCTTATTATTCTAATTTTACAAGAGATATTGTAACAAAGTGAGAAAAAAAATGCAATTTTTATAATAAAAAAACTTTAAAAAATATAAAATTTCATCTAAATAAACCAGACAAAATTCATTTTTTATAAAATAATTTATGTTAAATATTTTATAAATTGTTATCATTCTTACATTTTTATTCTATAATAAAAGAATGGATAAAGAGGTAAGTTTTTATGCAAATTCGTACAGAAAATTTAGTTAAGATTTATGGTGATAGAACAGTTGTGAACGACATTTCTTTTACTGTCAACAAAGGTGAGGTCGTTGGACTTTTAGGTCCAAATGGAGCAGGAAAAACAACAACATTTTATATGGTTGTTGGGCTTGTAAAGCCTTATTCCGGGCATGTCTACTTAACAAACTCAAAAACTAAAAAAAATATAGATTTAACTAAAGTTCCGATGAACGAACGTGCTAAAGCCGGTATAGGATATTTACCACAAGAAACTTCAATTTTTAGAAAATTATCAGTAGAAGATAATGTTAGATTGGTTTTGGAATTAAATGATAAAATTCCAACCAAAGAAACTAAAGAAGAAAAATTAAATGAACTTTTAGAAGAATTTGGAGTTACAAAACTTAGAAAAGCACCTGCAATAGCTCTATCAGGTGGAGAAAGAAGAAGAGTTGAACTTGCAAGAGCATTAGCAGCAAGCCCTGAATTTATCCTACTTGATGAACCTTTTACAGGAATTGACCCTATTGCAATTGGTGAAATTAAAGAAACAATTAGAACTTTATCCGAGCAAAAAGGTCTGGGCGTTTTAATTACAGACCACAACCCAAAAGCAACTTTATCTATCACAGATAGAGCTTACGTAATTTTCGATGGTCAAATAAAAATTTCAGGACCTTCCGTAGAGGTTGCAAACAACCCAATTGCAAAACAATTCTATCTAGGAAAGGACTTCACCCTTTAATGCTAAAAGATAAAAAATTAAAATTACTAGATAAATATATTTTGTCTCAGGTGGCAAAAGCGACATTGGCATGCATTTTGCTGTTTGTTGTAATATGGATTGCACCTGAAACCCTATTAAAAGTTATTAAAAGAACCTTATCAGGCAGTTATACTATTCAACTTGCCGGACAAATTCTATTGTTGGAAATTCCTAAAATTCTAAACAAAGCATTGCCTGTTGGGTTGCTACTTGGAACACTATTTACGTTTGATAAATTAAGCAAAGATTCTGAAATTACAGTTATGAGAAGTTTTGGAATTTCTTTTTCTAGAATAATCGCCCCTGTCGTAGTTTTTAGCTTGTTCATAACCGGAGCTTGCTTCATTGTTTACGACAAATTAATTCCTATAAGTGTAAAACAAAACAACATAATAAGAAAAGAAAACCCTAGTTCTCATTTTGTATACACATTTAAAGACAAAAATAATGCACCTCAAAAAATAATGATTGTTTCAAATTTTGATAATAACAAAATTGAAAAGTTGGTCATTTTGAACTTCACAGGCGAACAATATTCTGACGCTAATATTCTTTCAGATATTCTTATTTCTGAAAATGCTATCTATGAAAATAATGTTTGGACTTTACCTCAAGCAAAAAAATATATAGTAGATAAAGATGGAGTGTTTAATATAATAAAAAATGTTGATGATGTTGATATCGTAAAGGGCGAAAAAGCAAAAGATATTTATACTTTAATGACATATTCCGTAAAAAGAGAACGAGAACTAACAAATAAAGAATTATTCAATTATATTAAGTTGCTAAAAAAAGAAAATTTATTAGATGAATACAGCTATATGATGAACAAATATTTACAAAGATATTTTCATTCTTTAATCTGTATTTTGTTTGCGGTTTTAGGTTGCATCTTAGGCTTTAGCCGCCCCAGAGAACAAAAACTTATAGGATTTACTATTGCAATTGGTATAGTATTTTCATATTATATCACTCTACCATTTTTTGATTTATTAGCAGAAAAAAGAGTAATAACCCCATTTATGGCTGCAATAATTCAACCTTTAGCAATACTTATTGCTACGTATGCGATTAAAAAGTTTAAGGATGTTTAATTATGCAAACACCTGCTTTTTTTAAAACAATTTTAGGTCTGGCTCTTATGGCATTTAATCCAACAGAAGATGCTAAAATACCTTATATCAGATTTTCACAACCTGAAAAAGGTATCCACATGGTAAAAATAAACAATGCACCTGATTTCACGATAGAACCGGTTGTAACAAAAGAACTAACAGCTGCAAAAGATTTATTTAATCAAGATAAAAAAATGCGAGCATTAATCAACGCCGGATTTTTTGATCCTAACAATGGAAAGACAATATCTTATATTGTAAAAAACAAAAAAATTATTGAAGACCCAATGCAAAACGAAGCATTAATATCGAATGCCGAATTAAAACCACACCTGAATAAAATTCTAAATAGAGGTGAATTTCGCGTTCTAATGTGCGAAAATAATACCCTTAAATATGATATTTCATATCATAACGATGAAGTAGAACCATCTTGCAAAATTAAACATTCTATTCAGGCTGGTCCGATTTTAGATGAAAGAATGGACTTAGAAAAAGAATACTTTATAGAAAAAGACAATAATGGTGAAATTGTACGTGACTCAATAGGAACAACAAAAAAACTTACAAGAACGGCAATAGGCATAGATGGAATAGATGTATATTTATTTATAGTTACAGATAAACATCCTATGACAATTGAAGAATTAAGTAATTTTATGACGAAAAAAGGAATGAAAAAAGCATTAGCTTTTGATGGTGGCAGTTCAACTTCTTTTGAAAATGGAGCTGTTTCGATTACATCAAAAGGGGATAATCAAGGAAGAAAGGTTAAATCTTTTTTATCAGTGCGATAAGAAAGACTGGTCTAGCAACAAAACTGGACGCAAAAAGCACACAAGGATTATTTGAAAAATAGCTTAAATAAAAGGTTTAAAACCTAAAATTAAATCTCTATATTTTCCATCATTGAAATCAATGTAGAAATAGTCGTTTCCATAGTTACACTATCAGCAACTCTTTGTTGTAAAAATGCATTTATTTGAGGCATCATTTCTATTGCAATGTCTAATCTTGGGTTAGAGCCTTGTTGATACATCCCAACATCAATTAAATCTTTATTTTCACGATACAACGCCATTAATGTACGCATTTTTCCGGCTGCGATTTTATGCTCAGGTGTAGCAATAGCAGACATAAGCCTTGAAATACTTCCCAAAACATCAATAGCAGGATAATGGTTCATCTCTGCAACCTTACGAGATAGGAAAATGTGACCATCAACAATACCACGCACGGTGTCAACTATAGGGTCATTTATATCATCCCCTTCCATCAATACCGTATATAAAGCAGTGATAGAACCTCTTTCAGAATTACCTGCTCTTTCTAAAACTTTTTGTAACCAAGAAAATATAGAAGGTGGATAACCTTTCATTGTTGGAGGTTCTCCGATAGACAACCCAACTTCGCGCCCCGCCATCGCACAACGAGTAACAGTGTCCGTCATTAAGAAAACTTTTTTACCCTGATCTCTAAAATATTCACAAATAGCAGACGCTGTTTGTAGACATTTCATACGAATAAGAGGTGGCTGGTCTCCTGTTGAGCAAACGAGTACAGATTTTGCCATACCTTTTTCGCCAAGAGAGTCTTCGACAAACTCCTTAACCTCACGCCCACGTTCACCGATTAGTGCAACCACGTTGACATCAGCATCAGAGTTTCTTGCAATCATCCCAAGCATTGTACTTTTACCAACCCCAGAACCGGCAAAAAGCCCCATACGCTGCCCAGGACCTAACGTCATACAAGAATCAATTGCACGGACTCCAGTTGAAAACATACCATTAATAATTGGTCTTTCAAATGGACCTGGAGGGGGTCCATCAATACATCGCCATTGAGCATTAGAAATATCAAGAGGTTTTCCATCAATTGGTTCACCCAGTGGGCTAATTAATCGCCCTA
Source organism: Candidatus Gastranaerophilaceae bacterium (assembly GCA_045635965.1). Lineage (GTDB taxonomy): Bacteria > Cyanobacteriota > Vampirovibrionia > Gastranaerophilales > Gastranaerophilaceae > RGIG2134. The sequence goes on from JAZTWQ010000004.1 coordinate 24,253, forward strand.
ATAAGAAATCACCAACAGGAACAGAAATAGGTTTACCTGTTGTTGAAACTAAGCTTCCCTGTCCAATGCCTGCGCCATCATAAAGCAAAAGTAATTGAGCCGCATCACCTTTAAACGCAACAACCTCAGCTGCTTTTTTTTCACCTTGGTAATCTTCAATAAAACACAAATCACCAATCTTAAGCCCAGGAAGTTTGACCTCAACAGTCAAGCCTAAGAGCTTAGAAACACTGCCTTTATACTGATACAAGGGAGTATTGTGCGTAATCTCATACGCGCGTCTTTTCATATATTCAATAGATTTTTCAGTTGATTGATATAACATTATTATCCAAAATTATACTCTGACATATATGATTCACCAATAGTATCAACGGCCTCGACCTTAATATCCGTAATTAATTCACTATATGACACAACAACAATTGTTGGAATGTGACGTTCCAATAATTGATATAATGGTAATCTAATACGAGGAGAGCAAAGAATTACAGGCGCACGTCCAATATTTTGGTGAGCTCTCATTAATGACGTTGCAGACATTTCAATAAGCTCTTGTACTTGTAATGGATTTAACAAGAACATTGTACCAAGCTCGGTTCGTTGGCAACTATCATCAAGTATTTTTTCCCATTCGCTAGACAAGGTCAATGCATAAAGGACTTTGTCTTGAGTTGAATGTGTTAAGCAGATTTGTCTACCCAAAGCCGCTCTTAGACGTTCTGATAGAATATCTGGCTCTTTGGAAAATCTTGCGTAATCACACAATCTTTCAAATATGAAAATAATATCCTTAATAGAAACTCTTTCTCTGATGAGGTTAACAAAGATTTTACGCAAATCACTTGTAGAAATAATTGTTGGAACAAGGTCATTTACAAGTGTTGGGTCTTGAGATTTTACAAGCTCCATAAGTTTAAGAACATCTGTTTTGGTCATAACCTCATCAACATATTTTCTTACACTTTCTTGTAAGTGCGTAACAACTACATCTGTAGGTTCTGTCTTAGAAATCTTATCATTAGGGTCAATACTGTTTTTAGACAACCAATAAGCCTGTGTTTGATACGTTGGGTCAAGTCCCACGATGGCATCTTGAGGAACAGGTTTATTCATACCATCCCACTGGTCAGCCAAAACCATTAATTTCCCTGGGTAAACAAAACCAGACGCAACTTTGTTATTACGTATCAAAATAGCATATTCATTTGCATCCAAAGCACTAGAATCCATAATTCTTATGTTCGGTATAATAAAGCCCAATTCATCAGTTACACGTTGTCTCAATGCGGCAATCTTAGCCAACAATTGACCGTCTTGTTCAGGATCAGCAATACTTAACAATCCGGTTCCAACCTGCAACGCTAATACATCAACACCAAGTCGTTCATACATTCTATTAGGGTTAACTAAATCTTGCATATTTTGTTTAACGGCATCTAATTGTCCTAATTGAGCAGCAACGTCTTGGTTAACTTGAGCCGTAAACCAAGCTAAACCAATTACAACAATAAATAATGCAAATGGCCACCAAGGTAAACCGGTGAAAGGACTACTTAACATAATCAATAAGAAGAACAAGCAAGCAAGTCCTAAACTCATTGGCTTGGACATAATTTGTCCGGCTAAATCAGTACCCAAAGAAGACCCTTGGGCAGATGAACGAGTCATAATAATACCGGCAGAAACAGCCATTAAAAGAGAAGGTAATTGAGCCGACAAACCATCACCAACGGTTAATGTTGTATATTTTTGAACAGCATCGGCAGCCGGCATTCCATCCATAAGCATACCAACAGCCAAACCTCCAATGATGTTAATAACAGTAATGATGATACCTGCAATAGTATCACCTTTTACGAATTTCATTGCACCGTCCATTGAACCGTATAAACTTGATTCACGTTGCAGGTCTTCACGTTTTCTAACTGCTTCTTCCGGTGAAATTAAGCCAGCATTAAAGTCAGCGTCAATAGTCATTTGTTTACCAGGCATCGCGTCTAAGGCAAATCTTGCCGCAACTTCGGCGATACGTTCAGCACCTTTTGTAATTACCATGAACTGCACAATTGTAATAATTGCGAAAATTACAAAACCTACAATCAAATTACCACCGGTTACGAATGTACCAAACGCCTCAACGACTTCACCGGCATCACCTTTTGACAAAATCAAACGGGTTGAGGCGATTGAAAGAACGAGCCTAAACATTGTACCGATAAGGATAATAGATGGGAATGCAGCCAACTCAAGCGGTTTTTGGACATACAAAGAAATCATTAACAATGTAATACCAATTGCAATGTTAAAGCTGATTGAAAAATTGATAACCCAGTTTGGCATCTCAATAATCAAGATTAAAACCAAGGTTAGCACAAACATTGCCAAACCTAATTCACTTAATATATTTCCATTTCCACCTTGTGGTCTTGCCATTATTTATTATATTCCTTTAAATGCTTCCCTTAATACATCCAATTGAGTCCTAAAACTCGCATCAACAACCCCACTGGATGTTTCTACAATAACTGAACCTTTTTCTATATTATCTTGTGCAACAACTGATATTTTTGCCTCCGTTTGCGCAATCGACAACATATCAGGAACAGACAATCGCACAAATTCAACGTCATCAGGTGAAACCTTTAAAGTAACGCGCTCATCTGATTTTACGTTAGATTTTAAAATATCAACTACAGTATTTAACAAGATTTCTTTATCTTGTTCCACTTCTTTTTTAATGATAGTTTGCGCAACATCAAGTGCAATTTCTAAAATATCTCTAGAAATATCCTTTGCAACTTTTTCTTTATATGAAAAAAATTCTCTTAGACTTTCTCTCAACTCTTCAATATCAGACTGAGCTTTTTCCAACCCCTGATTATAACCATCTTTTATCGCAGATTCTTTAATAGAAGTCGCCTCCAGTTGAGCACGAGAAACTAAATTTCTATCATCTATTCTTCTATATCCACGCCGTCTATCCCCCCTGCGACGCTCATCGCGTTGAAGAAAATCAAAATTATCCACATCAAAAATTTGTATTTCTTCTTCTTTTTCTTCTTCAACAACATTTTGAGGCGCATTAACCACATCATCCAAAAAATTATCCAATATAGTTGCATCCACTTGAGGTGAAGTTGTTGTAGTTTTTTTTCTTCTTATAATCACTTAACTCTCTCCTCAATATGAGTACAAATAACATCAGCAATCCTTGGTGGAACATCCTTGCCATTCATAACAAATTGCTTAATCAGTGGACGCTCCTTATCTAAGAGTTTTTCTACTCTTTTCATATTTACCATCTTCAACAACTTATTCAAACGTTTACGGATTTTAGGCAATGACTGCTTTGATGGAGATGGCAAGTTGCATTTTATTTCATTTAAATAACCGACTACTAATTCAGGGTCCAGCTTATTTTCCAAATCATCCATCTTCATATATTCATTTAAAATATCAGCATCAGCCTTCTCAAAACGAGAAATTATAGATGAAACTTTTTCTTGAGGCATAGTTCTCAAAACCATAGCAAAAGATACCAATTTCAACAATTTTGTATCACTAGCATCTGCCCCAGGGGCTTGTTTTGTCATATCGTCAATATTTGACATTTTAGCTGCGGTGCTGGCTTGCTCCGCAGTCAAAGCACCTTTTTTTTGCAAATCAGACAATGCTTTTTGATAAGCTCTACCAACATGTACCTCAACTAATTTAATAGTCTCAGTTTGAGGCATATTTTGCTTTACACACTGTTTTGCAATTTCAAAAACAGTAAATGCAATTTGTTGCAAAATTTTATCTCTATGTTGACGTGGAATTTTACCATGAATCAAATCTATAGATTTATGAAAAGTCCACTCCCCAATAAATTGAGTAATCAAATACGCATTTTCAGCTGTATATTGAAACTCTGTATCATTAGAAAGCGCCTCACCACACATATTACAAAAATTAAGGACTAAACTTACAATATAATCCTTATCGGGTTTTGATATTTCAGGCGGAACGACACCTGCCGCTTGTTGCGCTAGGTCTGTTGCAAATGCTTTATAATCAAAATCCGGTATCGGCACCCATACTCCCCTTTATTTTTGTCTAAGCTTTTTCAATCCAACTTTTTAACTTATCCACCATCTCGTCGTCGTCGACCTCGTCCACCTCTGATGCAACAGCACCAATCATATCATTCAATGGTACTTGGTTTTGGACAGCTTGCGGCATTGGTTGTTGTGGTTGTTGAACCTGAACAATTTGAGGTTGTCTTTGTTGTTCAAGCAAATTTTGAGCTAACTGACTTTGCTTTTCTATCAATTCAGCTGCCTTCAAATTTACATCTCTTAATTGTCGTTCTTGCTCTTGAGTTCTAGCTCTCAACGCCTCAAGCTCCTGCGTTTGCTGGTCTTGAGCAGCCTTAACTTTTTTAGAAATAATAGACAAACCAAACGCCAAGCCAATCAACAACAACACAATAGCCAGCCACCAAGGATTTCCTGTTTCATCCGGTCTAGGCAACGTTACTGGTCTATCGCCAGCCAACATCGGGTCAATCGAATCTGAAAACGCGATAGAAACATTATCAGATGTAACTTTTGGACTAGCAGCTTTAGCAATAAGTTCTTTTAACTCTTCTATAGTAACATTCTCAGGAACTGCAACCTGTTCTAACGTTACAGCAATTGAGATTTCCTCAATAACACCCGCTGTCATATATTCATTAACTTGAGTTTTTGTTACACCGTATTGAGTTTCTTTTGCCGTTCTTGAGTAACTTCTATCCTGCGCAGAATCAGCATTCGCCCCAGGAAGTCCGTTTGGCAAATAAACACTAACTGCATTAATTGATTTATTAGAATCTCTTGTTTGATCACCCAAGCCTTCAGAGAAAGTTTGCTCACTAACCGAAGTTTTCAAACTTGGGTCATAGATAATACTTGATTTTTCGACAGGCGCTTGCCTTAAGAAAGTACTTACTGTTGCGACGTAATTACCCTTGCCCACCAATCTATCCAACTGTGCACGAACTTTGTTTTCCATGTAGCGGTCATTTTCTTCAAGGCGCGCCAACATATCATCAGATGCATTTATAATGCTTGAATAAACTGTTCCGTTTGTATCTGTGATTGTAATATTTTTAGCCTCTAGTCCATTCACAGCGCCTAAAAGCAAATTTGTAATAGCTTTAACTTTGGATTGGTCAAGCTTATCTCCACTTGGCATAGTAACCTGAACGGTTGCCGTAATTGGTTTTTGTTGAGATGCAAACATTGTTTGCTCTGGAATAGAAACAAAAACTGCCGCATTTTCAATTGGTGGAATCCTTCTTATCAAACGAGCCAACTCACCATTAACTGCACGAGCAAGACGAATTCTTTTATCCTCTTTTGTTGATGTAAAATCACCCTTATCAAAGATTTCCAAGCCCATATTTTGGTCCATCAAACCACTTTTAACCAATGCCAAAAGTGCTCTATCTCGTTCCCCCAAATTGGATTGTCCTTTTTTCAACACAATAGATGATTTAGAACCATCAGCCTCTCTTGCAGCTGTTATTCCTTCTCTAGCCAATAGGGCTTGTATTTCAATCGCTTTACCGATATTATCAGTAGTTAAAAGTTTTATATCTTCTTTTAATGGTTTCTCAAACTTAGCACGAGAAAGCGCCGCCGCATCTTTTTTATTAGAGGAAACAGCGACAACTCCAAGCAATACAACAACGACCAATCCTACAATTAGTCCTATAAGTACTTTTTTATTTTGTAATAATTGTTTCACATCCATTTAATACAATCTCTCCCGAGAAAATTATACTACACAATTCCTAAAAAGTTAACACTATATTTGAATTTGTGAAATTTTATCATACGCTTGGATGATTTTTCCGGTAATTCCGGTTGCAATATTTACACCTAACTCAGCTTTTGCCATCGCTGTCATAACATCGTGAATATCAACATTAGAGTTACCCATTGCCATATCTTTCATCATATTATCAGGCGCTTCCATTTGTGTATTCAAGTTTTCAACCAAACCGGAAAAAACAGCTTTAAAATCCTGAGTTTCAGGCTTTTCTACGCGTTGCAATCGCATAGTATCAACACCCGAACCCACATCCAATTTTGTTGGTTGGATTCGTTCAAATAAGTTAATATTTGGTACTAACTGATGCTTAAACATTTTAACCTTCCTTCACAATTATAAATAACTTGCCAATATATTTCTTACATAATTTTGAGTTTCTTTAAACGGAGGAACACCGCTGTACTTGTCCACATTTGCCGGACCAGCATTATATGCTGCCAACGCCAAGACAGTGTTTCCGTTATATCGTCTTAATAAGTTGCTCAAATACTTAACACCACCTTCTATATTTTGTAGAGGATTATAGGCATCTTTTACCCCCAATTCTTTTGCTGTATTTGGCATTAACTGCATTAATCCCATAGCACCACAATGCGATGTAGCTTTAGGATTAAAGCCGGATTCTTGTTTAATAACCGCATTTACAAGCTTTTCGTCTACTTGATATTTTTGGGCAACTTTTGAAATAATACCCTGAATTTGAGCCTTAGTAACATTTCCTTTAGGAGTCAAAGAACCAACGGATGGTGAAAAATTTACACTTTCCAGCTTAGAAGGTAAAACTCTAAAACCAACATTTTTACTATCAGAAGATTTTAAAACGTCAGCAAATGTTTCAAGCTTTACATCTTTCTCATCCTTAACGCCATTAATTTTTCTGTCATAATTATCGACGTATGCTTGGATTTGAGCATAACGCTGAATTGCAACTTCCTTCCCGCTTGAGTCTATAAAATTTTGGATTCTTGGTGAAAATGTCATTTATTATTTACCTATTTCCAAAGCCCTCTGCGCCATAGCCTTAGACATTGTCATAACCGCAAGGTTCGCTTCATACGCACGCTGAGAAGCTTGCGCATCCGCCATTTCAACAAGTGGATTCACATTCGACGCGCGAATATATCCATTTGCATCTGCGTCCGGATGACCGGGTTTATAGATTTTTTCACCCAATGTTGGGTCTTCAACAACACCTGACCACACTACGCCACCTTGATAAAACGGGATTGTTCCTACGCCAAAAACATCTTCTTTCATTGCATTCATCAAACCATGGAACGATAAATCATCTGTCGCGTTCAAGACAGGAATTTTTCGAACATAATTAGGAGTGTCAAGGTTTGCAATGTTTTTTGCGTGCATATCTATTCTTTTGCCGTGCACTTGCAAACTTCTTACGCCTATATCCATTGTTTCTAGAATACTCATTGTCGTTTACCTCGCATTTTTGACATACTTGTACCCATTTTATTACGGTTTATTTTTAGTTTCTCTTTTATTTGAAATAAAAAAAACCTGCATTTAGATGAGTTTGTTTAGATTTATTCGGATTTGGTAGACTAAAGCCTACCATACAATTCTACAACTACCGTACATTTTTAGAATAATTGGTTGGTGCGTATAAACGCACCTTACTAAAATTAAACCTTGCACAATCTAACTTCATGCAAGGTTTAATGATTTATTTTTAAAAGTCAAATTTCAAATTAATCATTTGTTTTTCTACAAGCCAACCATTTAACAGAATTAGGGCGGTTTTCATTACCAACCAAAGGCATATAATCATAATGCGTATTATTAAAGTTCATTACAATAGTCTTATTTGCTGAATCCGTATACTGCAACCTATTTCCTGTTCTTTTGCACACAGCATCGTTTTCATCCTTATTTGGACAAATTAAAATAGAATATGCGCTATCACTTGCACCCCCAATTATTTCAACTCTGTTCATACCATCACTTGTATATGTATACCAGTTATTACCATCAGCACCAGCCAACCCGCCTCCGGTAATTCCTTGTCCGGATAAATGAACTTTATACAAAGCCCCGTCCCTACTAAAGGAAAACTCAGGATATAAATATTCTCCATCTGTATCTCCTGATGGAGAAAAAATAGTATACACCGCTTTATTCGGACCATATCTAAAAATATTTGCAGAGATTCTAGACGAAGTTGGTGCCACAATTAATGGAGATACGTGTTTATGTCTATGCACCATTTGTTCTACGGTATCACCTGTTCCATTGGTCGTTCCTTCTCCTACAATTCTTGGATAATGTCCGATATATTCATCACCAACAAAATCCCACCAATCAGGGCAGCGACTTAAATCAAAAAACATTATTGCACCTTCCGGCACTCCACCTTGATTTCGACGCAAATTATCAATTTGCTTTTGCAAAATTTGCATTTGAGTATTTGTCAACGTTTCATTTTTCAATTGCTTAGTAATCATAGGTGCAGCCATACCAAGCGCAATCGTACCAATCAATATAACAATCATAGCTTCTGCTAAAGAAAACGCTTTAAATAAATTTAGATTTGTTTTTTCAGTTTGAACACTTATTTTTTGACCTGCTGGAGAATTTAGCGAGCTACCAACTGCCCCCCCCCTCTACAGCCATGCAGGTTTTAGTCAGTTTATTATTCATTATTTAATCTCCTTTCTGGTAGACTTAAAAATTACTTTGTTATAGCTTTAAATTATATAACTTTTTTTCAGTTTAGGCAATCAAATTTTTCATATCAATAACAGCTTTTTCAAGTCCAGTAAAAATAGCACGAGAAATTATACTATGACCAATATTCAGCTCATATAATCCATCAATTTCATGCATACGATGAACATTTTCATAATTTAATCCATGTCCGGCATTAACATTTAGACCAAGCTCCTGAGCAAGTTTTGCCGCAGTTTTAAGTCTATTAAACTCAACCTCTTCATCTTCCGTTCCATAAGCATTAGAATATGAGCCTGTGTGAAGTTCTATAAACTGCGCACCTGTTTTGGCTGACGCTCTAACTTGTTCTTCATCAGGAGCAATAAACAAACTAACAATTATTCCTGCATCAACTAAAGGTTTTACAAATTGAGTCATTTTTTCCAGTTGACCTGCAACTTCAAGCCCACCTTCGGTTGTAACTTCTTCTCTTCTTTCAGGAACTATACAGCAGTTATTAGGTTTTAAATCCAATGCAATTTTTTGCATCTCTTCTGTTGCTGCCATTTCTAAATTAAGACGAGTTTTTAAAATTGGTCTAAGCGTGTTTACGTCCTCGTCTTTTATATGTCGTCTATCTTCTCTTAAATGAGTAGTAATTCCATGACAGCCAGCTTTTTCACAAATCATAGCTGCATCTATAACACTAGGCTCTACTCCACCTCTTGCATTTCTCAATGTAGCAACGTGATCAATATTAACACCTAATAACATATTTTAATCCTCTTTTTTCTTCTATTTTATCAAAAATAAATCAAATTATAAAAAATATCATTACAAAATATTAGAAATTAAAACTCTCTCATCTGAATGTTTTAAATATTTAAAATAAAATCAACTTTTGAGTGATTTATTTTATTGAATTTTATAGATACTAAATAATGTAACTTATGTTACTTAATCAATTAATTAAGCAGCATAAGTCAAGAAAGCGAATGGTAGAATTAATTACAGATTAGAAGATAGGAATTGTATGAACATTAACGAGCAGTGCTTATTAAATTTCTTGTTTAACCCAGATGAAATAAACGGAATATTAGACGCAATTTTAAACCTTGATTACGTCGATGCCACTGCTCTTTTACCACAAAATATTTTTATTTCCTTTGCAAATTTTTCTAATAACTTTTAATAAGGCATTGTTAAAGCAGACATTTTGGTATAATGATAATTCCAATTATACAAGTCAAAAGGCATTGATATAATCGAATCATCATTATCAACACAATAAGGTTTTCCATCCTTATAAATTATATTATTAGTCCCTATTGTATCATTAAACCTAACTTTTAATTTTTCCAAATCTTCCAGCCTAACATTTTGGTTTTGCGTAATTATTTCATCTGGTTTAACATAATCATATACAGCAATATTTGATTTAGCATCAGGGTCAAACTTGTAGTAATGTAATTTAGGAACATCAGTGCAATTATTTTTTGTTAAATAATAGTCCAAAAATATTTCTCTGGAAGGATAAGCTTTAATTTTACCGTCAGGCATTATCTCACTATCCATATATGGCGCTTTGTTTATTTTAACAACAAATTCTTTATTCCCATTATTTACAAGAAAAACACCTTCTTTATTAGCACCATCAGTAAATCTGTGAATTTTATAATTTATTCCGTTAATATTTAAATCAGGAATACTTAAAGTTTGCGACTTCGGTATTTTTGACAAAGAAGATAAATGATTAAACAAAATAGAAGAATGTTCCCCATCAATAAAATTTTCAGGAATTTTTCCAAATTCTCTTGTTTTTGTAAAATCCATCTTTGTCATAACTTTCTTAAAAGACCAATCTGGACGCAACGAAAATAAATAATCTAATGAAACCCTTTCATCTGACCATAGTTTTTCCAAATATTTTGAATAATTTTGCTTAAAAACAGGAAAAACTTTTGTATTAAAATTTTCTTCCCCCACAATGTTTTTAAGCCAAGTAATTCTATCATCATATTTTCTTATATCTATACTTAAAGCCTCAACGAACTTAAAATTATTTTTATTTAATGCGGTTAAAACGTACTCCGTAGCCTTTTTAGTAGATTGAGTCTGCAAAAAATCAAAAAACTTAGTTATAAATTTTTCTGCATTACTATCAATTTGAGCTTTATCAAAAGCTGAAAAATTTTTACGAATAGCCACACCTATTGCATTTAAATTTTGAGCATAAATCTTTTGGGGCTCTGCTATAACTTTCTCCGTTTCTGCAACAACTTGGCTAGCAACGCTTTCCCCTTGTTTGTGCAAAGGTTTAACAATAATATTTTCAATAATTGGTCTTACATTAGTCATATCATTATAAAAACACAACATTAGAAAAAGTGCTTAAAAGCATATAAAAAGCAAAATATTGTTACGTAAATTAACTATTTTCAGAAGGATTCCAAATCTTATGAGAAAAAATAATATCTTGAATATCCAACCCAATCGCCTCTGCTAACGGTTGAAGTTTTTGCATTACCATTCTTTTTGACAACGTAAGTTCACTCGTAATTTGCGCGTTTTCACAAGCAACTCTTAAAACTTTATTAGACAAGGTTGCAGGATAAGACCGCGGCTCAAAACGTTTTCCAACAACTTGCCCCCATACTTTTGATAAGTTATACTTTTTCAATTTTCCGGCAAGGTTTGATGACTTTACAAAATGTTCTAAAGTAACACCAACTTGCTCAAATTCAGAATATCTAATTTTTTTCTTCATAAATGAATTATAACACGAATTTTAGTGTATAATAATTTCTAGTTTAGTTAATGTAGGAGTTTATTATGATTTTAGATAAAGTTAACTCGCCGCAAGATTTAAAAAAAATATCAATTGAAGAAATGAAACAATTAGCACAAGAAATGCGCGAATTGATAATTAAAAAAGTAAACACAACAGGTGGGCACATGGCACCGAATTTAGGCGTTGTTGAGCTTACCATGGCTTTACATTACGTATTTAATTCACCTGTTGATAAAATTATTTTTGATGTTTCACATCAATGTTATCCTCATAAAATATTAACAGGGAGAAAAGACGGTTTTTTAAATCCGGCAAACTATTTAAAATACACAGGATACACAGCCCCACAGGAAAGTGAACATGATTTATTTACAGTCGGGCACACATCCACGTCTGTTAGCTTAGCAACAGGTGTAGCCAAAGCGCGTGACTTAAAAGAAGAAAACCATAATGTAATAGCCTTAATTGGCGATGGCTCACTTACTGGTGGCGAAGCGTTAGAGGGCTTAAACAATGCCGCGGCATTGGGAACAAATATAATTATTGTCGTAAATGATAATGATATGTCAATCGCTGAAAACTATGGTGGAATTTATTCTAATTTAGCAGAATTACGCAACTCAAAAGGTCAAGCTACAAACAACTTCTTCAAAACTATTGGTTTTGACTATATTTATGTTGAAGAAGGTAATAATGTTGAAAGATTAATTGAAGTTTTTGAAAAAGTTAAAAATATTAATCATCCAATTATTGTACATGTTAAAACGCTTAAAGGCTGCGGTTTGGCTCAAGCGGAACAAAATAAAGAAAAATTTCACTGGGTTTGCCCTGGAATTTTGGATGAAACAACAAATACACAAGTTGCAGAATGTGAAACATACGAAAAAATCACAACCGATTTCATTTTAAACAAAGCAAAAGAAGATAAAACCGTGTTGGCTATTACACCTGCAACCCCTGGGGCTACAGGATTTACAAAAGATTTTAGAGAAAAACTAGGAAAACAATATACAGATGTAGGTATCGCAGAAGAACATGCAATTGCTTATGCTTCAGCTATGGCAAAATGCGGCGCCAACCCATTTTTAGCAATATTGAGTTCGTTTGTCCAAAGAACTTATGACCAGTTGTCTCAAGATTTATGTTTAAACAAATCTCCAATGACGATGTTAGTTTATTGGGGTGCTATTTCTGGTGCTGATTGCACGCATTTAGGTTGTTTTGATATTCCATTAATATCTAATATTCCTAACATGGTTTATCTTGCACCAACATGCAAAGAAGAATATATTGCAATGTTAGAATATGCATACAAACAAAAAACTCATCCTTTAGCAATTCGCGTACCTTTTACAGAAGTAATTTCAACTGGGGTTGAGGACAGGACTGATTATTCAATTTTAAATAAATTTAAACTCGAAGAAAAAGGTGAAAAAGTTGCGATTTTAGGTTTAGGTAATTTCTTCCATTTGGCAAAAGATATAAAAACGGAATTAAAATCAAAATTTAACATTGACGCAACATTAATTAATCCTAAATTTATAACAGGAATTGACAAAGAGATGCTTGAAGCTTTAAAGTCTAATCACTCAGTTGTAATCACACTAGAAGATGGACTTTTAAACGGAGGATTTGGTGAAAAAATAGCTCGTTTTTATGGCAATTCAGATACAAAAGTTTTGTGTTACGGCGCAACAAAAGAATTTACAGACAGAATTTCTCTAGATGAGCTCTATACTAAATTCAGACTTAAAAAAGAATTAATAATAGAAGATATTATCAACACACTAAATTAAGGAGAAACAATGCAAATAAATACAATTAATACAAATAACAACACCCCAACATTTGGGCGAGTTATTTTTCATAACAAAAAACAACTTGCTAAATTAAGTAGAGAGGTAATTGATAACCTTATCGACACAGAATCAGTTAAAGAATTTTCTAAAAGAAAAGATTATGATTTACATATAACTACAGATTCCTATTTAAAAATTTTCAAATACAAAATAAAATCTGTTGGTCAAGGAATACATGGATTAATTAACAATTTTATTGCTCCTTGGAAAAAAATGAACACAACAGCTCTTTTTAAAAATGATTGCGATGAATATATAGAGATGTGGCATCCATCAAAAGAAGCCATAAAACGAGGTAGAAGACAAGCTAAAAAGGACGAGCTTGAAAGAAAAATCAGACTTAAAAAAATAGAAACTGAAGATAAAATAAGACAAAAAGAACACATTGAAATTCTAAAAAAAGTAGAAAATCAATCTATTAAATAGAAAAACATCCCATAAACGGGCGAAAGGCGTTGCTGAAAAGCAACGCCACATAATTACACGCCCATTCTATATTAAAAGCCCCACATCATAGCTGATGTTCGGCTTTTTTGATATTACCTCGTTAATACTAAATCAAACCTGCAACGCGGGTTAATTTCAGCTTGCAAAGCCAAGCCCGCCTCCAAATCTTCTTTAGAAACAACGTTCAACGATAATAATATCTGCCCAACATACTCACTTCTGGTTTTTTGTAAGTCGAGCGCAACCGTAAGAGATTTTTCAGTAATTTTTCCTGCCATTAACAAGATTTCACCGATTTTTAGGCATCTTTCAATGTCTGCCCAGTCACTAATGTCGTACAAATTTCTTTTCTTCATTTTTCACCTCAATTAACTACCCTTGTCTATCTTTCACATTTTTTTATATTTGTATTATTCCCAAATTTTTAATTTTATAACCATTTTTTGTAAAATCTTAACAATTTTTAAACTTTTAAGTTTTTTAGTGGTAAAATTATAATAAAATCAAGTACATAGTTGGAGGAAAAAAAGTGCAAGAAACTCAACAACATCATTCTACACAAGAAGATAATATTAGAGCTAGTAGAATACAAAAACTTGCTGAATTAGCGGATAGAGAAGTTAACCCATACCCTTATTCATTTGACAAAAACGCTTCTGCAGCAGAATTACAAGAAAAATATAAAAATTTAGCTGCAGGCGAAGAAACAGAAGACAAATACGCTGTAGCTGGACGTATTATGGCAATGAGAAATTCAGGTATGTTTATTGACTTACTTGATGATTCTGGAAAAATCCAAATTTTCTGCCATAAAGAACACCTTGCAGAAGATAAAGTAAAAATGTTAAAGCTTATGGATGTTGGAGATATAGCCGGTTTTTATGGAACAATTAGAAGAACTCCTCGCGGTGAGCTTTCTATTAAAGTTACAGACTACAAACTTTTAACAAAATCTATAAAAACATTACCAGAAAAATTCCACGGTTTAACAGACGTTGAAACTCGTTACAGACAACGTTATGTTGATTTGATTATGAATGAATCAACCCGTGATACATTGAGAAAAAGAAGCTTAATCATCCAAAAAATAAGAGAATATTTAGTAAATCTCGGATTCTTGGAAGTAGAAACACCAATGCTTCAAACACAAGCTGGTGGAGCGTCTGCTCGTCCATTTATTACACACCATAATACATTAGATATGGATATGTTTTTAAGAATTGCACCAGAACTTTATTTAAAACGCCTTTTAGTTGGTGGTATAAGTGAAAAAATCTTTGAATTAAATAGAAACTTTAGAAACGAAGGTATTTCACCTCGCCACAACCCTGAATTTACTATGGTTGAGATGTACCAAGCTTACGTTGATTATAACGACATGATGAATTTAATAGAAAATCTTGTAAGCTCTGTAGCTAAAGATGTTCTTGGTACAACAAAAATTACATTCCAAGGTAAAGAAATAGATTTAACTCCACCTTGGGATAGAAAAACAATGCTTGGAGCAGTTAAAGAATATACTGGGCTTGATTTTACAGATGTATTCAGCGTTGCTCAAGCTAAGAAAATGGCTGAAGAAATCGGTATAGAAGTTGAAGATAACGCAAACTGGGGACAAATTGTTGAAACCGTGTTTGAAGAAAGAGTTGAACCACATCTAATTCAACCAGTTCACATTATTGACTACCCTAGAGAAATCTCTCCACTTGCGAAAGTTCATAGAGATAACCCAAGATTAACAGAACGTTTTGAATCCCGTATCAACGGATGGGAAATCTGTAACGCATTCTCTGAATTAACAGATCCAATTGACCAAAGAACCCGCTTTGAAACGCAAGCAAAAGCAAAAGCTGAAGGCGATGAAGAAGCATGCGATGTTGACGATGATTTTATTAACGCATTAGAATATGGCATGCCTCCTGCCGGTGGTTTGGGCATGGGAATTGATAGATTGGTTATGCTTTTGACCGATTCTCCTACAATTCGTGATGTAATTGCGTTCCCAACTATGAGACCTTTAAACTAATAACTCAAAAAAAGAAAAGCTTAAAACGCGCTCTATGAGGACATCTTCAGGAACGCGTTTTTTACTAGCAAGAAAAAACCCTTATAAAACAACCATTTGGAGGATAAAAAGTGCTTGCTAATTTTTAAAATTCAATTATAATAAGAATGTAGACTAAAAAAAGGAGTTTAAAATGAACAAAGAAGAATTAGTACAAGAAGTTTCAAAAAAAGCTAAAGTTACTCAAAAAGAAGCTGCTGAAGTTGTTAACGCTTTAATGGATACAATTCAATCAACAGTTGCTAAAGGAACAAAAGTTACTTTAGTTGGTTTCGGTACTTTCGAAGCTAGAAAAAGAGCTGCTAGAACTGGCCGTAACCCACAAACTGGCAAAGAAATCAAAATCGCTGCTAAAACAGTTCCTGCTTTCTCAGCTGGTAAAAAATTCAAAGATCTTGTTAACAAAAAATAGTTTTTGTTTTTTGTTAAAAACAGATTTAAAAACACCTTGGCTTCTGAGCCAAGGTGTTTTTTTATGTATCCTTATATATATAGCAAAACATACATTAAAAAAGCTCTATATAACGTTACAATCCCCCTTATTGCTTAGAGAATTTAGCATTGAGATTGCACTTGCTCAAACATTCATGAAAACAAGTAAAACAGCTATAACAAATTGTGGTAATTCATTTATAAAAAATGCATAATAAAACGAAAAGGCACCCCTTATGGTGTGCCTTTTCGTAAATAACTAATTTAAAAACTAGAAGTTCAAACCAGCTTCTCTAGCAGCATCTGCCAACGCCGCAACACGTCCATGATAAACGAATCCGCCTCTGTCAAATACTACATCACTGATACCAGCTTTAATAGCTTTTTTAGCAACAGCTTCACCAACGATTTTTGCAGCGTCGATGTTTCCACCGTGAGCTAATTTTTCTTTCAAATCTTTATCATTTGAAGAAGCAGAAGCAATTGTTACCCTTTTTACGTCATCAATAACTTGAGCGTAAATATGTTTTGTACTTCTGTATACTGCTAATCTAGGGCATTCAGTTGTACCAGATAATTTAACTCTTAATCTAGCATGTCTTTTTCTGTTTTGAGCTTTTTTGTTTACTTGTTTAATCATTTTTCTTTCCTTTCACCCAATCTATTTCGCCTCTACGAATAGATTATACTGGCTAATTACTATGTACTTTATTAGGTTTATCCCTAACCTCTTAAAAGATAGAATTGAGTTAAATAAATTCAACCCAATTCTAATCAATTTAAGCCTATTTTTTACCTGTTTTACCAGCTTTACGTCTGATAAATTCACCTTCGTATTTAATACCTTTTCCTTTGTATACTTCAGGTGGTCTTTTTCCTCTAATTTCAGCTGCAACATCACCAACTAATTGTTTGTTAGCACCTGAAACACGGATTTTTGTGTTTGCTTCAACTTCGATTTTGATACCGGCAGGAGCGCTAATCACAACTGGGTGAGAATAGCCCAAAGCCAAGTTCAAATCATTGCCTTGCATTGATGCTCTGTAACCAACACCAACAATCTCTAGTTTTTTCTCGAAACCTGATTTAACACCTGTAACAAGGTTGTTAACCAATGTTCTGGACAAACCATGCAAAGCTCTTACTTTTCTATCATCACTTGTTCTAGTAATTACAAGTGAATTTTCTTCTTGCGCTATAGCAATTTCTGGACGTAATTCTAATGTTTCAGTACCCAAAGGTCCAACTGCTGTGATTTTTTGACCTTCCACTGTAACTTTTACGCCTTCTGGGATAGCGACAGGTAATTTACCTATACGTGACATTTTTTTATCTCCAATTTAATTGTTTACTATTTATACTCTTACTAGTTGCGTACATTTTTTGTACGCATCATTCGTAAATTCAATTACCAAACGTAGCAAAGAATTTCGCCACCGATGTTTTCTTTTCTTGCTTTTCTGTCAGTTAACAAACCTTTGCTTGTTGACACAATCGCAATACCCAAACCACCTAAAACTTTAGGTAAGTTTTTAGATTTACAATAAGTTCTCAAACCTGGTTTTGAAACTCTTTTTAAGTTTGTAATAACTGGTTTGTTTTCTTCATCGTATTTTAAAACGATATTCAATACTTTAAAATTACCAGAGTCTTTAACTTCATAATCTGTAATCATACCTTCAGATTTAAGAAGTTTAGCCAATTCAACTTTCAATTTTGAAGAAGGCATAGAAACTTCTGGATGAGAAACCATATTTGCGTTTCTGATTCTTGTTAGCATATCTGCTATTGGATCTGTGTTCATTTCTTTTTCCTTTTCTTTTTGCCAGTAAAGTTTTAAAAGAATTCTGCTTAATTAGTTCGTGCGTCGAATACATTCATACTCGCCACATCGGCGGACTTCCCTTAAAACCTTCTGAACTAACTACTTACATGAATTTTTCAAGCAGTATAGTTAGATAATTATTAAACTATTAATAAAAACCTACCAACTAGCTTTAGTAACACCTGGGAGTAAGCCTCTATGAGCCATTTCTCTCAAGTGGATTCTGCACAAGCCGAAATCTCTATTATAACCATGAGGACGGCCACAAATAGAACAACGGTTGTGAAGTCTTACTTTAGGATATTTTCCTTTTAAAGCAAGTTCCATTCTTTTTAGTTCTTTGTTTATCATCGCTTTTTTAGCCACGATTTTATCTCCTTATCGTTTATTGTTTTTGATTTGCTTTAGCTTATCCAATGCTTGAGGTTTCCCCCAAGCATTTATAATAAGCATGTTGTTATTTTTTAAACGGTACACCCAACTCAGCAAGAAGAGCTCTTCCTTCTTCGTCAGTGTTAGCCGTAGTAATAATCGAAATGTTCATACCTTGTATCACATCAACTTCATCATAAGAAATTTCTGGGAACAAAGCTTGTTCTTTCAAACCTAGAGTATAGTTTCCACGTCCATCAAATGATTTTGAAGAAACACCTCTGAAGTCTCTGATTCTAGGTAAAACTACGCAGTTAAGTTTTTGTAAGAAATCATACATTCTTTGACCACGTAAAGTAACCATTGCACCAACCGGCATACCTTCTCTTAATTTGAAAGTTGCAATTGATTTTTTAGCTCTTGTAATAACGCATTTTTGACCTGCGATTTTAGAAAGCTGTTTTACAATAGTTTCAGCTAATTTTGAGTTATGAGTACACTCACCAGCTCCCATATTGATAACAATTTTGTTCAATCTTGGTACTTGGTGAACATTTTTATAACCGAATTTATCGATTAATGCTTTTTTTACTTCTGACTCGTATCTTTCTTTTAAGTTTTTTGTTGTTGTCATTTTTCTTTTTCCTTCTTAAGTAGAATGCAAATTCGATTCCAACTTTTTCTTCATTATACCTCAAACATAAATTTTAGGTAAACAGGCAAAGCCAAAACCAATTTGCCCATACGTTAATTATACATCAAGTTGTTCGCCACATTTTTTGCAAACACGAACTTTCTTCTCGTTAACTACATCATATTTAATTCTTGTAGCTTTTTCACAAGAAGGGCAATAAAGCATAACTTTTGAACAATTCATAGGCGCTTCAAATTTAGTTAAACCACCTTGAATACCTGCCATTGGGTTAGCTTTAACTGCTTTTGTTACCATATTCACACCTTCAACAACTACTTTTGCATCTTTTGTGAATACTTTGCTTACGCTTCCGATTTTACCTTTATCTTTACCGGAAATAACAATAACTCTGTCACCTTTTTTTACGTGAAGTTTATTATTGATTTTTGATTTTTCTTGTCTTTTCATCATGGTCGTATCTCCTAAATTACCTCAGGAGCCAAAGAGATAATCTTCATAAAGTTTTTATCTCTCAACTCACGAGCAACTGGTCCAAACACACGAGTTCCGCGTGGGTTGCCGTCTTTGTTTATAATTACTGCCGCGTTTTCATCAAATCTGATTACAGAACCATCTGCACGTTTGATATCAGCTTTAGTTCTTACTACTACAGCTTTTACAACTTCAGATTTTTTAACAGGCATATTAGGGTTAGCGTCTTTTACAGTCGCTACGATAACATCACCAACACCTGCAAAAGATCTGTTTGATCCACCCATAACGCGGATACATAAAAGTTCTTTAGCACCTGTGTTGTCTGCTACTACTAATCTAGACTCTTGTTGTATCATTTTCCTTTTTCCTTTTACTTGCTTGATAACCAAGCGTTTGTGTCTCTCAATAGTGGACAGGCAAGCCTTATACCTACTCTGTCATATTGCATTTAACCTATCATTTTATTTAATTAAAGTTTCAACATAATTTTTTTTGCTAATTATGTTGAAAACTTTAACCAAATCTATTTTGCTCTTTCAACGATAGATTCAACCACCCAGCGTTTGTCGCCAGAAATTGGTTTTGATTCGATAATTCTAACTACATCACCTTCTTGACACGCATTGTTAGCATCATGAGCTTTGTAGTTTTTAGTTGTTTCGATAATTTTCTTATATTTTGGGTGCGGAGCAAATTCTGAAACTTTCACAACTGCTGTTTTGTCCATTTTAGAACTTACCACGATTCCTTGTTTTTCTTTTTTAGGCATTTTATAACCCCTTAGTTACTTTTTTCTGTAATTACTGTTTTAATTTGTGCAATAGATTTTCTAACTTCGCCGATTTTAGCTGTATTTTCAAGCTTGTGCATTGATTTTTGTAATCTTAAGTTGAATAGCTCCTGCTTAAGTTCTACAACTTTATTGCCAAGTTCTTCTACTGACATTTCTCTGATTTCTTGTATCTTCATAATGTCACCTATTATTTTTCAACGATTCTAACTTTAATAGGAAGTTTTTGTGCAGCTAACTCTAGCGCTCTTACTGCTGTATCGCGTTCTGGGTAATCCAATTCGAACAACATTCTTCCTGGTTTAACTACTGCTACCCAATATTCTGGGTTACCTTTACCTTTACCCATACGAGTTTCAGCAGGTTTTGCAGTGATTGGTTTATCAGGGAAAATTTTAATCCAAACGTTACCGCCTCTTTTGATTTCACGAGTCATTGCACGTCTAGCAGCCTCAATCTGACGGCTTGTAATCCAAGCTGGTTCAGTTGATTGTAAACCAAAGTTACCAAATTCTAAAACGGTACCTCTAGTTTCGGAGCCTGTCATTCTCCCTTTCATTTTTTTACGATATTTTGTCTTTTTGGGCATTAACATGATTGTTTTTCGCTCCTAATTATTCTTCTACTTTATCTGTTCTTGGTCTTCTTTTACCGCGTCTTCCGATAGCTTTTTCTTCTGTCGCGTTTTGACCAATTTTTTTAGATTTGATGTTTCTATCAGCCATTTCTCCAGGCATTAAGTTACCTTTAAATACCCAAACTTTTACGCCGATTTTACCCATCACTGTATCAGCTTCAGTGAAACCATAATCAACATCAGCTCTAAGTGTTTGAAGAGGGATTCTTCCTTCTTTTGCCCACTCAGAACGAGCGATTTCAGCACCACCTAAACGACCAGATACCATAACTTTGATACCTTGAACGCCAGAGCGCATTGTTCTTTGCATAGCTTGTTTCATTGCGCGTCTGAAAGCGATACGTTTTTCTAATTGCTGTGCGATGTTTTCCGCTACTAATTGAGCTTCTGCATCTATTCTTGCAACTTCAACTACATCAATTGTAACTTGTTTATTGATAAGTTTTTGAACTTCAGCTCTCAATTCTTCAATTCCTTGACCGCCACGTCCAACTACGATACCAGGTTTAGCTGTTACAACTGTTACAGTAACGTTTTGAGCTTTTCTTGCGATAAGAATTCTTGCAACGCCAGCTGCATATAGTTTTTTCTTAATGAATTTTCTTAATTTAGCATCTTCTGCTACGAATTCAGGGTAATCTTTCTTAGCAAACCATGTGCTTTCCCAAGGTTGGATTACACCGACTCTGAATCCTTTTGGGTGAGTTTTTTGTCCCACTTTATGTTCTCCTATTTAGTCTTACTTGCTACTACGACTGTTAGGTGGGATGTACGTTTCATACGTGAGTACATTCTACCTTGAGCTCTTGGTCTTGCTCTTTTCAATGTGATACTTTCATCAGCATAGATTTCTGACACTTTCAAGCTTGCTGCATTAGCACCAAATTTTTCAGATGCGTTTGCTACTGCCGCTGTTAAGTTTTTCTCAACAACTCTTGCTGCGAAGTATGGCATGAAGCGTAAAATTCTTACAGCTTCTTCAACTGATTTACCGCGCACTTCATTGATTACACGTCTCAATTTACGTGCTGGCATTTTTATATTTGTTTGTTTAGCCTTTGCTTCTTGCATTGTCCTTTTCCTTATTTTTGAGGTTTCCCTCTAGTAATCTTACTTACGTTTTGCTGTTTTATCTTGACCAGCGTGTCCTCTGAATAATCTTGTAGGAGCGAACTCACCAAGTTTGTGTCCTACCATTTGTTCAGTTACATATACAGGTACATGGGTTTTACCATTGTGAACAGCTATTGTATGTCCCAACATATCTGGAACTATCATAGATGCTCTTGACCATGTTTTTACGACTTTCTTCTCACCAGCCGCATTCATTTTTTCAATTTTGCGTTGGAGTGATTCAAGTACGTATGGACCTTTTTTTAATGAACGAGCCATTAATTATCTCCTTTTAGTTTTGTTTTGTCTTTATCAATTTTGTTTTAAGGGGGGGGCATGAAGAGCTATTCATACCCCATAAAACTATTTTTTACGTCTTCTAACGATTAATTTGTTAGATTGTTTATTATTCTTACGAGTTTTGTAACCAAGTGCTGGTTTACCCCAAGGTGTTTTTGGATGTCCACCTGGACCTGTTTTACCTTCACCACCACCGTGTGGGTGATCGCAAGGGTTCATTGTAACACCTCTTACAGTCGGTTTAATACCTAAATATCTGGTTCTTCCAGCTTTACCTACCTTCATGTTCTTGAATTCAGCATTGCCCAAAGTTCCGATTGTAGCTAGGCATTCTTTTCTTACCATTCTCATTTCTGAGCTTGGAAGTTTAATTGTAACGTAGTTACCTTCTTTCGCCATCAATTGAGCTGCACCACCAGCTGTACGAACAATTTGTCCGCCTTTGCCAGGAGTCATTTCAATGTTGTGAACCATAGTACCAAGAGGAATCAAATCTAAAGGCATTGCGTTACCTGTTTTGATTTCTACATCAGTACCTGCTACTACAACATCACCAACGTTCAACCCTTGAGGAGTTAGAATGTATCTTTTTTCACCATCAGCGTAAACTACTAGTGAAATTCTTACGTTTCTGTTTGGATCGTACTCGATAGTTTTTACTGTACCTGGTACGCCGAATTTGTTTCTTTTGAAGTCTATTACACGGTATGCTCGTTTAGCACCGCCACCTCTGTGACGACATGTAATTCTTCCTTTATTGTTTCTTCCGCCATTTCTTCTAAGTGGTTTCAAAAGTGATTTTTCTGGTTTATCTGTTGTGATTTCAGCAAAATCGCTTTTTGACATACCTCTTTGACCTGGAGAAGTTGGATTTATAACACGGATACCCATTTTTATGCTCCTATCAATTCTTCAATTGGTTCGCCCTCAATCGTAACGATTGCTTTTTTGCTAGATTGAGTTCTTCCTACGCTGTAACCCATTCTCTTTGCGTGAGATGGCATATAAACCGTTCTAACTTTTGTAACTTTTCTGCCTGCAAATGCTGCTTCAACTGCTTGAGCAATTTCGATTTTTGTAGCATTTTTAGCAACTTCAAAAGTATATTGGTTTAATGTTGTTGCGACTTCCATAGACTTCTCAGTGATGATAGGTCTTTTAAGGATGTCGAATAATTTTTCCTTGTTAGTTTTTGTCTTGCTCATTATTTTAACAACCTTTCAGTTATTTCTTTTATTGCAGCTTCAGTGATAACCACATTGTTAGCTTCCAATAAATCTTTTACATTCAAGTTAGAAGGTAAAATAATTTTTACGCTTGGGATGTTTCTTGCAGCTAATTCTAAGTTTTGATTTTCAGCCGCTCTAGTATCAGCGATAATAAGAACTTTTCCTTCAAGTTTTAATGATTTCAAAGCTTCAACCATTAATTTAGTTTTTGGAGCTGTGATTTCAGAAAAATCTTTAACCACAACTGTTTGGTCTAATCTAGCAGAAAGAGCTGAGCGCAAAGCTAGTCTTCTTGCTTTTTGAGGCATTGAGAAGCTGTAATCTCTTGGTTTTGGTCCGAAGATAACACCACCACCTGCAAATAAAGGTGATCTCAATGAACCTGCTCTTGCGCGGCCAGTACCTTTTTGTTTCCAAGGTTTTTTACCGCCACCAGACACTTCTGCTCTTGTTTTAGCGCAAGCAGTACCTTGTCTGCCGTTGTTCAATTGTCTTCTTAAAGCTAAGTGCATAACGTGAATGTTTGGTTCAACGCCAAAAACATTTTCGTCAAGGGCGATTTGACCTAAACTTTTTCCGTTTGTACTTAGTAATGATATTTCTTTTGACATTTTCTGTTTCCTCAATATTTCTTACTAAGAGTTCCATTTAACTCTTGACGGTTTTACTGTTACCATTCTGCCTTCGCATCCTGGTACTGCACCTTTTACTAACAACAAGTTGTTTTCAGTATCAACTTTAACAACTTTTAATTTTGTGATTGTAACTCTTTCGTTGCCCATGTTACCAGCCATTCTTTTGCCTTTGATAACACGACCCGGAGTTGTACCTGCACCGATTGAACCTGGAGCTCTGTGGTTTTTAGAACCGTGTGCCATAGGTCCTCTTGAGAAGTTCCATCTCTTAACGGTACCTTGGAAACCTTTACCGATTGATTTTCCTGTAACATCTACTTTTTCAATGTTTTCAAGAACTGACAAATCGATTGATTGTCCAACTTGATAATCAGCTGCGTTGTCAAGTCTAAATTCTTGCAACAATCTGAAGTTATCTAATTTGTTTTTTTGAAGGTGTCCGATTTGTGCTTTTGTAAGGTGTTTTTCTTTAGCAGCACCAACACCAACTTGAATCGCATTATAACCATCTGTTTCAACAGTTTTAACCTGAGTTACAGTCAAAGGGTCAACTTTGATAACTGTTACAGGGATTGCGAGTCCTTGTTCGTCAAAAACTTGAGTCATGCCAAGTTTTTTTCCGATTACACCTAGTCTTGAATCTCTTTTGGTCACTTTTCTACCTTTCTTCTTGTGAGCGCTACGTCCGCCTCATCTTCGATTTCTCTTAGAATTGGCTCTTATCTCGTGGGGTACCTTCGCTGCGTCGGACTTAGGTTCTCAAACCGCCGCCTCTTTTATCGCAGCCCCCTCGTAGATCACATTAATATTCAATTTTCATGGTATATTAATGTTTTTCCGGCATCGCCGGAGAGTGTGATTATAACTTAACTTCGATGTCAACGCCTGCTGGCAAATCCATTCTGCTAAGTTCTTCTGTTGTTTGTTGTGTCGGATCATAGATGTCGA
This sequence comes from Candidatus Gastranaerophilaceae bacterium, assembly GCA_045635965.1. Lineage (GTDB taxonomy): Bacteria > Cyanobacteriota > Vampirovibrionia > Gastranaerophilales > Gastranaerophilaceae > RGIG2134. The sequence continues at coordinate 49,351 of JAZTWQ010000004.1, forward strand.
TGATTCTCTTGTGTATTCTCATCTCGAAATGTTCTCTCGACTTTTTGTCAACGTGTGGTGAGCGAAGTACGCAATATACACGTCTTTTAGTTGGCAAAGGAATAGGTCCAGCTACTTTTGCATCAGTTCTTTTCGCAGTTTCTACGATTTTTTCAGCTGATACATCGATTAGCTTATGATCATATGCCTTTAAGCAAACTCTGATTCTTTGTCTTGTTGTACTCATTTCAGTTCTTACCTTTTGTTTACTTAGTAACTTTACTTTGCGGAGCTACGTGAGGCAATATCCTTAATTCCATTTTCAACGAACTGGCTTTTCGCCTCTCTAGCTTGACTTATTTAGTTTTGGCTCGACCTTATTTGTTTCGGTCACCAGCCCCAACTTCTTAGCCCATTCCCGCTAGTGTATAGTTAAATGTATAATAAACATAATTCCACGTCAATTGCTAACTTCAAAAATTTATTAAAATTGTAATAATTTCTTAATAAATTCTTGAAAAGTTTTACAAAAATTAATAATATTTTTAAAATATACAACAAATTGTTGTGTAAAAATAGTAAAGGTAGTCTAAACTCTATCCTACGTTCTATTCGCAGATTTTACTAGGGTTTAAGGCAACTTTAACCCCACGCTTACATTTTGTTACACAATTCCAATTTTAAAGCAAAAAACTAACTATTATAATAATAAACACCTTCGTATAAAAAATCCGCAGAACCAGTAATATAAATTAAATTAGATACATCATTAACTAAAAATTGTTGAGACTCAATAGGTTTTCCCATGTTCACTGTAACAGTACTATCATCATTAACTTTTACTCCAAAAACGCCATTCAATGTTTCAATGGAAAACTCTAACTTATCAACATAACCTTTATGCCAAGCATATTTTGCAAAACATCTCAAATCATCCCCACAAACTTGAGCGGGCTGTCCTTGTGCATTAAAACAAATCATTGATAAATCAGCTTTATCCGAGACTGGATCAACAATAATTAAGCCATCAGCACCGATACCAAATTTTCTTCGACTCATATTTTGTGCCAGTTCAGCTGGTTTTATACCTAATTCTCGATATTCTTCCCAATCCAAAATTACAAAGTCTTTGCCTAAACCTTGCATTTTTGTAAAAAATATCTTAGTCATCTTAAAAATTCTCTTATGCTATATCTTCGCGAGTTTCAACATCTACCGCTTCAAGTTTCTTTTGTGGAAGCTGAATTAACTCTGCTTTATTTTCGTTCTTTTTAACAATATCCAAAGTTACCACAAACTCTTTAATTTCAGGCTTGCTTGGGACTTCATACATAATATCAAGCATAGTTTCTTCAACAATTGAACGCAATGCACGAGCACCTGTTTTACGTTTAATAGCTTCTTGTGCAATATAATCAATAGCATCAGGCTCAAATTTTAAATCAACGCCATCCATCTTTAATAGACACTGATATTGTTTAATAATAGCATTCTTTGGTTCTGTTAAAATCATTTTCAAAGTAGCTTCATCCAACGCATCCAACACTGCATAAATTGGAATACGACCGATAAACTCCGGAATCAAACCGAATTTGAGCAAGTCTTCAGGTTGCAATTTTTTAAGCATTTTAGCTGCTTCAATTTCTTTTTCCGCAACAGTCGCAGGTCCTTTAGCACCAAAACCAACAGATGAACCTTGACCAGCACGTCTTTCAACAATTTTATCCAAACCGACAAACGCACCGCCCACGATGAACAAGATGTTTTTAGTATCAATTTGGATAAACTCTTGATGCGGATGTTTTCTTCCGCCTTGTGGAGGAACGTTTGCAACAGTTCCTTCTATCATTTTTAACAAAGCTTGTTGCACACCCTCACCAGAAACATCTCTTGTAATCGATGTATTTTCTGATTTACGAGCGATTTTATCAATCTCATCGACGTAGATAATACCACGTTCAGCCTTTTGAGCATCGAAATCAGCACTTTGATATAATCTCAAAAGAATATTTTCAACGTCATCACCTACATAACCAGCCTCTGTCAATGTTGTAGCATCAGCAACAGCAAAAGGAACATCCAACATTTTTGCCAAAGTTTGAGCCAACAAAGTTTTACCTGAACCAGTTGGACCAACTAACAAAATATTACTTTTTTGGATTTCAATACCGTTCGCATCCTCAGACTTATTATGAGCGATACGTTTATAATGGTTATAAACGGCAACTGACAAAACTCGTTTCGCATCGTCTTGCCCAACAATGTGCTCATCAAGATACGCTTTTATCTCTTGTGGTTTTGGAATAGCTTTGATATCATCACCTTCGTCTTTTTTATCTTCAGACTTATCTTTGTGCTCAAAAAATTCTTCATCAAGAATTTCATTACACAATTCAACGCATTCATCACAAATATACACCTCAGGTCCAGCGATTAATTTCTTAACCTGATCCTGTGTTTTACCACAAAATGAACATTTCAAACGACTTTCGTCAATATTTGCCATATTATCTCCTGCTAATTATGAATTATGAGAAACAACTTTATCAATCATACCATAAGCTAAAGCTTCTTCCGGAGTCATGATATAGTCTCTGTCTGTATCTTTTTCAATCTTTTTCAAAGACTGACCTGTGTTTTTAGCTAAAATTTCGTTTAATGTTTTCTTAATACGAATAATTTCAGCTGCTTGGATTTCGATATCAGTAGCTTGACCTTGAGCACCACCTAATGGCTGGTGAATCAACACTCTAGAGTGCGGTAACGCCAATCTTTTACCAGGAGTACCAGCTGCCAACAAGAACGCGCCCATAGAAGCTGCTTGACCTAAACAAATTGTAGATACATCAGCTCTTATATGTTGCATTGTATCATAAATCGCCAAACCTGCTGTCACAGACCCGCCAGGGCTATTGATATACAACATAATATCTTTTTCTGGATTTTCACTATCCAAAAGCAACAATTGTGCAACTATCAAGTTTGCAACCATATCATCAACAGGCGTTCCCAAGAAAATAATTCTTTCTCTTAATAATCTTGAGAAAATGTCGAACGAACGTTCACCGCGTGATGATTGCTCTACTACTACTGGTACAAAACTCATATCGTGTCCTTTCTATAAATATTATAAACTATTATTTTTTATATTCTACTTTGTTGTTATCTAGAATAAACTGACTAACTTTTTCATTAATGATTTGCTGACTTAATGACCTTATTAGATTAACATTTTTATACATTTCTTTCAACATTGATTCATTATTTACACCATACATTCTAGAAACTTCTTCTAATTTGCGTTGTAAATCAACCGGATGAACCATAATTTTTTCATCTTTTGCAATTTTTGCAACGATTAAAGAATTTTTAATTCTAGATTGAGCTTCTGTTTCCATTTCTTTTCTAACTTTTTCTCTACCTTCTTTTTCAATAGATGCCTCAAAATCTTGTCCATATTGAGAAGCTCTCATTTTCATCTCTTGCATCATTGCATCAGCCTCACGTTCAACCATTGCATCATGCACATCCATTTGAGCACCATCTAAAATCTTATTGAATATAGCCTCATAAGAACGTTTTTCATTTTCAGCTTTAGCTGTTCCGTCTAAATATTTTTGAATATCAGCTTTTAGTTCTTCTAATGTTTTAAAATCACCAATTTTTTTAGCTAAATCATCATTAATTTCAGGTAATTTTTTCTCTTTAATTTCATGAATTGTAATTTTAAATTCAGCGTCTGCGCCTTTCAATTTTTCATCATGATATTCTTCCGGGAATTTAACTTGGATTGTAAATTCTTTTTCCAATTCTTTATCAACCAACTGTTCCGCAAAACCAGGAATGAAGTTTGAATGAGCCAAGTCTAACATGTAGTTTTTAGCCGCTCCACCCTGAATCAACTCTCCATTAGCAGAACCTTCAAAATCTATCATCACAATATCAGTTGCAACTGTTTTTCTATCCTCTTCAACTTTAACCATTTCGGCATATCTTTCTGCCAATCTGGAAAGTTCTTTATCCATTGCATCAGTTTCTGTCACAAATTCTTCACACTCTACAGTCAAGCCTTTATAAGCTTCAAGTTTAACTTCTGGACGAAGTTCAAACTGAACTTTTACAGTACAAGGTTTACCTGTTTCCAAAGTATAAGAAGTCAATGTTGGCTCAGAAATAAGCTCATAATCTTTTTCTCTGATAACATCAGTAAATACTTTTGGCAACATTGCATCCAAGGTTTCTCTTTTAATAGCTTCTACGCCAACATGTCTTTCTAAGATATTACGAGGCGCTTTTCCTTTTCTAAACCCAGCTATATTAACGTTTTGCGCAATACGTCTGCAAGCTTTTTCGTATTCTTTATCTGATACTTTTGATTCAATCTCAATTTCAACTTCTACAATGTTTTTACCAATTTCTTTTACTTCAGTTTTCATACAAAAATCCTTTATTATAATAATTCGCTTAGCTTAATTATATAATAAATATAAAACAAGTCCAGCCCTACAAGCTTACTATTGTTTTTATTCTTTGTCAAAATCGACATATTATATATGCTTAATTGAATTATGCTCCCTTTGCTTTTCTTTATTATTTTTAATGCACTTTATTTCAATAGCCAAACCAACACTTACAAACCCACTTAATAGCCCTACCAACTTATAATTTTTTCAATAAACTCCCTTTTCATAGATACTAATTTTTTCTACACGCTAGTAAAACTATATTATTAGGACGAACCTCATTTACATCTGGTTTATAAACAGAAGAATGAGCAGACGCTCTAAAAATAAGACTCATAAAGTCCCCACTACCGCCCCCACCAAGCCAACTGTTTGAAATAGTGCTATCTGAAAAAACACCTGTACGAGTCCTTGATCTGGTATTAAAAAGTCCCGCACGGCCTTCTAAATCAGGAACCGCAGACTCTTGATACGAGCCCAATGCTCGTCCGGAACCAGATTGGTTTCTGATAAACGCATTTGCGGCGTTTGGATATTTTGAAGTTAACTCCGCCCAACCAGCAGGACAAGAACCTAAGTCAAAATACATAACCGCGCCAGAAGGGATATTTGTTTGTGTTCTTCTAAGTTCTTCTATTCTGCTATTCAACACTTGAACTTGCATATCATTCATACTATTATGTTTGATTTGACCAGCTATCATTGGCGCAGAATAACCCAAGATAAGACTACCAATCAACAATGCAATCATAGCTTCTGCTACGGAAAAAGCTCTCGTTTGGGTTAAACCAAGCCCTTGCGATACGAGGCTTTGCGGTGCTGAATTTTGTAGCATTAGACTTTGCGGTGCATCAGAACGACGCACTCTACCGTTCCCTAGCTTTTGCGATGCAAAAATTTGTATTCTTCTTTCTTTTATTGATTCTGATTTCATTTTTAGTCCTTTCTATTTTAATTTTAATGGTGATAATTTTTTATATTCACTTTGTTTTATTAGGTTTAACATTGCGCACTAGACCTTACGACGTTAGACGTTGTAGCGATAAGCCTTTGTGTCGCTAGACCTTGTGGTGCGTATAAACGCCCCCTACCTGCCCTACCATTTGCGCAAAACGCTCTATCTTCACCATAATTAGGCGTCATGCCGAATTTTACCGATATCGTAGGCGAGAGCGTAACTCGAGCCATACGAGACAGGTATGCAGCCAGCTGGCTTTTAGCGTAAGCGTCAAAAGCTGCGTGCGTGCTATTTCGGCATCTGACCAATAAACAACGTAAGCTAGAAAGCAATTTATTGAATATTTTTCTATTAAAAAACATGCTAAAACATTCACTACATCCGTTTTCTGGATAGATGCCGAAACCAGTTCGGCATGACGGCTGATTTTTAACTTTTTTACCAGATTTTATTTTTAATTTTTTATCACGAACACTTATTTTTTGACCTACAGATGATCTCAGTGGGCTGTCAATCCCCCCCCCCCTAGTGTTATGCGGGTTTTAGCCGTTTTGTTTTTCATAAATCCTTCGCCAATTTCTTGTCAACTTAATAAAATAGACTTACTTTTTACATTTAATTCATAGAAAATTATACTAAATTTCACCACATTAATCAAGACTCAACTACTCAACAAATCCATGTATTAACACCTCTTGACAAATATGCTATAATAGTAGTAGATGGTCGAAACGAAAGGAGAACTATGTCCTATAGCTTCAACATTCCGAACAGCAGACCAATGATACAAGAGTCGCAATCAATGAAAAACAACGGCGGTGGCGGCAATACTGGCTATTTTCAAAGAGGCAGGAAGAAAAAAGAAAACGAAAAAAATACCCCCATGTTTTCTGAAAAAGATGACGCTGATTCTTTTATTTTAGAGTCAAAAGACGAAGAAAACGCTCCTCCTAAATCAGAAAAGCTACTAAAAACAATTCTAAACAAAGCAAAAGACATCCTCAAACAGCCTGAAAAGCCGTCAAACAATCCATTTGCATCTGAGGCTGAAATGTAGAAATAGGTTACATATCTAAACCGATGTCCAAAGTTCCTGCTTTGGCAACTATTGCGCTGGAAGAAATTATATCAACACCTGTTGCGGCAATTTCGTTCACGGTTGAAAGATTCACATTACCACTTGCCTCAACAATTGCTCTACCATCTATATACTCAACGCAATCTTTCATTTGCTCAACCGTCATGTTATCAAGCATAATGATATCAGCACCTGCCGCAACCGAAGCTTTTACTTGTTCAAAAGTATCACATTCAACTTCAATTTTATGAGCATGAGAAATATTTTCTCTTACTTTTGCTACAGCATTTTCTATTGAGCCGCCTGCCAGCTTAATATGGTTATCTTTCAACATAACGCAATCGCTCAAATTAAATCTATGCAACGACCCGCCACCAACTTTAACAGAATATTTTTCAAACATTCTAAAATTAGGCGTAGTTTTTCTTGTATCAACAATCTTAGCCTTATGCGGTGCTATTGCTTTTTGGTACTTATTAGTTTCTGTTGCAATACCACTCATTCTTTGAATATAATTCAACGCTGTTCTTTCTCCAATAAGAATAAAACGAGCCTTACCCTCAATATCAGCGATTTTATCACCTTTTTTAATTACATCACCATCTTTAAAGTATGTTGTTACTTTAATATCTTTATCCAAAACTCTAAACACCATCAACATGACATCCAAACCACACAAGATACCATCTTGACGTGTATTAAGCTCGGCTTTAATAACATCATCTTCATTTGCTAAATAATCAGTTGAAATATCACCAAAACCAATATCTTCTTTTAACGCTGATTTTACATGTTCTTCAATTATAAAATTATGCAATAAAAATTTTGTCATTTTTTTCATCCTTAACTAAACTACTATGCCTTGCTTCCGGCAACAAATCCGGATAATCTTTTCTATAATGTCCGCCTCTGGATTCGCAACGATTCAACGCTAATGTTGCAATAATTTTAGAGACACACAACAAATTTCTAAATTCGTATTCCTTGAAATTAGAACATTTATTTTTATATTTAAACTCTTTTTCCAATTTTGCTATAACATCCAATGCTTTTTTCATATCCGTTTCATTTCGTTCTATGCCTACTAAATCCCACATTGTCTGTTGCAATTCTTTTTTCATTTTTTCAACATCAACTTCATAATACTCATCTATAGTTTCATAATATTTGATAGTATCTAAAATCGCATCGTCTATAACATCTGAAACCTCAAGATTGGCAAAAGACAAATAATCCGCCAACTCATACGCAGAAACAACACATTCCAACAACGAATTACTAGCCAATCTATTAGCACCATGCAAACCGGTACAAGCGACTTCACCAATAGCATACAAACCATCTAAAGAAGTTTTTGCATTAGTAATATTTGTCTTAATTCCTCCCATCAAATAATGACATGCCGGAGAAACGGGGATTAAATCCTTGGTTATCTCAATCCCTTTTTCCAAACATAATTTATGAATATTTGGAAATCGTTTTAACAATTTTTCTTTGCCAATTATAGTTGCATCTAAATACGCACATCGCTCACCCGATTCTCTTAATTCTGCAAAAATAGAACGAGTTACAATATCACGAGGTGCCAAATCCTCTAATTGATGATATTTATGCATAAAAGGTTCGCCCTTAGAATTACACAACTTAGCGCCCTCACCTCTCACTGCTTCAGAAATCAAAAATCTACTATCATCATTAGGCAAACTTAACGCTGTAGGGTGAAACTGAACAAACTCCATATCTGAAATAACAGCACCGGCACGATAAGCAATAGCCATCCCATCACCGGTAGCAACTTGAGGATTTGTTGTATATTTATAAACTTGCCCGATTCCACCGGTAGCAAACACTGTAGCGGACGAATATACAACCTCATATTCATCTATCGCTGATTTATAACAAATTACGCCTTTTACTTTACCCTCTTGATTTTTAATCAATTCCACAGCTAAAGCCTGTTCATAAACAGTAATATTAGGATTTTCTAAAACTTTTTTCACAAGGGCTTTTTCCATATTTGCACCGGTTGAATCTCCACCCGCATGCAAAATTCTTTTTACGCTATGAGCACCTTCTAATGTAAAATTAAACTCATTTTTATCATTTTTATCAAACTCAACACCATACTCTAACAAATCCTTAATTACTTCATTAGAATTTTCAGAAATAAAAGTAACAACTTTTTCATCCGACAACCCCGCGCCAGCTTTTAGCGTATCTTGAACATGAATTTTAACAGAATCAGCTATATTTTCCGGCATAACAGCAACGATACCGCCTTGCGCATGACTAGAATTACAATCTGAAAGACTAGCTTTTGTTAAAACCAACAGCCCATCCGGTAAAGTCATTAAATCAGACAACTTTAACGCCGCATACAACCCGGCTATACCGCTACCTACAATTATTATCGAGTATTTTGAATGTTTCACGCTGATAACCTCTATCTTATTTTCTTTTAACAAGATATCCCTGTTTCAACATTTTATTACAAAAGAACTTTTTTTTCATCTTTTTAATTTTTAAAATCAACTTTAAATTTGATGATAATAAAAAATATTTGATTTATTATATAGGGTAAAGGAGAAAAAATGCTTAACTGGGACAGCGCAGAAGAAGATAAAACACTTAAATCGGTAGGAATGGAACTTATGTTCCTTACTCGCGAAAAACATTTCCACGACGATGGAATAACTGCTGTCGAGCTTGCAAAATTGGTTAATCTCCCTTTAGACACAGTCAAAAAGAAACTAAAAATCTTAACTGACGCACAAATTATTCGAGTAAAAGGCATCAACCCTAAATGCTTTAAATTCGACGAATACCAATTTCAAAGAATGAACGAAGAAGACCCTATTTACAAACACTTGTGCAGTTTTGATGACGTTGATTTCGATAAATATTTTAACTACTAAATTATCAACAAACTCAACCCAATAATAAACATACCAGCTATTATACCTGTAATAACATGGTGGTTTTCGCCATATTCTCTCGCCATCGGCAATAAAGTATCAAAAGAAATATAAACCATTATACCGGCAACCGCTGCAAACATAGCGCCAACCATCCATTCAGGCATAAATATCTTCAAAAACAATATTCCAACCAAACCCGCTATCGGCTCGGATATTCCTGATAAAAAAGAATACCAAATTGCATAACGTTTTTTCCCTGTTGAATGATAAATTGGTAACGCTACCGCTATTCCTTCTGGAATGTTATGTATAGCTATCGCTATCGCAACAGGCACCCCCAAACTCAAATCATGACTTGAAACCAAAAATGTAGCCAAGCCTTCAGGAAAATTGTGCACCGCAACAGCAATTGCAGTAATCAAACCGGCTCTTTTTATTTTATGCTTATGGTTGCAATGCTTTTGTTCAGAAAACAAATCTTCCTCAATATGGTCAGGGATAAAATAGTCAATCATAATTGCTATCAAAATCCCAATAAAGAAAAATACAAATGTTATTAAGTTAGCAATTTTTTCACTAAAAGATGCAACCAACATAATTGACGATGATTTCATCAATTCAGTTAAGCTAATATAAACCATCACACCGGCAGAAAAGCCTAATCCAATTGACAAAGCTTTTAAGTTATTACGTTTTACAAAAAACGTCATAAAACCGCCTAACAACGTAGACATTCCGGCAAATAGTGTCAAAAGTAAGGGTAATACAATTTGTAAATTCATACCCTTATTCTAACACGAGAAAAAAATTTGGCTAGCCGAACAAAATAAATTTATTAGCTATTTATGCGCACACTCTTGAACAAATGCATTTGCAATCATGCATGCTTTTTCATAAGCATGTGGATCATTTTGTTCAGACAATTTTTCATAAGCTCTATCAAAAGCCTCATCTGCCAACATCACAAGCTTTGGACTAGTTTTCAATGTTAACAAATCATTACTGATATTGTCAGTTTTAATTTGTGATTTACCGGCAATCGCACTTTGCCCAACCGGCACACCTTGAGATTTAGGTTCTTCCACAATCTCTTCAATTGATTGTTCCAAGATTTCATCTTTTACATCAGAAGGTTTTACATTCGTTTGCTTCTGAATTGCCCCAAAATTAAGATTACTGTTAAATTCTGTACTCATATATCTTATCTCCGATTAATATCTTTTGCGTGTTTATTGCTTTAAAACACAAAGTAATTTTTTTTTGCTAGTAAATTTCTAAAAATATATAAATTTTTCTAAAAAAAATACTATTTAAATCCTCAAAATCAATAATAACAAGAAAAATTAATATATAAAACTTCTTAATATTTCTTAACAAAAAGTAAAAACTGTATTAAATCAATCTTTCTCACATGCCAACAATAAAATCGATTTTGGTCTGTTTTCATTACCAACAAGAGGCATTTCTGACAAATATGGCAAATTATACTGGTTTCCAGTTGGTTTACATATAGTATCACCCTCATCACGATTTGGACAAGTTAAAACAGAATATAATTTGGAACGAGTTCTCGATAAAGTTTCAGTTCTATTCATCCCATCACTGGTATACAAAAACCATTGATCATACGCAGCCTCTGTATATCCACCACCAGATATAATATGAGTAGAACTAGTCTTCGCTGGGTAAGTGCCATCACCAACAGCGCCTACATCAGCGTTATAAGGAGCATAAGGTCCATAACGATGAGTATTAGACATTGCATTAGAACTATGAGTAACAAAAGGTGAAACATGCTTATGCTTATGAACCATAGTTTCTAAAGTGTCGCCGATATTTTTATCGTCTACAATAACACCAAGGTCGTTCACCTGTGCAATTCGCAGATAGTGCCCACCCATATTCTTAATTACAGACCACCCCTCAGGACAACTCGTACGCCTAAAAAACATAACAGCGCCAGACTCTACAGAGTCCCGTTCTTCTTGTGGTTGTTCTCGTATTTGCTCACGAAGTTGATCGATTTGTCGTTGCAATATTTGCATTTGAGTATTAGTCAAAGTTTCGTTTCTCAACTGACGAGAAATCATAGGAGCCGACATCCCAAGTGCAATTGTAGCTATCAACAACACAACCATCGCTTCGACCAAGGAAAATGCATTTTCCTGCTTTAATTCTATCATTTTAAATCCCTTCTATATTAATTTTAATGGTATAAATAATTTTCTTTCATTAACTTTGCTTGGATGGGTTTCACCAAACCTGCGTTGTCCGTTCTTTCTATCTGCTTGGTAAAACCAACCCACATTTTTTAGTCCTTGCGGTGCGTCAAAACGACGCCCCCTACGGCTCTTAGCCCCACAATAACTAAGCGTCATGCCGAAATAAATTCGGCATGACGCATGATTTTTTGCTTTATCACTAGATTTTATTTTTAATTTTTCACCACGAACACTTATTTTTTGCCCCGCAGAAGAATTTATCGGGCCGTCAATTGCCCCCCTACAACCATGTGGGTTTTAGCCGTTTTGTTTCCCATAAAATTCTTCCTACCTTCTGGCGACCAATATAGAGATTACAACTTGCTAGGCATATCTAGTCTTGGGTCAATTATACCTGTCCCAAATCTACCGCTTTCAGCCAATGGATCCATATATTGAACAAATCTTTTAATAAGATTTGTTTCTCTTTTTGGCTCAACGTATGGTGAATAAGGGTCATATCTTTTAATATTTACCATACGAATAGCTTCAGGCGAATAACCGGCGTTTCTTAAATAGTCTTCGCTTAAAAGCCTATCCGTGTCAATAGCTGCTAATGCAGGCAATACCCCACACGCTAATGCTAAAAGAATTGTTGAAATTATTAGTTTTTTCATACTTTCTACCCATTTAATTAAATGTACATTCATCTATTATACATTATAATATATTTTTTAAAAAAATAAAACCAACTATTTTGCGTATTCTTTTACAATTTTTTCAAATTCATCCAATAATTCGCATTCTGGAACTTTTTTAATTATTTCACCTTTTTTGAATATGTAGCCTTCACCAATTGCACCAGCTATTCCAAAATCTGCATGTTTTGCTTCCCCCGGACCATTTACAGGGCACCCCATAACAGCTAGTGTCAGTGGCTTGTCGTAATTTTTAAATCTTTCTTCAACTTTTTTGGCTAGAGAGATTAAATCAATTTGAGTTCTTCCACAAGTTGGGCAAGATATAAAATTAATTCCTTTTTGTCTCAATTCAAGTGATTTTAAAATTTCAAAACCAGCATAAACTTCTTCTATTGGGTTTTCGGTTAGCGAAACTCTTATTGTGTCACCAATTCCTTGCGAAAGTATTGCGCCAATTCCTGCACCTGATTTTATTAAACCCGCTTTTAAAGTCCCCGCTTCAGTTACGCCAACATGGAGAGGATATTCGATTTTTTTTGATATCAAATTATATGCCTCAATCGTTGTCAAGACAGAGCTGGATTTTAGAGAAACTTTTATTAGGTCAAAATCATTGTCTTCTAATATTTTTATGTGTCTTAATGCACTTTCGACCATTTTTTCAGCTAAAGACATTTCATTGTTTTGTTCCAAGTCTTTTTGTAGAGAACCGGCATTTATTCCTATTCTTATCGGCGACTTATTTGTTTTTGCAAGAGCAACAACTTTTTTTACGTTTTCAGCATTGCCAATGTTTCCGGGGTTAAGTCGAAGAGCATCAATTCCGTTCTCTATACATTGTATTGCTAATCTGTAATCAAAATGTATATCAGCAATCAAGGGAATTGGAGATTGTTTTTTTATTTCTTTTATTGCGCTTGCAGCATCTTTATTTAAAACAGCAAGCCTTATTAATTCGCAACCTGCGTCAGCAAGCTCGTTAATTTGAAATAGTGTCGCTTTTACATCTCGAGTATCAGTATTGCACATCGACTGTACACTGATTGGCGAATCCGAACCTATTTTAATATTTCCTATTTGAAGTTGTTTTGTTTTTCTTCTTTTTATCATAATATTTATATAACACAAAAATGATAAGTAAATAAAATATGGAGAAAATTATGAAAATAGCTGTAATTTCTGATATTCATGGCAATATGCAAGCTTTAGAGGCTGTTTTAGACAGTATTAATAAAGAAGATTGTGAAAAAATATTTTGCTTAGGCGATTTAGCTATGGCTGGTCCTCAACCAAACGAGACTATTAATAAAATTAAAGAATTGATAAATATTGGGAATTTCGAATTAATCCAAGGAAACACTGATGAATATTTATCAAAAAATAGTGATGAAATGTATAACGTTATAAACAAGGCTAACCCTATAATGGCGGCAGCTTATAATGCTGATAGAGAAGTTATAAGTAATGAAAATTTGGAATTTTTAAAAAGCTTACCAGCTCAAAAAACTATTGAACTAAATGGGGTAAAAATATTATTAACTCATGGCTCTCCTCGCGCCAACAATGAAAATATTTTTCCAGAATTACCAATTGAAAAAATTGAAGAAATGTTAATTGGAGTTGATGCTGATTTGATTTTTTGCGGTCATACTCATCAACCTTGTGGATACCAAACAAATACAAAACAAACCGTTGTAAACGTTGGAAGTGTTGGACGCCCTTTAAATGAGCACCCAAGAGCTTGTTATTTATTATTAGAAATAGTTGAGAATACTGGTGAATTTTATGTAGAGCATAAATTAATCAGATATGACAAAGAAAAAGCTGCAGAATTATTAAAGCAACGAAACTTTGAAGGTGCTGAAAAATTAGCAAGCATGCTACTAAGCGCGTCAGAAAGATATCCTGCTTAGTTATAGAATGAAGTTTGATAAAATATAATGTTTTAATTAATCATATTTCTATATGATGCATTGTTACGTGATTTTTACTAGTGTAGTTTTATGGTTAGATAGGAGATTTTATGTTAGAAAATTTAAGCTTACAACAAACATTCTATTGGATTAGTCTTGTTTCAACCGTTTTGTTTATTTTAAAAATGGTTATATTTTTGTTGTTTGGCGGAGATTCTGAAGTTGAAGTGGATTTTGACTCTTATGCGGATGCAGATCCATCTTTCAGTTTCTTTTCAGTTCAATCAATATTAGCCTTTTTTATGGGACTAGGCTGGATGGGACTATTGCTCATTAAGCAAGCAACAATTAATCCATTAATGACATTTTTGATTGCTTTTGGTAGCGGTGTTTTATTTATGCTAGCAACTGCATATTTGATGTTTTGTATTAAAAAATTGAATCAAAATGTGAAAGTTGATTTAAATGATTATGTTGGAACTGAAGGTAAAGCTTATACTTCAATCAATCCAAATGCAGAAGGTCAAATTGAAATTGTTATTAATAAAAAGTTGGTAATTATGCCCGCTATTAATATAACTGAAGAAAAAATTGAGGCATTTACGCCAATTAAAATTGAAAAAGTAGAAAATAATAAATTATACATAGTAAAAATTTAGAAAGGAGAAAAAATGTATTTAGATCCAGCATCTATGTTTTTTGTGGTTATTCCAGCGCTTATATTAATATCCGCACTACTGTTTATTGCGAACCAATATAAACGTTGCCCATCAAACAAAATTATCGTTGTTTATGGTAAAACAGGTTCAAACACAACTGCTAAGTGTGTTCACGGCGGTGGTGTTTTTGTTATTCCACTTATTCAGGATTACGGAGTTTTGTCTTTAGAACCTTTGGCAACTGATATTGATTTAAGAGGCGCTTTGTCAAAAGGTAATATCCGTGTTGCCGTACCTTCAACTTTTACTTTTGGTATTTCTACAAAAACAGATATTATGATAAATGCAGCTGAGCGTTTGCTTGGATTAAGCAAGCAAGACATTATTGCACAAGCAAGCGATATTATTTTAGGTCAATTACGTCTTGCTATTGCAACATTGACAATCGAAGAAATCAACCAAGATAGAGAAAAATTCTTGGAACAAATCAACATCAACGTAAATACAGAGTTGAACAAAATTGGTTTAGAAATCATCAACGTAAACATTAAAGATATTACGGATGAATCCGGATATATCGATGCTATTGGTAAAAAGATGGCGGCAGAAGCTATTAACAAAGCTAAAGTAGAAGTTGCTCAACAAGAAAAACTTGGTGCAGTTGGTGAAGCTGAAGCTAATAAAACGAAAGAAGTTCAAGTTGCAGAACAAGTTGCTCAAACAGAAATTGGTAAAACTAATGCGCAAAAAGAGCAACGTATTAAAACAGCAAGCCTAGAAGCAGAAGCGGTTGAAGGTGAAAACATTGCTAAAGCAAATATTGCAGATTATAATGCTACTTTAGCTGTGAAACAAGCAGAAGCTTTAAAACTTGGTGAAGTTGCAAAAGCAAATGCAGAACGTGATGTTTTGATGGCTCAAAAAGAACAAGAAGAAGCAAGATTGAAAAAAGAAGAACTTGCAAGACAAGAAGTTGAAAAATTAAAAATTCAGGTTGAAGCTGATGCAGAGGCTGAAAGACAACGTAGAATTGCACTTGGTGAAGCTGATGCGATTAAAGCTAAATACTTTGCAGAAGCTGAAGGTATCAAAGCCGTTCTTGAAGCTAAAGCTAAAGGGTATGAAGAACTTGTTAAAATCAGCAATAACAAACCTGAAATTGCTACAAGTTTCTTGATGATTGAAAAAATCGAGGATATTGTTGCAAAACAAGTTGAGGCAATTAAAAATATTAAATTTGATAAGATTACTGTTTGGGATGGTGGCGCAGGCTCAAAAGATGGCAGCACAACAGCTAATTTTATGAGAGACTTGATTAAAGCTCTTCCAGCAATGCATGATTTAGCTGGTCAAGCTGGTATTGAATTACCTCAAATTCTTGGTAAAGTTGCATCTCAAGATGAACTTCAACCCCTAACAAACGCAACAAGCGAAGAAAACCAAAATTAAAAATCTTACAAAAGATTAATTTAAATTAACATTATAAATTTTAAACAAATCCCAAAGCTACACCAAATACAAAGTTAGTTTTGGGGTTATTTTATGCAATAATTTCTTGCACTGATAAGTTTTGTATAGTAATATTAACAATAATTTTGCTTATTTTTAAAATTAGTTATAAAATTAAAGTAAATTAGACTTATAAATTTAAAGAGGATGTTAATATGAAATCTTACACACAAGAACAAATTACGGAAATTGTTGGTGGTATTCTTACTAAAGTTACAACAACTACTATTAACAGAATTTCCCCACCACTTTTAGCTAACGAAAACACTTTGGCTTTAGCTCTTGGCGAAGAAGAAATCGAAAACCTTTCAAAATCACAAGCACAGGTTGCATTGGTTCCTCTTGGTGTAAATTTAGACAATATATCAACAATAGAAGTTGAAAGACCAAAACTTGCAATGATGAAACTACTTCATCTTTTCTACATTCCACCGGAAACACAATCCGGTATTCATCCTACGGCTGTTGTTCATCCCGAAGCGGAAATTGCTGAAAATGTTTCAATAGGCGCAAATGTTGTGATTTCAAGAGGTGCTAAAGTTGCAAGTGGCACAAAATTATTACCAAATTGCTATATCGGCAGAAATGTAAAAATTGGAGAAAATTGTTTCTTCCATGCTGGATGTCATATTGGAGACGATGTTCAAATTGGAAATAGAGTAATACTTCAACAAGGTTGCTCAATTGGTGCTGATGGCTTTAGCTTTGTTACAGAAAATCCTGACAATATCGAAAAAGCAAAACAAGCAGGCGAAATTAAAGAAGCGAATACAAAACAAAAAATATATAAAATTCCTTCTATTGGTTCTGTGGTAATTGAAGACGACGTTGAAATCGGTGCAAATTCTGCAATCGACAGAGGTACAATCGAAAACACAGTAATTGGCGCATCAACTAAAATTGATAACCTTGTTCAAATTGGTCATAACTGCAAAATTGGTAAAGCTTGTATGATAGTATCCCAAGTTGGTATTGCAGGAAGTTGTGTAATTGGAGATAGAGTTGTTATAGCAGGACAAGCAGGACTTGCAGACCACTTAAATATTGGCGCAGATAGCATAATTATGGCTCAAGCTGGAGTTTCAAAAAGTTTTCCAGAACGTTCTATCATTATCGGCGCGCCAGCTGTTCCTAGAAAAGATTTCATTAAACAAATGAAAATGATGAAATCTGCAGAAGAATTAGTTGCTAAGTTCAAAAAATACGAACATTTACTAAAAGCGCTAGAAACAGACGAAGAATAGGTAAAACTATGACAACGATAAAAAATGAAATATCAATCAAATCAGTTGCCCTAATGACCGGCGTCGAGTGCGAAGCAAAACTTGTTCCCGCAAGAGAAAAAGGAATAAGATTTCACTTTGCAGGGCAGACTATTGAGGCAAAAGTTGAAAATGTTGTATCAACCGAACATTGTACAGTTATTGGTAACGCAAATGTTCAAATTATGCTTATTGAACACTTTATGGCAGCATGTGCATTAAGTCGTATAGACAGTATTGATGTATACTTAAGTCATTTTGAATTACCAATTTTAGATGGGGCTTCACAAAAATGGATTGACGCATTCAACGAAGCTGGTATTGAAAGCATTGAAAAAAAATCATATACAATAACAGAACCGGCATATTACATAAATGGAAAAACACATCTTGTAATGTTGCCTGCGGACAAGTTAAATATTACTTACGGAGTAAATTTCAATCATCCTGATTTAAATCATCGCTGGGTTAGTGTTAATAATGATTTTTCAGAAGTTTCAAAAGCAAGAACTTTTGGATATCTAAAAGACTTAGAAATGCTACAAGCCGCAGGATATGCAAAAGGCGTAAGCATTGAAAACACTGTTGGATTGACAGGTGATGGTTATACAACAGAATTGAATAGCGAATTTGAACCTGCAAAACACAAAGTGCTTGATTTACTTGGTGATTTATACTTAACAGGTTGCAACCCGCTTGATTTCAAAACAGAAATAATTGTAAAAGAAGCTGGACACGCAGTTCATGTTAATTTTGCAAAAGGATTAAGAACTAAAATTATGGAGGATAAATAAAATGAGTGAAACTGTATCTTACAACATCATGGAAATCATGAAAATGATTCCTCACAGATACCCATTTTTATTGGTAGACAGAATTACAGAATGCGTTCCTGGAGAATACTGCAAGGGGTACAAAAACGTAACGATGAATGAAGAATTTTTCTGCGGACACTTTCCTGAAAACCCTATTATGCCAGGAGTATTACAAATTGAAGCTATGGCACAACTAAGCGCAGGTACACTTATGAACATGCCCGAATACGAAGGAAAACTAGCGTTATTTGCCGGAATTGAAGGAGCAAGATTCAAAAATATTGTCCGCCCAGGAGACAAATTCGAAATGGAAAGCCGCATTGTTAAAAGAAAAGGTCCTATCGTAAAATGTGAAGCAAAAGGCTATGTCGATGGCAAATTGACTGTTAGCGCAGAATTAACATTCTCTATTATGTAAGAAAGAAGGTAAAATATGATACATCCAACAGCAATTATATCACCGGATGCGATTATTGGCGAAGGTTGCGAAATCGGAGCTTATGCATACATCGGCGAGAACGTAAAACTAGGAAATAATGTAAAAATCATGGCTCATGCCTATCTTGAACATTGTGAAATTGGGTCAGGAACATCTATTTCTCCGTTTGCGTCAATAGGTACAGCACCTCAAGATTTAGGCTATAAAAATGAACCAACAAAAGCAATTATTGGAGAAAACTGTATTATCAAAGAATATGCAACTGTAAATCGTGGTGCGGTTAGTGGAGATAATTGCACAAGAGTAGGCAACCGTTGTTTATTAATGACATCATCACACGTTGCACACAACTGTGTAGTTGAAGATGAGGTAATTATGGCAAACCTCGCAACTCTTGGTGGTCATTGCAATGTTGGTAAAGGTGCATTTTTAGGTGGAATGAGCGTATTCCATCAAAACGTTAGAATTGGTGAAATGTGTATTGTCAGCGGTTTTTCAGCTGCAAGACAAGACGTTCCTCCATACTGCAAAGCAGATGGTAGACAATGCTTAATACATGGAATAAACTCAATCGGACTTAAACGTCGTGGATTTACACCAGAGCAACGTAAAAATCTTAAAGACGCGTTTAAAATTTTAGACTCAAACGATATAACAACAACAAAAGCATGTGAAATTATTGAAGAAACTATTCCTCAAGATGAGCATGTTAAAAAGCTTGTTCAATTTATTAGAGAATCTAAACGCGGTGTATTGCTAAGTTCTACAAGCAAAGAATTCCGTAAATTAGGTATTACAAGTAGTGAAAATAACGAGGACTAAATGGATAATATTTGGGAAAAATACGCAAAAGTTTTGGTTGAATATTCAACCGACGTACAAAAAGGAGACTTAACCGTAATCAAAACCGATAACGCACAAAGTGCTCCACTTATAAATGAAATATACAAAGCCGTATTAAAACGTGGAGGAAATCCGCTTGTGCGTTGTGGAATAGATGGAATTACAGAAACATTTTTCAAGAATGCAACAGATGAGCAACTTGAATTTGTTGATGAAATGTCTAAAATGGAATACAATACAGTTAAAAATTTCATATCTATTTCTGCGCCATCAAACGTAAAACAGCTTGCGCGTATTTCTCCGGAAAAACAAGCAAAACGTTCTCGTGCGACTAGAGGGCTGTCTGAAACTTTAATGTCTCGTAGTGCAAAGGGCGAAGCAAATTGGGTTATAGCTGATTTCCCAACCCAAGCATTGGCGCAAGAGGCTAGAATGTCATTAGAGGATTACAAACAATTTATTATTAATTCTTGCTATTTAGACGTTGAAGACCCCGTTTCAAAATGGAAAGAAATTGAGAAAGAACAACAAATCAAAACTGATTATTTGAATACAACATCAAAAATTAGGTTTGTTGGAGAAAAAACTGACATTACATTCTCTACAGCTGGAAGAAAATGGATTAACTGTTGTGGATTAAACAATTTTCCTGACGGAGAAATTTTTACATCTCCTGTTGAAGATAGTGCAAATGGTAAAATATATTTTGATTTTCCAGCTATTTATCGTGGTAACGAAGTAAACAAAATTCTTTTAACCTTAGAAAATGGAAAAGTTACAGACTACAAAGTTGAACAAGGTGAAGACTTCTTTGCGGCGATGATAAACCAAGACGAAGGTGCAAGATTTGTTGGTGAAATAGCTATCGGCACAAATGACAGAATCCAAGAAATTACAGGCAACATTTTGTTTGATGAAAAAATTGGTGGTTCTATTCACATGGCATTGGGTGCGTCTTACCCAGAAACTGGTGGTAAAAACATATCAGGCTTACACTGGGATTTAATCAAAAACATGAAAAATGGCGGACAAATCTACGCTGATGACAAGTTAATCTATGAAAATGGAAAGTTTTTGATTTAAATAAAAAAGAACAAGGTGCGTAATCCGCACCTTGTTTATTAATTAAATACTTTTACCACGGATAATCATCTGGAATACGCCAGCTATTAAGCTCTAATAATTTTGTACAATACAACGGATTCTCATGTCCGTCCCAAACACCAGTTCCGCAACCCCAAGTACCATGCGTAAATAAATTCTCACGAGTTTTTCCATCCCAACCTAAGTCAAACGGTTTGAATGGACGTTCTGGGGACATTGAAAAAACAAATAAATTTCTAGTTGAACGATTTTCTCTATTACCATCTATAAAATAGGCAACAAGAACCAAATCTGCATCTAACACATCATGTTGAAAATTAAACCAAAAAGAAGAGCCATTCCTCAATTTAACCATAGCTTTACCTGAATAACCAGAATCAGTTATTTCATCAATTTTTATATATGGTGCTAGATATTTTTCGATATAAGCTTTGTTTTGTTTAAAAGTTGCTAAACCACTTGAAAAAGTAAAAATATTATCATCATAAGCCCAATCTTCAATAGGTCCATTTTCTATAGTGGAAAGTTTTATTGCGTTTTGCATAGAAGAATAAAAATTTAAAACCCTAGATTCGACAACTCTTTTTTGATGATTTCTCATAAGAGTAGGAATTGTCATTGCAGAAACAACACCTATAATAGTCAAAGTTATCAAAACTTCAGAAAGCGTAAACGCCTTTTTTCGCTTAACTTTTTTTAAACAGCTATCAGCGGGAGAACTCTCTCTCTCTCTCTCTCTCTCTCTCTCTCTCTCTCTCTCTCTCTCTCTCTCTCTCTCTAGAAAAATAAGGGTTTTGGGCATTTTTAAAACTCCAACTATTCTCACCACATGATAATAGCATAGTTTGTACAATCTGTAAAATTTTTACAAACTATAATGCTGGCATTAAAAAACATCTAAACTTTTTCTAAAAATTAAACAACTACCTTGCTACACTGATAAAAAGTTTCATCTGTGGATTTCTAGCCTTTAAAAGACTTATTTCATTCTTGAATTTGCGATACTGAACATCACTACAATGCAACTCATTTACCTTTGATAAATTTTTAGGGAATTTCTTAATTCCTGAATTTTTCATATAAAAAACATCAATTGATTTTACATCACCCAACAACATATCTTCATCAATTCCAAAATACATTAAAGGAACTTGCGAATAAGGTCGTTTTTGCCCATTTTCATAATCCAAATCAATAAGCGGGTTATATATTTGTAAAGACAACAAATTTTCTGAAGTTGTAAAACCTTTCAAATCTAATTTAGATATTTTTTGAATAACTTTATTCAAAAAAAGTTTTCTATTAAAATCTTTTTCAAGAGCCGCAACAGGAATTGAAACAGTTGTAGATACCGCTGGAATAGTTTGAGACTCTGGCAATGGAATATCCATTTCACTAACATTCTCAACTGTTCTTACATCTTCAAATGTAGGTAAGTCTAGAACTTTATTCAAAACTTCTATTGTATCAATAACCGAATAATCAACACTCATCGGCTTAGCACCCATCTCTGAAAGCAAATTTTTGTATAATTCTTTACTTTGTTCTTTAGTATTTGTAATTACTTGCGCCGCAGCTTTTGCTCGCTCATTTAATTCTCGAATTTCATTTTCAATATTAATTCTTTCCAAAGGGTCTATACTTGTATTAGACGTAGGCTTAAGTAATTTTATCCTTTCTTGGTTTTTTATGCGTTTAGCCTTCATCTTATCTATCTGCTCATTAGCCTTTCTGATATCAGAAATCGCTATAGCTAAAGGTGAACCTTTTTCCAAATAATTCATAATGGACATCTGCACACAAGCTGTTGGCGCGTTATCATTAATATCTCTATGCTTAAATTTCAAAGTTTTATCAAATTTTTGCATCAAAATTTTAATTCTTTTATAATCTTCATCTGTTAAAATATAATTATTTTTCACACCTTGAAGCTCAATAACGCCGATACTTTGTTTCTTTTTATACCTATTATCAGAAGAAACAGCAGTCATAGGAACCCAATTATTATCATCATCCCGTTTTAAATAAACAAAGAAATCACCCGTTTCTACTTGGGCTTTTGCCTTATCCTCACGAGAATGAGTACACCAATTTTTATTACTGAAAATTTCTACCAAATTAATAAATTTATCTTGAACAGTATCTTCTTCACCCCGCCCTGGAATACAAACCCAGCATTCTTTTAGCTCATCCACAGGATATTTATCATCAACATAAATTATTCTTTCCGGATTATTAATCAAGGCATCTTCTATCAAATTACTATGATACAACCTAGACAGTTTACCAATACTCATGCTTTCTCGACTTGCATCAACATGCGCAAAAGTTTTAGCTAGAACTTCAATATTGAACGGTAATGGAATATGCCTGTTAGAGTCTTTTACGTCATTAAAGGCTACAAGCATTGCTAAAAATTGATACGCTTGATTATTCTTCAATTTTTCTATACACAACGCAACATCTTCAGGCAGATATTCACTCTTAACCGCAAAATCTCCAACAGATGCATAGTCTCTCAATCTATCACTTCTTGCTTTATTAACTCCTTTGCAAGATGTACGTTTGTAATCGGCATTTAAAAATGTTTTCCACTCAACCAAATTTGCATCCGCCTGAACGCCTAAACCGACTTTAGACATTACATCAAGGAAGTTTTCTTTTAATTTTGCTGAAATATTGTGAGGAGTTAAGCCCTCATAAACAATAGATGCCCCCCAATCTTTTCTTCTTAAATCAAGATAATTATGAGCCATAAGTTCAATAACAGAAACATCATTCATCCCTCTTTCCTTTGGGCTATATTGTTTCTTAAAGCTCACTGTATCTGATTTTAAAATTGGAAGAGAAAAACTTTGACGCAAAAAATTATTTGAATCATAGTTTTTATAAGTTCTATTATTATTAATATTGCAATTGTTTACACCAGATATATTCATTATTTTTTCAAATTTTTCAACATATTAACCAAGTTTGTAGGAACAGTTTCTCCCATAGAAATTATATAATCAATTGTATCTTGGATAGATCTTATCATTTTTAACTTATATTTAGCCTCTAAGTTTTTGTTTATAAGTGTTCTTCTCTCATTTTCCGCTAATACTTCTTCTACACGACTTGACAGATTTTTTGAAAAAGAATCATATTCTTCATGAGACATAACATCTTGTAAACCCAAATTATTTTGAAAATCTGTTAGATTTCTTACATTTTTGCCAAACGAAACATTTGAAAAATTGATTGCTTGCATATTTTTCCTTTCTTTGTTCTACTATTACTTAAACTCCTGAAAAAATAAAATTGCGTTATTAAAATCACAAAAAGAGTTTTTGTAATAAAAAGTTACAATAGTCAAATTATTTATAATATTATTTGTATTTTATTAATTATTTGCGATGTAAAGCATTCTATAATCTACAGATTGATATTTTTTCAAATCATTTATGTAGCTTTCTTGAATTGGAATTATTTTATTATTCATGGTATCGCAAATATAGTAATCACCAGTATTTGTTCGGACAACATTCCACGCGTGTCCGCCTTGACCCGATTGAGATGTAAAACAACCACGTTGAAGATTGACGTTTACACCTATTTCATCACCTAAAACTTTAAACAAAAGACTTCTATGTCTACAAACTGAGATTGGAGTATTATTATTAACTATATCACCCAATAAAACTTGTTTATTAGTATTATAATAGTTCCAATTATTTAAATTGTTTTCCACTGCAGTACTACCTTTTCCTCCACATTTTTGGGTTACATAATTAAATAAATAGTTAATTTTTTGTGTTTCTGTCATTCCTGCCGTGTTTCGTTTTATATCAGAAATCATCCAGTTTAAAACTCTATCTTTTGTTCTATCTACTACAATAATTTCTCGATTTGAACCAACTATATTTCCATTAGCATCAAATGTTGCGCCTCTGCCACCATCCATATAACCATCAACTATTTTTTCTGTTCGGTCTATTTTATGTCTAGCATTAAATGATTTAGATTGTATTTGAGCTTGTTTTTTAGGAGTTGCTCCAGCTGCTTGTGCTGCCACAGCAGGTTCTTGAGGAGAAATATTTGCCCCAGATGGCTTAAGGAAATTTTTCCAAGGATCATCTGCGTCCGTCATATCATAAGCTAAATGTCTATCTCCTCCACGATTGTCGCAATAAATGCGCTCGTATTTTGCTCTAAAGTTTGGGTCTTTTGGATCTAAAATTACATCTTTATATGTTTTAGAAGTATATTCATAGCGGTAAAATAATCTGCCGCTATCACCCATCGCCGCATCCCCAGATATTTTGCTACCTTGTTTTGTCAAATTATGTGCTCTGATTAATTCATCCAAATCTTTTGCAACTCGCGCCATTTCTTCCATTGACTGTGGATAAATCGTAAATGTTTTACCAGCCTGTTTAGGAGATGTTGCGGCTAATGTTTCTGGAGTTACATGACCAGCAATAGTTTTATGTCCAATGTTATGTTTAGTCAAATAAGGAATAACAACATCTGCTAATTGTCTATAATCAGCGGCTGTATCTGAAAACAAATGCATTTTCCAAGCACAATGTGAATTTGTATCACAAGCTTGATGTTGCAACCAAGTTGAGTGAGTAATATATTGATTTGGATATTTCTTTTGTACCTGTTCAATGTATGCTACTTGAGTTTTATCTAAACTAAATATTCTTTGTATTTGTTCGTTGCTTAAATGTGGGCATATTTCTCTCAAATACTCAATATTATCATATCTCTTAATATTTCTAAATTGTTTAGCCATGTATAACGCATCTTTAGTAGGAATTAATTTTTCATTACTTCTATTCACTGGAGTAGCATTAACAACTTGATTTTGTTGAGGCAATGTACTCGTTTCAATATCGGGAGCAATTATAGTTGTTCCGTTTGAAGACATATCAGTAATCAAATAATTATCTCCTCGACGAGTTATTTGTAGGTGTTGACCTGAAATGGCAGAATCACCGGTTATTTGTACATGTGTATTATTGCCACGACCTACAATAATGGACTCGCCATCATTAATAGGTCTTCTTTCCAAAATAGTACTTAATTTTAGTTGTCTATTCTGCCCAATATTTAAAATAGTGCCAGCTGGAACTAACTTAGATTGATTTTTTGATAATTTAGTAGCAATAGGTGGTAACAAATGAAGTCCATTTGGGGATGTTGCTTTAATAACATAGTTATTGCCATATCGAGTTACACTAAAATGGTTTCTTGATATGGATTTATCATCTATATCTAATTTCACATCTGCATTTCCGCCGTTTCTATCTGCGCCAACTGTAATGGTTTCTCCGTCCATAAGTGTTTTTGAACCTAAAACATCACTTAAAGGAACTGCTTTAGGTGGATTTGTCCCCAATAATACAACCGTGCTTTCAGGCGCCGATACTGCCTGTCCGAACTTCAACTCCGAAATATTTCTTCTATTCACATAATCAATTTTTTTAGGCTCTATGTGTCCTTTTTTAGGTTCAACATGCCCTTCTTTAGGAGCAGTTGTTTCTGCGCTATTTTTCTTTTTGCCCCATCCAAAAAATTCAGTCTGAGGTTCAGCTATTCTTGCATTTACATTTTCAGGAGTTTGAGCAACTGTCGTATCAGTAAAAAAACCCAAAGTATGAGATCTTTGAGTTGAATTATTTGCCCTAGTTGATGGATTTATATCAACTCTACTACCTCTATGAGCAGAAATTCCACCCAAAGCTGTAGTCCCAAAGTTCATCAATGTACCTTCTAGCGTAACTTCACCAGTAGTAGCGTAATCTAATCCTACACCAACAGCGGTGTTAGCGGCAATATCAAGTCCAACTTTAGCACCAGTGCTTAAAGTTGTACCCATTAATGTACTTGCAATCGCCCCACCAGCGGCACCACCAGCGGCGCCCATTGCTGCCGCCACCGTTGCATTTTTCCCCATTTGGACCAGACCTTCTGCGGAGAAATCTTCTGCGTTATCTGTGTTGTTGGTTAATTTGTCAATTGTATCAGTAGCAATACTAGAACCTCCACCAACAACAGCTCCTGTTCCCGCGCCAATAGCAGCACCTTTAGCAACTGTTCCCACCGTTAGTGCGGTTTTAGCGGCGCTTGCTCCAGCAGCCGTCGCACCGCCTGCCGCGGCACCTCCAGCGGCTAGAGCTCCTGCTGCCATACCTCCAGTAACAGCAATGGCTGTTCCTGCAATAACATAAGTTTTACCCATTGCAGCATTTGCCTCTTCGCCAGCTTTAAATGCTGAAACTATAGCGTCTGGGTTAAGGATATCACCTAAAAGCTCTTGGGCTTTTTGCTTGAATTCTTGGGTTGTTAATGTGTTTTTAAGATTCATCAACGTAGTTATTCGTTGGTTTATTAATGACATTTTTTCGGCGTATTCTTTTCTGCCCGTTGATTCATCCATCCAATCACCAAGGATTCCTTCACCCAAAGCAGTAATTATACCCGCCTTGTCGTATTCTTTACCTACTGCTGTTTGTATTTTTTTAACAGTAGCCTCAATTTGTGATAACGCTTTTTCATTATTTTTGCGAGACTGTGTTAGTTCAATTCTTCTATCCATGTTTGTTACTCGAGCAACTTCTTCAGGAGGAAAACTTTTTAATTTTTGTTCTAATTGGTAAACAATATAATCTTTTATTTTAGGATTGACATTAAAACTTCCTTCCTGAATTCTATCAATAGTAATTTGAATATTTTGTGCTGTGTCATAATATCCTTCTTTACCCTCTTTTATCTCCCGAAGAATAGGTTTTACAAATCTATCCATATTTGCAGGATAAGTAGGCACTTGCTCTTCTGGGGCTTGAATAGCTGCAGAAGAACTAAATGAAACCTCATCACCGATTGTTACAACCGAAGCATCACCTGTCATGTTGATAGATTTTGATTTGTCAGATTTGTCTTTTGCCTGAACTTTAGCGGGTGCAATTCCGCTTTCTTGCATAAAAATATCGATTTTTCTTTTTTGTTCTTCAGGAGAGAATTTTTTAAACTTTTCCTTCTCCGCTGAAGAAAGAGTATTTAAATATGATTGAAAAAAAACATCACTTATTGTCATAACAAATAACCTTTATTGAAACACCACATACACCGTATATATTATTAAAGTTTTTTTATAAACAAAAATTTCATTATGAAAAACAAAAAGCCACTTTTTGCAACAAAAGTTTACAATTTACAAAAGATTACACTTTATTTATTTTATAGACTATATTTCTTTATTTTGTATAATAATAAAGTAAAGTTTTATGGTGATTATTATGAGTAATAAAAATATTGATTTTAACTGTGATTTAGCACAAAGTTTCGGGGTTTACAAAAACGAAAAAGAATATGAACTTTTAAAATATGTTTCATCTGTAAACATATCTTGTGGTTTTCATGCCGGAGATCCTTTGACAATAAGAGAGGCATTACTTCGCGCAAAAGATTACAATGTCGCAGTTGGTGCACATATCGGTTTTGATGATATCCAAGGATTTGGACTTAAAAACATGGATTTACAGCCAGAAGAAATTGAAGCACTTGTTATTTATCAAATTGGTGCAATATCTTCTTTTGCAAAATCATACGGTATAGAAATAGAGAATGTTCGTCCACACGGCGCAATGTACAGACGTGCCGCTAATGATTTTGAATTTTCTTTAGCTATAGCAAAAGCTATTAAAAAATTCGACGAATGGTTAATATACTACGGCGCAGCAAGTGAAACGCTTGAAAAAGTTTCGCAAGAAGCCGAAATACGAGTTGCTCACGAAATCCAATTAAATCAAATTTACAATGAAGATGGTTCTATTGATTACGCATCAAAACCTGTAGGCAATATTGATTTTTGCGCAAACAGATTAAATAATTTATTAAAATATTCAACGGTTAGAAACAAAGAAGGTCGATTTACAGAAGTAAAATATGACACAATTCATTTTTCTGCTAACGCAGAAAACATAATAGAAATTGCTCAAAAAGCAAACGAAATAATTTCACCAGTGCCTGTGAACTATAAAAAAGCAGTCGTTTCTGGTTGGGTGTAAAAAACGGAGTTTGAAATGTTAAAATTATTCAATAAGAATCTTAAAATACCTAAAGATATCACTTGGTTAATCCCTGGAATGCAGGTAAAACGATGGTTTTTAGCTATATTTTTTGGTGTTACGATAGTAACTATCGGCGTCTTAATTTTGCTTGACTTACGTCCAATTTTGTCCATCATGGGCTGGATAAAATCTATAGCACAAGCAATGCCTTCTGATGTTATAGCTTGGATATTTATAATTTTAGGCGCGTTTGTCTTCTTTTTAGGATGGAAAAATGCAAGTTACTCAATTCTTGATGTAAGAGAAAGCCGCGACAAAAATGCAATTATAGACACACTGTACAGAAGAAGAAAACTAAACCATGGTCCAAAAATCGTTGCAATTGGTGGCGGTACCGGTCTTTCAACATTATTAAGAGGCATCAAACATATTACAAACAACATAACAGCAATTGTTACGGTTGGTGATGATGGTGGGTCTTCGGGCAGATTGAGAGAAGAAATGGGCATTCTTCCCCCTGGGGATATCAGAAACTGTATTGCAGCATTGGCTGATGATGCAGACTTAGTTACAAAACTTTTCCAATACCGTTTCAAAACAGGTGAAGGATTAGAGGGTCACAGTTTTGGTAATTTATTTCTTAGCGCGTTATGCTCTATCACGGGAGATATGGTTAACGCGGTTAAAGAATCATCTAAAGTTTTGTCAATTCGAGGTCGAGTTTTACCTTCAACTTTAGATGATATGAGACTAGCTGCAGAGATGGAAGATGGTTCAATTGTAAAAGGCGAATCAATGATTCCTGAGGCGCACCTAAAAATAAAAAGATTGTTCACAATTCCTGAAAATTGCAAACCGCTGGATGAGGTTATTGATGCAATAAAAGATGCTGACTTGATAATTCTTGGACCGGGAAGTCTTTATACAAGCGTTATTCCAAATATGTTAATCAAAGAAATTTCAAAAGAAGTTGCTGCATCAAAAGCTAACAAAATTTATATCTGCAACATTATGACGCAACCCGGAGAAACAGATAATTACAGCGCTTATGACCATATTAAGGCAATAATTGACCACTGCGGTTATAATAATATTGTTGATGCAATTTTGGTAAATAATACATTGCCTCAAACCCTTGCTGAAAAGTATTATGCGGCAAATTCCTTCCCTGTAAAAACAAATGAAGATAAAATCAAAGAACTAGGAATTGAAATTATATCAAATAAATTGATAGAAGATAGCAAAGAAGGCTACGTGAGACACAGCTCGAACAGACTTTCTCGCGCGATTTATTACTGGTACAGAAAGAAAAACAGAAATAATAAAAAATAATTATGGCAAAACAAGTTACAACAGAAACAATAAGAAAATTTTATGACACCGGTAAGAAAATTACAATGCTTACCTGTTATGATTATTCTACGGGCAAAATGCTTGACGCCGCAGGAATTGACTGTGTTTTAATCGGAGATTCACTTGCGATGGTTGCGTTAGGCTACGACACAACTCACAAAATTGGCATAGATGAAATGAAAATCTTCACTAAAGCTGTCGCAAAAGGGGTTAGCCGCGCTTTAACAATTACGGATATGCCATTTATGAGCTACCACACAAGTATTGAAGAGGCTGCTAAAAACGCGGGAGAGCTAATAAAAGCCGGAGCTAAAGCTGTTAAAATAGAAGGTGGCAACGAATATATTATTTCAGTGGTTAAACACCTCACAAACATAGGGATTCCGGTAGTTGCACATTTAGGTTTTACGCCCCAATTTATGCATGCTTTAGGTGGGTACAAAATTCAAGGCAAGAATCTAGATAAAACAATACAAATACTGGAACAAGCAAAAAAACTTGAAGAAGCGGGCGCATTTATGCTTGTGTTGGAAATGGTTCCTGCTCAAGCAGCTGAATTTATTACTAAAAATATAAATATTCCTACAATTGGAATTGGGGCTGGTTCAAACACATCAGGACAGGTTCTGGTAATTGATGATATTTTAGGAAAATATTCTAACTTTACACCCAAATTTGCAAGAAAATACGCAGATATTTATTCAACAACAGAAACTGCAATAAAAAAATATATTGAAGACGTTGAAAATTGCAATTTTCCAAACGAGACAGAGACTTTTGAGTTAGTTAATGAAGAAATAGAGAAGTTAAATGATTACAGTTATTCACACAATAAATGAATTAAGAACAATTGTTAAAGACTGGAAAAAAACAGATTTATCAATTGGTTTAGTGCCAACAATGGGCGCATTACACAAAGGGCATGCAAGCCTAATTGAAAAATCAGCACAAACTTGCAACAAAACAATTGTAAGCGTTTTTGTAAATCCAACACAATTCGGAATAAACGAAGATTTTTCAAAATACCCAAGAACATTAGACAAAGATGTTGAACTTGCGAACAACGCAGGTGCCGACGTTGTTTTTGCACCAAGCGCAGAGGAAATGTATGGCGAAAATTATGATAAAGACCTATTAACACTAGTTTGCCCACCTTATGATTTAGTAAATCAACTCTGTGGAAAATCTCGTCCTGGGCATTTTGATGGGGTTGCAAGCGTTGTTACAAAATTATTTAACATAACTACGCCTGATTATGCATTTTTTGGCCTAAAAGACGCACAACAACTATTTATAATAAAAAAAATGGTCGAAGACCTAAACTTTGATATAAAAATCATTCCTTGTCCTATAGTTAGAGAAAATAGTGGACTAGCTATAAGCTCTAGAAATCAATACTTAACTGAACAAGAAAAAACAGAAGCGCTTAGCCTTTCTAAAGCACTATTCACCATTAAAAAATATGTTGAACAGGGAATTACAGAAACTCAATACCTGTTTGATGCAGGAATAAGTGTTTTAAGTAAGCACGCAGAACTAGAATATCTCAACTTTATAGATTATGACAAATTCGAAAAAGTTGATACAATTAAAAATAATACGCTTATTGCGATTTGCGCTAAAATCGGCAGTACTAGATTAATAGATAACATAATTATAGAACTATGAAAAAAAATACATCTACAGAACAAATGTTTAAATTAACAAAAAATATCCTTTCTATTACGCAAGTTGCTTGCTTTATATATGCATTTGCTTGCGTGTTTTACTGGTTCATTGAACTGACTGGGTTAGAATTTATTAATAGCATTGCGTTCATATTCAATCCTGTTTTTGACTACATTGGTAAGTTCTATCATCAAGAAAGTCTTGTATCTGGCATAGTTGATTTAACAGGAATTATTGCATGCGTTATATTTATTATTTTAGCAATTATTTGCCACACATTATATAACGTTGTTGACTCTCAAGAAGAGCTTTACTATATCAATCTTAAAAAACAACACAAACTTAATGACCTTATGGCTCAAAAACAAATTGAACGAGAATACATTGCAGAAATGAAAAAATATAATAGGTTTATCATCCTTGTTGATTTTAAAATTCAACAAATAAAAAGCTATCTTTTTGATGATAGCAATGTCAACGAAGATGAACTCAAAAATATAAAATCAAGCTTGCTAAAAGAGTTATTTGACTCACTAACCGCTGAGTTTATTCAAACAAAAACTAAACACTCAAACGATAGTTTTTTCGTTGTTGGTAAAATAGAAAACACACCACAATGCATTCAAAATATTACATCTACTATTCAATTTTTATCTAAAAAGTACAGTAATTTAAATATTTCACTATCACACGACTTATCATTTGATACAATCTCAAATGAGTCAAACTTAAAAGAAAAGCTTGAATTTTTGGAAAAAGCTATGCAACTTAACTACAATAATTGCGTTCTTACAACATCATTATTTAAAACTTGCTTTGAGTTGATATCAAAATCAAAATTAAAATTCACAGTATTAGGAACATACCAATTCTTAATCGGTGGAAAATCTCAAAACTACGAACTATATAGCGTTAAAATAACAAACTAATTTATATTGTAAATTAGTCCCAATCATTAAAATGCAAAATCTTGTTAGACTCTAAACTATCAAGATTTTTTTCTTTTTGAGAATAAAAATCATCCTCTGTATTAAAATTTTGAGCTTTAGCATAAAATTCTTTTGCCAACTCAAAATCACCCACTTTTTCATAAATAGTTGCCATTTTATAATTAATATCAAAACCTTCAATAACACCTAGTTCTTTTGCCCTTACAAAAAATGACAAGGCTTTTGTATACTCTTCTTTTTTAAAATAATAACAACCTATATAATAATTAACCATAGCATCATTTTTATCAATGTTATAAGCCTTATAAAGATAAACTTTTGCCTTGTCATACATCTCTTTTTCTATAAAAACTCGCCCCATACCCAAAAAAGACTTCGCTGAAGGCATAGTTAAAGATGCTTTGTAAAAATAATAATATGCATTTTCCAAATCGTGCTTATCTTTATCCACAACATAAGACTTATAATAATTATTTGCCTTAGTTAAATAATCATCATCAACAGCAAAAACCGGCATTGTAGAGATAGAAAACAAAAATAACAAATACGAAAGATTATTTTTAGATAAAAACAATATTCACCCCACCAAAACTAATCCAAGATGCCACGCAACGCACGCAATTCCTCATAACTAGCTCCGGCTTCAGATAACTCTTCTGCAGACAAACCAAACATTGTAATCATATCACGAGTCTGGCAATCAAACTTGTTATACTTTAAATTTCTAACAACACCAAAAATCGCATCTTCTCTCCTCAAAGACATTTGATATAAATATTTACATTTGTTAAAAATTCTCTTTTTCGATTTCCCCATAATATGACAAATCCCATTCTCTATTCTGTTTTAATGTTTCCTGACTGTTTTATAAGTATGATACAAAAAAGCCAACTTGTAAACGATATGTAAATCTTTTTTCTCAATTGTAACAGTTTTTTAAAAATGAAAGGAAGTCTGAGAAACTTCCCTTCACTAAGTTTAAACTATAATTAATTCTTTACGCAACCTAACAAGGCAACTACTCGAGGGCGGTTTTCTTCCGACACTAAGCATTTACGCAGTACCAGTTGTATTATATTTTTTTGTTGAAGTATTGTAACTCAACACGGTGTAACTTCCCGCAAATCTTGGAAATCTACCCTGCCAACCAGCATCAATCAAACTCCAACCTTTAGGGCAAGGGTTTGTTTCTGATTCCACCACTACAGTGTTATTAAAAAATGCTACAGTTCCTTTTGGCACACCTCCACTTGAGTTTTTCAATGGTTCTATTTCTTGTTTTAATACATTATTTGATTCTACAAGTTTTTCTATTCTTCTGTTTATAATTTGCGCTTGCGCATCGCTATAATCATTGTGTTTTAATTGTTTTGTAATCATTGGCGCAGAAAAGCCAAGCACCAAAGTCCCAATCAACAACGCAATCATCGTTTCTGCTACAGAAAAAGCCTTTATTGGTGTAGAATTTAGTCCTTGCAGTGCTAGCCCCTTCATCATTAGTCTTTGTAGCGTTAGACCTTCTGGTGCGTCAAAACGACGCACCATACTGCGCCTAAACCTTTGCGGTGTTATAAATTAATCCCTACTTCTTAATCTCATATTTAAACCTTTCCACATTAATTCAAATAACTTTTTATCAACTTAATAAAACCGACCTGCTTTTCTTTTTCGGTGGTAGACTAATAATCCATTTTATTTTTAGTCAAAATATAAAACGCACAACCATAGCCAGGAGACCCCTTAGGTAAACAAGCTTTATCATAAGGATTAGTCGAATCTGGCGCACCACCTGGGACTAGCTTTCCATTCCTATATGAAAAAGAAAAAAAATCTTCTCCCCATTTATTTGGCGGAGCTGAATTATTTATATCAACAAAAATCGTAAATACGCTATTAGTTAAAAACTCATCTCCATCAGTTGCTTTCCAAATTAAAGCCAAACCATTTTGCAAGACTATTTTATAATACCTTCTATCTGTCGCATACTTCACATCATGCAAAAGACCATCTCTTCGTTTATATTGAGAATTAACACACTTATTTGCATCATCATAAGTGCCACAATCCGTCATAATTTTAAAATACGGTTTTAAATTTTCTGCAATATCTATAGCGCCCTTTTCCGTCCATCGTTCAGTTGTCCATTCCGAAGCCTCTCCATTATCCCTTTGTGCAGACTGAACAGCTTGAGTCAATATTGAATAAGACGACTTCAACTTTGAAATTACTTGATGCCTTTGAATATTGCGGGTAAGAGTAGGAACGCTCATCGCAGAAACCACTCCTATAATAGTCAAAGTAACCAAAACTTCCGCCAGAGTAAATGCTTTTTTATATATTTTTTGACCTGCGGAAAAATTTATCAGGCTACCAATTGCCCCCCCCCCCTACAACCATGCGGGTTTCCAGCGTTTTATTTCCCATGATTTTCTCCTTTTCTCACAAACTAACAAATGCTATCTGGCTAAATTTTAAACTTCTTCTTCTTTCTCTATATTTATGCCAGCCTCTTTAAGCGTTTGAATGAAATTTTCTGCAGCAGATTTTTGAATTTCAGGAGGAACTACTCGTAACAATTCGACCGTTTTTGAGATAACAGGGTCTTTATCATACCAGCGATTGCCATTTACTGGTTTCACCATATTATAAAAAGCATCAATAGTTTCTTTAGAAACTTTTTCCTCAATCTTTTCTAAAAAGACCATAGCTTGAGACTTCAATTCATCTTGATAATTCTTTAATAAATCAATAACTTCCAATAGAATTGGGTCATGGTCATACCATCTTTTATATTGCTGACTCATTTAAACTTCCTTTTGTATTTGCATTATATAAATCATCAGAAACATTGAGCCTTTCAATATTTGCGCCCAATTTGCGTAATTTATATTCTAAATTTTCATAACCTCTATCGATATGAGAAAGGTTTTCAATTTCACTGTATCCTTCTGCCATTAACGCTGCTACAACCAAAGACGCACCAGCTCTTAAGTCGCTTGCTTTTAGATTAGCACCTGTAAGCTTTTTCACACCTCGTACCAGTGAATGATTTCTTTCTTGGTGTATATCGGCACCCATTCTACGCAACTCCGGCACTTGCATAAATCTATTTTCATATAAGCTTTCTGTTACAATACTAACGCCATCCGCAGTTGTAAGCATAGCCATTGCAATTGCCTGCAAATCAGTCGGGAACCCTGGATAAGGTTGAGTTACAATATTTATTGCACTCAATCTGTGTCGACAACTAACTTCTAAGGCTGTCGGCTCAACCAATTTAACATTCGCACCCATCCTCGTTAATTTTGAGGTAAAGAATGTCAAATGGTTAGGAAATATATTTTTAATAATACCTTTCCCCTTTGTACAAACCAACGCCGCCATGTACGTACCAGCTTCAATTCTATCAGGAATTGTAGTATATACAATTGGATGTAAATCAGATTGTTTTACCCCATTTATAACTATCTCTGATGTTCCCGCACCTTGAATATCTGCACCAATAGCATTTAAAAAGTTCGCCAAATCAATAATTTCAGGTTCTTGCGCAGCATTTTGGATACGAGTAGAACCCTCTGCCATAACCGATGCCAGCATTAAGTTTTCAGTCGCACCAACAGATGGAATGTCAAGATAAATATCAGTTCCGCGCAACTTTGACGCCTTTGCATGCACATAACCATTTTCAATTTTTATATTAGCACCAAGTGCCTCTAAGCCTTTTATGTGAAAATCTACTCGTCTTTCACCAATTGCACAGCCACCGGGAAGTGCGACAATAGCCTCTTTGCAACGACCAACCAACGCGCCTAAAACGTTAAAAGATGCTCGCATTTTGCTAACTAACTCATATTTAGCAGTAACAGAAGAAATATCTGTTGCATCTATAGTAACAGATTTTTCTTCCCTGTCATAACAAGTTTTTACGCCTAACTGTTCAATAACATTAAGCATGATATTAACATCAGTCAAATCAGGAACATTATAGATTTTAGAAACACCTTTAGGTAATAAAGCCGCCGCCATAAGCTTAAGTACAGCGTTTTTTGCGCCGCCAATTTCCACTTCACCCTTTAATGATGTTCCGCCTTTTATCCTTAAAATTTGGGACATTTTCCCTCCGATGCTAACTTCTCTACTATTATATAATAATATAACGGATATGCAAATTATAAACTTTACTTAATTTAAAAAATCTACATCTTTGGAATGATAATATTTATCGGATTAATTTGAATATTTTTATCAATATCTATAGCTGGTCGCAAACCAGCGTCTGGCAACTCATTTACAGGTTCAAGCTGAATGGCTTTTTCTTCCACAACCACCTTTACTGTTTCATCTAAATTTTTCTTTTTTAATTTTTTATCTTTTTTAGACTTAACAAATTTTAAAATAAGCCCAGTTTCTTTTTTCTCTTGAGGAATTACAACATCTTCTTGAACCGCCTCAACATCGGTTTCTACAACCGTTTCAGAAATTTCAATTCTTTTTCCCACAGCCTCATCAACCTGTTTTTCTTGGGAATTTAAACTTTTAATTTTTTCAACTGTTTTAGTTTTAATATCATTAATATTTTGAACTGACTCTTCATATTTTTTATTAACATGGAATTTTAAAAACTCATGTACCGTTGGAGGAGTTTTTTCTGCAGCAATTAATGGCGTCAAAACACTTTCCACTCGATAAGCAGCATCCTTTGCTATCAATTGAGAGCCTTGTTTAACCTTTACCATTTGCTTTGCATCAGGAGAATAATTCAAGTTTACCAATCCAAATTCTGGGGCTTCCAAGTTCCTTTCATAAGCATTTTGCCATTTTATTGTTTCTGTATTCAAATCGACCAATGCTATATACGTATACAATTTAAATTCAGATTTAACCACATTTTCCCCTGGTACATTCAACCTTGACCACCAAGTAGGTTTTAGAAAGTCGCTAGTTGTATCCATTGCACCAGTTACAATCAAAACATTTGTTGTATCAAAATGATTGGCTATTTTTCTTAATGCCGCATAATTTATATCATAAGTGTAACGATAATTATCCAACAAGACATAAGACGCTCTTACAAGCGCTGGGGCACGTAACTCACTTCTAACATAAGACAAAGTAGGGGCTTTAACTTCTCCTTCAGTATTTAATTTATTAATTATTTCAGCCGCAATCATTTCACTAACTTGAGGGTAAATAAAATATTTTGGATTTGCCTGCTCCACTCTATCAGACAACACCAATAATAGTTTTGTTTTTTCAGAATTTTCAGTAGTTTGCGCACATGAAATTGAAAAACAAAAACTAAAAAACAAAACTATTACAACCCCAAATATTTTATTTAAATTACGCATAATTTCCCTAATTTTCCTATACTAAATCCATTATAGCTATTTATAAGTTTTTTTTATCCATTAATCACATGATTTTTATTTTCAAAACATGATAAATAATAACAATATGATTACTAACGAAGATTTATTTCAAATAGCAAAAGAAGTAGTTGAAAACTCTTACTCACCATATTCAAAATTTCCAGTAGGAGCGGCTGTTTTATATGAAGATGGGTCTGTTTACAAAGGGGTAAATGTTGAGAACTCCAGTTTAGGCTTGACGCTTTGCGCTGAAAGAAACGCTATATCTACAGCAATTGCACAAGGGCAAAAAGGGAAAATCAAAGCCATTGCAATCTATGCACCCAAAGAAAAAATGTGCGCCCCATGTGGTGCTTGTCGCCAATGGATTTGGGAATTTTCAAACAATGGAGATACAAGAATTATCATTGAATCAAACGAAGGCGAGATTTATGAGACAACTATTAAAGAATTATTACCACTTGGGTTTAATCTTTAATCTTTTTGTCTGATAAATTATAGTTTATTAAAATCATCTTTATTATTTAGAACATTTCTGCTTACCATTCCAGTTTAAATCATCACAGTGCAAATACTCCATATTACCTTTGTACACAACCCATGCTGCGCACCCCCAACCTTCTTTATTTTTTCTACACGATGTATCAAAAGTATTAACCATTCCTTCACTACCAAAAGGGACTAGTTTATTATTTACAACAACTAAAGCAAAAACATCATGCCCCCATTTATTGGGTCCCCCTTGGTCCATTTGTATCTATAAAAGCAGTAATGTATGAAGTTTTATCACCTCTAAACCAAACAGAGGAACCATCATTTAATATAATTTTGTAATAAAAATTTCCGCCGTGGTTTTCTGCATGATATTTTCCAATATTTTCCCCGTTTAAATAATAAAAATCGGCATCAGCAATACATTTTTTTGTATTTTCAAAACCACAATCTGTCGCTATTTTAAAATTATCTTTAATCATATTGTTATATATAATTAAAGCATCTTCTTTTGTAGCTCCTGTAATCCCCCAAGTATCGACATCTCCATATTCAACAACGGTTTTTTGATAAGCTTGGGACATAGTAGTGTAAAATTTTTTAACCTTATTAATTGTCGCTTGCTCAATATGTCTTTGATGAAGTGTTGGGATAGTCATAGCTGAAACAACTCCAATGATTGTTAAAGTTACCAAAACTTCAGCAAGCGTGAACGCTTTTTTATTAAATTTAAAGAAAGAACGATTAATTTTTTGATAGTTAGGAGAATTTAAACGGCACCCAAAGCCCCCCCCCCCTAGAAAATCAACGGTTTCAGCCATTTTGTTCTTCATACTTTTCTCCTTGTTTCTATGTTTAATGCGATTGTTTGTACCAGCTTTATAAACTTTGTGGGGTAAAACTGCACCTTTTGCTTTGTTGAGTTTCACTCAACCTATGTTTAATAATATATTATTTTTCAATTTTGAGCAAGAAGTTTGCATTTGATTTGATAAATTACAATTTTTAATACAAACAAAAACTATTCTTCTAACACAAACTCAATCAAATCCTTAGTCGAATAAATATCCTCGACTATCAAAACCTCACACTCCAACTCTCGTTTCAAGTCATCAACCGTTAAATCATCCAAAAAGTTTTCAGTCAAAGGTTTTAACATTATAGTTGGAATTATCAGTGTTTTAATTTCATCTTTTTTATGTTTAAGTTGTTTGATAATATCCTGTCCAACAATAAGCCCCGTAACATTTACATCCTTGCCCCAAAACTCACTTTTTATAATTTCCATCCTAACTTCAAGATTTTCAATCGTGCTAAGATACGCGGTTATATCTTTAAATATTGTTCCAGCCGCGACACTTGTTATAAAATGAAATGTTTTAGGCGTCTTAATAGATTTAGGCAAATCTTTTTTTCTAGACTCAAAATCATCCATAACCATTCTCAATGCCCCAACTCCGTCTTCTAATTGCGCAAAATCGCCATAATACTCACGACTCGGTACTGTTTTTTCAGCAATTAAAAAGAATTCATCGGAGGCACAAGCCACCTGACGACCATTTTTTTTATTGAATTCATCAATAATTTCAATAGTTCGAATCGCAACAGTTTTATCAACTCTAACAAGCGGAGTTTCTCTAAATTGAGTAATTCCAACAGGAACAACCGCAATTGATAACAATACATCATCAACAGTTGCTAAATCATCTAACGTTCTTTTTAATTCTTCATCATCATTGTACGTAGGACACAAAACAACTTGGGCATGAAATGGTATATCAATTTCCTTAAGCCAACGAAGATTATCCATAATTTTTCCAGCCATTTTGTTGTTCAGCATTTTTTGTCGTAATTCAGGGTTAGTAGTATGAACAGACACATACAATGGACCAAGCCTATCCCTTTCAATCCTAGCCCTATCTGATTTTGTAAGATTAGTTAATGTTACATAAGTTCCTTGAAGGTAAGACAAGCGATAATCATCGTCTTTCACATACAAAGTATCTCTCATTCCCTCTGGTTGCTGATTTACAAAACAAAAAATACAATTATTTGCACACAACTTTATTTTATCAAAAACAGCACTTTCAAAAATTATTCCTAAATCTTCATCAAAATCTTTTTCAATTTCTATTTCTTCAAGCTCACCATTTTGTTTTTTTATGACTATTGTAAGCTCTTCATTCATAA
The DNA here is from genome assembly GCA_045635965.1 of Candidatus Gastranaerophilaceae bacterium. Classification (GTDB taxonomy): domain Bacteria; phylum Cyanobacteriota; class Vampirovibrionia; order Gastranaerophilales; family Gastranaerophilaceae; genus RGIG2134. The sequence continues at coordinate 90,275 of JAZTWQ010000004.1, forward strand.
TCAAATAACGATATTCGATTAAATCTTTAGGCGCAATTTCATCAATAGTAAGGAGTTCATCACCTGCTGTAATTTCCAGTTCTTCCGCTATCGAATTTTTCTCAACTTCTGCAACCAACGCCCCCATTAATTTGTCCTCAACCTTTCTACCATTAATTTAAGAGACTCAAGATTGTTTAAAGTTTCTTCAATAACAACTTTTTGATACTCATCATATTTAATATATTCATCATTAAGCGCATTTTTTGCGTCAAGTTCTTGCAATTCAATAACTTGTTTTAAATCTTGCAAAAAGACATCTCTATCTTCTTTTTCCAACATCGACAAAGTCAAAAGCCTAACTGACAACTGATTATGAAAAATAGTTGGATTTAAAGATATATCCTCAAAAAACAACTCTTTAAAGACTTTTTTACCATTATTTGTAACCGAATAAAATGTAGATTTTTTTCCACCTTCGGAAAATTTCTTATCAACTGATATTGCTTCTTTTTTCTCAAGCCGATGCATTGCAGGATGCATTGTTCCAAAAGATGGTTTTGTAATCATACCAAACTTCTCAATAATATCACGTCTTAAGGAATAAAGTGTTCTGTCTCTTTTATTTAAAATATACAAAATCAATAATTCAATCATAAACAAAGATTAGCATATAATCGGACTAAAGACAATGTTATCTTCTTGAAAAAAAGCTCATTAATTTATCTAAAAAACCTTCTTGCGCATCAGGCTCAAGACTATCTAATGATTGCAATTTTCTTTTTATGCTTTCTGTTTCCTCACTTATTGGCGCACGTTCAAGATATTTTTCCCAAGCTTTTTTAGCATTTTCCCCATCTTTAACTTTTTCATAAGCCACAGCAAGAAGTTTTAAGTTTTGCATATTACTTTTATCTAAAACATATAATTTTTCATAAAAATCAAGTGCAACTTTGTTTTCACCATGAGATTGATAAAATTCTGCCAATTTTTTTATCGCAAATGAATTATTTTCATCAATATTGTAAAGTTTTTCACAAAATTCAATAACAGAATGATTATCATTCTGACGAGAATACACATTAATCAAAGACATAATAGCTTTTTCATCCTTTGAATTGGAATTATGAGCAAGCAGCAATTCATCAATGGTCAAATCAATTTGACCTTTTAGCTCATAACATTTTGCCCAACAAAGATGAGACATATATTCATCATTTTTTGCCTCATAAATCATTGCTCTCATTTGATACAACAGCGGCAAATTAGGAGCGGCTTTTTCAAGATTATTCAAATTTTCAAAAGCTTTATCAAATTCATTCAAATTATAGTTATATTCAGCCCACAAAGAATGATATTTTACCGCATTTTCATCATTCACTTTAATTTCCTGCAAAATCTTTAACGCATCATCATTTTTTTGTTGTTCTAAATAAACCTTTGCTTTTGTAAGTTCATTTTGAGCATATTTTAAAGTTTTTTCCAAATCTCCAGACTTATAATAAAGTTTCGCCAAATCTTCTTTTAGTTCAATTTCCTGAGGAAATTTTTCAACAACAGTTTCTAATAACCCAATAGCTTCTTCTTCCGATTCTTGTTTGTATAACTCAATCAATCTGGAATAAATATTTAAATTTTCTTCTGTTTCTAAAAGTCTCAAATATTCCTGAATAGCTTCTGTATTTTTTTGCAAAGACTCATACATTACAGCAAGCATAAAACGAGCATTTGAAATTTCTTTTTCATCTTTTGCACTTGATATAGCCTTTTTAAAATCATCTACGGCTTGTCCATTTTTCTTTTCAATAATTTTTATATGAGCTCGATTCATATAATATTGATATTTATCACGCTCTAAATACAAATCAATCAATTGAAAATAAGAAATAGTATCATTTGCATCTATTGATTTATACTTTTCCCACCAAACAATTGCTTGCTCATCATTCTTTAAAACCTCATAATCCATCGCAAGGTTTTTAATAATCTCAAGGTTATTAGGCACCATTTCATCAAGTTTCAACAACTCTTCAACAGCTTTTTCATACTGCTCATTTTGCTCTAATTCTTCAATTTCTTTCAACATTTTTGCAATATTTGCCATATAACCTCCGATGATTTAATTTTTTCTAAATTATAGAATAAACAAAGTATAGCAACAATAAGAAAATCGGGTATAATGTAAATATGAAAAAAATATTATTACTAATTAGCTTTTTATTATTTTTTACAACATCCGCAATTGCAGATGTTATTCCTCGATACTCTGACAACATAAGACACAGCGGTATCGGTGCATTTAATACGCCCAACGAATTTAATATTTATGCAGAACCAGACGAAAACTCCCAAATTCTTCACACTATAAAATGGAACGAAAAAGGATTAATCGACACAAATATAAAAGAACACGAAATATTTATATCATTTATTCCATCCGAAAACATTGCCTACAGCGCAGTAGACGACGAAATAGATGGTTGGGTAAAAATATTTTACTCCCAATCTCAAGGCAAAAGCGGCTGGGTTAAAGCCACCGCAAAAAACCGCTACGTCTCTTGGCTTGGATTTTATATGAGCTGGGGTAGAAAAAACGGTGTATATTTTTTCAAAGACATGCCCGACATTAACAAACGCCTACTTTCTGCTCCAGATGCAGCAAGCCAAAAAGTTTGGGGAATAACCTACCCCAAGTTTATTAAACTAACTCTCGTTAGAGGCAACTGGATGTTAGTTAAATTGCTAGATTTTGGCGACGAAGCAAAAATCGGCTGGATACAATGGCGCGATGAAAACGGTAAATTCTTAATGTTCCCAATTATGAAAAGGTAAACACTCTTAAATTATTTAAATTTACCAATCAATCTGTTTTCCATACAACCAAGGCATAGTTTCTTTTTCAAGCATCCACGCACCACAAGAATATCCATTAAACTCACCCCCCGTTTTGGGATTACAATAATCTTTTACTGGACGATCAATATCATCTCTTATTCCAATTGGTATTATGCCCCTTTTACTAATCCTAAAACGAAATTGATCAACACCATAGGTATTTGGTCCTTTTTCACCATTTAAATCAACGCGCATATCACCACATAATTCTTTTAAATATAAATTATTTTTATCTTCTACTTGAAACTTACATTTTGCGTTTGTAACCCAAATATTCATAAACAATGTTCCATCCGGCAATCTATAAATAGGTGTTCCCAAAAAATCAAATTCTTTTTTATTTTTATTATGCAACCACTTACCACCAAGAACCAATTCATCATCCTCTATATATTCCCCCTTCAAACCCGCTGGAACAAGATATTTTACAAAATTAACCGATAAAAATCCAACATCTCCCTCTAAATCCCAATACTGCGGTGCACCGTATTTTCTTATAGATTCATTATAGGTACTATTTAACATTGAATATATTTTTTTATACTTAGAAACTAATACTTTTTCCTCCACTCTCAACTTAATCGCTGGAATTAAAAAAGCACAAATAACCCCTATAATAACAAGAACAATTAAAACTTCCGAAACAGAAAATGCACATAACGATTTTAATCTAAAATTTTCATCTTGAACACTTATTTTTTGCCCTTCAGGAGGATTTAGCGGACTACCAATTGCCCCCCCCCCTAGTAAATCGCGGGTTTCCAGCGTTTTCGTCAACATAAATTTTCTCCTACATTATCCTAAAAATCAATCCATTTATTTTTCAAGCGGTTAAGCTCGCCACTCATTTGCATGTGTTCTAATATATGATTAACATTATGCCTCAATGATTCGCTTTCAACTTCTTGCCTAAAGGCTACGGCATAGGGTTCTTGAGTATAACGTTTGGACAAAATCTTCATTTCTGGATTTTCTGCACAGAAACCTAATAAAATAGTATCGTCATTAATCATTGCATCACCGCGTCCAGACTTAAAAGCCGCGAAAGCCTCTTTGTCTGTTTTAAACCCCTTAACAATAGAACTAGGAACTAAAGATTTAATATTTCTTTCTGCGGTCGTACCCAAAACCACAATAACTTTTTTATTTCTCAAATCAGTCAAACCTTCAATATCAGAATTTGCTCGAGTCATTAACGCTTGACCTGCGACATAATAAGGGGTAGAAAAACTCACAATACGCTGCCTACTTGGAGTAACTGACATTGTTGCGATAACCATATCTACTTTCCCTGAAGTAAGTGTCAAAATTCTGCTGGAGGGAGTAACTTGAACAAACTCAACCTTGTTTTCATCACCCAAAATATTTTTTGCTATTTTTTTAGCCAAATCAACGTCAAAACCTTGTAAATTTCCATTCTTATCTTTAAATCCAAACGGTCTGGAATCATATTTCACACCAACAACAAGTTTATCATTTTTTAAAACTTGCTCCATTAAATTCGACGGTTTCTGTTCTGTTGTACAGCCCGATAATAAAAATATAAAAACTAAAGCTAAAACTGTTGATAAAAATCTTTTCATATAATTCTCCATTACCTTTAATTATCTCAAAAAAAGATTTTTTGTAAAAATATTGTAATATTTATTTAAAAAATATAAAAAAATTTTATTCAGCAACGTTATTTTGGAAAAAAGACGAAGTAAAAGAAGGAAATGGTTTTGAAAATAATAGCTTTTAATGGAAAACGAGACGATTATAATACAGCAAAACAACTAAAAGACGGAAAACAAATGATTACTCCGCCTAGGGAACGACTCATACATAATGCCATTAAAAATTTATCTACATATAATTCCAACCGAAATGTTGAAAACCTGTTAGGAATTGCCAGCGCAAACCAATACGGCATACGTCAAAATTCTGCATTAAGACAATACTTAAACGAAAACTCACCACTTAGCGGTACTATTTTGGAAAATAATCCTTGGGATATTGAGTTACAGAAAGCTACAGAAAAAGCTATTAAAAAACTGGCAAAAAACAGACGTGAAAAATTCTTACAAAAATATAACGAAATATTTGTCCAACCACAAGAATTAACCAGCATAGAAAAGAAAATAATAAAATACAGAGAAGGCATAATCAGCTCTAAAACTATGCAAGAAGCGCTTTCTGACAAATCAAAGCAAAATGAAACATCAAAAGCACTAAAATTCTTAGATTATTTTGTTGCATCATCAGAAACACCAATGAAAGAAAAAGCTTATATTTTGCTTAAATTATCGCACATGATGAGTGATGCTTATTCAATTCACCCTCAATTAAAAGACAAAAAATTCCAAGTATTTTCTGAAATTATAAACGACCTTGTGATAAAAATTCCAACCCAAAACGAATTTACATCAAAAGATTGCTCACAGGAAAAACACGGCTCTTGTGCAGCAACCTCAATTGCAAGAAAAGCCCTACTATACGAAGATAAAGTTGCATATATTAATACATTATTATCTGAGTTAGATGATAAAACTTATATGGAAATTTATGATGTAACAAGACTCTTAGAATATCAAAAAGACGAAGAAAAATATGAAAAACTACGTGCGCCCAAAGTTAAAGTAGAAAAAGCTCAAATAAATTACGATAGAGCTATTTACGAAGGCTATAGAATAATTGACGCAGCCGCTTTAAACTGGATGAAAATTGCCGGAACAGTAGGTGATGGTACGTTATCACTCCAAGATTATGTTGCATTTGACGCTAGACACAACGGTTTATTTTTTGACTCCCGTGTTTTAAAAATAGACGATGACGATTACACGACAAGACACGCTTATTTAAAAACTATGATTAAAAGTCAGGAGCTTCTAAAATCATACGAAAAAGCTAAAAGAAAAGAAAAAATACTTAACAGCCAAAATTGCCAAGACATTACCAAAATTCAAAGAAACTACGAAATAAAAAAGAAAAATTTAATTAAAAATATTAAAGAAATTGCACCAGAGATAACAAACGAACAAATTCACGTAATTTTAAGCAAAGCACTAGACTTGTTAAATATTAATCCCAATAATAACGATGAAATTTTAACATCCCAATTAACCAATTTACTCAAAAAGCAATTGGGTGCTGACTACGCACAAAAAACAAAGGGAAATTCTGAAATATTAAAAGCATTAAAAGAATATATAAAAGCTGAAAAAGAAAATGCTGGAATAACATTAACACCTCTTCAAAAATATTCACACGCTAAAACGATTTTTCAAATAGGCTTAGCACAAAGAGAATTTCTTTTAACCCAATTAGAAATTACAAACATGGATAAAAATTTATATTATGACGAATACAATTTACCAAACTATCCTACTCAAGTACAACAACATATCAAAAAATTAATAAAATTGGCTAAAACAAAACCACAAAGTCCAATTATTCTTGAGTTACAAAAAACACATAATATGGACAACAAAGAACTACAAGAATTTTTATCTAATCTTTATGCAGATGCAACAGAAAACATTCTTGAGGAAATTGACAAAAAACTTGCAGTTTATCACACAAGCTACAAAGAAATCATACTTAAAGGTCTAAGAACTCGTATAGCTGAACACCAAGAAGGCAATCACGACTTTATGTTCTCAGTCTCTGACAAAACAAAAGCTATTCCTGATAGCAAAAAATTTGAAAAAATGATAATTCAAATGATTTCAAATGTAAAAAAAGCAAAAAGCTATCAAGAAATTGAAAACGCAATTAGACCACTAGGCTCTCAAAGTCCTTATGAAACTATTCATGACGTAATCGAAAACTTTGTAAAATCAATTGACAACGCTATTGCAAACAAAGGATTTGAAGCCTTAAATATCAATTTAAATACGGACAAAAATTATGAAACAGAAGAAGAATTTCTTAATATCATTAACACAAATAACGAAGAAATAGCAAAACTGTTAAACCTAATCTACCAAGTAGCAGATGCAACTAACTTCCCAGATGAGGCTGAGTTAATTATTAATCTAAATGAAAAAAGAAAAGAAGTTTTAACAGCAGATGAAATTTCTATTTTAAAAAAGAAATTTGATGAAATAGATGCAGAAAGAAGAAGAATTTCAAAACTTAGAGAACAAGGAATTGACGCAAAAATAAATAATAAAATATTTATTTTTAATAAAGAAGAAAAAGAACTACTAGATAAGATAGAAAAACAAATACCTACATTTAGTCGAGTAGTAGACAGAGAATACCGTATTGAAAACAAAATAATGTCTAAAAAACTAGACGAACTATATTCTACATTAGGAAAAAGAACGGGTCATTTTTGGGTTAGCGAAGAAGGTCATTCTGGATTATACAGCAACGAAAGTGTAAGAATTTTTGAACAAATGACAGGGCGCCCATATCACGTAGAGTCTGATTTTGACGAAGTAATAAAACACATTCAATCAGGCAAAGGTTCCGGCACATCAGGTACAAACGTATGCTGGGACGATATAGGTGGACACGCACAATATATTGCCGATGTTAGAACCATAAAAATAAAAGATCCAAAAACCGGTAAAATTGAAGAAAAAACAGTAATGTTGCACGACAATACTTGGGGGCATTCTGAAAGACTTAGCAACTGGATTGATAAAACAGAAGTTGGAAAAACCGATTATAATAGAAAATTCGGTCCAAAAGGCGGTTTTATTCTTTCTCCTGAAATGCTAACTGGAGCAACTGCCGATATTTTTAAATATGATATCGCAACCGATAGCAATGAAGTCTTTAAAAAAGCAATAAATGGTCCTGAAATAGAGATAGAAGAAGAATATTCTTGCCCTATATTTTGGCATGCGGAATTACCGGGGCTTGATACCAAAATGAATACCAAGCTTGATAAAATTATTGAATGTATATTAAATCTTTACGACCCACAAGCGACGGTTAATGAACTTTTTAATATTTTAAACAAGCCTGGAAACAAACTTAATGTTGATTTTCTCAACAAGTTTGATGAAATAATCACCACAAAACAAGAACAAATTTTAGAAAAAATTATAAAAGATGAAAAACCTCAAATTACAATCGAGCAATACAACAAACTTGATAAAAATGACGAGCTAAAAATTATTATAGAAAAACTCATCCTTACAAAAGCATTCCCTGATATTATCAAGGAAGATACTATAAACACTGAATTTGGAAACATTAGAACAAACGAAGCTCTTGAAAAATTCAAACAGAAAAAACTGGAAGAATACAAAAACTTCTTTAGAGAAATACTATACAAAAAAGAAGATAAAAAAGGCGAGAAAGCTGTAAGAGAAGAAGTTCAAAAAGAAATCAATCACATTATTAATGCGATTGAAAAAGAAAAAAATATTAAATTAACATCTTTAAAAACTGATATACAAACAGCGATTGAAAAGGCTTACGAAAAAGACAACCACGGCAACCTTGATGACTTACTTGATAATATCGCACAAGGTGTCGAACAAGCTATAAAAAACAACGAAAATTACAAAAAAATAAGCAAAAAAGACGCCGGAGTACTCATCCTAGTTTCAATAGATGCAACTGAAGATAACTTTATGCTGGATGAAATTAAAACATACAAAGATGATGAAAAAATGCAAAAATATTTCACATTCTTAGACAAAAAATTTGACAACATTGACGATGATGATTTAATGAAAACCAACCGAACCTTAATGAGTTGGGATAAGGAAGAATTTGAAGAATTAATCAAAGATATAACATTCGATGACTTAGGCCTCAAATTCGATACACCCGAAAACGTAATAAAACTAATTCAAGCAGGAAACTCTTTAGAACAAAAAAGGCTAGACAAAGTAACACTTGAACATTATTACGATGAAATCATGGAACCTGCGAAAAAAACAGCCTCTACCACTGCAAATACTGCATATCGAAATTTTTATATCGATTTAGTCAATATGCTTGATGACAAATTTATCAACAAATACAAAAATATTTATTTTAAGCAATACAAAGTTCGTCCAGCTATTCCAAACTTAGAAGTTAAAAGCAAAAGAGAACTTGTTCAAATGCTAAAACCTAATATTGATAATTTACAATTAAGCTTAATTGAGCTAATGGGACTAACTAAAGGCAAAAACTGTACTTACATATTAGATAAATTAACTTATTTAATCAAATATGAAGATATCTATGAACAAAAAGACGCGCTTATCTATAATCTAAACTCTCTTTTAAACGAAATAAAGACAGATGCTAATTGCAACAATGTCGCAAATGTCGCAAGAACAATGAAAAATCGACTTGAAAGAAATAACTATAAAAAAGAACAAATAGAAACCGATTTTCATTTACTAAGCACCGAGCTAAGGAAAATAACCGACAATGCGACTTTAGAAACAATGAAAGCAGAATTTCTTGCCGCAAAAACAACTTTAACAAAGAATATTGATTTTATCGTAAGAACAAACGTACTTCCTCAATATCAAGCATCTGTAAAACGCTCTTTATACAACTGGGTATCAGAAGCATCTAAGGATAAAATTGATTATCAAAAAACAAAAGAAGCATTAAATGCGGCATCTGTTAACCTATTATCGCATCACGTGTTTACAAATCCGGCTGAACTTTTCACTTATACGGTAAAACTATCCCAACAACAACCCAAAGCTGGTGATGAAGAAATGCAATCAGCTGTTTTAAATCAACTAAAATCATACGTTGCTGATTGTTATAAAAAAGTAAACAAAACTAAATTGGAATATAAACTTATGAGCCTTGCCTCAAAAGGCAATACGTCTAAAATCAGAGATTACTTAAACAACAATGTTAAAATGAAAAACAAACGAACATTCATTGAAGCTGATGGAATGAAATTAGTCCGTCTTGCACTTGAAGACCCATCAAACAACAACTCAACATTGTTACTTTTCGTTGAACAAGCCGGCTTGATTGACGAGCTTTTAAACAGCCTTTACAAAGACGATTTAAAAAATGAAAAGAAATTTATCAAAAAGCTTGGAACTGAAACAACAAGATTTCTCTATGCTCGCTCATTTATAAAAGGATTTTTCAACGAATTTCTTAAACAAAATCAAGACATAAAAAATCCAACCAAAGAAGATTTAATGAATGCGCTTGACAATTATTTAGAAGAACTGCTAAAAGCAAAAGTTGATAAACGATATTCAAGATACGTTGATGAATATTGGAATTTATTTAGCGAAGCAACTAAAAACTTTGAAATACCGCCTCACACAACATTGAATGAAATCTTAGCAACTATCCAACAAAGTACAGCAAACTATTTTAATAGCAACTTACAACACGCAGAAAATGAAATGGCTAGAGTAGTAGATGAACTTAACTCAGATATAAATCTATTAAATTCAATGAAACTTTTAGACAACGGTACAGATGAAGGCAAACGCGAAGAACATATTGAAAAAATCTACAAAGTAATAAGCTACGCGACAAACTGTTCTAACTTCTTAGCCGCACTAAATGACGCTTATTATGCGGACTAAATAGCATAACAAGCCAAACTCCTTTCTGTAGCTAAAGAGCTTTTTACTGAATAGCCTTTGCGGTGCAATAAAATGCACGCTGCTTTCTGAATAGCATTTTAACTTTAATTTTTTCTACATGCTACCAAATGAACTGCGCGGGGTAATACTTCATTCGCCTCATTTAACGCTGTTATCGTATTATCTTTTATTGCGCCATATACGGCATTAGATTTACTTGCATCGAAAGCAAAATAATCCTCTCTATCCCCACTGTTACCAACTGGCACACCATATTTCGTGAACTTTTCAGTATTTTTCCTATATAAAGCGCCATATAAGCCATCGTTGTCCTTATCTGCATTATAGTAAGAAGAAGGTTTTATGCCATCAAAATATTCACCTATCCCAGGAAAACCACCGGTAATATTAGGCAAAGAAGGTCCTATTGTTGAACCGACACTATATGATGTTTCTGAATTTGTTGTAACCCTTATATAATGACCTTCATATCCTATATTTGACCAACCTGTAGGACATCCTGTATTATAAAAGAACTTAACAATTCCCGCGGGATTAATTTGTTTTTCTAGTTCTGTTATCTTTTTAGTCAACTCTGTTTTATTTGTAGTTATTTGAGATTGCAAAGATGATATATCCTCTGAATAATCAACTATTTCTTCATTTTCAAGGCTTGTAATTCTATTAGTTAAACTTTCAATATCAGAAGAATAATCCTTAGCTTTATTATTGTTAATTATATCCGTTAAGTCTTTAATATTTTGATTTATGTTTTTTATATTGTTTGCGTTGATTGAGATATTATCAGCGTTTGTATCACTTTTGTCATCAACATTCTCAATTTTTTTGTTCAATATTTGCGTTTGAATACTTGTAAAATTGTTGTGTTTCAATTGTTTTGTAATCATTGGGGCAGAAAAACCTAGAATAAGACTACCTATCAACAATGCAATCATTGCTTCGGCAACAGAAAAGGCTCTTGCTGGTTTTAAATTCATCATTTTTAATCCTTTCTTTATTAATTTTAATTGTATAAATAATTTTCTTTCATTAATTTTGTTTTTAGCGTAAGCGTTAAAAAGCCGCGTGCGTGCTGTTTCAGGATCTGACCAACATCGCACGCAGTCGATAAACACAAGTCCTTCGCCAAGCTTCGTTTGCCGGATAAATGCTGAAACGAGTTCAGCATGACTGCTAATTTGTTGATAAGATTTTGAGGTTTTTGATTAAATTTTTCACATCGAACACTTATTTTTTGACCTACGAAAGAATTTAGCCAGCTACCAATTGCCCCCCCCCTACATTCACGCGGTTTTCCAGCTTTTTATCTTTCATAATACAATTCACCTCAAACTTATTAATCACAATTTTCTAACCATAACAATATTAGACCCTTGTTCTCCAACATAAAGCACGTCTTTACTTACAAAGACATAGTAAGGTCTGTTTGAATATTCAATAAACACACTAACTTTGCCATACTTATCAATTTTAAGCACATTATTTTTGTTATAATTTGCTATATACATATTATTTTGTGAGTCAAAAGCTATACCAATCGGTCCACTGATAAGTGGGCTTTTTGAATAAAGTTGATGAACGTTGTTTGGCATAACCTTATAAATTGCATTATCACTATAACTTGCGACATAAAGGTTTCCATTATCATCTTCTGATATTCCAGATGGTGAATTTATCCCCAAAATACTTCTTCCTTCAGGAATAACTTTTGCCGCAATGTCTTTAGTTTCTTCTACCGGATTACTTTTTGCTTTTTCTTCAATACCAAGTCTTGAAACCAAGTCTCTTGCTTTGTCATACTCACTTGCGGACGGTGGAATTTTATTTGCGTGCTCATAAGCATTCTTTACATCACCTTTTTTATGGTAAATCTGAGCAATTTTCAAATTAGCAGAAAAATCTTCCGGATTTTGTTTTAACAACATATTTAAAGCCGAAATAGCTTCATTAGTTTTACCAACAAAATCATACACTACTGCCATATTATAATATGCATCATAAAAATCTTTCTGGATTTCTATAGCGCTCTTAAAATAATCAATAGAAGAGTTATAAGCACCTTTTTTATATTGCTCTAACCCCATATTATATAATCGTATTGCCTCTAAATTATAACTAACGGCAAAGGCTTTCGATGTTGCAACACCGAAAGCTAATACCATAATCAAAGCCAATAATAACTTTTTCATACACCCTCAAATATTCTAAATATTTGCAATTTTTGTATTAAAATCAGTTGATTGTTCAAAAGCGTAAGCCGCTTGAAGCATAACATCTTCTTTCAATGCCGGAGCCAAAATTTCTAATCCGATAGGCATTCCTGTAGAATCAAATCCACAAGGAATACTCATTCCCGGAATACCTCCCAAGTTAGCAGTAATTGTACCAATATCTGTTAAATACATTGAAAGCGGGTCTTGCACTTTAGAGCCAATTTCAAACGCAGTGTAAGGACAAGTTGGGCAAATAATAACATCTGCTTGAGTAAACACTTTATCAAAATCATTTTTAATCAAACGACGCACTTGTTGCGCTTTTTTGTAGTAGGCATCATAGTAACCAGAACTTAAAGCGTAAGTTCCAAGCATAATACGGCGTTTAACTTCATCTCCAAAACCTTCTGCGCGAGTTTTGCAATACATATCGATTAAAGTTTTCGCATCTTTTGAGCGATGACCATATTTTACACCGTCAAATCTTGCCAAGTTTGAACTTGCTTCCGCTGTTGCAATAATATAATAAACAGCAATTGAATATTTTAGCAGCGGCAATGAAACATCAACAATTTCTGCGCCCAAATCTTTGTATTTTTGAATAGCCGCTTCCATTGCTTTTTTAACATCGGCACTAACACCTTCAGATAAAAGCTCTGTAATAACCCCAACTTTTAAGCCTTTAATGTCTTTTTTCATTAATTGAGAATATTTGGGAACACCCATATTTAAAGATGTGGAATCTTTTTCATCATAGCCGGAAATTGCTTCTAAAACGTGTGCACTATCTTCTACACATCTTGAAAATGGACCTATTTGATCTAAAGAAGATGCAAACGCAATTAAACCATATCTGGAAACTCTACCATAAGTAGGTTTTACCCCAACAATACCGCAGAAACTTGCAGGAAGACGAATACTTCCACCAGTATCTGAACCTAGTGACAATGGAACCTCACAAGCAGCAACAGCCGCAGCTGAACCACCGGAAGAACCACCAGGGACTTTGTTCAAATCCCAAGGGTTGCGAACCAATTTTGTAGCTGAGTTTTCATTTGAGCTACCCATCGCAAACTCATCCATATTTGCTTTTCCAACGATTGGAACCAAATTTTCTTTAAGTTTTTTAGTAACTGTTGCATCAAAAGGAGATACAAAATTAGCCAAAATTTTACTTGATGCTGTTGTATATGAACCAACCATATTCATATTATCTTTTAATGCAAGCGGAACACCTGCAAGAATAGGCAACTCCTCGCCTGCTTTGATTTTAGCATCAACTTCTTGTGCTGTTTTTAAAGCTTCTTCTTTTGTTAAGCTATTAAACGAACCTAACTTTTCATCAACTTCTTCAATTCTTTCAAAATGAGCGTTAACAAGCTCTACAGAAGAAACTTCTTTATTTCTAAGCATTTGGCTCTGCTCTATAGCTGTTTTTTTAATTAAATCTTTGTAACTCAACTTTTTCACTCCCTAAAATTATTTATAGATTTATTATAAAACAAAAATTAAAAAAATAATAATTAAGGTAATTTTTTGCAAAATAATTTTATGAAAATTCATAAATACTAGCAAATAATTTTTTGTTTGTTTTTTAATATGAAGGTAAATAAAAAGAGGAATATTATGCAGATTTCAAAATTATCAACTCCGACTTTTAGTTCACAAAATTCTAACAAAACAACAACAGTTCCCAACAAGACAGTTACAATATCAAAAAACGCATTAATTGCGGGGCTTACAGGCTTATTAGCAAGTTGCACAAGTGATACCTTTACATTATCAACCGGACCAAATGGTGAACCTATGATTCCTTTATCTCAAATTATGCCCGGTACAACCAGCAGTGAACGACGAGATGTTGTATCAATTTTAGATGAGCAATCCCCCAAAGTAATATCTGATGTCGCAAACGAAGTGTGTTTGATTCGTCATTTTGCGCCTACAGACGCATCAAATGGATATTATTCAAGACCAACCGAAACCTTAAACATAAATGATATATCTTTCTTGCATGAATTAGCTCATGCTATTGACAGTTATGATAATAACGGCACAACAAGTCAGCATTTTTCTAATCGTTCGGAATATAGAAGAGCATTTAGCCAGGAAATTGCTAACTTCCGACAATCCAATTTGCATTTTAGAAATAATATAGGTGTACCTATAGTTATAGATAGCCCGCAAGAAATATTTGCAGAGTGTGGTGCGTATGTTATAAGTGATGGAGAATATGATACAAATGAAGAAATTTTTGAAGAATATTTTCCCAAAACAATGGCATTAACTCGCCAATACATTAATGAAGCAAGAAATCTTCCGAAAAACAGAAGAATGTCTTATTCCGTTAAAACTCAAAATTTAGCTGACGGAACAAGAGAATATACCTTTATAGACGGAAAAGGACAAAAAAGAGTTGAAGAAACATTTGATTTATCTTTATGGCCTTATCGTTATGCGCCAAAAACCGTAACTTATGATGCAAACGGAAACAAAATAAAAGAAGTTAAGGTAAATTTTGATAATAATTTACCATCAGAAAAATCGACTTGGACAGCCTCGAATGGTGTTAAAACCGAAAAAATCATGACAGAAGCAACTAGACAAGCATATGGTTTGGTTGAGCTTTTAAGAGCAGCTGAAAAAGCTCAGCAAAATAATCAAAATTAAAACTTTATTCATAAATATGTTAGAATATATTTATGGAGAAAAAATTTAAAATTCATTCAAAACATTCATTAGCGGGAGACCAACCACAAGCGGTTGAGGCTCTCGTTGATGGCATTAATAGAGGTGATGATGCGCAAGTCTTAAAAGGGATTACAGGTTCCGGTAAGACTTTTACAATAGCAAACGTCATAGAAAGGGTACAAAAACCAACACTTATTATCGCTCATAACAAAACTTTAGCCGCTCAACTTTATAATGAATTTAAAGAACTTTTTCCGGAAAATGCGGTTGAATATTTCATAAGTTATTACGATTATTATCAACCGGAAGCGTATATTCCAAGAACCGATACATTTATAGAAAAATCAGCAACCGTAAACGAAGAAATTGACAGACTAAGACACAATGCAACTCGTTGTATGTTTGAGCGCAATGATGTTATTGTTGTGGCTTCTGTTAGTTGTATTTATGGTTTGGGGTTGCCTGAAAATTACTTTAAAGGAACATCATCGCTTAGTATTGGTGATGAAATAGATAGAGATACTTTTTTACGAAAATTAGTTTCTAGTCAATATCAAAGAAATGATGTTGAGCTTAAATATGGGACATTTCGTGCTCGTGGAGATATTGTTGAAGTTATGCCAAGCTATGAAAAAGTTATCACTCGCATAACCTTCTTTGGTGATGAAGTTGAAAAAATTGTTAAAATTGATTATGTAACCGGTGAAATAATTGAATCACCAAAAACAATAATTATTTACCCCGCAGTACATTATATTAGTAATGACGAAGATCAAGAGGAAACAATAAAATTAATTCGTCAAGAACTTCAAACCCGCCTTGCTGAACTTCAAAATGAAAACAAACTTGTTGAGGCTCAAAGGCTAGAACAAAGGGTTAAATATGATATTGAAATGATGAAAGAAATGGGCTACTGCTCAGGCATAGAAAATTATTCAAGAATAATCGAACGTCGCCCAGTAGGCTCGCCTCCTGCAACATTATTAGAATACTTTAAAAAGGATTTCTTAGTCGTAATTGATGAATCACACGTAACAATTCCACAACTTAAAGGAATGTACAATGGTGATGCGGCTAGAAAAGAAACCCTTATTAATTATGGATTTAGACTTCCTTGTGCAAAAGATAATAGACCATTAAAATTTGATGAGTTTTTAGAAAGAGTTAATCAAAAAATTTATGTATCTGCAACACCTGCAGAATTTGAAAAAACAACAGCGACGCAAGAAATCGAACAAATAATTAGACCAACAGGATTGCTAGACCCAGAGATTGATATTCGCCCAATTGAATTTCAGGTAGATGATTTAATAAAAGAAATAAATATTCGTGCAGAAAAAAATGAACGAGTTTTAGTAACGACACTAACAAAACGAATGGCGGAAGATTTGTGCGATTATTTTACCCAAATGGGTGTTCGAGTAAGATATTTACACAGCGAAATTCAGTCTATAGAAAGAGTTGAAATTTTAAGAGATTTAAGACTTGGCGAATTTGATGTTTTAATTGGTGTAAACTTACTTAGAGAGGGGCTAGATATTCCTGAAGTTTCACTTGTTGCGATTATGGATGCGGACAAAGAAGGCTTTTTGCGCTCAGAAACAAGTTTAATCCAAACAATTGGGCGGGCAGCTCGAAATGCTTGCGGTACAGTTATAATGTATGCCGATAAAATTACTGATTCAATGAAAGCAGCTATTGAGGAAACAAAGCGACGCCGTCAAATTCAAATTGAATTTAATAAAAAATATGGAATTATTCCGCAAACTATTAAAAAACCTATTGAAAATAATCTTCTTCAACTTGTTGCAAGTTATAGGAACTTAGAAGATATTATTGCGGAAGAAATGATTGATTTAAATATTGAAACAAAGGATTTGCCAAAACTTATTGATAAACTTGAAAAAGATATGCACAAAGCGGCAAAACTTTTGGATTTTGAACGCGCGGCAGAAATTCGAGACCAACTCAAAAAATTACGCTCTATGCTGAAAAAATAAGTTATAATTCACATAACAGACCAACAGCTTACAGAAAGCTTACGCTTTTTTATATTGTCCATTTCCATCTCTTTTTAAATAATAATTATCAATCAATGTTTTTTGGAA
>JAZTWQ010000005.1:0-314946 GCA_045635965.1 Candidatus Gastranaerophilaceae bacterium
AGAGTGTGCATTAGAGCATTTGTACCCATCAGTTGCTGCTAGTTATAGAAACTACAGAAATTACAAACAGGATTTCGTACATATGCTAGACAAAGTTTTCCAAGAATCTCAAAGAATTATGTACATTGGTGACAAAGAAAATTCTAATGCTGATTCAACATTAGTGTCTACAAAGCGTGCTTTGATTTTCAATGAATTGAACAAAGAATTGTATAAAAAATTCTTCTTAACCGTACCGGAATTACAAGCTATTAGAGATGGATACATATACATCCACGATATGTCAGCAAGACGAGATACAATGAACTGTTGCTTGTTCGATGTTGCCAGTGTATTAAAAGGCGGCTTTGAAATGGGTAACTTGTGGTACAATGAACCAAAATCATTAGATGTTGCTTTTGATGTAATTGGTGATATTGTTATGGCGGCAGCAAGCCAACAATACGGTGGTTTTACTGTTCCGGAAGTTGACAAAATTCTTATGCCTTATGCACAAAAAACATTTGATAGACAGTTTAATAAATATTCTGGACTTGGTTTAGCTGAAGATAGAGCTAAAGAAGAAGCATTAAAAGACTTGCAAAAAGATTTTGAGCAAGGTTTCCAAGGTTGGGAATACAAGTTTAACACTGTAGCATCATCAAGAGGAGATTATCCATTCATAACTGTTACAGCAGGTTTAGGTACAAGTGAATATGAAAAAATGGCAACTATGGCCATGTTGAAAATAAGAATGGGTGGACAAGGCAAAAAAGAAAGTAAAAAGCCTGTATTATTCCCTAAGATTGTTTTCTTGTACGATGAAAATATTCATGGTGAAGGCAAAACAAGCCATGATTTATTCCTAGCAGGTATTGAATGTTCTAAAAAAGCAATGTATCCGGATTGGTTGTCATTATCAGGTGAAGGATATGTTGCTGAGATGTACAAGAAATACGGAAGAGTTGTTTCTCCAATGGGTTGCCGTGCTTTCTTATCACCTTGGTTTGAAAAAGGTGGTATGGAACCAGCTGATGAGAACGACAAACCTGTATTTGTAGGTAGATTCAACATTGGAGCAATTAGCTTGCACTTACCTATGATTTATGCAAAAGCTGAAAAAGAAGGTAAGGATTTTTATGAAGTTCTTGATTACTATTTAGAATTAATTAGAAATCTTCATATCAGAACGTATGAATATCTTGGAGAAATGAAAGCATCAGTAAATCCATTAGCATACTGCGAAGGTGGGTTTATGGGCGGTCATTTGGGTATTCATGACAAAATTAAACCATTACTAAAATATGCAACCGCATCATTTGGTATTACAGCATTAAATGAATTACAACAATTACACAATGGTAAGTCGTTAGTTGAAGATGGGGATTTTGCTATTGAAGTTATGGAATATATTAACGAAAAAGTTAAACAATTCAAAAATGAAGATGGGTATTTATACGCACTTTATGGCACACCGGCTGAAAATCTTTGCGGATTGCAGGTTAAACAATTCCGTAAAAAATATGGTGTTGTCGAAAATGTTTCAGACAGACCTTATGTTTCAAATAGTTTCCACTGCCATGTAAGTGAAAATATTGGACCTATCGAAAAACAAGATTGCGAAAAACGTTTTTGGGATTTATTAAACGGTGGGAAAATCCAATACGTAAAATACCCTTTAAACTATAATACAAAGGCTGTAGAAACTCTTGTAAAACGAGCTATGAAAATGGGCTTTTACGAGGGCGTAAATTTATCATTATCATATTGTGATGATTGCGGGCATGAAGAACTAAGTATGGATGTTTGTCCAAAATGTGGTAGCAAAAATCTAACTAAAATTGATAGGATGAATGGATATCTTTCATACTCAAGAGTTAAGGGTGATACTCGTCTTAATGAGGCAAAAATGGCAGAAATTAAAGACAGGGTGAGCATGTAATGAATTACCACAATATAACAAAAGAAGATATGCTCAATGGTGATGGGCTAAGGGTTGTTCTGTGGGTTTCAGGTTGTAATCATCATTGCAAAAACTGCCAAAATCCTATAACTTGGGACGAAAAAGGTGGATTACCATTTGATAAAGAAGCTGAAGATGAATTATTTGAAGCTTTAAACAAACCTTACATTGATGGAATTACTTTTAGTGGTGGTGATCCATTGTTTCCTGCTAATAGAAGTGAAGTGTTTAGATTGATAAAAAAATGTAAATCACTTTATCCTCAAAAAACTATCTGGCTTTATACAGGATATACTTGGGAGCAAATTAATACGATTGATGGCATACAAGATATTGACGTTATTGCTGAAGGTGAATTTGTAGAAGAACTTCTAGACAATAATATTCAATGGGTTGGAAGCTCTAACCAAAGAGTTATAGATGTAAAACAAACATTAACGTCTAATAAAGTTACATTGCACGTATAGATACTAATTATTATAAAAAAAAGGCTCGTATCAGTAGTTGCGAGCTTTTTTTATTGCAAAATTTTCTTGACGATAAAAAAAAAATATGTGATAATTAGACATCAAGTTATTATTTATGAGTAGTGGAAAAAAAAAGGAGAATAACACAATGAAAAAACTTAGAGGTGTTTTAGCATCCGTAGGAGCTGCTTGCCTTATTGCAGGCTCAGCATTTGCTGAAGAACAAAATGTTCAGTCATACGCTCATCCAACTATGTTTGGAGCAACAGCGCAAGAAACAATTTCTGCTGACGCAGTTTACACTGTTGGGGGCAAAATACTAAAATCTGAAAATGGTATAAGCATTTCTGGTAAAGAAAATGTATCTGTTGACGCATGGGCAAAAAATGTTTTAGAAACAATTGAAAAAAGCACAACCGAAACAGTGTGGAATAAAAAAATGCCAATCTTGCGTTCTGAATTAGCTGTTGTTTTGGCTGAAGGTTTATCTATTAAAAACACTGCACCAACAGAATATACTGATATTGATTCATCATATTGGGCAGAAAAGTGGATTGCAAAAGTTTTAGCGGCAGATGTTATGATTGGATATCCGGATAAAACATTTAAACCTGATCAACCCGTTACGAAAGCTGAAGTTTTTGCAACAATTGCTAAACTAATAGACGTTAAAACAGATAGAAGTTTATTAGTACCAACATTAAACGGTTATGAAATTAAATATATTCCACAATGGGCAATTCCAGCGACAAAAGAAGTTGTTGCATCAAATTTATTAGAAGATGTTCCTTGCACTAAAAAAGTTGCAAACAATGAATATTTATCAAAAGAACAAGTAGCATATTTAGTTGGTAATTTAAGAACATTTATGACAACATCAAAAGATAAAGTTTCTACTGTTGGAGCAAATAGCTTTGCTGGAACTACTTTAACCATCAAATTAGATGAAAGACTAAGTGCTAGAACTTCAAATGTAGGTGAAAAATTCTCCGCTACAACAACTCAAGATGTAGTTATTGGTGGACAAACATTCCCTGCTGGCTCAAAAGTAAAAGGCGAAGTTGTTGAAATTTCAAGACCAGGGGTTGGTAACTCTGGATATATCAAAATCAAGTTTGATAAAATTGTTTGTGATGGAGTCGAAGTTGCATTTCCACAAAATATTTCAGAAGCACAAGCTGATAATACAAAAAATGCTAACTTTATAGCTAGATTAGTAGGTTCACCACTTTCAGCAGCAGCAAGAATTACAGGTGTTGCTGGTAGAACAGTGGGTTCCGGTGTAGATATCGTTGGTAACGGATTAGAACAATTTGGTGATAATTTATCAAATGTATTTGTAAACACTTTATCATTGCAACCAATTGCAGGGCTAAAAAGTCTTGGAAATAGCGTTGTAACAGTTGGTAAAGGTATTTACGATATCAGCAAATTGCTAGTTAGTGGTGTATTTGGTGTAGTTTATGAATTTACTGATGAAGTAAAATATTTAATTTTACCAAGTGCGTCAAATGATTCTAGCCTAAATCCAGGGGAAGAATTGGTTATCGTATATTAATTAATTCTTTACTAGGTATAAAAAACAGGGAGTTTGAACTCTCTGTTTTTTTTATGTCAAAAAGTTCTCATAATAGCTTTAATTCAATAAACAAAAAAAATCGGCTTTGTTTTCACTTAGCCGAGATGGATAGAATTAGTTTATGGAGTTTATAGAGGAGTTTGTACAGTTGCATTAAATCACGTAAAAAAATAAACTTGCTAGTTTTTGTCAAGTTTATTAAGATTTATTAAGTTGAATTTTAAAAACATCTACATCAATTTTTTTAACAAATTACTTGCAGGAAAATACTCAGGATTTATAGATAATGATTTCTTTAGAATTTTTATTGCTGAAGGCGAATCATTTCGAACTAAATAATATTGAGCCAAAAGATAATGGATTTCACAATCACCATAATAAATATCTTTTGCTTTTTCTAAAAACTCACCAGCCAAATCATAATAAGCATTATTAAACAACACTCTTCCAATAAATTTATAAACTTCAGGATTAAATTCTGCCAAAATATCGGCTGCGGATAATATTTTTTCAACTATCTTCAACTGATTATTTTCAATTAAAAGTTGCATATCTCGCTCTAAAAAATTTCTAATTTGAAAGAAAGAAATATCATCAGGGATAGTCTGATTTATCAAACATATCAAGCGAAATCCCCACTCTATAGCAGGAGATGCTTGTTTTGACTGTTTCCAATATCGCTGAGCTCTATCTAAATCACCTTGAATAAATTTACAATAACCACACTCATAAAACATATCAGTACTTAAAAATTCATCACAAGCATTATTATATTGTTTCTGATAAAAATATTTAAGTGCAGTTTTATAAGCAGAAGTCATTTAAAACCTCTCCAATTATTACATATTATTTTGCTGATTCATTGAATTTAGTTCATTAAACGACGATATGGTACTTGATTTAGATTCTATATTTGCTGATTTTACAGCCTGATAAATTTCTTCACGATATATCTTGGCTTCAGGAGGTGCTTCAATGCCAATCTTGACCCCACCATTTGCAGTTTCCAAAATAGTGATGATTATATTATCGTTTATCATTAATTTTTGTCCGGATTTTCTTGATAATATTAACATAGCTACACCTCTTGTGGAAATATTGCCTGCTTAACAAGATATTCAGAACCATTTAAAATTAATTGCGCAGCGACTTTTGTCCGTTTATTAATAATAATTGGAGCTAATAAATTAATTGTAGATTTTTGTGGCTGACCTTTAGGAATATTTACAATATTCAATGACAACACATCATCAATAGACGCTAACTCTAGCATTTCTACGGTTTTATCATCAATTTCAAAGTTATAATCTATTTGAAAATAACTAGCTTTTGACACAGGAAACGCTAACTCAGGATACTGAGTAGATTGCAACCACCTAAAAATATTATTGTCATCATTTTCTATAAGTACAAAATTTTTAGCCTCTTCAAAGCCAATAATAGGAGATATAAAAGTAAAAATTAAACTTTCTTCAACCTCAACATCTCCAAATCGTGTAGTTTTTATCTTCATTACAATTCCTACCCTATTTATTATCAAAATCAAACGTAGTACTTAAATTACCAATCATAGACGACATCATCATATTTTTGATTGTATCTGCTGACATATTTTGATTTTTACCACCTTGTGCCATAAAATATGGAAGCATACTCATAAAATCATCGCTATTATTACCGTTGTTACCCAACATCATTTGCAATTGCATATATTCTGGATTTTGCAACATAGACTGCTGAGCTTGAATATATGCGTTTGACTGTGATGTAAATGGATTTACTCCTACCTTAGCTAAAGTCTTAACTGCATTTGCAATCTCATCATTAGTTGGCATTTCAGATTTTTTATCATCTACTTCTTTATTAATATCTTGTTTCATGATTTCAATTTGAATTTCATCCAACTTATCAGAAACTTCTTTGGACAAATTTTTAGTAGAATTTATAAACTTATAATACTCATCACTCAATCTTTCTTCCAAATCAGTTGAATTTTTAGGCTTGCACTCTTCAGGATTATTCAAACATAATTCACCACGTTGAGCATACTCTTTCAATGTAGAATTAGAAGATAGAGCAATAACCTTTTGATAAGCTTCTAACGCCTTTTCTTTATCTCCTAATTTAACATAAGATATAGCCATATAATAATAAGCCAATGCATCAGCCGGATCATTCTTTGTTATTTCTAACGTATCTTGCATACATCCAACATAATTTTGTCCCTTATATTTTTGAATAGCATCCCCAACCTCAGGCAACAAATCATTCGCCTGTGAAACACAAGACACGCTAAACATAAAAGCTACAAGTATTAAAATTTTATTTTTCATATTAACTTCCTATATTCTCATTTTAATTGTATTTTAAAAAAAGTCAATTATATTACATATTCATTATAAACAATATCCATAATTGTTTTTTACATCAAAAAGATGAATATTTTTTCAAAAAACAAAACATCGCTACTCCATACAAATGATTTTATTAATTATTTGATATAAATTATAACAAAGATATGTATAATAGTATAAGAATTTGTATATTAATGTATTTGTTTAATAGATAGGAATGGTTATGAAAATTAAAATTAAAGACGCAGCAAAAAAATTTCAAAAATGGAGTTTGTACAGATTAGCAAAAGAACTTAATCTACCACAACAAACTGTCTATTCTTGGGCAAACGGAAGAACTCAGCCATCTTATGAAAACATGGACAAGCTTTGTGATGTTATAGGTTGCGAAATAGCTGACTTATTTGAATCAGAACCTGTTCAAAAAAAGTTAAATATCGTTTGCGTCTAAAATAACACAAAATTACAACGGGTTATTATCATCATCAACCATAACTATGGCTGGCTCAAAGTTAGATTGTTCTTCTTGAGTTAAATAAACATAAGAAACAATTATTACTTTATCACCCTTTTGCACTTTACGTGCAGCTGCGCCATTTAAGCAAATATCCCTATTTCCTCGTTGCCCTTTAATAACGTACGTTTGGAATCGTTCACCATTATTAACATCAAGAATATCAACTTTTTGACCAACTTTTAAATTAGCCTTTTCCATCAATTCTTCATCGATAGTAATAGAACCGACATAATTCAAATTTGCATCTGTAACAGTCGCTCTATGTATTTTTGAATATAAAAATTCGAATAGCATATTTTTAAACCTCATTTGACAAACTTATTCTATCACAAACCAAATCTTTGATAAATTTTATCAATATTTTTTAAGTATGAACCATAATCAAAACAATCTTCTATTTCATCTTTTGATAAAATCACAGCATCATCACTCAAAAGATTTTGCTTAAAATCGCCATTATTATTAAATGCGTTATGCGCATTTCTTTGTACAATCACATAAGCATCTTCTCTGGTTAAACCTTTTTCAATTAGTTTAAGTAACACTTTTTGAGAAAAAACAATTCCACCAAAAGAATGTGCATTTTTAAACATAACATCGTCTTTAACAACTAAATTTGCCAATGTACTATTGAATCTATTCAACATATAATCAAGCAAAATAGTACTATCCGGAAAGATTATCCTTTCTACTGAACTATGCGAAATATCTCGCTCATGCCACAATGCAATATTTTCCAACGCTGCAAATGAATTTGAACGAACAACACGCGCCAACCCGCATAAATTTTCACCAGAAATTGGGTTTTTCTTATGAGGCATTGCTGATGAGCCTTTTTGTCCCTTTTTAAACCCCTCTTCAACTTCATTAACTTCAGTTCTTTGTAAATGTCTTAATTCAACAGCACACTGTTCAATAATAGACGCGATTAGTGCCAACGCCTGCAAAAAATTTGCATGATAATCACGTTGTATCACTTGTGTTGAAATTCTTGCTGGTTTTAAATTTAAATTTTGACAAGTTAATTCTTCTATAATTGGATCTATATTGGAAAAAGTTCCTACCGGACCAGATATTTGCCCAACTCTGATTTCTTCTGTAACAAAATCAAAATGAGAGCAGGCGCGCTCAAACATATCTAACCAATTAAGCATTTTCACGCCAAAGGTCATTGGCTCAGCCTGAATACCGTGGGAACGACCTATACACAAAGTATTTTTGTATTTTTGAGCCAATTCAATAAGCGTATTCTTTACTACTATCAAGTCCTTTTTAATAATACTTGCGGCATCTTGAATTTGCAAAGCTAAAGCAGTATCAATAACATCAGAACTGGTAAGTCCCATGTGCATATACTTTGCGTCTTCACCTATTGTTTCATTAACATTAGTCAAAAATGCTATTACATCATGATTAACCTGTGACTCAATTTCATCAATTCTTTGAAGTGTAAAAGAAGCATTATTTTTAATTCTATCCAACGCATCTTGAGGAATTTTTCCTTGTTGCACATACGCTTCACACACAGCAACTTCAACATTTAAATAATATTGAAACTTACTTTGTAAATCCCAAATTCTTTTCATTTCCTCTCTTGAGTATCGTTCAATCATTTACACCTCAAACAAAATTTCAAATATCCCTAAATAAATTTTAGTATAAATATTTATATTGTGCAAAACTTAAGATTAAGCCTTTTTAATATTTTGTTTATGATGTTTTTTGTTCCAAACTTTTTCCGCCAAAATCGTTGATATCCAAGGTGTTACCCATCTATACATCATACCGAAAAT
Source organism: Candidatus Gastranaerophilaceae bacterium (assembly GCA_045635965.1). Taxonomy (GTDB): domain Bacteria; phylum Cyanobacteriota; class Vampirovibrionia; order Gastranaerophilales; family Gastranaerophilaceae; genus RGIG2134. The sequence continues at coordinate 8,653 of JAZTWQ010000005.1, forward strand.
TAATGCAGATTTTAGGATTTTTATACCTCTAAGTTGTTTATCAAGATTTAGGTCTTTTTCATTTACCCTTTTGTATTCTTTTTCAAAAGATTTTATATGCTTATTCAAAACTCCATCAATTGTGTAAGCACCAATATTTGCCAACGCCCACGAAATAACAGAATTATAAATCAAAGGTTCTTTTCTTGACTCTTCAATCTTTCTTGAAAGCAAAGTATTTATTACATAAAAAGTTGAAACAATTGTGCCGGACAAAGCCATAACATGACTTTCAATAGATGTATTTTTTAGTTTATCAGCCCAGTTTTGAACTTTTTCATTACTCAAAACTTTTCCAAACTTTTGAGCTAATTTTTCTGTAAAATCTTTATATGCTTTTGTTTGATACAAGCCTTTGAATGAAACAATGTTTTTGTGGTTTTTATCACCTTTAAAGAACACATAGTGTTTTTGTTCTGCATAATCTTCAACATCATTTGCATGTGGAGTATGTTGCATCAACAAGTTTGTTTGCGGCAATTCTTTTTCTGATTTTTTTGCTCGTTCTTTTTTAAAGAGCACATTCAACAGTGGTGGAATTAATATAATTGTTAAAGACCCTTTAGGTGCCGCAGTAATCATATCCGCCGCAGACTTGAAAAATCTTGTTGCTACATTGTAAACTCTTGATTTTTCCGTATTTTTAGCATTACCCTGTAATAGTGTTTTCATTGCATTTTTATCTAAATATTTTTCAGGGTTTTCATTTATTTTTTTTATTGCATGCTCAATTGGTTTTGAAACCAAAAACATTAATGCAAAACCAATAATACCGGAAGCAACAGATTTTGTTGCGGCAATCATTCTATTTTCTTTTTCAACATTTTCTGAAGTCATTATGCTTATAGGTCTTAAAATACAACAGGCAAGTAACATTGCAGCGGCAGAACAAAGTGCGCCATTATCCTCAGATTTTTCTAGAATTTTCTTAAAAAGTTTATTACTGGCAAGTCCGCCGAAAGATACATTCGACGGACTTGTTCCAGCTTTATATTCAGTTTTATTCACAACAGCACAGTATTTTATTTTATTCGCAGGAAGATTATCTTGGGCGCTACGCTTCGTTCCTTGACACAATGTCGCACTCGTCTTCCTCGTGTCTGCGCTCAACACCCCCATCCCAAAGCTCAAGTGATGCGTCATTTGCACCGTCTTACTCCCGTCGTACCCGCTTCGTTTACCGTACTGGTACCTATAATCATTAAGAATATTCTTTTTTAAATTCAAATTAAGAGTATTCATTGTCTCGGTCGTCTTTTTATTATGTTTATATAGGTTATCATGTCAAAAATTTTTGTCAATCATTTTTTGGCGATTGAGCGTAACCTATCTTAACAATATTTTTTTTAAACCGCTTTGTTAGCTTATCTATCGTACTACTCAACGCCTCTTTTTTATTTATAGCATCCATATCTGAAAATAATGACATCTGAACATCCTGAGATTTTACCAGATTTTCTAAAACAATCCCAGAACTTCTATACATAGTATCTTTCATATACATTTTTTCAAATAACTCTAATGACACTTGTATAATATCTGCCTCCCAATCCGTAGGTTGAAGCAACAATTTTTTTTCTATAAAGTAACGAAAATCCTTAGTGCGTAAAATTATTCTTATACAATTTGTCTTCAAACCTAACTCCCTAAGTTTGAAACACGCATTATTTATATGAAAAATTATTGAATTTTTAATAAACTCTTTATCATCAGAAAAATTTGCAAAAGAACGAGTATGCTGAATAGATTTTGGCAAAACCGGGTTAGGATTTATCTTAAAAATAGTTTCCCCTTTTAACTCAGCCTTCATTTGCACACCTCTAATACCCAGCTTTGATTTCAACCATTCATCAGACTGTTGTGAAAACTCATACGCATTATGTAATCCATATTTAGCCATAAACGCTACAGTATTCTTACCAACACCCCAAATATCACTCAAATTTGTTTTTTTAAGAACACTATTAATTCCCCTATACCCAATAATACACACACCTGAAGACTTTTTAGCATCCAATGATGCTAACTTTGCTAAAGTTTTACTCGTACTTATCCCAATAGAAACAGGAATTCCTATTTTTGATAAAACTTCCTCTCTAATCATTTTCCCGATTTCGGCATAACTCCGCCTATACAATCGTCTTAAACCGGTTAAATCAATAAATGCTTCATCAATTGAATACTGCTCTACGGTCGGACTAAATGTCCGCAACAAACACATTATCTTTTCAGACAAATCTACATAGCGCTGATACCGACTGGAAATATAGACAACATTTGGATATTCTTTTTTTGCCATAAAATACGGCATACCAATCTTTACGCCTATTTTTTTGGCTTCTTTTGAACGAGAAATGACACACCCGTCATTATTACCCAAAACACAAACAGGTTGCCCTTTTAATTTAGGATTATCCAACTGTTCACAAGAAACAAAAAAGGAATCACAATCCATCAATGCTATTATCTGCAAATTATTCATACTTACATTTTAATTAATATTTTCGAACAAGACCAGTAACCAACCCAACAATTGTTAATTCGTTTTGAGGAATTATATTAGGATAGTTTGAATTTGCTGGTTCCAACCATATTTTTCCATTTTTAATTCTATAATATTTTAAAGTAAAATCACCATCAACATTAGCAACGACAATATCGCCATCGCGAACACTTTCACCTTTTTCTACGACAACCATATCCCCATCACAAATTCCTGCATCTATCATTGAATCACCAACAACATTCACACAAAAAGTAGAATATGGCTTTTTTATAAGTATCTCATCGAAACTTATATTGTTATCCGTATAACCTTCCGCCATTGTCGGAAATCCCGCACGTACCCCCTCACTATAATGAGGGATTTTAAGGGAAGCGGAGCTGGACTCCTCGTTCCAGCTCATAATGGAAGGAATAAAAAATTTGTTAAATTTTTCTCTTATCAAACCAAGTTCGATAAACTTTTGAAAATACTGCCAAACCGAAGTTTTTGACTTGAATCCTAAATCAATACTTATCAAATCAAAACTCGGTAACGGCTCGTTACCATAGAGTTGTATCAACTTGTTATAAACATCTTGTTGTTTCTTCGTTAAATTCATAATAATATTATGCACAAACGTTCACAAAAAATCAAGAAAATTATGAACATTTGTTTAAATATTATTACAAATTAAAAAAGCCCACAAAAGTGGGCTTTAAAACTTTATTTACAAAATTGTTTAAACTGTAGCTTCTGTTTTTGGCGCTAAACGTTTCTTTTGGTCATCGTATTCTCTATGCCATGCCAAAACAGTACTTGCAAAGAATATACTTGAATACGTTCCAATCGCAATACCCAAAATCATTGCTAATACAAAGTTTTTTGTTGTTACACCGCCAAAGAAGTACAATGCCAACAATGTTATCAACGTAGTTACAGAAGTATTGATACTTCTAGCCAATGTTTGATTTACGCTGGCGTTTACAATTTCATTGAAACTTGCTTTTTTTGCCAAGAAACGCATATTTTCTCTTACACGGTCAAAAACAACAATTGTATCATGAACTGAAAAGCCTATTACTGTAAGCATTGCAGTAATAAATAAACTATCTATTTCAACATTATATACAAGTCCAAGAATAGAAAACACACCAAGAACAAACAAGGCATCATGCACTAATGATAACAAAGCAATTACAGCATAATCTAATCTAAATCTAATAGTTAAATAAGCGACAATTCCTAAAAAAGCCAAGCCCATTGCAACAAGCGCATTTTTATATAACTCTTTACCCAAAGTTGGACCAACAGAAGTTACAGAAATCAACTCTGAATTAGGATAATCACTATTTATCACTGCTGAAATTTTTGACAATGTTTCTGTATCTTGTTCATCAACAAACTTTGTTCTTATAGAAATAAGATCGCTAATATTAGATTTACTATCATCACTTGCGCTATTCATATTAATAATTTGAATAGTTGGATTTTCTATATTATTTTCTTGTAAGCTATCTCTTAACTTAGATATATCAGCATTATCAACATTCTTGTTTATGCCATATTGCAAAACAGAACCACCTGTAAAATCTATACCTACTTTCAATGGGGTATGAGTTGGTAATGTAACTGATGAATAAACCATAGCTACAATCCCCGGCAATATAAGAATCAATGATAATAACAACCACGCTATTCTATATTTTACTACATCAATTATATTTTTATTTCCTATAACATTTGTCTCAGACATTATTTTCTCCTTAAAATTAATCTAAAACACCAAAACGAGCTTTTTCACGATTTGTTTCAGTTGCTTGATATGCTTGACCAATTTCACCTTCTTTTAATCCAAACCAACTTGGATGTTTAAGCTGTCCTGTACCAAATAACAAATGCATAAAGTTTTTAGTAACAGTTATTGCTGTAAACATACTAACAGCAACCCCCAATGCTAGCGTTAAGGCAAAACCTTTAACAATACTTGTTCCAAGTAGATAAAGAATTACGCAAGTAATAATTGTAGTCATATTTGAATCAAAAATACTTGTAAAAGCTCTATCAAAACCGGAATTAATTGCAGTAAACAAAGTTCTACCCTGTTTTAATTCTTCTTTTGTTCTTTCAAAAATAAGAATATTGGCATCGACTGCCATTCCTATACTTAAAATAAAACCTGCAATACCAGCCAACGTCAATGTTACAGGAACAATTTTAAATATTGCAAACAATATCAAACCATAAATGAGCAATGCAATATCAGCAATTACACCCGGAACACGGTAATACATAATCATAAATATCATTACAAAGCCAACACCAAGAATACCGGCGAACTTACTTTTTTCAATACTATCAGCACCCAAAGTAGGTCCCACTGTATTTTCTTCTATGATTTTTGCAGGAACAGGTAGTGCCCCTGCATTTAACAAATCTACCATTTTTTTCGCTTCGTCATAAGCAAATCCATGACCTCCTCCTGTAATTTGAGCACTACCACCAAGAATAGGTTCTTGAATAGTTGGAGCAGAACTCAACTCGCCATTAAAAAATATAGCCATAGGTTGCCCAACAAGCTCACGAGTTAATTGTGCGAACTTTTTTGCACCTTTATCATTAAACTCTAAGCTAACAGCCCACGCTGTTCCACTTGTTGAAACTAACGCTTTTTTAACGTCATTTCCTGTCAAATCTGTATCAATCCAAGTTTCTACATTGTTAACAACAGGTCCTGGTTTTTTGAAAACCAATTCAGCCGTTTCACCTAAGAACTCACGAGCCTGCTTTGGATCAGAAACGTTTGGAATTTCAATCAATAGTCTTTTTTCTCCGGTTTTTTGAACGATAGTTTCAGAAACCCCAAGAGCATTTACCCTGTTTTCGATAGCAAATTGCAAACTATCCATCATATCCGGAGTAATTTTGGCAATATTACTTGTTGTTTGCGCCTCTAAAACCAATCTTGAACCACCGACAAGGTCTAAGCCCAATTTGGTTGGCTTGACCAAAATCGTTACAACAGAGGCAATCACGATGGCAACAATAGCCCAAAACATAATAATTTTATTTTTCATGTTCTCCCCAATTTATACTAGTACTCAACATACCATTCATTCTAGCAAAAATAAAAAAAATAATCTAATACTACTGGCTAATCTTTAAGAAATTAACACAATTTAACACTATATGTAAATTATAATTTAGCAAACGAAATATTTGATTTTTAAAAATTTATTATTAAATAAAGAAAAAATATTGGAGTATGTGTCTATGAATAACTCATCATTAATTGAAATTATTAAAAAAGTTACAACGCTAGAATCTGAAATAAACTCACTAAAAACCCACAAATTTTCCAAATTATTAAAATTCAACATAAAAATTAAAGAATTAGAACTAGAAAAACTTAATCTAAAAAAACAAAACCTTGTATCAACAAAAAGTTTCCTTAGGCATTTTAAACAAGAAAAAATAAATGTTTTACTTGGCTCTAAACTCATTTCACATGCAAATGAAATTCACACAGTTTCAATTATGAGAGAATCAATGTCAAAAAATTGGGGATATTTAGTGCCACAAATCAGCCTTCAAGACACACCAGAACTGTTAGAAAACGAATTTGAAATATTTATAACAGGGGGAAATAAAAGAGAAATATTTAAAATACCTGAAAACTATCCAGATAATGAAATTATGAATTATTTAATTAGCACCTTGCAAACTTTTTTATTTGACAATGTTTCTGATGTTTTGGATTTATTTACAATGGAGTCATATATAGAAGCAGCAGTTCAAAATCAACCAGAAGAACTAAGAAATATATCATTTGCAAACAAAACAGACTGGATGTTATGGTGGATAAAAGATATTGTATGTGAATTGTTAAACGAACGTTATTGCGTTTTAAACATGAGCTTTATACTAAACTATTTCTTTGAGCATGGCTGTTTTCGACATAAAAACAACACTTTTGTCATTAATGAACTTAAAAAAACACTTCCTAAATATCCGGAAGAATTATTTCGTTCTGACTGGTACATCAAGACAAATCAACTGACTTAATCAAATTGTTCATTTTTTCAAAATCAAATCGCTGTGAACTTGCAAACTCAATCATTGATGAAACATTCATCTTCTTTAACTCATCAATTTTTTTAACCAATTTAAGTTTCTCATCAAGATTAATAATTGGCAAAAATGCTGACTTTGACAATTTTTCCACTTTTTCATCGTAGTTAATTGCAAGAGTTTTTATACCAAACTTTGTCGCCAACAAACAGGCATGAAAGCGCATAGCTATTAGATATTCCAATGTTTTAAAATTATCAACAATAATATTGGGGTAATTATTTTGAATAATTTGAGATTTTATATGAGGCGCCTTTAATGCTAGTTTTGCTTGAAAACGTTTACAAACATCATAATCAAGTTCATCTTGAAAAGAAAACAAAAGGATTTCTTTATCTGAGAAATTAGCAATAACCTGAGATACAAGCTCATCTATAAAAGATGAAGATAAATATTTCCATGCCCGTAACTGGAGTCCCACTCGATTTTGTGGCTCATATTTAGGTATTTCAAGATTAAATACGGCATCACTTTCTAAATCAACATTGTTAATTCCCCAACCTCTTAACAAAAATAAACTTTTTTCATCACGAACAGTTAAAACATCACAAGTTTTAAGCGTTAATTTTGTAAATATTTTTGCTAAAAAATTATCTATTGGTCCAATTCCTTGAGAATAAATTATAACTTTTTTCCCAAAAAATTTAGCACATAGAATAATAAATAAATAGTAAAAAATACTTTTTAAACTGGTTTTATCTTGTAGAAGACTACCGCCACCGGAAACCAAAATATCAGACTTTAACAATGTTAAAATTATCCCCAAGATATTAAAAGTCTTTACAGTTTTAACCCCATGCACAAATGCTGTTTTCTTAGGATTAGCTGTAATGACGGTTATTTGAGTTGATTGTTCTTTTAAATTTTGCAACAAAACATTCAATAAACTTTCATCTCCAAAGTTATCAAATCCAATATATCCTGAAACAACTATTTTTACAGGTTTCATATTTCACCTTTCAAATCATTATGGGCTTTCTTTCTTGCTTCAAAATACCACAAAATTAAAAACTTGGTCAATTTTGTAACTTTGATATAAAATTACATTATGATTAATTATTCAAGGTTATTTGATATAGCGCGAAGCGCTTATGCTGATTTATCATATCATTCAAAATCCGGCATGGCATTAATCCCATTACGTTACTTTTTTGAATTAACCTACCAATGTAATCTCAATTGCTCATATTGCTATGTAGGAAATGAACGCAAAAAAAATGAACTTACGACTGAAGAATGGAAAAACGTTATTAAACAAATTCCATTTTATTCATTTGTAACGTTAGTTGGTGGAGAACCTTTAATAAGAAAAGATTTTTCAGAAATTTTGTTTGCAACTTCAAAAAAAACTTTTGGCAAATTAAACGTTGTTTCAAATGGGATTTTAATAAACGATGAAATTATTGATGATTTTATAAAATCAAACATGATGCTTCTTTCAGTTTCGCTTGATGGTTATGGAAAAAACCATGACTTAAATAGAAATAGAGAAGGAATTTGGGACAAAATTATTACAAATTTAGAAAACCTACAATCACGAAAATCGGCTTTGAATAAAAAAAGACCTATGATTGATATAAAAACAATTGTACTTGAAAACAATTTAGATGATTTGCCAAAATTATACAAACTTTGCACAGATATGAACTTTGATTTTTTATCAATTTCATTCTTGAGAAATAATAATTTAAAGCAAAACTCTATACTTAGAGAAACTTTTGGCGAGGAATTTTATAAACAAGAATATCCTATTGAACCATACTTTAACATGGAGCATTTTGAAGAAGTTTACAAAGAAATTCAATCCTTGGCAGAAAAATCAAAAGTACAAATTCGCTACGCTCCTAAATTTGAGGGCGTCAATGAATTACAAAAAATTAAAAGCTTTTTCTTAAATGGACAAGACAAACATATAACTGACTTATACTATCCTTGTAAATATCCATATTCAAATATGATGATTAATCCTCAAGGTGATATATATCCGTGTTTATCCCTTAAAATAGGAAATGTTAAGGATATGCCATTAAAAGAGGTTTTTAACTTACCTAAATTTAGATGTTTCAGGAAAAACTTACAATATTCAAAAGTTTTTACGTCCTGTCAAATGTGTTGTGAATTAAATGTAAAAGAAAACATTTAACCTAAACAATTAATATTGATTTGTCAGTTTTTTATATTAATGCTAAAATACTTGTAAGTCTTAGGAGTAGGTTATGGTAAGCCCTTATAACAGAAGAAACAAGCACACTCAAAAGAAAAAAGTTATCAAATTGAGATATTCGTTCTTAACTTTGGTTTTGTTGGCGTGTCTTGGATATGTTGGAGCCAGTGCGTTTTATAATATATCTAAAACCATCAACTACCAAGGTAAAATCCGCAAAATGGAACAAGTAAAAGAACAAGCTATGTTTAATAACATAAGGCTAAAAGAAGAATTAGACAACTTTAACTCGTTAAAAAGTTTGGAAGCAATTGCCAGAAATAACCTAAAAATGGCTGGGGATGACGAAGTTTTGGTAATAATAAACAAGAAAAAAGAGCCAAAACCTGAACAACAAAAGAAAAAAGTAGAATTTTCTTTCTTTAAAAATTTCAACTTTGAAAAAAAATAATTGCTAAAAAGCGCCTGTAAAACAGACGCTTACACACATACCCCTAAATAATACTCACGCAATTTATTTTAATGCTATTAGTTTTGGATTAAAGCCCAATTCAGCATTTATCATCTTTGCGCTAGCAATCGCCATTGAGCGACGTTTTTTAGCGCCGCGCAAAATGAATTCTACACCTTCATTAATATTATTGTTAGATTTTCTGGATTTTTTTAACATGTGAACCCCTTTATCTGATACTATTAATATCGGCATTATTTTTTTAAACTTTAGGTTTTTGATTTATTTGTTACAAAGGTTTACAAAAATTGTAATCCACATAAAAAAACATGCCTTCAAGTGCATGTTTTTTATATTATTAAAATATTTTTTAAATTATATATTGCTGTATTTCATAAATTAACAAAATGATAGACCAAAGGCTACCCTACATTTCTATTTAGCCTTTCCACAATCACAAACACCTTCTGCTGAACCTTCATTACTCCAAGAACAACCTATTGATTCACAATATTTTTGTGGAGCATTATCTGTCTGCATATCGATAGATTTACCTGTTTTAACTGCTGCATCATTAACTTTCTTACCCAATAACTGTAAAGCCCCAACAGCAACTACCGCTACCAACGCTAATATCAATCCATATTCAACTAAACTTTGTGCTCGTTTTTTCATTACTTTTATATCTACTTTCATGTATTACTCCCATGTTTATACTAACATTATACATGCAATTTTTCATAATGCAAAAGATTTATTTTTGTAAACTAACATTTTAACAATAAGTTGTAACAAATATTAGCATTTTTCAATCTTTCAAGTGCTTCTTTTATTCTTTCATCACTTTGAACTAAAGATAGCCTAAAATAGCCATCTGAATTTGAGCCAAAAGCAATTCCAGGGGTTAAGACAACTCCAGTTTTATCCAAAACGTATTTACAAAACTCTTTTGAAGTAAAACCTTGAGGTACTTTTAACCACAAATACATTGTCGCACATGTTTTCTCAACTTCCCAGCCCAAATCACTCAAATAATCAATAACCATTTCACGACGGCGAGCGTAATTTCCTACAATGTTTTTAACATACACATAATCCATCTCTAAAGCCTGAATTGCCGCGTCTTGAACAATAGTAGATGTACCATAATCCATATTTGTTTTCATTGCATAAATTATATCAATAAACTCTTTTTTACCAACAACAAAACCGGCACGCCAACCTGCCATATTGAAGGTTTTTGAAAAACTGTGAAACTCAACAGCAACATCTTTTGCTCCCTCAACTTCAAAAATACTATGAGGTCTGTAGCCGTCATAACAAATTTCACCATAAGCCAAATCCGAGACAAGTAAAATACTATATTTTCTACAAAAGGCAACAACTTCCATTAAAAAAGATAATGGTGCAATTGCCGCAGTTGGATTATTAGGGTAGTTTATAAAAAATAACTTTGCACGGCGGGCAACATCTTCTGGAATCGAGTTTAAGTCAGGTAGAAAATTATTTTCTTTGGTTAACGGCACATGATAGACCTCACCGCTAGCAATCCAAGTTCCTCTCGATAGAACAGGATAATATGGATCCGGAACAATATTTATATCCCCCGGATTTGTGAATGCTAGGGCGATATTTGCCAATCCCTCTTTTGCTCCGTTTAATGTTTGAATACCAAACTCGGGACAGATATCAACATTGTATCTTCTTTTCATCCAACGCGAAATAGCTTCTCTAAATTCCACTTTGCCTCTAAAGCTAGGATAGCCATGACTTATGGGGTTTTGAATAGATTTAAGTGCAGCTTGAACAACTGTATCAGGCGTTGCGCCATCAGGGTTTCCAATACCTAAATCAATTAAGTCCATGCCATTTTCTCTTGCTTGGGCTTTCCACTCATCCAACTCTGCAAAAATATATTTAGGCAAATTTAAAATCTTGTCTGAAGCTTTAATATTTATAGTTTCTGTCATTTTTGTTTCCTTTTCTAAATCTGTGTAAACTCAATCATTTTTTTTACGCAATATTTTGCGTCATAGTTTTCACAAATTTTGGCTCGTGCGTTTTTGATTACCTCGTTATAATCAACTTCATTATACAGATAATGATTAATCTTTAGTTTTATATCTTCCATATCATTATATACAACAAGTCCGGAATTATCAAAAAGTAATTTAATTTCTGTACGAAAATCATTTAATAACAACTTTGAGCATGCCATAACCTGAAAAGTTCGATAATTTAGAGAACTAACTCCCTGTGATTGCATATTTATTACAATTTTTGAGTTATTAATTGCATTAGACATATCTTTTTCATTATCAATAAATCCGTGGTATGTTTTAGATAAAAGCGCAGCATCGTCTTTAGCAAGACGAGAAATAGCATCATTATAGTGTTTTTCTATAGCATGCCAGCAAAATTTAACATCAGGCATGCTCTTTATTAACTCCATCCAAAAATTAAGACGATAATCGCTATCCAATCTACCAGCAAACATTACATCATATTGAGGTTTAATGTTTAAAGGTTTATAAATATTTGTATTGACAAAATGAGGCATGTAAAAAAGATTGGTTATTTCGTTTTGCATTTTTAAGCAAAGCTCTTTATCCCAATAAAAATTATAAACATTATCTTTATTGAGCAATTCTTTATAATGCTCAAACCCCATGCCAGCTGTTGGTTTATCAATTTCATCGCTAAAATAAGCTATAACTTTACAATCCAAATTAAATTTATTAACTAAATTAATAGGGCTAAAGCCATAGCCAACAATAAAATCAAAGTTTTTCGCAGAAAGTATTTTTTCAAAATACTTCAAATCTTGTTTTAATTCATCAAAAATAATAACATTACAATTATTTTGACAAAAACCATCAATAATACTTGATGTCGTAAGTCTTCCACCAATACTATGCGGTAAAATTGCCAATATATTTAACCTATTTTTTAATAAATCATCCATTTTTAAATTCGCATATAAACTAAAAAAAACCGCCTCTCGCGAAGCGGTTAATAAGTGTTCTTTCCCTCTAAAAAAATTATTCAGCAGGAACAGCTTCCGCTTCAGCCTCTTGTGCTGCCGCGGCTGCCGCAGCCTCTGCCGCTGCTTTCGCTGCTTCTCTTTCAGCTTCTAATTTAGCCATAGCTTTTTTAGATAGCTTTTTCTCAGTTTTTTGTTCATAAACAAGTTTACCTTCATCAGTAGATTTGTTTATTAAGTATGCAACTGTATCAGTAGGTTGCGCACCTTTTTTAATCCATGCCAAAGCGTCAGCTTTGTTAAGATTTAATTCTTTAGTTTTTGGGTTGTAGTTTCCAAGTTCTTGAATAGGAGCACCTTCACGTCTGCTAGATGAGTTGATAACTACTATTCTGTATACAGGGTTTTTCTTTGAACCCATTCTTTTTAATCTGATTTTTACCATTTTTGTTTTTCTCCTTAAGGTTTTAACTATTAAAACCAGCCGCAAGCTTTGTTTACCCGAGAGGATTGAGTATTAATGGCATTTCCCAATCAACCTGCTCAATTGTTTTACCGAGCCAGTCTCTTGACCTTTTCACCAATCAACCTACCCGATTATATTACCGAGCCAGTCTCTTGACCTTCTCGCCAATCCCCCCTGAGGATGGGCAAAACCTAGCTTGATATTATATAAACATAAGCACAATTAATAATCAAGCGGTTTTTTGGATTTTTGTTTAAATATCTTAATAAGACTCCATTACTATTATTCAGAAATATTAAAATCTTCTTTTATTGACAACAAATACTTAACAACCGCTTCCGTGTAATAGCTGTCTTTAGCGGAGAATGGTAAAACTTCACAGTCTAATTCTTTTTTAAACTTTGCTATTGTTGACGAGATTTTTCCTCTTGTTAAACAATCAACCTTTGTCGCTATCGTAATAACAGGTAAATTTTTATACGCTAACCACTCACGCATTTGATAGTCGTTTTTTTGAATGTCATGCCTTGCATCAATAAACTGAATACAAGAGGTTAAAGACTCACGCTTTTCAAGATAATGAGCCAAATCTTTTTCCCATTGGTCTTTCATTTCTTTTTTCACATTTGCAAACCCATATCCGGGCATGTCAGCAATGATAAATTGATTGTTAAAATCAAAGAAATTAATAAGCCGAGTCTTACCGGGTTTGTTGCTAGTCTTAGCTAATTTACCATTATTAGCCAACCTGTTTATAAAAGATGATTTACCGACATTAGAGCGCCCCAAAAGAGCAAATTCCGGTAAATTACCAAAATCTGGACATAAAGATAGTTTCGGTGAGCTAATGACAAATTTTGCCGGCGTTATTTTTTTCATAAAGTTGTTTCTTGTACATTACACTGGATAACAGTGAATACATTTTATAATTATTTACTACATTTATTGTTGTAACTTCGTCGTTACTAACAACGTTTAAAGCCTTTTCCGTTTCATTATCTGCCGTTTCCACATGGAGAATTTGCACAATTCCTTTACGAATTACACTAAGTGGGATGGACAGAAAAATCTCAAAAGTTTTTAGAACGTTATTCATAAAGTTATTCTACAAAATTTTTAAGAAATATGCAAGTGCTTTTATGAATAATCAAAATTTCTAATTAAATTTTTCTAAATTATGAACCAAAGTTAAGTTTGAAATCTTTCTTAATATTTGTTTCTACTAATTTTTCAATAGAATCAAACTCTGCATTTACTTCTGCTAATTGAGTTTCAACTTGAGTTTGTTGTTGTTCTAAAAATTCTTCTTGTTTATTCAACGCAACTACGTATGCATCATCTTCTAAATTTTCAGTTCCACCCATTTCAGCGTATGCTGCGGCATAATCTGCTGTCAATTTATGGATACCTGATCTTTGAGTAGACAAGGTCATCAACTTAAATTCAAGGTCGCTTTTGTACATTGTCAAAGACATCAATCTTGCTTGTGCTGCTGCTGTAGCCATAGTAATTCTCCTCTAATGAAACGGTTAAATGGTAATAGGTAAATAATTTTAATCTTAATCTTTTTAAATTAAACTCTCTGTATTTATATAAAAACAATAACTATTAAATAATTGATATTTATTATGTATATACTTTACAATTATTTACAATTAATACGAAAACAAAAGTTCTACTAAGGCAATTTTTTTTTACAATTTGTTTTTATATAAATAGAAAAGTATTTTAGGGATTATTATGGGAAAATTTATTTATAAACTAACTCAGAGGATTTTAGAACTTCAAGTTTTCTTGCATAAAAAAAGATTAGAACGACTTCATAAAAAAATATCCAAATGTTCAACCAAGACGCTTTTACACGAAGATATTGAACTGGAATTAAATATTGAAGCTGAACTCAAAAAAAAGAACTTGGAAAAAAAAATTAAAACAATATTAAAAGAAAACCAAAACAATCCGGAAAAATTGTTAAACTATATCAAAGAACAGGGCACCGATGTGTTTAAAATAAACAAAGCTGATATTATTCTGAAAGCTATTGGAGAAGAAGAAGGCTTTATTCCACCGCTGAATGGTATCAATGCTTTATTTTTAAACTTATTTATAAACTTTATTGAATACAAAAAAATTATTTTTTCTTTTAAATCAAAAGAAATGTTTATTTTACGACCATTGAATATCGATGTATACTACATGATTCATCAACTATATATATGGTATGCATTCAAAACAGGCATGTCAGGGTACGACTTAAAGAACAGAAAAAAATTCAAACATATTTTAGCCACAATGAATGATGATAATATTTCAAATTTATCATTAGACGAAGTTTTAGACATGAAAGACACGATAGCAAGAGATGTCGAAGCAATAGACTTTGTTGTAAATTTAGCAAAAGAATCTGAAGCAACTCAAAAACTACTCAACAAACTCAAAGATGGTCAAAGCGTTAAATTGTAATTTACTCAATCACTCGATAAATTAACGATTTTTGAGGAACTAGTTGTTCAGAAATATTAAACGCCTGTAAACATAATTGTTTTGAAGTATCAATTATTTCATCTGACTTATCGTTTACATATAAAGTAGCTAAAATATCTCCAACCGCAACGGTTTCACCTGTTTTTTTATTCAAATAAACTCCAACCGCGTAATCAATTGCATCTGATTTTTTATCACGTCCAGCACCCAAAATTTTTGATGCCTTTGCTATATCTAAGGCATTTATAGAGTTAATATTTCCCGCAATTACAGCTTTAACCTCAATCTTACTAACTGCTTGCGGTAAAAGCATGTAATCGTCAATGATGTCAGAAACACCCCCCTGTTCTTCAATTAAAATTTTGAATTTTTCTAAAGCTAATCCATTTTCTACGACAGCTTGAACCATTTTGGTCGCATCTACTTCATCTTTAGCCATCCCCATTTTCAAAACAGAAATTGCCGCTAATTTGTATGTGATTTCAGCTAAATCAGTGCAAGTGTTTCCCTTAAGAAATTCAATAGTTTCAATGATTTCCAAAGAATTACCAATTGCACGCCCCAAAGGCTCGTTCATAGCACTGACAACGGCTGTTATCCGTTTACCCAAGTTCTTTCCCACTTGTACCATAATTTCGGATAGTTTTGTAGCATCCTCAGCTGTTTTCATGAATGCACCATTACCATACTTAACATCTAAAATTATATTATTAGCACCTGAGGCTATTTTTTTAGATACAACAGACGATGCAATTAAAGGCATGCTATCTACTGTCGCCGTAACATCTCTAAGTGCATACAATTTACCATCTGCTGGAGCCAGTTTTGCCGTTTGAGATGCAATTGCTGCCCCTATTTTCTTAACTTGCTCTATCATTTTTTCCATAGGTAAAGCACAATTAAAATTAGGGATTGACTCTAATTTATCAATTGTACCACCAGTAAACCCTAGTCCCCGGCCAGAAAGTTTAACAATAGGGACGCCAAGTGCTTGCAAAATCGGAATTAAAATTATAGTTATTTTATCACCAACTCCACCCGTAGAATGCTTATCTATAATATTATCAGAAATAGCTGACAGGTCTAAAACTTCACCAGAATTAATCATCGCTCGGGTCAAATCAGTAGTTTCCTCTATATCCATGCCATTAAAATAAACAGCCATAAGCCATGCCGAAATCTGATAATCCGCCGACGTTCCATCCATAACAGAATCTATAATAAACTCTATTTCTTCACGTGTATGCTTAAAACCTTTTTTCTTTTTTTCAATTAAATCAACTATTCTCATAATAACCCCGAAATATAATCCTATATTTAATTATACTCTTGGTTTAATTTATGTCCAGTAAAAAAATTAATCTTCCCATTTAACAGAACGTCTTTTATAGTCCATGTTTCCTCTATAAATCACCCAAGCTGTACAATCCTTTCCATTATTCTCACCGGAAGATTTAATATTACACCTTGACGCCAAATCACTAACTTCCCCAAATGTTTCTTTTGTTCCGGAGGGATAAAAACTATTTGTTAAAGTAGAAATATTAAATTGAAACATATCCAGCCCAAGCTGATTTGGCGCGACAAGCCCATTTATATCTACGATAACAGCACTTCTATGGTTATCTAAATGCCCCCCACTCCAAAAAATTAAGGACATTCCATTGTCTAAATTAATAGGATTACTCCACACATACTGACAATAACTCCATTTTGTTTTTCCATCCAAAGAACTTATATTTAGGTCACATGCATTCTTTGTTTGACCAGCTATCTTTAAATATGGTTCAAAATATTTTTGTAATTTATTAGCCCCTTGCTTTGTATTATATTCTGATATATCCCATGACTCAAAATCACCATTATCAATTTTTGCCCTTGAAAAAGCATCTGACAATAAAGAATAAGCCGTTTTTACCTTTTCAACAGTTTGTTTCTCATTAACTCTATTTGTTAACGTAGGAACAGTAAGGGCAGAAACTACACTTATAATCGTCAATGTAATTAAAACCTCTGCAAGCGTAAATGCGTTTTCTTTAGACATCGATGACTCCATTTTCTTCCTCTTAATTATATCATATTTCACACAATTAACAATAAAAAAGCTCAAATTAATTAACTATTTCAACATCATAAGAAACGCCTTCAAAAGAAAACATTTGAGCAATTTTTGCTTTACCCATTGATATAATTCCATCTAAAGATATAACCGCATCTAAACCACTATTCCTTGATTTAATTATGGATTCAAGCTCTCGCAAGGTATCACCGGACGCATTTTCTATATCTAGCGATAATTTATACGCAGTAATATTTTGAATCTTATTTTTTTGAAAATTAAACACTCCGGATACTCTATCAACATAACCAAAATTTATACCAATATTTAATTCTTCGTGAGCATTTTGAATTTTCAAATAATCCTTTTGCATAACAACCTCTTATAACAACCATATCATTATAATAACAATTTTTATGCAAAGTTTCAACCCTCAATTCAAATAATCCTTCAAATGAGAATTTTTCATATTGTTTTTTAGTTTTTGCAACACAGAAGTTTCAAGCTGGCGAATCCGCTCTTTTGAAAAGCCATATTGTAGCCCTAATTCTTCCAATGTTTTAACTTTTTCTCCATTAAGACCAAATCGACCTATCAATATATCACGCTCTCGTTCATTAAGCCTACTCAAACAGGCATCAACATCAGCTCGAAGACATGCATTCTCGACAATCTTTTCAGGTGACTTATAAGCATCATCTGAAATGTAATCCTCTAAACACAAATCCTCGGCGATTGGAACATCTAAACTTAAAGGTGTGGGTATCATAGCTTTTTTTATCGCCCTAACTTTTTTAACAGGCAACTCCAAAACTGACGCTAGCTCCTCATCGCTTGGCTCCTTGCCGGTTGAAAAAGAAATATCAATCATTGCCTTTTTCAATTGACGAATTTTATCTGTCATATAGACAGGGACTCTAATCGTTCTTGAATTATTTGCAATAGCTCGAACAATAGACTGTTTTATCCACCAAGTTGCGTAAGTAGAAAACTTAAATCCTTTTGTGTAATCAAACTTTTCCGCTGCCTTTATCAGCCCCAAAGAACCCTCTTGCACCAAATCCATAAACAGCATGCCATGCCCGACATATTTTTTTGCAATACTAACAACTAGCCTCAAATTAGCCTGAATCAGCTTTTTCATTGCAAAATCCACATCTTTTTTCTTTCCTGTTTTGATTACCTTTCCTAATTCAAGTTCATCTTTCCGTTTAAGTAATTTAATTTTACCTATATCCTTCAAATAAAACTGTAAAATATCATTTTTGTGGGAAATTGCATTGAACGTAACTATGTTATCCTCAGTCTCTTCAACATCTTCTTCTATATCACTCAACAAAACAATTCTTTGCTGCATATCATTTAGTTCCTCATAATTAACAAAAACAGATTGTGCGTCATTATAATTCACAATAAACCCTCCAACTAAAATACCAATTTATCGTATATTTAATTGGACGATAATATTTAAACAAAAGTTCCAATATAAAAAAAATCCTCCGTACTAGGAGTGATTAATCTTTTGCTGAGTTTGACATTTTTGAAATTACGTAAGTTATAAAGGCTGCCCCCGTGGTAATTAGTCCACCTATTATCGCATAAGTTGCAGTAGAACGATTTTTCTTTACCAATGCTTCAAACATAAAAGCTTGTTGCTTTTTAAACGCTCTAACTTTTGGGTCAACATGATTTCTTAAAATATCAAACGCAACCTTAGCCTCTTCAGATAACTTAGCATAAACAGTTTTTATATACTCTTCTCTTGCTTCTTTGGATTTAGGTGGTTTTATATACGAAACATAAGCATCATGCCCTTCTTTATTGAATTTATTACCTAAAATATTTTTAAATTCTGCAATTTCAGCATCAACCATGCTTCTAACAGCTTTTTTTCTAGCTGCTTCATCATACTCATAAAAATCTCGTTCAGACTGCGTTATCGGATGAACATCTTTAACAATACAACCAGCCGCAGCTCCTACTGCCGCCCACTTGAGCGGAGAGAAATTTTCTTGTTTTTTTGTTACACTAATAGACATAGTTATCACCTTAACTACTTGTTTTTACTGTTATATCTCTCATTAGAAATACTTTTTAGAAAACTTACTTTTGGCTAATTTGTAAATTTTTAATACTATATCAAATCAAATTAATAATGTCAATAGTTAAGTTAGCATTTCTTAATAATTAGCCCAAATGGATGATAATTAAAAATTTTAAAAAAAGTACTTTACAAAAAAAATTTTTTTGTTACTATATTCATGTGGAGATAATCCTCGGTAGCTCAATGGCAGAGCAATCGGCTGTTAACCGATAGGTTGTAGGTTCGAGTCCCACCCGAGGAGTTTTTTATTGATTTAGAGCTTGAATTAACCTCAAGCTCTTTTTTAATGCTTGTTTCAGAAGTTCGATTGTTTGCACAATTAAGGATTAATTCATACTGATTTTCTGCAATTGTTTGGAAGATTGGTCTTAGTTTTATATCAAACTTTTTGTCTTTATAAGTAATTTCTTCTGATATGATTTCTAAGATTTTTCTTCTTTGAGCTGTATTTCCTTTTAGGAAATACTCATAAGCATTGTCTGTAAACCCAAGCATAATGTCAGCTTTCTCATAGAATTCTCTATCTAATCTATCAATTTCATCAAGTTGAATTTTCAACCTATCTTTTTCATTTTGCCATTTATCATTTTGAGATTTCCAAAAGTCATGAGTTATAGTGCCGTCCAATTTGAGTTCAAACGCATTTTCAATTCTGTTTTCTAAAGTCTGTATTTGCTTAATGATATTGTTCTTAACTTCTTTTGAATAGCCATTTTTAAGGTCATGGACTTTCTTTAATTCTTCTGAAATTCTTTCTCTAATTTCTTTAGGAATGATAATTAGCTTTAGGATTTCAGCAAAAGACTTATCAACTTTTAGTTCATTGATATAATCTCTTTTGCAATCCCCACCTTTATTACCTGTACAATGATAGTAAATGTACTTATCTTTTTTGAATTCAGCAGTTAAAAGACAACAACAATACCCACATTTCATCATTCCAGTATAAGCAAAATCATAAGTCTTTTTTCTTGTTTTATTAGGGTCAATGAGCCTGTCTTGAACTCTATAAAACAGTTCTTTTGAGATTATTGCACTATGTTTTGCGTTCTCATAGATTTTACCCTCAAACTTAAATACTCCTGTATAGAAAATGTTTTTAAGTATATGCTCAATTGAAGTCTTAGGAATTCTCTTGCCTGTCTTACTTCTTAGTCCATCTTTGTATAACTTATCTGATAGACTCCTCAAAGTGTACATTCCACTATCATATAAGTTAAATGCTTGTTTTATATAGAACGCATAATTTTCATCAATAACAGCTGTTTTTGAGCCATCTTCTCTTGAAATATTCTTATAGCCTATGTATAAGATAGGAATGTCTGTTAATTCTGTACTTTTTTACAGGTATTTATTTGCTGTTATAATTTATGGTTTGGGATTAAAATTATTCAAAAAAACTAATTTTAAAGTTACTATCAAAGAATTTTTTTGTTTATTTTTTATGGCAATATTGTTTGCTTTATCTTCAATAACTCTTTTTGAATCATTCAAATATTTAGAGTCAGGAATTGCTTGCACAATATTGTTCGTTTACCCGATTATTGTTGCTTTAATTTCCACTATCGTTTTTAAAGAAAAACTATCTAAAATTTCAATATTTGCAATGTTCATAACTCTTGGAGGCATATTTGCACTTAATGGTGGGGGCAGTGGACATTTAAATTTTTTAGGAGTGGCGTTTGTATTAGGCTCAGCGTTAGTTTATGCAATTTATATTGTGTTAGTTAAAAACTTGAAAACAATAAAACACATGAAACACGACAAATTAAGTTTTATGTGATGTTAATGGGTTTAACTGTTTTTATTTTTAACCTCAAGTTTTGTACAGAATTACAACCTATAAGCGATTGGAAAGTTTTAGCTTGTTCAATAGCTCTTGCGATATTTCCAACAATAATTTCACTTGAAACAATAAATATTGCAATACGTTTAATTGGTCCAACCACAACAGCTATTTTAGGAGCACTAGAACCTTTAACAGCTATTTTCTTTGGTTTGCTATTATTTAATGAAACATTAACAATTAATAGTATTATGGGTATCTTTTTGATATTATCTGGTGTTCTGTTGATTATTTTAAAAGATAAG
Organism: Candidatus Gastranaerophilaceae bacterium; assembly: GCA_045635965.1. Taxonomy (GTDB): domain Bacteria; phylum Cyanobacteriota; class Vampirovibrionia; order Gastranaerophilales; family Gastranaerophilaceae; genus RGIG2134. The sequence continues at coordinate 30,107 of JAZTWQ010000005.1, forward strand.
TTTGTATAAAATTTAAGTTATTAAAAGATTACACTTAGTTAAGTATATTTTTTTGCGCTATCATGGGGTAGATTAGTTTTGTATTTTATAATGGGTGATTAGGAATGAAAAATATTTATTCAGAAATTTACAGGACAAGATATTCAGAAATTGATTGTAATTTATCATTAAAACCATCGGCTTTACTACAAATACTACAAGATATTGCAAGTTTAAACGCCGAAAACCTAGGGTTTGGGTATTCTTTTTTAATACAAAAAAATTTAGCATGGTTTTTACTGAAATACCATATTGAATTTAATGAATATCCAAAAGATATTTGTGATTTAACAATAAAAACAGAACCCAGAGGCTGGAATAAATTATTCGCTTACAGAGATTTTGAAATTTGGCAAAATGAAAAGCTTTTAGGAAAAGCAACTACTACTTGGGGGTTGGTTGATATAAGTACTAAAAGCATGGTCAATGTTGGAGCGGCGCTTGCGAACAATCCTAATTTTACTGAATTTCAAAAAAGAGATGATGATTTAAAATACAATAAAATAACGCCATTAACGAATATAGATATTGAAAAAGTTTTTGAAATAAGATTTGATGATTTGGACGTTAATCAGCATGTTAACAATCCTAATTATCTTGTTTGGGCATTTGCTCCATTGGATTTTGAGTTTAGACAAAATAAACGCTTAAAAACATTAGATATTTTGTTTAAAAAAGAAATCAAATACGGTAATAATATTTGCTCACAAATGCAAATAATAGAAAATAAAACAATTCATTTACTCAAAAATAATGAAACAAATGAAGAATTATGCTTAATTCAAGCAGAATGGTGTTAATATTATGAAACACAAAAATGGTCGGTATTGATTACCGACCATTTTTATTAACCTGATATTTATACACTAACTAATGATTTAACATCGTTGCGCTTAACTTTTCTTGTTGTAGTTCTAGGTAATGGTTCTTTTTGAATTATTACAGAACTTGGTCGTTTATACTGAGTAAGTTGCATAGATAATAATTTAATATCATCATTAACCAATTTTTCAATCTCTTCATCAGAATATTTCTTATACAAATCTTCTTTAGGCACAACCACAGCAACAACTTCTTCTTGTCCATCTTTTGCGCCAAAAGAACGATGCATTCCAATTACACAGCTTTCTGCAAGATATTCACTTTTTTCAATAACAGCTTCAACTTCTTCAGGGAAAACTTTCTTTCCACCAGAAAGAACTATCATGCTTTTAATACGTCCAACTATGTATATATGACCGTCTTTATCGATTTTTGCAATATCACCAGTATGCAACCAACCCTCTTCATCAATAATCTCCGCTGTTAATTCAGGTTGATTATGATAGCCTTTCATAACTGATGGGCTTCTTAGCAATAATTCTCCCGTACTTTCATCAATTCTTGCTTCAAAGTGTTTTAATGGTCTACCAACAGATGCCAAAACCGAACGCTTATCAGTATTTACAGATACAACAGGGCTTGTTTCGGATAAGCCGTAACCTTGATAAACTTTTATACCAATACGCTCAAAGAAATTACCTACATTAATATCCAAAGGCGCCCCACCGGAAATACATCCAATAAAATGTCCACCGAATTTATCATGTATTTTCTTAAACAAAAGTTTTTTCACAGCATAAGATGGAATAAATTTTGCTAATGCATACATAGCCTTAAATAAAATTTGAGTTATTATAGGCGCATTCTTTAATTCCGACTCTATACCTGTTTTTAATAATTTTAAGAAAGCAGGAACAACAATCATAAATTCTATTTTTTTCTCCTGCATAACGCCTAAAATATCTTTTGGTTTTAAGCTTTGAGTATAATAAACAGAGAATCCGTAATTCAAGAATGTACAGAAACCAACCGTCATTTCAAACAAATGGTTCATTGGCAAAATAGACAGTACTGAAACTTTTTTATTTTGCAAAATTTCATCTAGAGCATATCCCAAATCTTCCAACTGGCTGGTTATATTTCTGTAAGTAATTTCAACACCTTTTGGCATGCCGGTTGTACCTGATGTATAAATTATCATAGCTGTCGCTTTTGAAGAGCGTCTTCTCCATTTTGCATTATAAGAATCAGGCAAATCATAAATATTAATAACATCAGCACAGTTTGAATACTGATCAATTATGAAAACATGCTTAATACTTGGAATCTCATTTTTTAAATGTAATGCTGTTTCTAAGCAATATTGAGAAGTAAATATAACCGTAGGTTGAGCATCCATCAAAATAGATTTCAATTCATATTTAGTTAATTTTATATCTAAAGGGACAACTACAAGTCCTGACAAAACTGATGCAAAAACAGCCGCACCATATTCCGGTTTAGATTCTGATAATATTGCAACTTTTTCACCCTTTGGAATATCTAATTCCTCAATAATATACTTTGCAATTTTTCTGGAAAGCAAACCAATTCCTTTATAGGTAAATTCTTTCCAACCAAACTGGTCTTTTGTTCCTAAAGCTACTTTGTTTTGATAATCACATGTCTTATCTTCTAACAGTGCCAAAACATTTTTACTTCTTACTCCCATGTTTAATCCTCATTATAAAATAATATAATACAATACCATACAAACACTACCATTGTATTATTTAATAATAAAAAGTCAAAAACTATAAGAATATTAACAATTCTTTGACATTTTATTTGTTTTTTGCTAATTTTGCATGGGGATAGTATCGTAAATAAGAAATGGAAACGTATGAAAATTAGAAAAATTTTAGCAATCGTGCTGGCAATTCTTATCTTAGGAATGAATAATATGGCAGCATTTGCAATCCAAGAAATTAGCGGAGCTAAAAAAATACAAGCAGCTCCAAATGCTAGAACAATTGATTTAGCATTCGTTTTTGACGGACCATCCGACAAAAACCAAGAAGCATTGAAGGTGTTTCAAGCTACAATAACACGTTCATTGTTACCTGATTACAAAGCATCTTTCTCAAATGACCTAGTATTTACTGGTGATTGGACTGAAAAAGGTGTAGCCATAGCTTCTGATAAAGCATTGGCATCTAAAGCTACAATGGTAATTTCAATGGGCTATATGTCTAGTAATTACTTCACAGCAAAAAACAATAAAAACAAATTTGTTGTTACAATAGACCAATACGGTCTAAGAGATTTGGGCGGAGACTTCTTTAACCCAATTCAACAATATGTAAAAGATTTCGTTTTGTTTAAGAAGTTGGTTCCAACACAAAAGAAAACAGCTATCTTGATGAACGAAAAATTCTATGCCACTCAAAAAGATTGGAATGGCATGATTAAAACAAAACTTAAAGAAAAAGATTGGAATTCTGATTTTGTAGTTGTTCCAGTTAGTTCCAATATAAATGGCACAATGGCAAAAATTCCTGCGGATGTCGATTCTGTATTTATTACGCCTTTATTCAATTTATCTGTTGAAAAAAGAAAAGAATTGTATGAAAACATCAACAAAAGAAAGCTACCTTCTTTCTCTGGTTTAGGTAAAGAAGATGTTGAACTTGGCGCTATGCTTGGTACATCAACAAGAGATTTGGATAAGAAATTAGCAGAAGCAACTTCTTTCAATATCCATGGTGTTCTTCATGGTAAGGCTGTAAAGCAAGAAAAAGTTGCATTCTATGATGAGGAAATTATTTTCTACAACTCAGACACGGGTGAAACTGTAGGATATAACGCTCCTTTAAGATTGTTAAATAACTGTGAAATTATTTCTCATAAACCTGTTCCTAAATATGACTTGTCATATATTATGAATACTTTAGAAGAGCAAAACTTAGACATCGAAAGAAAAAGACAATTGGTAAATGCGGCACGTAGAGCAACTACATCTGCTTACTTAAAATATTTACCAACTTTAAGAATCGATTTAGGTTATCAATCATATAACAATGATTATGCTTATTCCTATACTGATGTTCCAACTAGAGTTGGTCAGTTCGTAATTGGCATGGACCAAATGATTTATGCTCCTGACTTAGTAACAAATATCATTGTTAAGCATAAAAAATTGAAATTTGATAAAGCTGAAAAAGTATTAACTGAAGCAACAATGGGGCATGAAATTGGAAATCTTTATATTGATTCATTGATTTTTGAAAACATTATCAAAGTTCAAGAAGAATATTTACAAGAAACTAGAGAAAACTTAGCTATTGCAAAAATTCGTCAACACACAGGTAAATGTGGGTCTGAAGAAGTATTGCGTTGGGCTGGTGAAGTAAGTGAAGCTGAGAAAAAACTTCTTGGTATGAAAGCTGAATACAAAAATATCAAAATTCATATCAATAAAATTCTATTCAAAGATCAAAAAGAACAATTTACTTTAAATGCGCTAACAGCTAAAGACCCAGCGTTCTTTACATCAGATATTCATATCATAGATCACGTAAGAACTCCAGAAAAATTAGCTAAATTTACTGATATGTTGGTTGAAGAGGTAAAATACTTATCTCCTGAAACAATTAAATTAAGATCTGCAATTGCTATGAAAAAAGCAGAAATTGGTAACTATGCACAAAAATTTGTATTACCTAATGCGAAAATAACTGCGGAATATGGTTCTCAATTTGATAGACATTTACCTTACGTTGGTCCAAATCAATTGGCAACTATGTCTGGAGCAATGGCAATGTATGGATATAAAGGAAAACCTTATGATACAAACTCTGGTCGTGTAATGGTGGCGGCACAATGGAAACCTATCGAAGGTGGTTCTAAAATTGCAGAAATTGCTCGTTGTAAAGCTGAATTAAATGAACTTAACGCTTATTTAGAACAAGTTAACACTGAGCTAGAAATGAACGTTAGAAACGTTGTAAATAGAGCAATTGCAAAATACTTTATGATTGAAAAATCATACAAAGCAATGTTTGCTGAAGCTGAAAACTATCAAATGGTTAAAGCTAGATACTTAAAAGGTGAATCACCAATTAACCAATTAGTTGATGCTCAACACCTTTACACAAAAGCTAAAGTTGAAGCTTTAAACTCTCAAAACGAATTCTTTAAAGAATTGTTATGGGTTCAAAGAGGTTTAGTTTCTATGAACTGGACAAAAGCATCTGAAGAAGCTAAAACTTGGATTAACAAAATCCCAGAAATTCTTCCAGCTGAACCAGATTTTGCATTATAATAAGAATTTTCAAAGGTAAAAAGGCTACCAAGAAATTGGTGGCCTTTTTATTTATTCAAAATTGTATATATTTGTAACAGTTTATTTACAAATCATACAAAATCATTAAAGGTTTTACAGGTTGGTGCCGTAGATATATATGTAAGGTTAATGTTAAAATTAAGGAGTAATCAAGGTGTCTGAAGGACTATTTAATATGCCTTTTGGCTTAAATGTAAGAGTTCCAACAAGAACATTGCAAGAAGCCCAAAAAACATTGGAAACACAAGTATCAAACTTGTGGACACCTGTTTTTGATTTCTTTGAGGAAAATGAAAAAGTTTTTAATGGTGATGTCTCGCAAATGATTGATGTATACAATAGACAAACATACAACCTTGGCGCAATGATGCGCGAGGCAGCAGGTGATACCCCAAAATTTGACACAATGGGGTAAAGCATAAAATTACTAAAAGTTCTCTAATTTCACAACTCATAGTCCACTCCTTTACGCTGTATCAATAAAATTGATACAGTTTTTTTATTTTAAATAATAGTTCAGTTTATGTTATAATACGGTAAGGGGTAACTATGGTTTTAGGGGGATAAACTTGGAATAACAGAATCTTCTCAGTTGGCAAAAGAAGAAGAACGTATTAGTAAAACTAAGGCGTTAGAGCTTTTTGAAAGAGGTATTTTAGAGTCCCTTGAAGTTGGTAAATTTAGTTCACTATCAAAAATCCATAAATATTTATTTGATGAAATTTATTTTTTTGCTGGGGAAATAAGAAATGTAAATCTTGCAAAAGGGAATTTTAGGTTTGCGCCTGTTATGTATTTAAAACCAGCTTTAGAGCATATAGACAATATGCCCCAATCTACATTTGAAGAAATTATTGATAAATATGTAGAAATGAATATAGCGCATCTTTTTAGGGAAGGAAATGGTAGAAGTACTCGTATTTGGTTAGATTTAATTTTAAAAAAAGAAATAAGCGGGGTTGTAGATTGGGCAAAAGTTGATAAAGAAGATTATTTGCTTGCCATGGAACGCAGTCCTATTAAAACTGTTGAAATAAAAGAACTTTTACGACAAGCATTAACTCCTGATATAAATGATAGGGAGGTTTATATGAAAGGAATTGATGCAAGTTATAATTATGAAGGCTATTTCTTATACAAAACAGAAGATATGGTTTAAATTTCTTTTTATTGTTGGTTTTACCTTTTAGCAAGGTAGGTCAGACATAGCCTGACAATAAAATCAATAACAAGTTTTGTAGGGTGCATTTTACCCTACATTTTATTTTTTATAGAAGAAATATTGATTGTATCAGTTTCGGGTGAGCGTTCCATTATAGTAGTTATTTTATTCAAAAAACTTCTTAAATCCATTTGTCGAACGCCATTTTTATCGCCAACCAACGTAACCACACCGTGACGCATTGTTGCTACTACATTTTCCCCATTTGGCAATTTATAACTAAAAGATGGAAATTTTTGAATTTTCATTTTTATACCTCCAACGATGTAAATATATCCATTATTTATTATAACAATTTTTTGCTATGTTAATAAAGTTGATATTATCACGCAACGCAGGAAAAGCTTTTTTGAACATCTCAATAAAAGCAGCTTCTTGAATTTTATAATTATATTCATGTTGATTGCGCGCTTTTGCAATCTGTGCCGCTGTTGTAAACATATTTTGAAGTTCTAATGCTTCTTTATAGTTCATTATAAGGTTTCCTTTGCGAATTTATATATTTTATCAAACATCGATTGTAATTCTTCATTTATTATAACATAATTTTCAAAGTTTCCATAAGATACAATTGCTGGTGCATAGTTATAACCATTAAAAAATAGGCTCCATTCGTCAACTATTAAACGATATTCATCCCAAAATTTTACTATACTTTTATAATATCTACGAATAATATCTTCTTCTGGTACATTATGCCCACCATTTTTAACGCGAAATCTAACTCGTTCAATACAATTTGTACGGTTTTGCAAAAATGAATAAACAAGGATTATTTTATAATGCTGTTTTCTAGCTTGATTTATTATTCGAACGATTCTTTAAAAAATTGCGATAATCTTCTAAAATATTCTTTCCCAGCAGAAGCAGGAACACTGTTAATTGCATTAGGTGCAATTTCTTTTGCTATTTCATCAGCATTTAGAAAGTCTAATTCTTTTTCTTTTAAAAGAATCTCTGCGAATGTACTTTTCCCGCTACCATTTGCACCTGCAATTATGTATAATATTTTTTCTTTGCTAATCATAATAAAATTTAACATATATTTAAAAATATTTTAATTATTTTTATTTCAAAACTTGTTTTTCTTCTCTGCGTTTTCTTGCGATTATTCTTAATTCTTCAAGTCTATTTTGCCTATATCCGTATGCAAAATAAATAGCTGCACCGATTACAAGCCAAATAGGGAACATAATTGCGGAACTAGAAAGAGTTTTAAGTTTACAAAGCATTAATCCCAAACAACAGATAATTCCTATTATTGGCGTTAATGGAACAAGTGGAACTTTAAACGGTCTAGGTCTGTTTGGTTCTTTTTTACGCAAAATTAAAACACCAATGCAAACAATAATAAAGGACGTAAATGTCCCGTAATTACACAAGTCTGCTGATATTTCAATATCCATAAACAAAGCACCAATGATTACAACCGCAGCGGTAACCCAAGTCAAAATGTGTGGAGTTTGAAATTTATCATGTAATTTTTGTAGTGAGCGAGGTAAAAATTTATCTCTACTCATTGTAAATAATATTCTTGTAGTTCCAAGTTGGTAAATTAATAACACCGAAGTTAATCCAGCCAAGGCACCGATTGAAATTATAAATGCTATCCAGTCTTTACCTACAAGACGCATTGCGTGCGCTAATGGTGCTTGAAAATCTATATTTTGATATGGAATCATTCCTGTTAAAATAAGAGCTACAATTACATATAAAATTGTACAAGCTACTAATGTTCCAATAATACCAATAGGTAAATCTCTTTGAGGATTTTTTGTCTCTTCTGCTGTTGTTGAAATTGCATCAAACCCTATATAAGCAAAGAAAATTATGAATGCGCCCATAAATATACCTTCAAACCCGTTTGGTGCAAAAGGTGTCCAGTTGTCAGGTTTTACATAAAACATTCCAGCAATAATAAATGTTGTAATTACGCTAATGTTTATTGCAACCATTACACTAGCCCATCTTGTTGATTCTCTAATACCTTTAACCAATATTACAGAAATTAATAAAACTATAATAATTGCAGGTACGTTTATCGCAACAGGGATTGTATCAAATAAATAAGGGATTTGAGCATGTGGATCAAGTCCTTGTTGTTGGCATATTTTTATCGCTGAACGGTAATCATTAACAAGCCATAATGGTGGATTTAATAACCAATCTGGAAGGAATGGAAATCCTTTTAGAAAATGGAAAAAGTATCCAGTCCAAGCACTTGCAACTGCTATGTTTCCGATTGCGTATTCTAGCATTAAAATCCATCCAACCATCCACGCTGCAAATTCTCCCATTGTTGCATAAGTATAAGAATAAGAACTTCCAGCAGTTGGTATCATCGATGCAAACTCAGAATAGCACAAAGCCGAAAAGAAACAAGCTATTGCTGCGACTATCATTGAAATAACCAATGCAGGACCAGCCGCAACGCCGTCAATACCGCCTTGAGCCGCTACGCCTACTATTGTGAATATTCCAGTTCCAACAACGGCGCCGATACCTAAAATTATAAGGTCAAATGCATTCAATGTCTTTTTTAATCCTGAACTACTTGATTCGCTTATGATTTCGTCAGGTGTTTTTCTTTTCAATAAGTTATTAATGAACTGGCTAGCCAATTTTTACACTCCAATTTTCTTTTCTGTTGTTTCTTTGTTTTCAGTTTTTTGTTTGTTTTCTAGTTCTCTATTTTTTTTGTATCCGTATGTAGCATAAATAGCAATACCAATAATTAACCATAGTGGGAATAATAGTGCTGAATCAGATTGTTCTTGAAGTTTCATTATCATCAAGAATAAACAACATAAAATTCCTGCAAGTGGAAAATATGGTGAAAATGGTACTTTAAACGGTCTGTGTCTGTTTGGGTCTGTTTTTCTTAATATTAAAACTGCTACGCAAACAATTATAAAAGATGTAAATGTTCCAAAATTGCAAAGCTCTGCTGCTACATTCAAATCTAATGTTAGTGTTCCTAAAACGCAAACTCCAGCTACTGTCCAGGTTAAAACATGAGGGGTTTTAAATTTAGGATGTATTGCTTGGAAACGAGTAGATATAAAGTTATCGCGACTCATTGCGTATAAAATTCTAGTTGCTGCTAATTCTAATACTAAAAGTACTGATGTTAAACCTGCAATAGAACCAATAGATATTAATCCAGCAGCCCAGTCTTGTCCAACCATTGACATAACAAATGCCATTGGAGCTTTCAAAAATTCTGCACTAACAGCTCCACTTGTTGGATAAATACCGGTTAAAACTAATGCAACAGAAACATAAATAACTGTTGTCATTAATAATGAACCTATAATACCAATAGGTAAATCTCTTTGTGGGTTTTTGGTTTCTTCTGCTGTTGTTGCTAATGCATCAAATCCAATATAAGCAAAGAATATCAAAAATGCACCTGCAAAAATACCATCTATACCGTTAGGTGCGAAAGGTACCCAGTTTTCCGGTTTTACATAAAACATACCAACTAATACAAATAAACCAATTACAGCTAATTTAACGGCTACCATTATTCCGGCCATTTTTGTTGAATCTTTTGTACCTCTAACCAAAACAAAGGTGGTCAATAATATGATTATTATAGCTGGTAGGTTAATTGCAATATGAAAGTTTCCAATAGACGGTAGAGCACTTTGTACATCAAGTCCTGCATCTGTAACAATTTTTGTTGCTGTTTTTACATCATTAACTAACCATACAGGAGGATTTGAAAGCCATTCTGGTAAGAATGTAAATCCTTTCATAAATTGCATAAAATGATTTGACCACGCGCAAGCAACGGCAATAAAACCAATTGCATATTCTAGCATTAATACCCAGCCAACCATCCAGGCACCGAATTCACCAAGAGTTGCAAATGTATAAGTATAAGCACCACCAGCTACAGGTATCATTGTTGCAAATTCAGAATAGCATAAAGCTGAGAATATACATGCAAATGCCGCAATAATCATTGATATAGAGAGCGCAGGTCCTGCTCCAGGGCTGTCTATACTACCAGCTGCTGCAATACCTACTATTGCAAAGATACCAGAGCCTACAATTGCGCCTATACCTAAAATAATTAAGTCTATAGCTGTTAAACTTTTACTTAAACCTGCCTTTTGTGATTGAGAAATTAATTCATCAGGGTTTTTGCATCTGATAAGGTTTCTCATCAAGCATAATAACGTGCTTTTTAAATTCATTTTTTTCCCTTATATGTGGCTAATAATTATATTTGTAAGCTATTTTACTGCTACTATTTTGTTTTTTAAAAGAGGAAATCCTAGTTTTTCTCTTTGTTCTACATAAAGTTTTGCAACCATAGCAGCCATTCTTCTAATACGATTTATGAAGTTTATTCTCTCATCTTTTGATATAACGCCACGTGCATCTAGTAAGTTAAATGTGTGTGAGCATTTTAATACATAATCATAAGCTGGTAAAACTAAGCTTGCTTCAACACAGCTTGTTACTTCTTGCTCGAATAAATCAAACATAGAGAACAATCTTTCTGCGGATGAATATTCAAAGTTATATTTAGATTGTTCTATTTCATTTTGCAAATAAATATCACCGTATTTTAATTCATTATTCCACATTACATCGTATACAGAATTAACATTTTGTAGGTACATTGCAATTCTTTCTAAGCCATAAGTAAGTTCAAGCGCGACAGGTTTAATTTCAAGTCCACCAACTTGTTGGAAATAAGTGAATTGAGTTACTTCCATTCCATCAAGCCAAACTTCCCAGCCAACACCAGCAGCACCAAGAGTAGGTGATTCCCAGTTGTCTTCAACAAATCTAACATCGTGTTTAGATAAATCTATCCCCATAGCTTCCAAGCTTTTTAAATAAAGTTCTTGAGCGTTATCTGGTGATGGTTTTAAAATAACTTGATATTGGAAATAGTGCCCAAGTCTGTTTGGGTTTTCCCCATAACGCGCATCTGTTGGACGACGGCAAGGTTCAACCATTGCAGTATTCCATGGTTCAGGGCCCAATGAACGCAAAAATGTAGCTGGGTTCATTGTGCTGGCACCTTTTTCTATATCGTAAGGTTGTTGAATAATACAACCGTAATCTGACCAAAATTTTGATAAGTTTAAAATTAATTCTTGAAATGTTAAAGCCAATGTTGCTTCCTCTTATAATCTAATGTAGTACCACTCATTGAATGTTTCGACAATCCTGTGCATACAGTATTCTACTACAATAAGCACAAATTTCAAGTTAATATTTGTATCAAATTGAGCGTTTAAAAATTTTATTAGCCTAGAAATAAATTTAGGAATTAAATCAAGGGGGTTCGGGGGCTAAAGCCCCTGACTTAACTAGGGGGTTCTGGGGGAGCGTTAGAGTCACCTGCCCCCGTAAAAAGCGAAGCCCGTCTCGTTTTTAAACAAAAGAATGTCCAGATTTTCTGTTAGGGCGTAGCGTGGGCGCCGTTTTTCTTTTTATCGATATCGTAGCTGAGAGCTTGCTCGAAGCGTACGATATCGGTAAAGTTCGGCATGAAGGCTTAATTTTGGCATTGATTTTATGTCTGGATTGAATTTTGAATGCCATTTTTATTCATTAAAACAATTAAAATTATTTGGGACAGTAGTGGAAACAAGTTCGGAATGACGTTTGTTTTTTAGCAATTAATTTATCTTCAACACTATTTACATTTATTAATGATTAATAATATTTTTTTATTTTTTTATTATGATTTATAGAAGTGGAAGTTTCAGATGATAAATATGAAAAAGGTTTTACTCGGGATATTATTAGTATTATTTTTTTGTGGAATGCAACCTTGCTTCGCCACTGAAATCCAATTAAGCGCGCAAGTTGATAGTGCGGTTGAAAAAGATATTGAAATAGAAAAAGCTATCCAAGAACGAGAAGAAGCATCTGAGTTGTATGACACGCCGGTCTTTTTAGATACTGAAGAACAAAATATAAACATACAAACAACAGAAAACTTAAACAATGCATTAGAAAGTAATCCATTCTATAGCAAAATAATTAAAAACGTTAAAAGTATCTATTCTTTACAAGTTGAAAACACAAACACAGTACCTGCATTACTTGCCGAGTCCCTAACATGGGAGTTAGAAAAAGGTCCGGTTGAAAAATTACATTTATGGGGTTCATTCGGAACCTTGATGAGCGCTGATTTTCCACAAGGAGATAATTCGTCTGTCAACTACACATCAAATAACATCAATATTCTATTAAACGGTAAAATGAGAACAGGGACAGAAGATTTTGCATTAATGTTTGACGTTACACCTGCTCATAGGAACTTTTTCCAAATGTTTGTCCAAGATGCTTACTTTCAAACACACAGAATTAAAAACCACTCAATTTTATTCGGAAACTCTCGCCCAGGGGTTGGCTTTGAGGGGGCTCAATCTCCGTATACTTTACCACTAATTAATCGTTCTCAAATATCCAGACATTTTGGAGCAGTAAGAAAAGCCGGTGTTAGAGTTAGAAGCGATTACGATATAGTAAACTATGACATCGGAGGATACAGCTCAGACACATTCTTCACAGAATTTATTCCAGGGGTTGAATTTGATGGGTGGGTAAGCGCAAAACCACTAGCAAAAACTAACGGAAAATATGGCAAATTAACTACAGGAGCAGGAATTGTTACCGGAGACAGAAACAATGTTGATTTCTTTGTAACTGGCGCGTATCTAGGCTATGAATACAAAAGGATTTGGATGCGTTCAGAATTTGCTACCGCTGATGGTTCAAACGGAGCAACTGGATTAAGCAACAAAGATAGAGAAGGGTGGTACACAACTCTTGGATATCATTTAACACCTAAGGTAGAATTAATTGCCAGATATGATGAATTTGACCAAGACAAAAAAGTTAAACACAATAATAGAAGAGAATACACAGCTGGCTTAAATTACTACGTAAAAGGTCAAGCCATGAAATTAATATTAAACTATATTTATTGTCAGACACAAAACCAGCTTGATTCTCACAGATTATTACTTGGCACACAATTAATCTTGTAATTTCTTGTTTTAAAACTTTACAAATTCTGTATAATTTGTTTGGTTTGCGATAGGCTAATATTAGAGTTTGTTGAGGTATATTAAATGAAAAAATTTTTTAAAATATTGGGAATTTCAGTTTTAAGTTTATTAGCAATTCTATACATTTCATTTTTGCTAATTTTACCAAATGCAGTAGATTTAAACAAATTCAAACCATTAATTCAACAACTAGCTAAAGAACAAGCAATGTTGAATGTTGATTTTACCAACGCAGAAATAACAACAACTCCACTGTTACATGCCGGTGTTATTATCGAAGGTTTGAATGTCAACTTACCGGATAATAGCAACTTATTATCAACTGATAAAATAAAAGTTCGTTTATCACTACCACACTTATTATTACTAAGTGCTCGAGTTTCAACAGCAGAAATCACTACTCCAATCATAAACCTTGACATACAAAATGGTGAACAATATAAAGTTATTAAATTGGTAGAAGACATTGTCAATGCACAAAAAGAAGATTTTTCAAAAATTAAAACTGCTGACACGACTTCTTCTTTTGACCCTTCAATAGTAAAAATCATTGTTCCATCATTAACTTTAAAAGATTATAAAGTTGCAATAAATGACCCTAAAAACTCTCAAAATATGACATTAAGCGGCACTGAATTTATTTTGGGATACTATAATGGTAAAAAGGCTAAAGTTAAAACAGATGCACACATCCTAATAGACAACAAAGAAAAAATAAACGCACAAATAGCAATTAACACTTTCATCCCAACATTCCCTCCATCGCTTGACGAGGAAGATGATGACACGCAACGCTTAGAGATACCTTTTGTTAACCCAATTGATATTTATAAAACATACGATTTAAAAGCAAATATTGATACAGATATTAAAATTAGAGACACAAAAAAAGGGATAATAATTAGAGGTTATTCTAATGTTGATAATCTTTCTTTAACTTTATCCGAGTACAAATTGCCGGATAGTTTCCTAAAGCTTGAATTTTTAGGCAAAAAAGCATTTATTGACACAGATTTATATGTAAACCCAAACGCAAGATTATCAACTACAGGAAAAGTCGGATATGGGAAACGCCCGTTCATTGATTTGAATTTTATAACATCCAAAATCTACTACAATGATTTAATTATCTTTGCAAAAGCAATTCTTGATACATTTTGCATTCCAAATACACTAGAAGATATTAAAGGACAAGGATATTTTGTTGTTGATAGCAAGATTAAAACAAACTTTAAAAAATGGAAATCTGCTGGCTCTATATTGGTCAAAGAAGGCGGATTATCTGACAAAAAAGTTGGATTATTAATAAAAGATGCTAATGCAAATATTAGCCTAGATAACAATATTCTGGATATTAAAAACGCTAAAGTAAACATAAATGGCACAGATTTATTGGCTCATGGTCAAATAAACAACAAAGCAGTTGCAGACTTAACATTGTACACCACAGGGCTTTCATTAAAAGAAATTTATGACGTTTTTGCGCCGGCATCACTTAAACAACAGTTCAAACTAAATTCAGGGGAGTTATCATTAAACTCTCATATAAAAGGAGAACTAAAAAAAGCCAGAGCGGTTATAAATATAGGACTAAAAGATTTTAATTTTGTAGAGCGAAAAAATGCATTCTCAATTACAAATGAAGACTTAGACATCAAGCTTGATACAACTTTTCCGGCGATTGATGGTACAATAGCAAACAAAAACTTTAAGTTTTCATTACCAGCTAATAATTCCTCAATTTATTTCCCATTAATTGCACTCAATATTGATGAAAAGGATATTTGTATACTTCGTTCTGGGTTTAAATTAAATAACTCAAGTATAATCAATTTTCATGGAAAAATACTAAATTATTTAACAAATCCTGAAATCAACTTTGTTTCAGATGGAAAAATCTTTGCAGAAGATTTAAAAGTACTTGCAGGCAAAGAAGCTAGCCATTTTATAGATGGCAAAGGCAGCATGCCTCTTTACTTTAATGCAAATGGCACTATGAAAAAATTGGTTCTTCTGGCTCAGCTTATGACTGATGAAAACAACTATTTTACACCAATAACATTCAACAATTTAAAAGGGAAACAAAACATTTTCCAAGCTCATATTGACTACAAAGGCAATCGCCTAAAAATCAAAGACACAGGGCTTTATAGTAAAGATTCTTACACACCTTTCACATCGGATTTCGATGCTAACTTAATAGACTCAAAACAAGTTGTAATGGTTGATTCAACAATAACAGGACTAGGAGAAACACCATACATAAACCTATTTAAATTCATTGTTCCAAAAGAAATGAAAGGCTCTATATATGCACTAAAAGACTCTGAATTTACGCTTGATAAAACAATGTTATTTGCTTTTGGTGACGCTATTCAGCCTAAAATAAGAGGAATTTTCAAAATTTTAAATTTAAACATTCCTGAATTATTTATCAATATGGAAGAAGCATACGCCGATATGCGCGAACGAAAACTAGACTTTGCCGTTAATAATTTACTTGTCAATGGCTCAGACTTCAAAATTAATGGTGATATAGATTTAAATTCATTACCATTAGTTGTTTTACCTTCACTAAATATAAATTCGAATAATATTGATATCGCAAAATTAAATGAAGTAGCAATTGCCGCAACAAAACTAATACCACAAAACTCTTCAACAAACACAAACACTTCAGCACCTGCTGACATTCCTGTGTGGTTAAAAAATGGCAACATTAACTTCAAGAAAATTGATGCTTCACCTGTAATTGCAAATAACACAACAGGAAAAATCACATTAAAAAACAACTTATTTAAACTTGATAACTTGAAAACTACGTCTATGGGTGGAACTATTAACGGAAACGTTAACATGAATTTACTAAATTCATTGCTTGCCGTTAAAGTTAATGGCAAAAACTTTGATGTAGAAAAAGCTTTGCTTACTTTAGCCAATATGAAAGATACTCTAGCGGGAACAGCAAGTTTTAAAACCGATATTACAATGAATGCAGCCGCGCCTAATCAAATTGAGCAAATGCGCTCATTATATGGCACAGTTGATTTTAATATCAAAGATGGTCAACTTGGACCATTTGGAAAAATTGAAAACTTAATTCTTGCTGAAAACATTAGAGACTCTAAGTTTTTCCAAACAACATTAGGAAGCGTTATAAACGCATTCGCAACAATTGAAAGTTCACATTTTCAAAATCTAGATGGGCACCTAGAATTTGCAAACGGAATTGCAAATATTAACCCAATTACAACGGTAGGAAAAGTGCTTTGTGTACACATTGCCGGAGCTTTTGATTTGATAGAAAACACAGCTGATATGAAATTGCGTGCTAGAATGGGTTCGCAGTTTTCTAACCTTCTTGGACCATTGGCGGCACTTAACCCTATAAACCTTGTAAAGGTTACCCCAGGGTTAAATGTCATGGCAGCACAAGCATTCCAATTCTTCTGTGAGTCCGTAACTCAAGCTGAAATGGATGCGCTACCTAATTTTGTTAATGAGTTTTCAGATTTGAGTACAACAAAATTCCAAGTTGTAATTAGAGGTGATGTTGCAAAACCACTTACATTGATTAAATCATTTAAGTGGTTAGCTTTGGAGTCAGATATAGAAGCTGCGCAAAATTTTGTAAGCACTTTGCCAGACCCTTCAATTATGCCTGATGCTGAAAATGCAACTTACGAAGAAATTATGCAAATGAAAGCACAAATTGAAGCACAACATGCAAAAGAAGATGCTAAACTTATTAATAGAGCTAAACGTATTTTAAACATAGATTATAAATATTCAGACGAATTATAATACACAAATTAAGAAAGAGGTTTTTATGTTAACAAAAAATTCAAGTCTTATTACAAAATTTAGCGGAGTAGATTTTGATAAATACTCATCAAAAGTATCTGCGTTTGTAAATGAATTTTCATCTAGAGCTAATCAAAAAGGACAATTTTTAAATTGGGTTAAGTTGCCACAAGAACAAGCAAAAAGAGTTGATGAAATTTATTCTTTAGCTGATGGTTTAAGAAATCAAACAGGTGCTAAAAAGTTATCGGTTATGGGTATCGGTGGTTCAAAACATACAGTAGAACACATGCTTTCAATTAACGGTCTTAACGTTAGACAAGACGTTATTGAATTTTACTCAGATGTAGATTCTGCAAGTTTAGAAAGATATCTATATAGATTGGGCAATGTTTTAGACTCTAACTATATGATAGCTTCAAAATCAGGCTCAACTTTTGAAACAAAAGACGGATTTTTAAGATTACTTCAAATGGTTACAGATGCTTATGTCGCTCAAGGCAAATCACAAGAAGAAGCTTCAAAATTAGCTCACAAACATTTTATCGCAGTAACAGATGCTAACGCTGAAAAAAGCGAACTTCGTCGCACATCAATCGAAAATAGATGGATTGGCGATTTGTTTATCCATGATGATGTTGGTGGTCGTTTTTCTGCATTTGATGACCATGCTTTATTCTCATTGGCTTATGCAGGTATGAAAAAAGAAGACATGGTTGCTATGTTAAACGCTGCACAAGCAGTTTCTGCTGACTCTTTAACGGCGGATTTAAACGTAAATGATGCGTTGAAAGAGGGTATTTTCTGGGCAGATGCAAAATTAAGCGGTGTTTTACCATCCGTTCATCAATACATGGGTGCAATATTCGAAAACACTGTTTACTGGCATGCACAAATGCAAAACGAATCTGTAAAAGATACATTAAAACAAGTTGCAAAAGTTCCAGACGCTATGCACCACAGTGCTGAAGCACATTTCAACCCAGCTAATAAATTGGCTTTCGCGTTGACAGTTCCTGCTGATTGTGGTGTTTGCAGAGAAAATGCAGAAAGCTACATTGATGCCTTGTCAAAATCTTATGAAGTTTCTGGCACATTCTTCTTAGAAACAATAGAAACTAAAGGTATGGGAATGACTCCTCAAGCAGCTGGTGCGATGACTCAACTTCGTGCATTTGCTACTGTTTATCAAGAAATTGTTGAAAAAACAATGACAAATACAGCATTTCCGGAAGTTTTGGATAGCGTACTTCAACCTCACGTAGAGTTCTACAAAAAGAATTTAAAAGGTGGAGTTGTAGTTCCAGGTAGAATTTCTTAATAGATACAAAATTCACAAGAAAATGAGTCTTTATAGTTTAAAGACTCATTTTTTTATTTAATTCTATAAAGAAACAACTTCAGGCAATGTTTTCAATTCATAAAAAGCTTTTGATACTTCCATAAAATTCTCAGGATTTGAAGAAACATAAAATTGAGGTTCAAAATCTCTTTTATCGTTTAACAATTTTTTTTGTGTCAAATCTTCTTTTATAAAATTTGTAAAATCTTTTGCTGGGTTGATAAAATTAATTTTATTTTCGCTTAATTTTTTTAAAACCGTCGTCAAATATGGATAATGGGTACAACCTAAAACAACATTCTCACAACCAGCTTCAATAATTGGATTTAAAGATTTTTTAAGAATTGACAGGCTTTCATTACTATAATAATCTCCACTTTCAACAACCTTAACCCAATCAGGACACGCTTGTTGTATAACTTCAATATCGGAATTATGTTTTGTTAATTCTATTTTATACTTATTAGAATTTATCGTTGCAATAGTTGCCAAAACTCCTATTTTACCACTGTATCGAGGAGCAATACATTTAGATGCAACTTGTATTATTGGATAAATTTCAAAATCATATTTTTCTTTCATTTCTTCATAAACATTTGACGATGTTGTGTTACAAGCCATGACAACTGCTTTCACATCACGAGATTTGAAATAATCAAATATCAAACCGGAAATTTCCAATAACTCAGATTTTGTTTTTGTACCATAAGGAAGGTTTTTCGTATCACCAAAATAGATATAATTTTCATTAGGCAAAATATTTTCTAAATCTTTAAAAACAGTTGTTCCGCCTATTCCTGAATCATAAACTCCAATCGCTCTTTTATCCATTTTATTTAATACCTTCTTTTTTTACAAATTTAATAATACCTTCGGCTATACCTTCGGCAGTTTTTTGTTTTCTGCTTTGAGTAACTAACTCACTACGTTCATTATCGTTCGAAATAAAACCAATTTCAACTAAAATTGATTTAGCTTTTGTATGATTTATAACATAGAACTTAGATTTTATCAGCCCCCTATCTTCAGCCTTAACCTTTTTAGCAAATTCATCGTGAACGACTTCAGCTAATTTAAACCCATCATCAGTCCACCAATGAGTTTCAATTCCATTAGGCTCAGCGCTTACACTAGAGTTCACATGAATACTTACAAAAATTTCTGCTCTTTTCTTATCTGAAAACTCAACACGCTCTTCCAAAGACATAGTTCTATCATCCCAACGAGTAAGCTCCACTTTGTAACCTTTTTTATTTAATATTTGAGCAATCATTTTAGAAACTTCAAGATTTATATCTTTTTCATTAATTCCTGCCTTAACCGCACCGCCATCAATACCACCATGCCCCGGGTCAATGATTATCAACCCACTAGACTTAGTATTACCATATTTTATCGTTCTTGTAGTAGGCAAAACTTGTTTATCTTTTAACCTTACGTATAATTGCCGACCATCTTCGCGAGAATAAATATCTATTTCCATATTTTCTTTTAAAGGAAATTCGTATTTTACCCCACCACCCTTCATTTGATACGCATTTGCTGATTTTAAATTAGTAGATGAAATTGTCTTTTTAAATATTTCTTCATTAAACCCAACAGCATTAAAAACCATAACTTCAAGTTTTTTGTCAACTTCTTTTACAGAATAAACAATAGGATTTGCATACGTTTCTGAAAAAACATCCGTAATAGAATTTTCTGCTCTTGCCGTAGTTTTCAAAATCTGTGCAGAATTTTCATACAACTTAATACCACTTAATCTATTTTCATTCCCCAACAGCAAGCCCTGCCCATCAGCAGAATAAATAGGCAAATATTCTTGTGGATTATCTGTTGTTATAACAAGTCTTACTTTTGAAGGCTCAAATTGACCGACCTTCAAGGTTTCTTTTTCTGAAATCTGAATTTCTACGTTTTTAAATCTTTGTGAAACCATCGTATTGGGCAAATCGTAAACCACCCTTGAAGGATTAGTCAAATAAAGCGGTTTTTCAATCTGTAATCGCCCAGCCCCCAACAACAAAATATTTCCATGTTTTATATCAACTCTTGAGAGAAAATAATTTGTTCTTAATTTAAAAACCTTACTCCAGTTAAAATTTGTGGGAACTATATTTGAAGAACTAAAAGATTTAGAGTCCAATGCAGGTTTACTTACTTGAGAAAACGCATTTTGTATATTTTGCAAATTCACATTAGTTAAATCTTTTTGTTGAGGTTCTTGAGAAGATGCACTTTGAGGGATATAAACGGTTTTTTCTAAATAATCGCCTTCTTCAATACGCAAAGTTCTATAAGACTTTGTAAAGCTACTTTGAGTTGGGGTTATTTCACCATATTTAAATAAATAATTGCCCTTAACATTTATTACACTTATATTTTTAGGATTAAAATTGGATGTGTAATAAAAAACAACTCTTACAACATTAGGGTTTGTCGAAAATTGCGAAACTTTTATCTGAGTTATGTTACTGTTTCTAAAATACCAAGTTTCATTAGGCTGTGTCAAAACGGCGTTATTTATATCAAAAAATATTCTATTAGGCTTTTTTAAGGTCATTGAAGAAATTTCATTTGATTCAGTCGCCACAGTATTTGAAGTGGATAAAAACATAAATTTATTTGAATTATCAAAATTCACATTATTAATTTTTATATCAGCAAAAGCCTCTAAGCATCCAAAACCGCTTAGAAAGCTTAAAACTAATATAAAAATTATCTTCATTAACCAATTCAATGGTTTTTCCTCTTCCCTAAAAGATAGGCTTAGCCCCCAATAATTTTTACAGACGAAGATGTTCCTATTCTAGAAGCGCCATTTTCAACAACCAACTTTGCTTTTTCTATATCACGAACACCGCCTGACGCCTTAACCCTCAATCCATAGGGACTTACAGTCTTATACATCAATGCAACGTCTTCTACTTTTGCACCAACCCCATCTTTTACAAATCCGGTTGACGTTTTTACAAAATCGGCTTTTGCCTCTACACAAAGACTACAAACTTTTTCTATTTCTTCTTTTGTCAACAAATCCGTCTCGATAATAACCTTTAAAACCCTGTCTGAGCAAGCTTTTTTAACCGTTTCAATGTCTGATTTCACAAGCTCATAATTTTTATCTTTTAAAGCTGATATATTAATTACCATATCAACCTCATCTGCACCATCTTCAATAGCACGCGTTGCCTCATAAGCCTTAACATCGGAGACATTGGCGCCTAATGGAAACCCACACACAGTAACAATTTTAACATTACTATTTTTCAAATATTCTTTTGCAAATGCGACATTAACTGGATTAACGCAAACCCCTAAAAAATCATATTTTATTGCCTCGTCAAACAATTTAATTAACTCCTCTTTTGTCGCATTAGGTTTTAGCAATGTATGTTCTAAATACTGATTAATATTCATTTTCTCCCCTTTTATTTAAATTATTCCCATACTAATATTTTACAACAAAATTAACGTCTTTCAAAATGGTAAACATAACTTAAACATTTAAATTATAGGCTTTTTAGTATATTTGTAACAGATTGTAAATAGTTTTATATAAAAAAGGCAATCTTTTTATATAAAAAAACTTTATATATATACGAGAGATATAAAAATTACAACCACAATATTTAACAAGTTTTAAGAGAGAACTAGAGAAAGAGAGAATTTAATATGTCATTTGCAATGCCATGCGTAACAAGTTTTATGATTATTATGCAAAAAGCTAATCTTGAGCACAGACTCATGATGATAACGCATACACTACAAAACCTGACGTTACAATCATCTGAAGAACAACAACGGATGTATAATGAATACACAAATCACGCTATGGCAATGACGGGGAAAGATGACGAATCAGATGTCGCCATAGATGTAATGAATTGGGACAAGTTCTGCATGGCGCGGCAAACGATGATGGCGCAGTTTAACGCTAAAGAAAAACAGCTGGAAACCGAAAAAATTCAGATAGAAAATCAACTACAATCGCTGAACACTATGCAAGATGGTGTAGATAAGATGATATCCGATGGGGCAAAAGATTTTGCTTACGGTAGCTAATGAGATTGAATAAGATTTAATGAGAGGAATATAACTATGGAACAAAATCCGTTTAAGCGTTATACTTTGGCGATTGCTGAAGAATACGAACATACAGCAGAAAAAATTGCCGAAACCCAAAAGAAACCACCTAAAAAGGCTTATACTTCTTTTGAGACGATGCTACAAGAATGTGTATTCCTTGGGGCAACGAGATTTGGAACTAATTTTATTTGTTAATGCGCCACACATACGGCGCATTTTTTTGAAGAAAAACAATAAAGAATTTTTTAATAATTAAAAAAACAACACAATGAATAATCGTCATCCCGAACTCATTTCGGGAGCTGTACAGAACTGTAGGGTGCGTTTATACGCACCACAAGGACTTTGGCTTTTAGCTCATTACGCTCTACGGTGCAGGACACACTGGCAAATCCGGCTCCCATCCGGCATAACGAGGTCTACAGCAATCAAACCCGTCTTCCCTGTACGGCTTGCACTGCCATCTAAACACCAATGTGTCTGTTGGACTTAATTCCGCACCTTCAGCCGGTGTTCTGTACGCCCAAATAGAATAAGCATCAGCCCCCTCCAGAATCAATGCATTTTGAGTATTCAAAACGTCATAGTGTCCAGTCTTTGGACTAGACACCCTTGAATCCATGTAGATTTTTAATGGTGCAACAGTACTATCAGTTGTTGCAGTAACCCCACCAGTGCCTAAATAACCAGTACCACCTTGCTTATTATCTGAACCACTCTTAGCAGTTATAGTACCTTGATTATAAATATTTTTAAGTGTTCCAGTGCTAGAATTACCACTTGTTGCCATAGCACCAACTATGCCACCAGCCATGTTTGTTCCTTTGGAATCTATTGAGACATTGCCAGTATTTACGACATTAGAAATTATTTTTCCCTCTCCGTTTCCTGTAATTCCGCCAGCTTCAACAAGCCCACCACTAGTAGACGTAACGGATACTGCACCATTATTTATAGAATTATAGACCTCAGAACAAATACCACAAATGCCACCAACTTTTGTATTTTTAGAATTAGCTCTTGCAATCGTTATTGAGCCATTATTCACGACCCCATCATTATCCCCATCATTACCTGTAATTCCACCAACAAAAACAGGCGCTTTAACAGAATTTAAAGTTATATTCACATTACTTACAGAATCATAAATTTGCGCAGCTCTTCCACTAATTCCACCAATTCTAACATCTCCAGTTGTTTCAATTCCTGTAGTTGAAATCGTCCCACCAACTTTAACATTAGATATTTGCGTGGTTAAATACGAATAACCAACCACCCCCCCAACACTAGTCGGTGCAGAAGTGGAAGCACTACCGCCACCAAATGAATAATCAATATCAACCAACTCTAAATCAGATATTACAGCGCCATTTGCCATAGCAAAAAGCCCTATATAAGTGCTATCACAAGACCCACCATGACTACCGCCACAGGCTGACTCTTTACTAATTTTTAGTCCACTTATTTTATGCCCATTACCATAAAATTTTCCTGTAAATGGAGTTGTATTTGTACCTATAGGAATCCAACCTCTAGACGCATCTGTTGATACACCTGCGCCATTCGGGTCAAAATCAATATCAGCCATTAAGCAATAGGTGCCGGAAAGGTTATTTCTTATGTTATTTAAGTCTGTTTGGTTATTGACTGGAGTGCAACACATTTTTTCACTCCATTCAAAATCTTCGATTACACCACCGTTGGATAAATATATACCACCTTCACGAACTTCTCCAGTTGGAGTACCTGCAGCATCCTTACACACATCTGGACACTCATACGCTTTACTTGGATGTGCGCCCGTACGACAATGAACAGTATAACAATTAGTCTTATCTTCGCCATCCGGATAAACTTTTGTTATTAGATCAGGAGCAGAGGTATGAGCATCTTCTACCTTCGCACTGTAATCACGTGCTGCAGCATCAATAGAACAGGTATTTGTAGTACAAGCTTTTAAAGCAGTATCATAAGTTGTTCCTTCTGCGCAATTAGCCGCTACGCTTAATAATTCCGTATGTTCCACGCTATTTTTTGTTACTGCAACCATAAATCTATCAGAAAATGGGTCATCTTGCGTTGGTAATCTGTTTGGCGGCTCATTACCATTCACGTCAATAAAAACAAGCCCGCATGCACGTACAATTCTATTATCAGCACCTTTCAATTCTGTCAAACATTCAGAATCGTTATACAATAACCCCAAAGTTGCCCCCGTTGACATTTTAACATGAGCTAAGTTATCAGCCTTTAAAGCACCAACAGACGCAAAAATAGTTGAAATAACATTTTGGTCTGCTTCTGATAATATCAATTTACAATCATCGGTTGTACAGTCTTCTAACTGAGGGGAAACCGCCAAAAACGCCCGTTTAAGGCAATCAGAATGATTTTCCGCCTCGCAATCCAGTCCTGAAAGCGCGTTACTATCCGCCCACCAGTCTTCATACGTATCTGCTTTTTGTGCCGCAAACTGTGCAATATCCGTCAATTTTGGGATAGACATTTCATATCGACGAATAAACTCTTTTTGTAGATTATCCTGACCGTTTATGACATTCAACACAAGCATTGCAACAATACCCAAGATTGCGACAACCAATAGAATTTCCGCAACGCTAAACGCTTTTTTTATTTTCATACTATTTTCCTATAAACTTAATTATCCAATAATAAGAATATAATACCCAATTTTAAGAAAAAATAACAAATTATTAATAATTTGAAACAAAAGTTTTTATATTTTTTGCTTATCAGGTTTAGGGAGACGCGAACGCTTTCAGCAAGGAAGAAATGTGCTAGTCCTAGCGGTGCGTATAAACGCACCCTACAATTTTTACAGCTAAATTATAATTTATATCACTCAATATCTTTTAAGATAGGCAAAGCTTCGTTGATTGCGTCCAGCAAATATTGCAACTGCTCATTTATATAATCCGGACTATAAACATAACCTTCTTGGCTATAGCTTAGATACTTTCCGTAATATGATGATTCACGACGAAGAGATGCGACGCTATATGAATGATTTGAAAGCTCCATTATTTTCCCGTACGAAATATAATTCGACTCAGGCTTGCCCTCATACTCTCTTTGAAGATAATACGCAAGGTCAATAAAATAACTCACCTGAGAGTTAAAAACCTGTGTTGTGACGCCTTGAATAATCGATGTTTTTATCTTTTCCAGAATAAACACAATATCATTCACATCATGAATATATTGAGACAATTTGTCTTTTTTCTTGATTATATCAATATACATCTTTTCTTCACGTGGCGCCGGGATTAGGTCTTCGTCCTTAGCGTTTTCATTTACTCTAAAAATATTATTATTCTTTGTATTTTGTTTAAGATATTCAAATTCTGCATCTATGTCAGGCAATTCTCCGGCATACCCAGTATTTGGCAAAGACTCAGACAACGCCGAACCTTTGTCCTTACTCCAAGGCCACGACCAAGCATAAACAGGCGTTGCCATTGTTGTTAAAAACCCTGATAAAATTAAAATTGAAATAACCTTCTTCATAAATATTATTATACTTACGAAACAAAATTTGTCATATTGTATAAGGAGTAATTTTAAAAAAAATTACTCCCTATTTTTATTATTTAAACCTTAATCCCCGGTTCAAGATTTGAGCCAGTTAATATTTTTCTAAATGCAAACTGAACTTTGGGTAAAACAACAGCCAATAACGCACTACTTAAACCAACGTTAGCCAAAATATTGAAACTTTTTGCATAAAGTGCACGTTTAGCAAATTTTTCAACATTGCCTGAATTTATTGCATCTTTTGAAAATTCAACTAAAGCCTCTTTTAACTCAACCAGCTGTTTTGTGTCTACGTATTCTCTTGGGTCTCTTACCCCATTTTTTAGTATTTTTATAACCCCTGATTTTTCAGCCAATTGTGTAAAGATTGATTTATTATTGTTGTCTACAAAATCAAGTAACCCTTTTTCTGACATATCAGCTGGCAATTCCAATGTTTTATCTTTGATAGCTTTTACAAATTTATCATTATTCAAAAATTTAGGGTCAAGTATAGTATTTATACCAAATGTTTTCTTAGTAATTGAGTTCAGCAACTTATCAATACTTTTTGGTGCAACATAGTTTAAATAGCACATGCCTGCCATTTTAAATGACATTTCAGCTTTTTCATTTCTATTTCGCGCCGTAGCAACACGCCCAACAGTTAAACCGCCATCCAAAATCATCATTTTTTGTAAAGTTGAAAGGTTTGCTAGGGTATCTATAGCACCACAGAAGTTTACATTTTTTCTATCACTTTGTTGCTGTTGCTTTTTAGGTAAATATATTGATTGTGCATCAAGCATTTTTTTAATTAGTTCATTGCTGTCTTCATTTCCAAAGTTTATGCTTTTTTGATTTTTTATTTGTAAATACTCTTGATCTTTTTTACTAATTTCATTTTTATCCTTCGCCTCTTGAATTTTTTTATTTGTATATTTAAAATTTAATTTAGGCAAAACAAAGCCCATAACTGCAATCGGAATAATTGTTGTAGCTAAGAATTTTTTTGCTTGAGCACTTTGTAGAAGTCCTTTTGAGTCTTTCATTTTAACTAATTCTGCAACTTCTTCTTTTGCGATATTTTTAAATTTTTCAATATTTTTTGTAATACCTTGGGCAGCTGTTTCGTTGTAAAGTTTTAAGTTTACATTTGATTTTAACCCAGATGCTTGAATACACTTATCACTAATCCAACTCATTAAAGGAATACCGCCTAACCAAACAGCGGATGTTCCATATTCGTCAATAATTCGTTCTCTGGTCGCTTGTTTTGCGATAAATTTTGAATCTTTAACGTTTTGATTGTAAGTCATCGTAACTTTTGCAACGTTTTCAATTCCACAATCTCTTACTAATAAAGGGTAAATACTATTGTTGTTACCTAATGCTGATACAATATTAACTAATGTCATGATTTTTTCTCCAATTCTTTTTTCAATAAAATAACACCTCTCGCGTTAATCCCGAAGAGGTGTTTTTATCAAAGAATTGTGATTTATTATTAACCGCGCATCACTAACTCCATAACCTCTTCGGGAAGTTATGAACGCTATGATGTAGATTAATAATATTTATCAAATCAAACAATTTTGTATTCCTTTTTTCTTTTTTCATATGTTAACAAATTGTTTAAAATTTTGCAAGCTTTAATTATTTACTTGCAATAACTTCAATTTCAACCAATCCTGATTTTGGCAGTTCTTTTACAGCAACGCAAGAACGAGCTGGTTTTGATATAAAATATTCACCGTAAACTTTATTGAAAGCAGCAAAATCGCTCATGTTTGCCAAAAAACAAGTTGTTTTAACGACATTTTCAAAACCCAAACCGGCCGCTTTTAGAACTTCTGCAATGTTTTGACAACACTTATGTGTTTGTTCTTCAATTGTTCCATTTAAAAATTCTCCGGTTTTAGCATCTAATGCAATTTGTCCGGAACAATACAAAATATTTCCAACCATATAAGCCTGTGAATATGGTCCTATCGGAGCCGGTGCATTTTGAGTTAATATAATTTCTGACATAATTTTCTCCTTATTTAAGTTACTTATCCTTCATTTTTTGATGCAACAACATTATAGCCGGCTGCTTGCATGGCTTTTTTGATTTCACAGAAGTGACGAAGGTTTCTTGTTTCCATTGAAACCTCCAAAAAACAGTCATTGATATTAGTTCCCTCGCCACCTTGGTTAT
The DNA here is from genome assembly GCA_045635965.1 of Candidatus Gastranaerophilaceae bacterium. GTDB lineage: Bacteria > Cyanobacteriota > Vampirovibrionia > Gastranaerophilales > Gastranaerophilaceae > RGIG2134. The sequence goes on from JAZTWQ010000005.1 coordinate 58,532, forward strand.
GACGAACACGAATCACATTTGCCCCATGCTCAGAAATAATTTGTGAAACACCTTTTAACTGCCCTGGTTTATCAAGCAACTCAATTGTTAAATCAGAGATACGACCGGTTTTTAATAAACCTCTGTTTATAACTCTAGAAAGAATATTTACATCAATATTTCCACCGGAAACAACACAAACTACCTTTTTACCTTGGATTGGAATTTTTTTGAACATCACACCAGCCACGCTTAGTGCACCTGCACCTTCTGCAATAATTTTTTGTCTTTCTATTAAAGTTAAAACCGCTGTTGCAACTTCATCATCACTAACTAACGCAATTTCATCAACGTATTTTGAACAAAAATCAAAAGTATTAACCCCTGGCATTTTTACTGCAGTACCATCCGCAAATGTTGAAACTTTACTTAATTCTGTTCTTTGGTGTTTTTCAATTGAATGATACATACTTCCTGCACCACTTGCTTGAACACCGTAAACTTTACAAGATGGTTTCAATTGTTTAATCGTATAAGCGATACCTGAAATCAAACCGCCTCCGCCAATTGGAACAACAATGGCATCAACATCAGGCATTTGTTCTAAAATTTCAAGAGCAATTGTCCCTTGACCTGCAATCACGTCGTCATCATCAAATGGATGAATAAATTCTGCGCCTGTTTCTTGTTGGTATTTAACAGCCTCATAGTAAGCATCATCGTATACCCCGTCAACTAAACGAATTTCAGCGCCATATTTTCTAGTTGCTTCAACTTTTGAGATAGGGGCCGTACTTGGGATAAATATAGTTGCATTAATATTGTTTTTTTGAGCGGCTAAAGCAACACCTTGCGCGTGGTTGCCTGCCGAACACGCAATAATCCCTTTGCTTTTTTGTTCATCCGAAAGTTGAGATATTTTATAATAAGCACCTCTGATTTTAAAGGAGCCGGTTTTTTGTAAATTTTCAGCTTTCAAATATATTTCACTTTCATCAATATTTGATGCATAAATAAGCTCCGTTTTTTTAACGGCTTCTTTTAGAATATTTTGAGCCTTATAGACTTTGTCGATTGTAAGCATTTTAAACTCCAGTTTTACCTATTTTCACAATATATAATTAGATTAAAATTTTGGCAAAAATGTTGAGAATGTAAACATAAAAATATTATATCTTTCATTTTTCCAGATGGGCGATTTATTATTAGTACTTTCTTTTTACTCTATTTTTACGCTCAAAAGGCGTGGAAGGAGATTTTTATGACATTTAATCCGCTAACAGAAAAAGGGATTGCATTAGAAAAACAGATTAGAACTTGGCATGAGATTGTAAGCCGTCCGTTTAATAAAAGTGAAATTGGATGTTACTCTAGAACCAGACAAATTTTTATGAACGGAATAGAAGTTGAAGCTTGGAATTTTAAACACAATATAGCTCGTCTTTGTCCGGATATGGATGTAGTTAAAATTCTTGCTCAATCAAGAAGGATTGAAGATGCGCAACAAACTACAATAAATTGGTTAACACCTTATGATCAATCAGTTTTGGAAACGACTTTAGGATATGAACAAGTTGCGGTTGATTTAACAGCGTGGTTGGCTCAAAATGAACCGGATGCTTATGTAAAAGAGTGTTTTGATTTTGGGTTATTAGAAGATTTTGATCATTTGTATAGATACGCTCAATGGGCACACATGGTTGATGGAGTTAATCCCGATAAAATATTGCAAGGAATGACGGATGTTATAGTTAGCAGACCAACACAATATCACCATAATGAAAATTATACGCGGCTAAGAAAACATTATGATAAAGAAACAACTGCACCACAAACCAAAGTTAATATTTTGACTCTTCTTAGTGCAGAACAACAAACACACAATTTTTATGCGGAACACGGCATGCAATATGGCTCTGACGCATTAAGAAAAACTTATGCAGAAATTTGCGATGTTGAAGAAGAACACGTAACTATGTATGAATCATTGATTGACCCAACAGAAACTTTCTACGAAAAACTTTTATTGCATGAATTTACTGAAGTTTGCAATTATTATACTTGTATGAAAGATGAATCTAATGAAAAAATGAAAATGATTTGGGAAGAATTTATGGCTATGGAGATTGAACATCTAAAAATAGCTGCAGACCTTGTTAAAAAATATGAAAAAAGAGACCCCGAAGAAATTATTGGTACAAAAGTTTTTGAACCTTGCCATTTTGAATCTCAAAAACCTTATGTTACAAAAATTCTAGAATCCGAAATTGATAAACGTCTTTGCGGTACAGATGAAATGAGTTATATGAAAATTAAAGAATTACCAGAAGATTGGGTGAATTTTGATTTGCAAGATTGTATTAATGCTGATGGCGCACCTTCAGAACAAACAATGCAAATTATGGTCGAGGCAGAAGGCAGACATATAACAATTGCCAGTGAAAAATTAAAGAAAAAAGAACCTGAATTATTAGAAAAAGGACTTCAGCCAAACCAAGCAGAAGACACCTTAAGCCCCGAAAAAATGCAAAATTTGATAGATACGGAATGTGAAGTTCTTTCAAGGGAACTCAATTAAAATCAACTAAAGACCGACATTTAATGTCGGTCTTTTCTTTGCAAATAGACAAAACTCCTTCTTACATGCTATATTAGTTAGAGGAATTAATGTTAGTTGAAGGATTTTTATATGCCTTTTGTTTTTGAACGACAAAAAATTAAAGATGTAATTCTTGTTAAACCCAAAGTTTTTGGTGATGAACGGGGCTTTTTTCTGGAAAGTTATAAGAAATCTGCTTTTTTTGAAAACGGGATTGATGTTGAGTTTACCCAAGATAATCATTCAAAATCTACAAAAGGTGTGCTAAGAGGACTACATTATCAAGCTAAACCTTACACACAAGCAAAGTTAGTCCGTTGTGCAAAAGGCTCTATTTATGATGTTGCGATTGATATTAGACCAAATTCACAAACATTTTCTCAATACGTAAAAGTAAAACTTTCTGAAGAAAACAAAGAAATGTTATACATTCCAGAAGGTTTTGCACATGGGTTTGTAGCTTTAACAGATACGGTTGAAGTTCTTTACAAAACAAGTGGAGAATACGCCCCGCTAGCGGATAGAGGCATTTTGTGGAACGATAAAGATATAAACATTGACTGGGAAATCGATTTTGACCCAATTTTATCTGAAAAAGACAAAAAACAACCATTATTAAAAAATATAAATAAAGAGGAAATAATCTAATGACAACGGTTTTAGTTACAGGTGGAGCAGGATTTATTGGAAGTTGTTTTGTTCGACACATGCTCAACAAATACCCTGAATATAAAATTATAAATTTAGATGCGCTTACATATTGTGGCAATTTAGAGAATTTAAATGATGTGGAGCAAAATCCTAATTACAAATTTGTTCATGGTAATATCTGTGATAAAAAACTGGTTAGAGAACTAATTTCACAATGCGATTGTATTGTTAACTTTGCAGCAGAATCACACGTAGACAACTCAATCAAAAATCCGGAAATATTTATTGAAACAAATGTTCAAGGCACTTTAAATTTGCTTCAAGCATCAAAAGAAATAGGCGTGGCGCGCTATTTGCAAGTTTCAACTGATGAGGTTTATGGGACATTAGGCAAGACCGGCTATTTTTATGAAACAACACCACTTGCGCCTAATAGTCCTTATTCTGCAAGCAAAGCCGGTGCAGACATGCTGGTAAGAGCATATTATGAGACTTATAAACTTCCTGTTTTAACAACTCGTTGTTCAAACAACTATGGACCTTACCAATATCCTGAAAAACTTATTCCATTTTTTATTTCACAATTATTGAGAGGTGAAAAAGTTCCGGTTTACGGTGATGGTTTAAATGTTCGTGATTGGTTATATGTTTATGACCATTGTTCAGCCATAGATACCGTTTTACACAAAGGTAAAATAGGAGAAGTTTACAATATTGGTGGGCACAATGAAAAAACTAACATTGAAATTACTCGTTTGATTTTATCGGCAATGGGCAAGGATGAAACTTCAATTAAATATGTTGAAGATAGGCTCGGGCATGACAGACGTTATGCTATTTCTAACGATAAAATCACAGCAGAATTAGGTTGGAAACCATCTTTGACGTTTGAAGAGGGTATAAAATTAACAATTGCTTGGTATTTGAATAATCAAAACTGGATTAAAAATATTAAAGAAAAGAAAGTGAGCACAAAATAATATGAAAGGTATAATTCTTGCAGGTGGCGCGGGTACAAGACTTTACCCCAGTACAATGACTATTTCTAAGCAGTTGCTGCCAATTTATGACAAACCTATGATTTATCATTCTTTGTCTGTTTTGATGTTGGCAGGGATTAAAGAAGTTTTGATTATTTCTACTCCGACGGACTTACCAAATTTTAAAAATTTATTAAAAGATGGTTCGCAATATGGGATGAAATTTGAGTATAAAGAACAGCCATCCCCAGACGGGCTTGCACAAGCCTTTATTTTAGGTGAAGAGTTTATTGGAAATGATTCTGTGGCTTTGATTTTAGGCGATAACATCTTTTATGGTCAAGGCTTTTCTGGCATTATGCGAAAAAGTATTGAAATTATTGAAAAAGACGGTGGAGCTACGGTTTTTGGTTATCAAGTAAAAGACCCAGAAAGATTTGGGGTTGTTGAGTTTGATGAAAATGGAACGGCTATTTCTATTGAAGAAAAACCACAAAATCCAAAATCGAATTATGCTGTAACTGGGCTTTATTTCTATGATAATGATGTTATTAAATATGCAAAATTCCTAAAACCATCTGCGCGTGGAGAGTTAGAAATTACAGACTTAAATAATATTTATTTGCAAAATAAAAAATTAAATGTTGAGCTTTTGGGGCGTGGATTTGCGTGGCTGGATACGGGGACGCATCGTTCATTGTTGCAGGCTAGCCAATACATCCAAACAATTGAAGAAAACCAAGGCATAAAAATTGCATGTTTAGAAGAAATTGCAATAAGAAAAGGATTTATTTCAAAAGAAGAAGTTTTGGAAAATATAAAAGATTACAAAAATAATGAATATTTTTCTTACGTAAAAAAAATTGCAAAAGGACTATAATAAGCAAAATTTTAATAAATTATAATTTAAGTGTTAATTAAAGTTAATATTTTTTAATTAACAAAATTGTTAAATCTCAAAAACACCTCAAAAATTAGACGGTCATGCCGAATTTACCGATATCGTAGGCAAGAGCAAAGCTCGAGCCGTACGAGACCACCTCCCCCCGCCTAAATTGAGCTGTCATGCCGAATTTATTTCGGCATCTATCCAATAATCAACGCCAGCAAGGATTTTAACAAACTTAAAAATTTTTAAATGTTCATTTTTTCTATCTTAAAATTCCTTGGTATTTAGCCTGAAAAGCCCCACCGCGGGCTGGTTAGATGCTGAAACAAGTTCAGCATGACGGCTTAATTTTTGTGGTGCATTGGGAGCTCACGACCGCATAATATTAGTTGTAAGAGCTCTCAACTCGTAGGGTGCGTCGTTTTGACGCACCACAACTAGACCTTGCTCTGGTAATGCTAATAAAAAAGACGATTAATAGTAATTAATCGTCTTTCTGAATAAATTATGTCCTTTTAACGTATGTTAAAATATTGTTTGACATTTAGGTCAAAACTTATGCGTTTTTCTTGCCATCAACCAATGCTTTGATACCCAAACCAGCTGCCAATGCACCAGCACCCCATAGGATACCACCCATTATTCTATTTGTACCTAATGATTTTTTGATTGAATTAAACGCTGTTTTTAAACTATCATCAACAGTAACCAAAGCTTTTTTAGCTACATCTTGTGAAACTTTGCCATCAGTAGCACCATCAACAATTGCTTGGAAACCTACATTCTGATTTCTAAGATTTACATTAGCTGCAACTTTTTCTTTTGCTGCATTAAGAGCATTAGTAGCATTAGTTTTAACCTCTTCAGTTGCATCTGCCGCAACTTCTATTATTGTGTTATTTTTAATTTTATATTGTTTTGTTGCTTGTTCACCTTCGCCCGCTGTTTCTTCAATTAATTCAAAACCTTCAGGCAATAAGCCTCTTGCTTTTTCGATATCTACCCCTTTAGCATCACCAGTCAATTGAGGTAACTTGTCAGCTGCGATAGTCATACCTTTGCCCCAATCTTTTTCGCCAGCACTAATTAAGTCAGCCAATTCACCTTTTGCTTTAATTGTGCCCAATTCTTTAGCCGTTGGTGCGCCTAATTCTTCAAGCACTGCATCAACTTCCGCAGTTCCTTCTTTAAATAAGCCTTCTTTGTTCAATTTAGCAATTTTTTCTTTAGCTACATTTAATGCCTTTCCAACTTTTTCAGCAGAAGTCTGTGCTTCATCTTTTAAATCTTTTGTTGCAGCAGTAAAATCAAATTTGTCATCATTACTAGCCGCATTAACTAATTGCTCAAAAGATTTATACTTTGCTGGAGCCATAACTGTTGCACCTGCTGTAGCACCTGCTGCTGTTGCAATTGCTGGAATCATAATTCCTGTTGATTGGTTGTTTACTTCTGATACTGACATAATTTATTCTCCTTTTTCTAACATATATTATCACATTTACACTTAATTTAAAATAGAACATAAATAAAATTGCTAGTTTTTTTATAAATATTGCAAAATTGTTACAATTCAAATCTTAAATTCAAAAATAATCATTTTCATGTACAACTTCATACACAAGCTGATTTCGTTTAAAAAATAACAATAACAATAATTTTTCAACCATTCTTCTTTTTTACCTAACCCAAAATACTACCTTACTACATATTTCTATAAAAAAGAAATTCACACAAAAATTGCTTTATTTTTTCATAATTATTAAAAATTGTTAAGACGGATATCAAAACACCCAAAAATAGCAAGGGAGAGATTCGAACTGTCGACCTTTCGGACTCTGCCGAGAAAAAGGTGACTAAATGTCACGTTTTTCGAGAGGGAGCCGAACGCCGTTAAAACAAAAAAAACATAAAAAAACTCCGTAATCGGAGTTAAAAAAAATAGCTGGAGACAGATTCGAACTGTCGACCTTTCGGGTATGAGTTGCAAACAAGCCTTTTACCCTATTTTAGAGATCTTTAATTGAGTTCTCATAACTCTTTGCTACCACTAAAAGCCTATTTTTATAAATTTTGCAACCGACTTTATTACGGTAAATTTTGATAATTTTTGATGTGTTTTTATAAGTCTTGGAAACAATTTTGTAACATGATTACTTCTTAATAGACTGATAAATTTTATAAAGTAAATCTACATCAACATCATTGTTATTTATTGCACAAACTAATTCTTCTTTGCGTACTACTTCATCCTTTAGATGTTCAAAGTCGAACAAATCTTTAGCCCTAACTCCTAAAGCAACTGCTATTTTTGATAGAGTCTCTGCACTCACAAAATTTACACCACATTCTATTTTACTTAAATTTCTTTCGCCCATATCAACCATTTCGGCTAATTGTTCTTGCGTTAGTCGTTTTTGTATGCGTAATTCTTTAATTCTTTTTCCTAATAATTCTTTCATACTTCCTCTCTATATTTTAATGAATAGAGCAACTACTTTTAAGGAACTATTAAGGTCTGTGTTAAATTGACAAAGAGTTTTAAAATCTATATAATGACCTTGTGAGTTCTAGTTGTCCATTTACTACTACAAATCAATTTTCAAACTAAAATGGCTCTATTACTTGCAGAAATGGAGTTTATATATGTCAAAGGTTTATTCAAAAGATGAAATTTTAGTAGAACTTACAAGTGTATTAGAAAAAGGAGCAGATTGTTTATACAATAGCAACATTGTAAATTGGAAAGGGTGTATAAAAGATAGATCTACTCCTTATACAGAAGAAATAATTGATGAATTATATAAAACAAATGTTATAGAACATTGTGCTATTAATAATATTGAAGAAATATCAAGAGAGAACAGCTATTATACAAAATCTCATGAAGAATTATTAGCGCTAAAAACAGAAGGCTCTAATAGAGAAGAAGAAAACTATGTTAAAAGTTTATTTTTCTATAACCCTTTTGAAGCAGAAATAGGAACACCCATTGATTATCAAGTACCATTAAAAAACGACCAAAAAGACAACGCTGGTAAAATTGATTTAATTACTTTCAATAAGGATACTTCTGAATTATTCATAGTTGAAGTTAAAAAGAACGCGTCAGAAGAAACAGCTTTAAGATGTTGCTTAGAAGTTCAAACATACTTACAAAAATTAGACATGGTTAAATTTGTTGAAGATTTTTATAATGCTGGCAAGCTCCCAACAAAAGATTTTCAAGTTAAATTAGCTGTTATTGTATTTGAAAATTCTGTAGCAGGCGCTGATTTTAAAGATGAAAAAAGAGTTAATCTTCAAAAGCTAGTAAAAGATTTTGATATTAAAGTTTGTTTCGCAAAATAATTAAATAACCCACACATGTCCAAATATGACATAGGTGGGTTTAATAATCTTATATATAATACTTTATAAGGTGCCTCTATGAAACTAACAATTTATCGTGGAACAAATGAAATAGGTGGAAGCTGTGTAGAAATAGAACACGAAAACAGTCGTATTCTTTTAGATTTTGGCATACCTCTTGAAGCTATGGATGTTAAAGACTACAAAATAGAAGATTTTAAGCCAAATATTAAATCTAAGTATGACGTAGTTTTTATTTCTCACGCACACCCAGACCATTATGGGTTATTGGAGTTACTTGATAATAATACTCCAATTTATGCAACTGCAGACACATGCGAAATACTTAAAAATATTACTCCACTTACTACAAAGTTTCAGACGGAAAACCTTAACTTAATCCCTCTTGAAGCTACTATTGATATTGGTGATATCAAAATAACACCTCATCCTATCGACCATAGTATTGCGGGAGCTTGTGCGTTAGAAATTACTTGTTGCAATAAAACTATTCTTTATACTGGGGATATTAGATTTCATGGTAGATGTGGTTTTAAAAACTCTGCTTTAGTCAAGAGCCTTCAAAAAGTAGATTATTTAATAATGGAAGGTACGACAATAAGCAGAACTAACCAAGAAAAAGTTTTGGAAGATGATTTAAAGCCTCTCTTTATTAAAGAGCTTGAAGCCGATAAGCTACCAATAGTAATATTTTCGCCACAAAACTTAGATAGATTTGTTACTGTTTATAAGGCTTGTTTATGCACTAAAAAAACTCTAGTTATAGATCCTTATACCTGTTATATTTTAGAGCTTTATGCAAAACATAATAAGAATATCCCAGAGTTTGATTGGAATAATATTAGGGTTTATTTTGCGAGCAACAGTATTACATCTGCACTTGCAGAAAGTAAGAAACTTTATAAATACAAAGCTAAAAAGATTGCTATTAATGAGATAAAAGCCGATAAATCTAAATATGTTATTAAAGGCAACTTTACTATAAATAATAAGCTTTTTGAGGAAATTAGCAAAGATGATTTAAGTATTATTTTCTCAATGTGGAAAGGTTATTTAGATAAACCAAGCTATTTAGATGAGTACAAAGATATTATTACTCATATTCATACATCAGGACACGCTACGGTTAAAGACTTACAAGAGTTCGTAGAAAACATTAAGCCAAGTGCTATAATTCCTATCCATACCGAATGTAAGGAACAATATAAGGAATTATTTGAAGCTCCTGTGCTTGAAGCTCAAGACGGTATAACATTAGATTTATAAGGTGGTACAATGAAAAATATTTTATTAATAATGGCTTTTTGTTTAACTTTCAATTTATCATCATACGCATTAACAGATAATGAAATTCCTGCAGGCTATGTAAAATTACATAGTGGAGCGATTGTGCCTATTGAAGATGTTAGACCTGCTTCAAACAAATATCTAAATGTAGATGCTACACCTCATGAAGTTTATAATACTCCTGCAACAGATTATAACCCTCATAAAAATAAGGTTGAGCCAAAGTTTACAGGATTTTTCGGTAGAGGTTTCGACTTCTTCGGACTTAATCTAGGTAACTTCAATTTTGGGGTTATGAAGTAAAGTTATACTAAAAACGATTCCCTCTTTTTTGATTACAGTACCGATGTGTCAATCTTGCATTTTCTGGTATAGTTGCACCACCATTTGAATAACAAATAATATGGTCAATATCAGCATCATCAATGCTATTTATCCTATTATTACAAAGTTTGCAAGTAGGATTTTGCTCAAATAATTGTTGCTTTAATTCATATGAAAAAAATCTTGGCTCATTTTGAGGTAAACCTATAATTTTTTGAACGGTATCACCCCATATGTTGAATTTTATAAGCATTTCATTTGGTCTATTAGTACCACTACCAGTAATAGAGTTCATAAAAACTTCGTCATGTATTTGTAAATTTAGCAATTCTTCTTTCAATACATCTAAGTAAGGAACAATTTGGTTTTTACTGTACATAGAGAACCAATACATTAGTATTAACCATAGTCCTTGGTTTATTTTAGTTTTTTCAAATTTATAAGAATTTGTTTTTTTATCTAAACTAAAAACTCTAAAAGCTTCACCGTCTTTAAACATCATTTTAATTAAATCAATAGACTTCTTAAACTTTTCTTCTTTATCAACTAAAAATTTCTTTTCAATATTACGATTTTTTATCATATTATTGTTCATCATTTGTTTTAATCCACCTTTATATTGGTGATAATCTGTATCTAAAAATGTAAAGAAAGATAAAACCAATTCTTCATTTAACATTCTTGTTTCATAATCTGGTCTGTTAATTAATTTCTTAAAAGGCTCATATTGTGCCATTTCTTTTATAAAGTCGTTATAAGTTCCTCTATATAGACAGTTCCTAAGCTCTTGATTATTTAACTTTGTTATATTAGTGTTTAATCTGTTAAACATTTCAAATTTAACATCTTTATTGGTGGATTCTTTGATAATAATTACCGAAAGACCTTTATCATATATTTTGTCTTGATATTCTTTAGGTAAATCAATAAACCTTTTCCCTGTCAAATCTGATAAACAACTTAATTTGCTTAGTTTAAACTCTGTGTAGGTATTCTTCTTGTAGTCTGGGAATTTATTGTCAATAAAATTGTATATAGACGTAAGCCTTTGTTGTCCGTCTATAACCTCATATACCCCATTTTCTTCTGAAATAAAAATAGGTGGAATAGGAATGTTTAATAAAATAGACTCTATTAAATTACTAGATTTTCTTTTATCCCATACGAATTTTCTTTGATATTCTGGCTGCAAAACAATAGAGCCTCTTTTAATTCTATTAAACAAAGTTTCTATATTTATTTCTTGTTTTTCTGAAATAACCTCTGCTTCTTTTATCTTTAAACCTAAGTCTAAAAAATCATCATTGAAAAAATCTTCTTCATTTTTAACTTCATCCAATAGAATTTCATTCATAATATTAACCTCATTATTTTGTAATATTTCTACTGTATTGCATTGGTTAAATTCAAAGCTACCGTCTTTCCAGTAGCCATATAAATTACCATTTTTATCATAAACATTACCAGTATATGCAAAATCCTTACCTAAATATTTAAAAAGACCTCGCTTATCTAATCTCTCAAAGAAAAAAACTTTATTTCTATCCCATTGAGAAGCTTTACAATATGCGTTATAGCAATAATCTGAAGGTATATAACTCCCTTCTGGTTGGCCATAAATTCGGCTTAAATCTTTCTTAAATGTTCCAGTTGCAATAATTTCGCCAACAGTTTTAGAATTTAAGTATTCTTCAATTTGTTCTACTATGTTAATAGAATTATCATTACTCATTCTCATAGAGTATCATAAAAATATTAAGATAAACATCGTTTAAATTTTAAACTTACTTCCAACTCCCAACTTTTCTACCATTTTTATCATATTTAACTAATCCTCCGTTAGAGGTCTGTTTGAGAGTTCCTGTTTTTCTTCCACTACCGTCATAAATTGTAATAGTACCATTAGCATTTTTTCTATAGCTTCCGACTTTTTTACCAGTAGCATCATATTTATTTAAGCCTGTTGAGGTTTCCTTAAAGCTACCAGTTTTACGACCACTTCTATCATAGGTATTATAACCACTACTAGTTTTTCTATAAGTGCCAAATTTTGTACCATTTTTATCATAAACATTGTAGCCAGTTGAAGTTTCTTTAATAGAGCCTGTTTTTCTTCCTGTAGCATCATAACTATTGGTTGCAAACGCTAGATTTACAGAAAAGAAAATTATAAAAATTAGCACTAAAAAACTCTTTATCATAGCTTTATTATAGCACGATAAAGAGTTTAAATTTATTATAAAACTATATCATTCATAGCACTTGCACCCAATTCATAAAGTTCTGGCATCAAGTGTCCGTATTTATCTAGCGTTACTTGAATTGAGCTATGCCCCATTTGTTGCTGAATGAATTTTATTGGTAAGCCTTTTGCAATCATTAAACTTGCGTAAGTATGTCGCAAGTCGTGAAATCTAATATTTCTAACCCCTGCTTTTTCTAAACAAGGTTTAAAATATCGCCTTATCATATTGTTTGGGTCTTGATAGTTCCCAACATTATTACAAAATACGACTTTACCTGCGGGAGCTTTCTTTTTCCATTCTTTAAGCACCGTAACCAAATTATCTGGGATACAAATATTACGCACAGAATGTTTTGTTTTGGTATCTTCCACTCTACCTAAATGGTAGCTTTTATTTACCCTTATCAGTTTTCTATCATAGTCAATATCATTCCAAGTAAGCGCTAATAATTCCCCTCGCCTCATGCCTGTTGCTATCGCAGTTTGTAGCAGAGGATAAAAGGTGGGATATTCTTCTTTTGCAGTTTCTAATAGAGCTTTAATATCAAATGTATCTAAAAACTCCATTTCTAGATAAGGTAGCTTTAACCGCCTAACCGAAGAAACAGGATTGTAATTTACAAATCCTGCTTCTATTGCCTTATTAAAAATTCCGCTTAATAAATTTATTGTGTGATTTATGGTCTTATTCTTAAACCCTTTTTCTTGCATTTTTGCAATGTAAGACCTTATATCAGTTGGAGTTATTTCACAGACCTTATATTTTTCAAAGAAAGGTAACAAATGATTTTTTAAATAACCTTCATAACCTGATACAGTTGATTTTCTACAGTATGATACTGCATAATTAAGCATAAAATTATCGGCTGCGGATTTAAAATACAGTTGTCGATTTTTATTTATAAAATTACCCTTTTCAAGCTCTATTAATACTTGTGCTAGGTAGCGGTCGGCTTCGGCTTTAGTACCGAAACCGCCTTTTACAACCCTTGCATTTGAACTATCAGAATAATCAACAGTCCAAGTTTGCCCCTTTGAGCCGTCTTTTTTTACCCACGTTCTACGCCTAACTTTTGCCATTTTTCAGCCCTTTCTTTATCAGGTAGCGTAAATAATTTATTTAAATCAAATGTCATATTCCAAGCTTCAAATTTGTTAGCAAATTCGCCTATTAAATATTTTTCTCCTGTTGGACCTATAAAAACTATTTTTGCGTTGTCAATAAATAAACCTTCGTTTGGTAATTTTTTTAATCTTTTCATTTTAAAATCCTCCTTGTGTTGTGTGTTTCTCGATGTAATTTTCTACGGTTGCAGGGTCAAATTTTAATAAGCTCCCGATTTTTATATACCCGATTTTTCTGCGGTACACCCAGTCATAAATCGTGGAAACTTCAAGCCCCAAAATTTCTGCCACCTGCTTGGCGGACAATAATTTTTCTTTAGCCATCTAAAGTCCTTTCTATCGGGATTTTTCCGCCCGATATTTTTGGATACGCAACGGCTTCAAAAAAATAAATTACTTCGATTTTTAAGGTAGGCTACGGCTAAATTCGTTGCCCTGACGGCTTCATAGATGTATTTACGGTCATCTTTGAGAGCTTTGAGCCAGCTCGCAATATAACTGCTAGTATTATTAATATTAGGAGTAATTCCATATTCGGCACATAAGAAACTAGCGCCGATTTCTGCTACAAGTTCTTCAAAAGCTCTATCTGAGTCTTTTTTTAGCTCTAGTCGGTTTAATCTATTTTTATACCCTGTCCAATGAATAAGCTCATGAAACAAAGTAGAATAATACCCCTCTGTATCATTAAACTTAGATTTCAAAGGCATATTTATTAAATCATCACTTGGACTATAAAAAGCTCTTTCCCCTTGATGTCTTATTACGGCTCCAGAGTTTTTAATAAAATTATCAGCTTCTACAACCTCAAAAACCGCATTATTTTCATTATCATATTTAATACCCTCAATCTGATCTAGGTTAAATACAGATTCAGTTCTAAAAAAATGAGTGATGGCAACATCTTTACCATCACTCTCATTCTCTGCTTCTTTTTTAGTTTCGCAATAAGCTATAATCTTTGTAGCTCTTTCGCCTTTCTTAACATTACCGTTAAGCTGTTTTGCTTGTCCGTACCCTAACCAATAATGACTTGTATAACCTTTTAGAATATTCTCTAACCATAAAACTATTGTATTCATACCGTTATACTGCCTAGAAGTCTTGTAGTTAGTTGGAAAAGCACATACCTTAAAAGGACAATGCCACGGTACTATGCCTTGCTCAAGAGCTTCAATAATCTTGTTTGTTATTTCTTCATACAACCTCATATTTTTACCCTCTTATTGATTGAAGAAATACCGTTGTAGTTATAGCTCTAATGCTATCTTCTGACTTGTAGCCTTTAATATTTTCTCTTACCATGCGGTCGCACTCGTCATAGTGCCTTGCTAGGTTTTGAGTCTTCTTAAGTAAAGTGTCTTTTACTTTTTCATTTACGGCTTCATTCGATAGCATCTGCTCTGTTATACCCTCATTGATAGGTATAACAATAATCTTGTTACCTTCTTTATCTAATGTTACTTTCTGATTACGCTTCAATGTAGGCATAATCTTATCATTAGACATACCCCATTTAGTAATCTGCTCGCCATTGTCGGTCTGAAAGACTACCGTTAGGCGTTTACCAAATTTTGTAGTTACCTCTTTGCATGGGTATTTTACTACCGCACTTACTTTTGTCATAGCTGACTCCTTTCTATTATTTGTAAGGATTAAAACTTGATCAAAGCCTGTAATAATAGGCTTAATACCCTTATAACAATAATAGAACACTACTCAAAATATGGTGTCAAGTTTATAATAGCTCGAGGCTATTGTTAGTATTACCGTAGCCTCTATTGTTTATAGTCTCCAATTTGACTGTACTAAAATTCTTTTCTTTTTTTACATTGCTTAAATTCTTTTGCTTGGCTTCTTTTTTTGTTTAATTTCTGCGTTTTTTCTTTGCGTGTTTTTTTCTTCTAGAGTTTGTTGTTTCTTGTAGTTAAATAATTTTTCTGTTTAATAGTACTAAGATTAGTATTTTTAATAATAAAAAGCTACTCGGTGTGGAAGCTATGCAACTCACCCTTTCGTCTAGCTACTCGATATGGAACCAAAAAGGAACTCATTCTTTCGTCTCGCTAATAGGTTGGAACCTTGCGGAACTCATCCGTTCGACGTTGCTAATAAGTTGGCCTCAAAAGAGGCTCATCCGTTCGACATAAATAATAAATAAATTTTTCTTACATGACTATATACTTAAAAATATAAAATTTGTTAATAATAAAAATTTTTATTTAAAAATAGTAATTTGATCTAAAATTCATAAGGAGTCAGGCTTTTAACTTGAAAAACAACTTAAAAGCTCTACGGATAAAGCTCTATAGGTTTATAATCTCCTCTTGCAATCAATGATTTTCTATATTTTACAAGAGCATCTAACCAATCTTTATTTATCAATTCATTCTTACAATCTTCTTTTTTTAAATATTCTTCAAAATAATAGATAAAGGTATCAATATGACTACAACAACGTGTGTTAATTGTAACATCTCCAACAGAAAAAAATATTGGAGCTTCATGACATGTAACAGTTCTTGTGTATGAGTTTTGCAGTCCAACTCCTAAGTATATTTTAACATTATTATGATGATATATTTTTGGAGAAAGTTGCTTTAAAAATTGCCCAATTCTATTTGGTGCAATTTCATCTTTAGATAATTTGTAATTTAACTTACCTTCTTGACAAATATTAACCATATAATCAATGTAACCACTGACTGTAATTAAAAGATTTGGATCTATAACAACAATTTCAGAAGCAAATCCGTATTGTTTAATATTTGATAATTCAGTTCTTATCAAAGACGCTTCTTTTTGCAACTCAGTAGGCATTTGAAGTATTACATCCTTTTTATATTCTTTGTAACCTTCTATTAACCAATTTAAAATTCCATCAGATTCTTCTTTTAATTCCATAATTAAATTAAGGTTAATATCTTTTGCAGTAAAAATCCTATTGAAAACTATAAGTTGTAACCTCCTGAACAATGCGTGTCCTGCATCTTTAGCACTCGGTAAGTTATTAGTTATACCAATAAATTTACAAGGTAATTTGTCTTCAATGACCATGTTATTATCTATTTCAACTCTTAAGGTATCATTTCCGCTAAGTTGTTTTAACGTATTTTCATTAATAATATCTGTAGATAAAAATTCATTAACATTTATTATTCTGCAACCTTTTAATTCTTTATAAATAGAACCTGATATTGTAGCTTTTCGGTCAGTTAATAAATTCTTACTGAAAACTATTGAATAGTTACCAACAACATTTTTTATAGCTTCTACTAAAGTTGTTTTTCCATTAGCGCCTATTCCATGAAAAAAATAAAACGATTGATTAGTGATATAACCACTTATCATATACCCTAACGATTTTTGCATGTAAGCAATAACATCATCAACTGTTGTATAATCTATAAAGATATCTTTTATAAATTGGGTAAATTTTGGACACAAAGCCCCTTTATTATAATTAACATTCATTATTTTAGTAATGTAAAATTCTCTAGTCGAATTATTACTATGCTCTATAAATTCATCCGTATTTAAATTATACACACCGTTTTGGCAATTTATTAATTCTGGATAGGCATCAAACATTGAAGCTGGTCTACGATATTTTTTCACCTCTTTTAAAATATTAATAGAACGCTTGATTAGTAACTCATCATTACTAGACCCTAATGGATATGTTTCTTTTAATGTATCAAATAATTTTTCATATAATAAACTATAAGCATCTAGTTCCCACCTTTTGCCATTAAATACTGTCCAACATTTTAATTCAGCAATATAATAAAAGTCATTCTCATTTTTTAGTTCAAACTCTTTTATTAATATTGTTTGAGAAATTTTTGGTTGTCTTTTAGGTTGGTCATCGTTACTCATACTCGCATGCTACTAAAAATATAGTAAACAAATAAGAGCCTCAAAGGTTGATTGTTTATTGTTTTATATGCTTATTAGTCGTTTTACAGTAGTTTATCCCAATATCCACCTATAAAATGTTTCTTCTGTTCTTCATTCAATAACTGCATCCATATACTATGAATATCTTGACCTATGTACTGCTTCAATCCATTAGCATAAGCGCAATGTTTATCAGAAAGTATATTTAGTTTCTCATTTTTACTGTGAGAAAGATGTACCACGATATAATCTTCAATTACATAAGGTCCAAAGTTCATTCCTATAGTTTCTTGACCTAACATGTGTTGTCGTAGTAGTTGATAAAATGGCTCATAACCTACATCAGATAACCCTAATTCTTCAAGATTATTGAAGTTAAATAAAATATCTTTCCCTGCTTTTCTATCTCTAGCTATAATCGGGGAATATCTTGATAATCTTTCAACACCTTTACCACCTAAAAACTTTCCAGTGTTACATCTTGATGAGTAATGTTCTGTAAACTTCCATTCAATAAGAATTTGGGTTACCTTACTATTAATCATAGCTAAGATATAAGCATCAATACTTGTTCTATGATGTCCTCGCATATAGCCATTTTCTTCCCCAATTGGCGAAATCTCGG
Organism: Candidatus Gastranaerophilaceae bacterium; assembly: GCA_045635965.1. Taxonomy (GTDB): domain Bacteria; phylum Cyanobacteriota; class Vampirovibrionia; order Gastranaerophilales; family Gastranaerophilaceae; genus RGIG2134. The sequence continues at coordinate 76,508 of JAZTWQ010000005.1, forward strand.
GTCCTATCCACTCAAAAATCACATTTCCATAATCACGATAAAGCGTATCGTAAAACTTCCAATTTGGCCCTATTGTAATTATGTCTTCTACTTTAATTCCAATAGTGCGTAGAACTTTTATCAACCTCTTTTTGTTTTCGGGCTTAGTGTAAGGATACCAAAAGTTTAAGCAACTTGCTTGTGAACTCAACGGGCTACCTAATCCATTATGCGCTTTAATCTGCCCTCGCTTCAAAATTTCTAGTATTTCCTCTGATACTAAATTTTTCTTCACTTTTTCAATGTCTAGCATTGTCATAAACACCTCTCTTTCAATAATAGATACCTTCTACGACTGTTTAAAAGTCTTTATAACAATACTAAAACACCCCTAAAAAAGAGGTGTCAAACTTTTAAAGAGGTTTTATGTTACAGATTTTTGTAACATGAGCATAAAAAAAGAGTTTCATTAAATCTGAAACCCTTTTTTTATAATAGCAAGGGAGAGATTCGAACTCTCGACCTCACGGGTATGAGCCGTGCGCTCTCACCAACTGAGCTACCTTGCCACATTCTGTATTTTATTTAATTTTCAAGTCTTAATTTTTTCTACTTGTAACAATTTTGTAACAAATTCGTTATTTTTAAGTTTTATCTTTTCTAAAACTCTTTGTTATCAAGTGTTTTGGCTTTCGGTTTGTTTTCTGACCCTGCGGGTATGAGCCGAACGCTCTCACCAACTGAGCTACCCAGCCATTCAATAATTATATTCTCCTACAAGCAAAAGAAAATTTCAAGTATTTATTTTAAATTTATCAAACTTTCTGCAACAACTTTTGCCGGAACTAGCGTTGTTAGTTGATTTTCGACTGAAGAAAGTTCTTGCACCATTTTATTTTTATACTCAATATCTGTAAGAATTTTCAAAGTTTCTGCCGCAACCATGCCCGCATTTGATTTTTTCTGGATAAGTTCCATGATAATATCTCGTTGCATTATTATATTAGGCAAAGAAACGTGCTTTATGCAACGTACTAAAAGATAAATCATATACAAAAACCAAGGTCCTTTATAGCTAATTAACATTGGGGTTTTATACAATGCTGCCTCAAGTGCAACCGTACCCGATGCCAAAATCAAGCTATCAGAAAGCTCCAATAATGAATAATTTTCATTCTGAACAATTTGCATATCACAGTCTTTGGGCAAAAATTGCTCAATTACAGATTTTTTAAGATTTGGTGCTAACGCAATAACAAACTGAGTTTCAGGTAATCTTTCTTTTATAAGTGCAGACGCTTTTATAAAAGTTTTTAATAAATTTTTAACCTCAAAAACTCTGCTCCCCGGAAATATAGAAACCAAATTTTTATTAACATCCAACCCATGTTTTAAGAAAAAAGCATGCTTATCATGCCCACGGGGTATTTGATGGACAAGGGGATGACCGACAAACTCGTAATCAATACCATTTTCATCATAAAGTTGTTTTTCAAACGGAAAAATACAAAAAACTTTATCAATATTCTTTTTAACAGTATTTATTCGCCATTTACGAGATGCCCATATTTGAGGTGGAATGTAATAACAAATTTTTATATGTGGTAATTCTTTTTTTATAACTTTAGATATATTTAAGTTAAAACCACCATAATCGACCATCAGAATGACATCCGGCTGAAATTCTTTCAAATAGTCAACGACTCTACGCCCAAGACTAATGTGATCGAGAATTATCTTCAACGAAAAACCAACTGAATTCATTTTTGAATGATCTGAAAACAATTCTACACCTTGCGCGCTCAAATTTTCTCCGCCAATGCCATGTACAATCAACTCAGGGTTAAGAACTCTTAATTCTCTTACCACATCGGCAGCATGTTTATCTCCTGAATGTTCACCTGTTATTATGAAAAGTTTTTTCATACAGCCATTACAACGATATTATTTTTATCTGCAAACTCAATCATCTGCTTTTGGTTAACGATAATTGTTTCACCGGCCTCTAATGCCAACAAGTTAGCCCCATGTTTTTTCATAGTTTTAAGTGTTTGCAATCCGACTGCAGGAATATCAAAACGAACATCTTGTGTAGGCTTAGCTACCTTTACTACTGTAACATCTTTTCTATGAGCAATTTTACAACCACGTTCAATACATTTATCCGTACCTTCGATTGCCTCAACAGCCATAATCATTTTATTTTTAATAACAACTGATTGTCCGACATCCAGCTTGCCCATTTCTTTTGCCAACCAGAACCCATAATCTACATCTTCTATTTGATCTGCGGTTGGTTTTTTAGCTGTTAATACACCATGAGGAACCATCAAGTTTTTAATAAATATTGTTTGATCTAAAACAGTTATACCCATTTGTTCTAACTGGTCGACCAAAATCAACATAACTGCATCATCGTTAAGTCTGGAAGCCTCTTTCATCAATTTAATAGCTTCGGAATCGAATTTTGGACAACGCAACAACATGCCTTTATGAACCTTGCCAATAAAAGTTAACTGTTTGATTTTTTCATCAATAAGAGTTTGTTTTATTTTCAATATTTGCCCAGGTCCATAGTTATACACTTTTGAACAAATTTTGGTTAATTCTTTTCTGTTATCCGGCGATAACGAAATAGCAATAACTTCACAACCGTTTTTCTTTGCAGATTCTGCAACTCTAACAGGCAATTCCCCGTCGCCTGCAATAATGCATTGTTTCTTTTCCAATGTGATAGACAAACCTAATCTCCTCAGTAAAAGTCTTATGTGAGTTTATTATAATAATAACAAACAATAAAATCAACATTTTAAAATTTATTAATCAAATTTAGGAACTTCCGCACAAAGACAATGAATGCCTCCTCGCAAGTCCAAAAGCAAATTAGCCAACGTATTATTTTCGTCTTTAATAAAATAAGTATGTTCTTTTTTTACATAAGGGGCTATATATTTATAAAACTCATCTTGTAATAATATTTTTAGCTTTTCATTTATATCACTTTTTGAATTAGCCATAATCTCTAAAAATGGCGAATTTGTAATATAAACAAGCTCATTGTCTTTATTTACCAGAACATTAGCATTCATAAAGTTCATTAAATGATTTAGATGCTCATTTTCAGTATAATAACATCGCCCGGGAACTTTTATTACATCAAACCCTAATTTTTTCAATTTTTCTTCAACAGTAGCTGTTTTTTCATACATGTTTTTTGATAACTCATTTTCAAACTCATTTTTAAGAGATTTCATTTCTTTTATTATATTTTTAATTTCTTTTTCATGTTTTATGTATTCAGGACTATTCAAGCACTCATTTAATCGTATTGTAAAGTCTTCTAGGAATTTTAATGTTAAATTATCATCGGCCAAAAGAATTTTCCCATCATTTAGTGGGCGCATAAACAAATCTAAATGAAAATCCGCTTGAGGGATAAATTCTACATTCCTATTTGAAAACATTTGAGCTATATCGTCAGTATAAAATTTTACAAATTCATTATGTCCGACTAAAATCAATTCTTTTCCTTCTTTGTTTTTAGCAACAAAAACATTCCCACCTTGAATATGAGTTTCTGACACCATTACATTCATTTTAGCAATAGTTTTATCGCATTCTTTAATAAGTTCATCCATACTTAAAATCATTTCTTTTCCATCTGTAGTAGAAATTTTGAACTCATTTTCGTTTATGGGAGTTGCCTTTTTAAGCTTTTGTAAAGTATTTCTATATTTATTCAAATCAAGTTTTTCATATATTGATTTTTGAAACGCATTTAATTTTAAATTAAAGAACGATACAATTTGCTGCATTGCGTCAATATCGGAGCTTAAAAATTTATTATCCTTAAGTATTGTTATAAAATCTTGCATCCATTCTCCAGTAAATACTTCCGCTCGCTTAATATTATCAACTTGAAAAACCGGATTTTTCCCATCCGTCATAAAAACGTCAAAACCTTCCTTTTTACCGATTTTAGACATCTCATTGGCAACATTGCCATAGCTTGTCGCCATCAAAAAACCTCGCAATTTGCGAGCATCATAACCTTTGAAACTGATATTAGATAGATTATTTTGTTGTTGGTTTATTTGCATAGTTAATTAAAATATAAAAATAATTTTTTTTGCTATTTAATAAAATGAATACAATTAAAATTATTCTATGTTCAAATATTCATTAACTTCTGATAAATTAGTACTTATTGGAACTTTTCCAATAGTCGGAGTGATAACATCAGCTGGAGCTTCTTCCACATTTTTTAATATTAATTGCAATACTGTATTATGATTTTCCGGATTCATTTTATAAATTATATTATCCATTCCCCATCTGGATAATACTCGTCTTCCTGCTGGCGATTTTATATTATATAAGTCCGAAATTATACTTAATTGATAGTCATTAAGTTTAGATGGAGTAACTTTAAACCAATTGCAAGCATCAACTAATTCTATATTTTTTGAATTTACAAAATACTCTAAATCATCAATAGAATATCGGTTTTGTAAATCATTTAACGCTCTATTTAAGACTTCTTTTTGAGTTAAGGAAATGGGGGTTGAATTATTGGGCGACAAAATTTCTGTATTTTCAAAAGAATGGTTGTATTTTTCCTTTAAGAAGTTGCATATTTCTTTCGGCGAATTAGTTTCAATAGATATATATTGGCTGTTTTTCGATGAAATAACACCATTTTTACTTAATGTGGATTCACTTTTAAATGGTGTGGATGAATCAATACCAGACTTTTCATAATTTATTTGTCTTATTTCATTTGATAAATTTATGTATTCTTTGTTTAGTATATCAAGTGAAGATATAAATCCAAAGTCAGCTTCAAGATTTTTATTGATTTTTTGTAGCGTTGCATTATTTCTTTTATTATGCTGTACTAAACTAATTTCTTCAAGTTGATAGGCTTGAATTTCATCTTTTAATCTTCTAATCATATATTTTAAAGATTCTAATGCAAGATTTGAATCTTTAATTTGTTTTAAATGTTCTATATGTAGCTTTAAATTTTTTTGAATTACTTCTGGACTTTGTTTTTTTGTTGGATTATAAATATTTTCTCTGAAAAAAATTGCATTATCTTCAATTATCATTTTAGCAGAATATCGTTGTTGATATGGACTTTTGTAGTTACCATCCATATCATATAATTTTTTATAATGTTTTAGCGTTGAATTAGTTAAATATTCTTGTAATGCATGAGTTAGTTCATGTATTACTGTTTTTTTGTTTGATGTATTTAGTTTTATTAATTCTGCCCTATCATTGGCTAACCAATTAATAACTATATCTAAGCTTGATGCATTAAGTTCTGTGTTAATAAGTAAATTATGTGATTCAATTTCTGTATTAATTCTCTTGCCATTGAATTTTGTGTAATAACCACCTGCGGAGTCGTCGGTACTATGTAACGAAAAAACGCTATCCATGTCCGTACTAATATCTATTTTCATTTTTGGGAAAATTCTATGCAAGTTAAATTCAATTTCATTTGGGGCTGTATATTTTTCTCCATCAAAAAACTTAGCTAAATCGTATGCAAAATGAGTTATTACTTCATTTGCTTTCGCTTTCCCGCCTTTAATTAGAAACCTTGTTTCACCGTGTTCTTCTATATTTTTAATATTTATATCAAAATAATTATTTGATTCAGGTATCATTGGAATAGTTTCAATATCTTTTAATTTTGGAATATTTATATCATCAGCAATTTGCGTAGCGCCTTTAAGCCCTCTATAAGCAGAAACAGCACCAAGTCCAGACATAGTAGCGTTCATCAAAGTTCCTTCAAGAGTAACTTCACCAGTTGCAGCGTAATCAATACCTGCACCAACGACGGTGTTAGCAGCTATATCAACACCAATTTTAGCACCAGTACTTAATGTCGTACCCATTAAAGTACCAGTAATTGCACCACCGGCAGCACCACCAACTGCACCCATTACGGCAGCTGTCCCTGCGTTTTTACCCATTTTAGCGAGTTCTTCTCCAGAAAAATCTTCTTCGTTAGCAGTTTCGTTAGTTAGTTTGTCTACGGTGTCCGCGGCTAGACTTGCGCTACCACCAACAACAGCACCTGAACCAGCACCTATTGCAGCGCCTTTCGCAATTACACCAGCGGTAATAGCCGTTTTAGCAGTAGCAGCTCCAGCCGCAGTTGCACCGCCTGCCGCCGCACCTCCAGCGGCTAGTGCCCCTGCCGCTAAACCACCAGTAACAGCAACAGCAACCCCGCCAATAACATACATTTTACCAGCTCCAGATGCTGCATCTTCACCAGCCTTAAAGTCGTTTACAATTTGATTAAAATCAAAGTTTTCGCCAGTTAATTCTTTGAATTTTGCAGCAAATTCTTCAGCTGTTAATTTGTATTTTAAACCATTTAACTCTGTTATAACTTCTTGAGCTGCCATTAATTTTTCTGCCGCAGTTTTTCTAGTGTCTTCTTTGTCAAGCCATTGAGTATTGATACCATGACCTAAATGAGTAATAATCCCCGCTTTTTTATTTCCTTTTCTTACTTCATCGTCAGCAGCATTGTAAGCTTCTTTGAGCTTGTTTAACATAGCCGTGTTAATCTGACGAGCTGCTGAAAGTTGTTTTCTACGTTCAGAATTTGTAGCAGCAGCAACTTCATCTTCAGGAAATTCTTTCATTTTTTCCTGTAATTTGTAAATCATAAATTCTCTAATTTCTTCAGGATACAAATCACCTTCTAATGCTCTATCAATAGCGATTTGAACGTTTTGAGCAGTATCATAAAAACCACTTAGACCTCTATCAATATTTTTTAATTGTCTTTGTACAAATTTCTCTCTTGAAGGAGGATATGTAGGAACCTTTTGCAGCTCAGTTTCTACGCCACTAGGAGCAATTGGTTGGTTGTTTGGTTGAGATGCTACAGATGTAGTGTTGTTGTTTTTTGAAGAAAAACTAACTTCATCACCAACACTACCAGCAGAAGCATTACCGGTCATAGGAATAGGTTTTGCTGTTCCTGTTTTAGTTGTTGGTTGAGTTTTGATCGGAACAAGTCCATTTTGTTCCAAAAAAACATTAATTTTTTTCTTTTGTTCCTCAGTCGATAACTTTTTAAATTCTTCAGCCTTGGCTGGAGAAAGTGTGCTTAAATAGGCCGATTTTGTTGCTTCGTTGATTTCCATAGATAAATCTTTTCATCCCTACTTATAGTATACACAAGTAACTACATCGGCATTTTTTTTGATTCCTTTAATTTATTTTACAAAAATTAATAATTATTTTTATAAATCTTTTTTATGAAAGAATATTCTATGTTAGTATTTATATATGAAGGACATATTAGTTTTAGGTGGAGCTGGGTATATTGGCTCTCATATAATAAAAAAATTATTAATAAACAATTTTAATCCGATAATTGTGGATAATTTGTCAACGGGGAATATTAAAAATCTTATTGTAAAAGATTTTTATCAAGCTGATATTGCAGATAAATTTACGCTTAACAATATATTCAAAAAGCACAAAATTCAAGCCGTTATTCATTTGGCATTAAGTTCAAATACTGATGAAAGTATTAAAAATCCTCAAAAATATTATGATAACATTACAAACACGCTAAATATCTTAAATTGCATGCTTGCCAATAATGTTAAGAATATTATTTTTGCAAGCTCAGGTAAAATTTATGGAACACCAACATATTTACCTATAGATGAACAACACCCCAAAAGCCCAATAACTCCAATAGGTAAAATAAATTTGTCCATTGAAAACATATTAGAAGACTATGAAAAAGCATATAATTTGAAGTTTATTTGTCTACGACTATTTAATGTAGCGGGGCTTGATAAATCAAGAAAATTAAAAAATAACAAAAACAATTTAATAAATAATGCGCTAAAATGTGCAAGTGGCGAAATAGATTTTCTAAAAATTTATGGCAACGGGGAAAGTGTTCGCAACTACACACACGTTGAAGATATAGCTGACGCGCATGTACTTGCACTTAAAAAATTATTGGAAACAAAACAATCATACAAAATAAATCTTGGTTCGAATTGTATTGCATCTATAAATCAAATTATTAAAATCATTGAAAAAATAACTGAAAAAGAAATTCCTATCCTTTATACAAAGCAAAGACCTTTTGATTATGAAAATGTTATTGTTTCAAATAATTATGCACAGGATGAATTATTCTGGTTTCCTAAATACTCCAAGATTGAAGATATAATCAAAACAGAACTAATTAATTAGAAATTGTAACAATCTGTTTACAAATTTGTCTTAAGTAGCACTTTTTTTGTAGTATAATACTTTATATAAGTGTGTGAACTTATTAAGTGTGAATATCTTTTGTAGGAGTGTTGAATGTTTAGCTACGAATTAATGAAATTCTTACTTGATTATGATAAGTGTGAAGAAAAAAACTCTAAAAAAATATATAATTTTAAAGATGGAAACAGAACTTTTGCCTTTAAGAAATTGGCAACTGTTACTGTAAACATCAAAGATTAGTATAAAAAGTATCCTTTCTATTTTAATTTTTTTCAACCTTACTACTAAAAACAGGTGCAGTGTGTGTTGATTGTGCAACTCAATGCGCCTGATTTTTTTATTTTGAATAAAATTTAAGGAATCATGTTACCATTTTTATCGTAATTAAATACAGAAGTTGTACCATCTTTAAATTTTGAAGTTTCACTTTTTAAATTACCATTTTGATGATATTGATACATTGCGGTTTCAACAACTCCATCCATTTCTAAAAAAGTTATTTTTTCTAGCTTACCCTGCTTACTATACGAATAAGTTGAAGCGTTTATAAATTCACCATTAACATCTCTTCTTGATGTTTTTATTAAATTGCCCTTTTTATCATATTCTTCAAGTTGCACTTCTTCATTATCTACAAACATAGTTGGAATTTGTTTTTGCGCCAATTTTAATTCTGATAATGATATTTTTCCATCATTATTTGCATCAAAAACTTTAATGCTTACTTTTTTTTGCCGCAGCTTGTTTTTGCACAGTAGCATACAATTGGGTATACTCTTTGTTGTTTCTATTTACTTTTCCAACACTCATTTAATTCCTACTTATAAAACTCGTGCTTCCACGTATATAAAAACAACTTTGTTAAAAAATTTTTTTTTATTTAAAAGTATTACAGGAAATTAACATTTAAAATTATTTTTAACATATTTTAGGGCATTAAAAATTCTTTTATATTTAATTTTCTGCTCATTTGAGCTAAAAACAGATAAAATTTTATATTTAAAAATATTTTTAATCATTTTTTTAATATCTATATTCGCACACTCAAAAGAACGGACTAATGAACGCATTAAATCTTTTTTGATAGCAACTAATTCTTTATTTGCTCTTATACATATAGTCTTACCAAGCATTAGTCGACGCGCCGGTTTAATCTTTTCAGCCTCGTCTATTATAAAAGAAATAGCTTTTGATAAATCATTTACATTATCCGGGAAATTATATGACTTATGGGGAACCCAATCCAATCCTTTATAAACTTCTATTTCAGATGCCCCTTTAACTTTATCCTTTCCAATCTCTGTTCCATCAAATTTGTCCAACTCAACCGTTATAACACGACAAAAAGGCTTACATTCCCACCATAATGAAGAAGACATTCCCTCTATTGCATATTTTGATGAACAATATGCTGCACCATAAGCCCTTGGATACAATCCCATTTCTGAAGAAATGTTTATAATTGTTCCATTTTTATTTTCTCTAAAATGAGGTAATAATAAATGGCATGTATTATAAGTACCCCAAAAATTAACCTCCATAATTTTACGCATTTCTTCTTCAGGTTCTTCTTCGAATGTTCCATAAGAACTAATACCTGCACTATTTACCAATACATCTATATTCCCAAATTTTTCTTTTGCTTTAAGAAATGCATTTTTAAGTTCTTCAGGTTTTGTAACATCGGCAGCAAAACAAAAAGCATTTGAATTATCCCAAACCGGAAGCCGTCTTGCAACAGCAACAACATTGAATCCTTTTTCTAACAATTGAGAACACAATTCTTTCCCAATACCGCTGGATGCTCCTGTTACAAACCAAGTTTTTATCTTTTCTTTTTCTATTTTATTATTTTTCATTTTGAAGTATTTTTAATCCTGTTTCTTCGTCTTCACTGGTTGTAAAACATTCAAATAAAACGGGTTTGTCATAGGATTTCAAACAAAAATCTTTTATGTGTGATAAAAATTCTTCTTTTGCTTTTGCTTCAAGATACTCAAAACCACAAGATTCAGCCCAAGCTTTTGCCCCATTCTCGTAGTGTCCGCCGGCAGAAACCAGTTCGTCTAATCTTTCAGTTTTATTTTCAATTTGACCTATATATCCAACATGAAACTCTGCACCTTTGTTATTATTTACTAATAATATTCGCAAATTATTGCCTATATTTCTGTTTCCAAGTACGTTCATATCATAAAAAAATGCTAAGTCGCCAAGTAGTCCAAAATATCTTTTATTTTTGTTCGTTAATGATTGACCAACCAGTGTCGATAAAGCCCCATCAATACCAAAACCACCAATGTTACACACAGTATCAATGGTTTCATCTATATGAAAATAATTAGCACATCTTAAAGAATTTAAAATTCCCAAGTGCAACGATGTATTTGACGGCAAGTTTGATGTTAAATGCTGTGCAACAAACGGTGTTGAAAATGGCAATTGCGGTAATACAAACTCTTCAACTTTTTCTTTAATTTCATTATAGTACGATTGTTTTTGTTCCTCCTGTTTTAATAAAGAATTAAAAAAGTGATATTCTGAGCAATTGAATATTTTTTCTGTCGTTATATTATGTCGGGTATGAAACTCCATATCCGGAGCAATTCGCCACAATTTTGCAGTTCTTAAAATCTTATTAGAGGTGTAATCACCCGTAATTGAGCCTAAATCAATTATTAGTTCCGGTTTTAATTCGTTTGTTAATGAACGAGTAGCTTGAGACAATAAAACTTTATGCTCGCCATGATAATTAGATGTATGGTCACAAAACACCGGTGCATCATAACTTTTGGCAAAATCTGATATTGCCTTTTGAGTATCAATATCAAATTTTCTATGCGCACCAATGAAAACTGCAACTTTTTTATTTTCAAGTTCAGATTGAACTTCTGAAAAATCTTCAGTATAAATTTCAGTCGTCCATATATCATTTGGTAAAGTTTTAATATTATTTATATCTGATATTTTTAACAACGCAGGACAATTAATATGCACTGGTTTGTTTTTGTACTTTGCAACAGATAGCGCTGCGTTCAAATAAGTTATGCATTTTTGTTTACCAACAAGAGAATTTATCTGTGGTAATTCTAAAGATAAAGCTTTAATATCGTTTTGTGATACACTTCTATCCGAATATTGGGGAGACAAAGCAAACTTATTAAGCGCATCATTAAAGAAAGTACAGGCAATAATTGGTAAATTTCTATAATAGGCCTCAGTAAGCGCGGACAAATAATTTCTACTTGCAGTTGCCTCCGTACAAGTTATAACAACGCTTTCACCCGTTTCAAAAGCAATACCCGTTGCAACATAAGCGGCACTTCTTTCATCCACAACCGAATAAGTTTTAAAAAAACTATCATTTTGAACAAACAAGTTAAAGCCTGCGTTTTGAGTCCCTGGAGACGCTACAATATGTTTTATTCCATACGCTTTTAACATTGCTATTAAATAATGGACTGTGCTATATTTTACATTTTCATTCATTGTAACTCCCCAAACGACTTATAAAATCATTATACAATAAAAATTTGATTAAGATTTTTCATTTACAACTAGTTACAAATTGAACAAAAATCAAAAACAATATAAAATAACTATTGAAAAATGGATATTTTGTGAATTGAGGAAAAAATGAAAAGATTTTGGCTTTTACTTAGTTTCATATTGTTAACTCAACCGGCATTAGCTTCTTTAAGTGAAGAAAATGCTATTCAATCCCGTATTGATGGCATAGGCACTCATCTTTTAAATACAAATAAAATTCAAAAAAGAATAGTTTTTGTCTACGACAAAAATGAAAAAGAGAAACTTTTATCCACAAATAAAGCACTTACAAAGCGACAAATTATAATATATGACGGTTTATACCAATTTATACAAACTGATGAAGAATTAGCCGCTATGTTAGCAAGGCAAATTGCAATAGCTGTAAAGTCATATAACGGAATATGGGGAGGCTGGATTGATTCTGCACAAGTCGCATTAAGCTCAAAAAAATTCGAATTAGTTGCAGATAAAAGAGCCGTTGATTATATGGTAAATTCCGGCTACAATCCACTGGCTTTAATTGTCTTTATTAATAAGACATCGCCACAAAAAAGAAGTGATTTTATCGGGCGACACAACTTAACATCTAAAAGATTAGCAAGGATTTACGAATACATAACATACAAATATCCTGAAATTTTAGAAGACTCTATCTACTTAGAAAACAAATATTATCAAAACTTTTTACTAAACTCCGTTGAAAACAGAGCTAAATTAAAAGAAAAAATACGAACAAAATCGTCAAAGGAAATCAAATATGAATAAAATAATAACATTATTATTACTATTATTTTTCCTTTATTCACCAGCGTTAGCACTTGATTACGATTTTTCTTCTACTAGAAAAATCCCACTTAAAATGAAAACAACAGAACCAATCTCAACAAAAATGGATATTCAAGAAGGTCAAGTTTTAAAATTTAAAATGCTTGAAAATGTTATTTATAAAAGAAAATTATTGGTAAAAAAAGACACAATCATAAGCGCAAGACTAGAAATGATTATAACAAGTGGAATGAACGGATTTCCCGCTGAAATTATTATAGATAATTTTGAAATCCCAAATATCGACAAGTCAAAACTGGTCGGCACTTATACAAAAACAGGTCAAAACAGAAGTCTTATCGTTTACCCAATAAAATGGGCATTAACTTGGCTCCCAGGAGTAGGTTCATTAACAAATTTGATAAAAGGTGGACACGCAAAAATAAAAACCAAAGATATTATCACAATCTACTACTATCCTGAATGGAAATAATTTTTCACAAAACTTTTTTATTTGTTAAGTTTATTAACTAATTGCTCAATATTATAGCAAATTATTTTATTTTTTACTTTTAAAACAGAAACAAAGTAAAGAAAGGACCAATATGAGCAGTATCACAAGAGTTATGCTAGGTTTACCTCAATTACCTACGGATAAAGTTAGAACAAAAAAAATTGGAGATATTATTTTTACAAGAGTTATAAAACCTAATGGGGACAAAGAACTATCCATTGTTAAAGAACAAGGTAAAAATAGAACCCTACTAAAAAGCGTTCTTGAAAATGAACGAGGCTCCGACATTTACAAAGCAGGAAAATACCACGTTTATTACGATAAACGCTCAGGTAGAGTGTTTGACCATAAGGCATAAAAAGCATAAATGCGAATAATAACAAATACTATAAAATCAAATCCATACGCAAAAACAGCAATTAAAATTGCTGATGAAGTACTTGCATTAAGGCGTCCATTTAGGGGTGAAAGATTTACAAATTCTGATTATTCTTATTTGCAGACAAGAATAGCAACGCGTGCGTTACCATTTATCCAAAGAGATGAGAAATTGCCCGTTGTTATAGTTGGATTTTCGTTGAAATGTCCATCTCCTCTTAAAACCATTTCTCAAAATGCAGATCGTGCTGAATATGAAGCGTTAAGTCATTTGAACAATTTTTGTGAAAAACTAACGGACGCTTACGATGTTGGTACAGATTTTAAAATTTTTACAGATGGACGCATTTTTGTTGATACAATTATTGGTGCAACAGACGAAAGAGTGTCAAATTATAACCAAGAGTTAAGATCTTTTTTAACAAAATTGAAATCTAAAGATATAGAAATTATTGCCCCAGAAGATTTTTACAAAACAACACCACAAAAGGCAAGATTGCAACTCTTTACAGAATTTCCAGTAAATAGGGCTGAAATGGATGTTTTGTTAGAAAAAGATGCGTTTTTAAAAGAATACAAAACACAAATGCGAGATTTTTATGCTAAAGATATAAGATCGCAAAACCCTAATTTAAGTATACGGCAAAGTAAAAAGCAAGGATTAGACGTCGCGATGGGCGTTATTTGTGCGGCGGAAAGTCTTCGACGTTATATCCATTCTGTATTTAATGGTTCAATGATGAGATTATCGGTGCACGCAAAACCAGTTTTTGATTTTAATAATATAGTTGGAATTTATCTTAATTCACTCAAAGCCAATTGTCCAATGCCTTGGCACGGCGCAGCTATAAAAATCTCACAAATTGACGGTTCTGAAAAGTTTATCTATGAGAAAAAATCTTTACTGGAAAAATGTGGCTGTGAATTAATTCCAAACCTCGACGGTAAAGGGGAATATTACCAATTCCCTGATAAATTTAATTACAATCCTCATTTATCTTTTAAAGAAAACATTAATGTTTAAAATGACGTATGCCAGTCATAATCATTGACATATTATATTTGTCAGCTTGGGCAATAACATCTTTATCCTTAATGCTTCCCCCAGGTTGAATAATTGCTTTAATTCGTCCTTGAGCAGCTGAATGAATATTATCAATCGCTGGAAAAAAGCCATCGGATGCCAAAACTGCATCTTTTGAACTATCACAAGCACGGTTAAGCGCTATTTCAAGTGCGTCAATTCTAGATGTCTGTCCACCACAAATTCCTAACGTTTTGAAGTCTTTTGCAACCACAATTGCATTTGACTTAACATGTTTTGCAACCTTCCATGCAAAAATCATATCTTCTACAAGTTCAGATGATGGTTTTTCTTTGGTAACTACTTTGAATGTGTCAGCGTCTAATTGTTTAACATCAGGGTTTTGAACAAGAACTCCAAATGGCGTAACTTTGACATCATTCATTAAATATTCCGTATAATCTTTTAACGGTGTATTTAATTTAATTACTCGAAGATTTTTCTTTGTTTCAAACAACTTCATAGCCCCATCAGTAAACGAAGGAGCTATAACTATTTCCAAGAACAAAGCGGTTAATTGTTTCGCTAAAGCCTCATTAACTTCTTGAGAAAATGCAACTATTCCTCCAAAAGCTGAAACCGGATCGCAATCCAACGCTTTTGTGTAAGCTTCAAACAAGTCTTTCCCTAGCGCAACACCACAAGGAGTTGAGTGTTTTATTATTGCGCATGATGGAACATCATAGAACTCCGAAACGATGCCTAGTGCAGATGTTGCATCCATTATATTATTAAAGGACAAAGATTTTCCTTGTAATACTTCATAATCCAACATTTTATCTGTTTTGTATAGTGTTGCCTTCTGATGAGGATTTTCACCATATCTTAGGTCAAAATTTTCCAACTTTTCAAGGCAAAGAGTAAATAATTCATCCTCTGAACCATAAATATTTTTTAACGCATTACTAATGCTAATATCATATTGCGCAGTTAAATCAAAAACTTGTTGTGCAAACAATTTAGACATATCATCACTAAAACGCCCACCCAATGTTTGTAATTCCGCTAACACTCTTGAATATTGAGCAGGAGAGCTTATTGCTAAAACATTTTTGTTATTTTTTGCTGCGGCTCTTAGCAGTGAACATCCACCTATATCAATATTTTTTAACAGTTCTTTTTCATCAGCAGTTTTTTTAGAAACTTCCTTGAATGGGTATAAATTAACAGCAACGATAGAAAAAGGTTCAATTCCAAGTTTTGAAATTTCTTCCAACTCTCTATCCAAAGAAGTGTCAGCCAGTATTCCACCAAAAATTGCGGGGTGCAAAGTTTTAACTTTTCCTGACAGCATTTCTGAAAATTTTGTAACTTCACTTACTTCTAAAACATTAATTCCTGCTTCAATTAATGTTTTAGCAGTTGTTCCCGTTGAAACAATTTCGTAATTAAAACTTGTTTGCAATTTTTTTGCAAATTCTACAACGCCTGTTTTGTCATAAACACTAATTAAAGCTCGTTTTTTCATAATACCCCCATAATTAAATTCTTATAAAATGATAATACCATAAACATAGGCTTATAGTTAAAATATTGAACTTGCTTGTAAAAAAATAATAATGTATAATAAGGGCTGTATATTGTTTTTTAGGAGATAAAATGAAAAGCTCTACATGTCATAAAAATAAGGCTTTTACACTTGCTGAAGTTTTGGTTACTTTAACAATTATTGGTGTCGTTTCAGCAATGACAATCCCTTCGATGAAAGCAAATATAGACAAGCAAACGACATTACAAAGATTCAAAAAAACTTATTCAATTTTATTTAATGCCTATAAAATGTCAGTATCTGATAATGGTCATCCTACTCAATGGGATGGATTTCAAAAAAATCCTTTGACACAAGAGGAAACAAATGAAAGCAAAGTTCTTGCAAATTATTTCCTGCCTTATTTAAAAGTAAGCAAAGACTGTGGAACGGAAAGAGGCGAGTGTTTCCCAAAAAAGATTTACAATTTGAATAAAAAACAAACTTCATATATGGACGAACGCGTTGTGTATAACGTTGTTTTACAAGACGGAGCAGCATTATCTTTTGCACAAAATACAAATGGAAGTGCTGAATATTGGACAATATTGACCGATATTGATGGTGCAAATAAAGGTCAAAATATAATGGGCAAGGACATATTTATGTTTGTAATAGATAAAGATGGAGAATTTGGACCATATAATTACTTTAATAAAGATAGAAAAGGGTTGTTAGCAACAACTCAGGATTCTTGTAACAAAAGCGCGGGAACAACTGCGGGTATGGCTTGTAGCGCGGTAATAATATTAGATGGATTCCAAATTAAAGATGATTACCCTTGGTAAACAAAGAAGTTCAACCGCAAATAATACCAGCGTTAGCTCAACAAGTTCAACAATATATGCAGAATTTACAACGAAATCAACGCATTCAAAAAATGCGAGCTCAAGCACAAGAACAAGTGCAAATGCAACAAATGAGAGATAAAGCTAGGGTGGAAATAGAAGCACAATCCATAATGCCTATTGCTTAGGTTTGCGAAAAAAGATTAACAAAAAGGCACAAACACAAGCTATTTCAAAGAAATGTCTAGTGATAAGTTTTAGAAAATCTGTAAATGCATTATAACCTATTTTATCCGTAAGTGTGCAAGCAGCATTGAATATAACTATATCAAGCCAAAATAAAAATATTAAAATACATACAAATAAAAGACATTTTTTCATAACAAAATTATATACAAAAGGAGATTATAAAACAATGTATGATAAAGAATTTAATAAACCATTAAATGTGAATAGCATTAAGGATATAGGAAACTTAGGGAATTTGTTTTATTATAACAACCTTAATAGACAATTAGAGCAAGAAGTAGGGGATTTTTTAAGGGCAAACACAAACACACCACATTTATATTCAAATGACTTAAGACATCAATACGTAAGTGCATTATATGCAAGAAATTTAGGCGAAAATTGGGCAAGGGGGTTGGGAGAATTAAACGAACTGACTAATTTATCTGGAAGTGGTCGAGAAGATACTAATGTAGATAAATTTAATAACAATATAGGAATACAATATGGATTAAATAACCCAACTATGCCAAAAGAAGAATTATTAAATACATTATTAAACGACCACGAGAAAAATAGGTCTTTGTATAAGTTTACGCAAAAGAAATAATTTCATAATATTTTTTAACGGCGGTAGCTAAAGCTACCGCTTTTTTTGTGTGAAAAAAGCCCGATTTTAACTCTGTCATACTCCTCGTATGGAGCGAGAAGAATTTTTAATACTACGAAACGAGCTTATAAACACTCACCTTGGGGAGCTGTTACTAAAGTATTTACATAATTTAGCTACTGAAAGAGCTTGTAGGGCTACTTACGGTGGCGACCAACTCAAGGGGTTTTCGGAAGCTATTCAATGTATTAAAGATATTCCCTCCAAAGTGTAGAACTAAGGAGAAAATCAATGACAGTAGAAACAGAAATTTCAACACCTGTGGAAACTACGGAAGAAGTCACCTCTAACACAGTTGAGCCTGAAGTAAATTCAGTCACCTCAACTCAAGAGCCTTCAACTGAAGAAATCCCAGCCGAAACGGAAACAAAAGAAGTCCAAACAGTTGAACAACCAAAACTTTATGCAGGCAAGTACAAATCTATTGAGGATTTTGAGAAAGGTCACAATGAATTGTACGGAGCTTTTAATAAAGCTAAGGAGTATAAAAACAAATACAATCAACTGTTGAAAGAACAAGAAACTAGAGCAGAACAAATCGCACAAGAACGATTAAGACAAGCTCAACAATCAGGCTATCGCACAGCAGAAGAACAGGAAATTGACTCACAAATTAAGCTTGCAGAGTATCAATATTATGCTCAAGGCTTAAATAACGTTGTTAGTCCTGAATATCTGCAAGAAGTTACTAAACTTCTTGCAGATTATTACTCTACTGGACATAAAGCATATCTTGATGAAGCTAAACGCTATTTCACTAGTGATTATATTGAACAAGTCGCTAGTGCAAAATCTATGATTCAACAAAGACTTTCTAGCGAAATTCAAGCTAAAAAACGCGCACAATTTGAGCAAGAACAAGCAAGAATTGACGAAGCTATTAACACTCAATATGCAGAGTTTTTGGCTGATTCTAAAGAAAACACAGCTAAAGCGGATATGCTCAAAGCATTAAGAGGAATAGGCGGTATTACTTCTAATCAAGATATGGACGTATTTATTGAGTACTACAACCGTATGGCTCAATACGAACGTGCTATGGCACTGAAAGAACTTGAGGCTCAAAAAGTCATTGAGGAAGCTAAAAATAAAGCCGTTATTGATGCAGGCGGAATTAATACAGGTGTAGTCAGCGGTTTAAAAGATAGCTATACGCAGGATGAAGTTTATAAAATGGACCCTCAAATTTTTGATGAACTCTACTCAAAATACGGCGACGAGTTTACATCAAGAATTAAATAGGAGTTTAAAAAATGGCAGTATCTGAAACAGAAAATACAATTATTCAAGTAATGTTTCAATTAATAAAATAATACAGCTTTTAAGAGTAATTTTTAATTATGCCGTTGACAATAAGTTTATAAATAAAAACCCAGTAATTAAAAAGTTCAGGCTTCCCGAGGAAAAAAAAGAAATAAAAGTATTAGATGAGCAGCAAATGCTAAACTTTTTAGAAAGTGCTAAATGCAGAAGTTTAAAAACCTATGCAATAATGGCAACTTTTTTATACACCGGTATAAGGCGGGGGGAATTATTGGCTCTTGAATGGTCTGATATTGATTTTAAAAATCTTAAAATAAAAATAAACAAGCAAATTTATAAGAAGAAAAAAGCAAGCACAAAAAACAATAAACATAGAACGGTAGATATTCCTTCAAACCTTGCAGAAATTTTAAAAGAATACAAAGCACAACAGACCTTACTTTCAAAAATAGTATTTTGTAATTTAGAGGGGAATTATATAAACCCCGCTGTATTGGAAAGACATTATTTTTCTGCTACACTAAAATTATTAAACGGGTTATTTAATGAAGATGTTAAAATAAGATTGCACGATTTACGGCATACTTACGCAACTTATTTATTAAGTAATGGAGTTCCAATAAAATATGTGCAGGAGCAATTAGGACATTCAAGTGCCAAAATGACTCTTGATATTTACGCAAGTTATATGCCAAGTGTTAAATTTGAAGCCTTAAATATTCTAAACAATTTACAAAATCAAAACGCAAATAGAACACAAACAGAACACGAAAAAATGTAATCCAGTAATAATAAGGAGAAAGACCGTTGGGTGATGAAGACAAGCAGTTTGACGCGACGCCCCAAAAGCTAAAAAAAGCCAGAGAACAAGGGCAAGTCGTCAAATCAAAAGATTTTTCGATGGCTATAGCAATTCTTGTTATGTGGATTGCCATTTTTCAATTTGCGCCGTTTATCTGGCAACAAATTTCAGGCTTATTTATTACTCTTTATGAGCAAATCCCAAACAAAACATTGGAAGAAATTGGATACGCTCAAATTTTGTTTAAAACCATCCTTCCAACCGCTTTAATTTTGGCACCATTGCTGATTTTAGCGTCATTTATAGCGATTGTAGGTGATTTAATTCAAGTCGGTCCCTTGTTTACAATGACACCGCTTGAACCGAAATTAGACAAATTAAATCCAACTAAATATTTTAAAAACTTAATGAGTGTTAAAACAATGTTTGAGTTAGTTAAAAACATTGTGAAAGTTGTTCTTTTAGGAATAATAGGTTATGTTGTATATAAAGCACACTTTCCTCAAGTGCTTATGCTTGCGGCAATAGACAACAATTTCGCTGTTATGATTGAGTTTGGAAAACTGGTTTTAGACTTCATCACAAAAGCCGGCATTGCCTTCCTAATAATCGCCGCCGCAGATTATGGTGTTACAAAATGGAAATTTTTGAAAGACCAAAAAATGTCTTTTAAAGAAATTAAAGATGAATACAAAAACTCAGAAGGAGATCCACACGTAAAAGCTCAACTTAGACAACGCAGACAACAAATGATGCAACAAGGGATGATGGATGCAGTTCCTGAAGCTGATTTTGTCGTAACAAACCCAACCCATATAGCTTGTGCTCTTAAATACAATCAAGATGAAATGGAAGCGCCAAAGCTAGTAGCAAAAGGGACTGAATTATTCGCAAAAAAAATTATTGAAATTGCAAGAGAAAGCATGGTACCGGTTGTCGAAAACCCTCCAGTTGCACGAGCCATTTTTCGTTTAGTTGAGGTAAACTCATATATACCGGCAGATTTATACAAAGCGGTAGCAGAAATTTTACTATTTGTATATAACTTGCGAAAAAATCAAAATCCTAGTAATATAACAAATAGGGATAAGAATTAATGGCAATGTCAGTACAATCCAGAATTAAATATTACATACCAATAATTGAAAAAGTCGCTAAAGTTGAACATCGACGGATTCCTTCTCACATGGTTGAAATTGAAGAACTTGTCAGCATTGGAATTATTGCAGTTCAAGCACTTGTAAAAAGCAAAACAGAAGAGCAACTTCAAAAATACAACGACTCTTATGTTGCGACTGCAGTGAGATGGGCTATTCGTAACGAACTTAGAAACCGATACAAATGGTACTCATTAAAGCATGCAAAACTTAACGAAGATGAAGACGGCGAAGCAGCTGATTTAGAAATTACGCCAAACAAGGTTAGAGAAGCTGTTTACGAAACAATTCTATCCATTGATAGTATAGCTACAGCTAATTCCGATAACGATTCGCCATTTGATTTCATCAAGGACACGGGAGCTATGCCTGATGAAAAAGCAGAACTTACAGAGCTAGGTAGAGTTATACGAGAAGCAATTGCATTACTTCCACCGAAAGACAGAACCGTGGTTGAATACAGATTTTACAGAAACATGCAAGTCAAAGAAATCGCTTTGCAGATTGGTTTGTCTTCATCAAGAGTTACTCGTATTGTACAATCGTCTTTGAATGTGGTTAGGGAATATTTAGAAAAACGCGGTATTGATTATCAATAAAACTTAATGCATAATGCAATTTAATGTATTATTAAAATTGGAGTATCAATGAATATAGTAGTTTGTATAAAACAAGTTGTAGACACAAACGACATAAAATGGACGAAAAATAATACGATTGATAGAGAAGGGGCTCAAAGCATTATCAATCCATGTGATGTTCTTGCCATAGAAACTGCACTTAGATTAAAAGACGAAAATACAAAAATCACGGTAATTACAATGGGTCCACCACAGGCAAAAGACGCACTAAAAACGGCACTTGCAATGGGATGTGATGAGGCTTACTTGCTAAGCGACAAAAAATTTTCCGGCGCCGACACCGTAGCAACATCTCGAACTTTATCAACTGCAATAAAACATGTTCAGCCCAATTTTGACTTAATTATATGCGGACAATTCGCATCAGACGGAGATACAGCACAAACCGGTCCTTCAATTGCACAAAAACTTGGTATTGAACAAGTAACTTACGTTAGTGAAGTTGCCCAAATAGATAAAACACAAAAAAATATAACCACACAAAGAATTGCGGATAAACAAATAGAATTAATTCAAACACCATTACCGGCACTTATTTGTGTATGCGATTGTCCGTATTCTCCCAGAAATATTTTGATTGATGGATACATTAAATCTCAAAATACAGAAATAAAAACACTAAGCGCAGAGAATTTAAATTTATCAAGAGACGAAATAGGAATAAAGGGTTCTCCAACTTGGGTATCAAAAGCCTTTAGAGCTGTATCTATTAGAGAAAAAAACATAATCAAAGGCTCCGACTTAAAAGACAAAAGTATAACTGATTTCTTAATAGAAACAATAGAAAATCTAAAACAAAATTTAACAACATCTCCGGAACAAATTGAAACAGCTGAAGAATACAAAATACAAGATGAATACAAGGATAAAATTCTCATTTGGGGCGAAACAAACCAAAATAACGAATTAGCAGATGTGGTTTATCAATTAACAAGCAAAGCTACAGAATTAGCTTCGCACCTGTCAAATTGCAAAATAAGTGTTTTAACAACTTGCTCTAATTCTCAACAGTATCTTGAAAAACTAGCACAACATGGGGCAGATGAGTTAATAACAATTAATAACGATGAGTTAGCCCAATACAACACAAAAGATTATTCAACGGCTATTTTACAATACCTTGAAACGTTTCCAGCTACAATATTTTTAATCGGCGCAACAAAACAGGGACGAGATTTAGCACCACAGATTTCATCTGCATTAAATACTGGGCTCACTGCAGACTGCACAAATCTCGAAATTTATGAGAATTTTCAACTCGCAGCGACAAGACCCACATTTGGTGGTGAATTAATGGCAACAATTTTATGTAAAACTAAGCCACAAATGGCAACCGTACGAGCTGGTGTTTTTAAAGCAAAGAAAATACCATACCTAAAAAATATTCAACATACAAATTTTAATGCTCAAATCTCCCATCCAAGCCTTAAAAAAATTATAAAAACTATTCCAATTATAAAAGATGAAACATCTCTAGACTCAGCAAAGATAATTTTGGCTGGTGGAAAAGGGCTAAAAGACAATCAAACTTTTCAAAAATTAAGAAAACTTGCAAGTCTTCTCAACGCTAAAGTTGGTGCTACAAGAAAAGCTGTAGACGCAGGTTTGGCTGGGCACAACGAACAAATAGGGCAAACCGGAAAAACAGTCATGCCGGAAATTTATATTGCATTTGGTATTTCAGGCGCTATACAACATTGTATTGGGGTAGATAAAGCAAAAAAAATAATTGCAATAAACATAGACGAAAATGCACCAATTATTAAAAATGCCGATTTAACAATAATTGCAGACGCAAAAAATGTTATTAATGAATGGATATCAAAACTAGAAAATAAATAACATAACATTATAATCCGGAGATGTATACACCTCCAGATTATAACGACTCAAAACAATCTACTCCATATTACAGGAATTTTGCAACTGTTGTTGCTAACGCTAACAAATCAGTTAAATTAGCTCCTCCACTGTTTTTAACATTAGAGTTCAAATATTGCCCGTTTAAATTAGCAGAAGAATTGGCTAAATTTGAAAAACCTAAAGCGTTATTTAATACTTGATTTTGATATGCATTTATAAAATTCAAGTAATCATAACGATTTTGAAGTTCATCACTAATCAACTCATTTTGTTTTGCAGTAACATTTTGCACTAATGAAGATAAAGCATTTGCTCTACTATCTTCAACACCTTTAAGATTGTCCAAAAATACGCTATTATCCAAATTTCCAAAACGTCTTGCAGAGTCTTCTCTCACAGATTTCAACATTGGAGAATAAAGCATATTCAACTCATTTAAAGCATTTTGCTTATACGCATTAAGCTGTTCATTGAGTTGTTTTTGAGTTTCAGGTGAAAACACATTTATAGACTGCAAACCATCAGCAAATGTCTTTTGAGCATATTCGAATGCTTTTTGCTGATCCGGACTAAGACTATAATTAGTGTTTCCTTTGTTGTAAGTTGCCATAGGTCCACCTGATACGTTAACACTACCTGATGGATTTACGTAGCTTCTAGCTGTTGTTTTTGTTGTTTTACTCATATTATGTTCCTTTCACTACGCTGAAACCTCACTTACTTTTAACTTTTTCAGTATAGCACTTTGCGAACAGGACAAAAAGCCTCTACTTTCGCTAATTGCGTGACTTTTGTTACAAAGTGTTACCAAATTACAAATAAAAAGTTTAAAAAATTAGAAAACAACAAAACAAAAAGAATAACTACTGCCTGGATGGAGAGCTTGAATTTTGATTAAATTTAAATCCACGACTTTTTAGATATTTTTCTATTTCTCTATACCAAGGTAGTTTTTGCTTAAACATAATCTCATAATCTCCAACTGCACCTTGAGATATAGAGTAAAAATGATTAGAACACAATTCTTCAAAAGACTGCTCCATCAATTTTGTTAAATCATGCCTGTCCATTTTTGCATCAGTCAAAACGACAGGTTTACCAACTTCTACAAGTACTTCCGGTCTGTGTTCTCTCAAAAAACAATATTCATAAGACAAAGGCACCAAATTTACGCCCCCGACTTTCTTAACAACATTTTGAGCAATATACGCTATACCGGTCTGAAACTCAATCGGTCTATAATGTGGTGGACGAATTATCCCTTGAGGAAAAATCCACAACGCAGTTTTTCTTGTTTTATCATCAACCAACAGTTCAACCGAATGTTTTAATGCAGCCATAGCTGCTTGAGCGGATTTTTTATTAACAGGAAAAGCTCCAGCATAGTTAAACAAAGGAAATCTATTCATTTCCTCTATCATCATAGTAACACGCTTATGAAAAACACGCTTTGATAAGTTATAACAAACTATACCATCCCACCAGTTACAATGAGGAGCATAAAATATACAAGGATAATCAGGGTTTACGTATTCCTCATATAATTTTCTGTTCTTATATCGTAATGCAAAAAATCTATGCTCAAGCATTTTTGCAAACACATAATCCGCAACCGCAACCCAAAAAGGAACCCATTTTGCTTTTCTAAACTTCTCGTTTCTATTCCTCAATCGAGTAGGTGGTACATCTACGTATAATGGTTCATTCTCTAATAACGACTTACTCATATATCTGTTTTATCACATCTCACTATTTTTTTGAATAATTATTGCTTAATTATTTTACCATTTGTAACATCTATTTTTTCTATTGAATACAACTGGTTTAATATTTTTTCATTTTTAGTCAAATACAACTTCAATTCCATTGAGTCATATTCTTGTATTAAATTTTTCTTAGTTTTTATAACGAATGAAACAGTTAACGGATCAGATGCCGCTGCAAGCTGAGATGATTTTTTTACAATATTATGTTTATAAGTATAAACTTTCGCCCCATTCTTATCATAAAATTCTACAATAGCAAACAACTTAGGAATATCATATCCGGAAATATTTGCGAGTTTAAAAGAGTAAACAATATCAAACTCATTTCGCATTTTAAATGACTTAACTTTCATTTTATAATTTTTAAAATCTAACTCATTTCCTGCCAATACATTCCTTTGAACATAAGTATTAAGTCGAGACAACTTTGCCTCATACAATTTACTCTTTAACAAATCTTTATTATAAGCATATTGCATTTTTAAAGAAAACAATAAACGTTTATACAAATTAAAATTAACTAACGACGGATTTTTTTTAGAAACAGTTTCAAACAACATTACAGCTTCTTCAGGATTAGTCTCCATATATAATAACGCTAATTTATAAAGCACAATAGGCGTTGGAGAATAAGCACGAGCAACTTCCAAGACATCAATAGCCTGTTCAATTTTACGCTCTTCTACATACTTATCCGCCAACAAAATATGAGTATCCATCATTGAACCTTCAGCTTCTTTTATTAAAGAATTATTGACCTTTTTCAAAAAGAACAAAGAATGCTTATACTTATTAATAGCATTAATATATTCACCTTCATTAGATAAAACATCACCATAATTTTTGTAAAATTGACCTTTTTCAAAAATCATAGAATATCGCGCAGAATTAGGAATACTATTAATTATAGACTCAGCTTCCTTAAATTTATGTTGCATCAAATACGCATGAGCCAACCTAAATGACGCCGCCTCATAATGTCCATTTTTCTTGATTAAAGCAACAATAAACTCTCGCTCTGCTTGAGGATATGCATGTATAAGCTCATACAATTCACCCAATTTAAGATTTAAAACAGGATTTTTAGGATTTAATTCAATTTCTTTCTTATATCTGGAAATCAAATACCCAACCATGTTATTTCTAAGCGCCATTTCTTCTTCTGAAACGTACTCCTTAACATGAAATCTTGACCAAATCAAAATACTTGTACACACCAAAATAATAACGATTATGGTTATAACCATCGTGCGAACGTATTCTTTTACTAGATTTTTTTCTTTATTCTTCTTTTTAAAATAATTACTCATTTAACTCTACAATTGAAACATTATTTATTTCTTTAATCTCACTAATTATGTCATTAATATACTGAACCGGATGTCTTTCCCTAGATTCAAAAATAAAAACTATAGCACTTTGATAAGTTTCCTTGTCATATTTTTTTCTTGTTATTTCAGTTATAGTAGAAAAACTATCTGTAATTTTTGCATACGCATCATCCGCAACAGAAACAGGACAAGTAATGCTTACTTTCAAGCGTTTAACTGTTTTTGAAGTATATTTTGAAATAAATGTCTTTTCAAACAAACGAACAAAAATAAGAATAGCAACTGAATAAAAAGTTGAAACAGCAGCAAGCCAATACATACCACAGCCACATGCCATACCTATAGCAGCAGCCACCCATAAAGTTGAAGCAGTAGTTAAACCATATATTGCAGACCCATGCCTTAAAACCGTACCACCACCAATAAAACCGATACCGGTTAAAATTTGAGCAGCAATTCTGGCTGAATCTCTTGTAGCCGTTGCATCCTCTGCCATTAAAACAGGGAACCCCCAAATTGACAAAATTGTAAATATACAAGAACCAACACAAACCAAAATATGAGTTCTTAACCCTGCCCACTTATTAGCATATTCCCGCTCTAAACCAATCGCAAAACCTAACCCTAACGACAACAATATGCATAACATAACATTTGAGGTTTTTGCCATTAAATCAATTGTAAATAACTCCATATTCACCCTATCTCATTTTACTCTTTGGATCTAACACATCTCTTATTGTATCACCAATTAAATTAAATGATAAGACTGCAACAAAAATTAAAATTCCGGGAGTTAAAAGCCAAGGTCTGGAAACAATATTCACATACTCTTGAGCTTCTTTCAACATATTTCCCCAGCTCGCATCAGGTTGCTGAATACCAAGACCTAAAAAGCTTAGACCGGATTCAGCCAATATATAAGAAGGAACGGATAATGTAATTGCAACAATTATATAACTCAAAGTTTGCGGCAAAACATATTTCGTAATAATTCGTAACCTTGACGCACCATAAGCCCGAGCCGCAAGAACAAAATCTTGTTTTTTTATTGATAAAACCATGCCCCGAATAACACGAGCAAAACTCGCCCAACCAATAAACGCAAGAATTGAAATTATCAACGCAAAACGCTGAACACTTGTCATATTAGAAGGTAAAATTGCAGCTAAAATTATCAACAAATAAAAACTGGGAATAGACATTATTGCTTCAGCAATACGCATCATTATATTATCAACACGTCCGCCCAAATATCCTGAAATTCCACCATATAACATTCCCAATGGAAAAGATATAAACAATGCTAAAAAGCCTACAGTAAGCGAAATTCTTCCCCCGTATAATAAACGTGAAAAATTATCCCTACCATTTATATCTGTACCCAGTAGAAAAAATCGTCCATCATTTTCTACACCGAACAAATGCAAATTTGCAGGAATTAATCCCAAAAACTTATACTCAAACCCCTTATTAAAGACTTGTATATAATACTTTTTACTTCTATCAAGTCTATACTTAATTTCATAAGTCTCTTCATCAAAAACTCTAACATAATTATAAGTATATGGTTTTGATAATTTCCCATTTTCATCAATAGTAAAAATTTTACTTGGTGGAACATAAGACTGCGTTCTATCAGAAAAATTCTTTGGATATGGAGCTAAAAATTCTGCAAATGCAATACTTAAATACAATACAGCTAATAAAATCACTGCAATTTTTGCAAATTTATCTTGCCACAATTGGGCAAAAACTTCTTTCATTGAGAATACAGATAAAAACTCTTTACTCATCATATATCCTCACACACTAACTCTCGGATCAACAATTTTTAGTAGAATATCAGCGATTAAATTACCCAATATCAGCATAATTGTTCCCATCATTAATGACGCCATAACAAGGTTTATGTCTGACTTTAAAACAGATTCCAAAATCAAACGCCCCAACCCCGGATATTGAAAAACAAACTCTGTTAAAGCAGCCCCACTTAAAAGTGAAGAAAACTCAAATCCCAACAGTGTAATCATTGGATTTATTGCATTTCTCAAGGCATGCTTATATACGACCTTTGTTTCTGATAATCCCTTTGCTCTGGCAAATTTAACATAATCAGATTCTAAAACATCAAGCAAATTGCCCCTCATTTGTCGTTGCAACCCTGATAATGACAAAGTAAACAAAACAGTAACAGGCAAAACCAGATGCCACAAAATATCAAAAAATTTTCCACCAAAAGTCATTGACGAAAAATTAAACGAAGTTAAACCACCGGTTGGGAACCAGCCTGTGTTTACCGCAAATATCAATAACAGCAACGCAAAAAAGAAAGAAGGAATAGCCATGCCTATGCTCGTTAAAACTGTCAAAATTCTATCTATCGACTTTTTCCAATTCAAAGCCGCAAAAATTCCCAAAGGAATACCAACAAGCCATGTCAATAAAATAACAACACTCGTTAACAACAAGGTATTAGGAATACGTTCCATTAACCTATCAGAAACTTTTTCACCTGTAACACTAACGCCTAAATCTCCTTTTAAAAAACTTTTTCCCCACTTGAAATACTGAACAATAATAGGCTTATCCAAACCTAATCTTTTAACTTCAGCATCCAATGTTTCTTGAGTTATCGATGGATTTAATTTAATTTCAGCCAAAGGATCAACAGGACTCAACCTAATTATAAAAAAGCTCAACATCGAAACAATTACCAATAAAGGAATTGTTTGCAAAATCCGTTTTAAAATATACATAAGTAAATTCATAAAATGATTTTATATTAATATTAAAATTTTGCCAATTATACTAAGAAATTATAACTGACTAATAAAATGAACTTCAAATTTTCCTTTAAACAGAGGTTTACATTTCAATAATAATTCTTAAAATGTAAATATGAAGAAAGTTTTATCGTTAGCTTTTATATTTATTTTATTCACAACATCAACTGTTTGCGCGGATGAACTTGATGCTTTTGATGATTGGAGCGATTTTGGAAAAATTCAAGACGCTTGGAACGGACAACAAATCATAACGGATGATGAATTTGATAAAGTTATTGAACAAAAAACAAGACCTGCAAAAGAAAAAGCTGAAAAAAAATTCAAAAAGAAAATGGGTGAAGCTTTAATTAAAGGAGAACAACCACAAGTAAATGTCGGAGAATTAAAAGAAATAACACAAGATTACCCAACACTTTTGGTTCCAACAATTTTAACATACAAGGATACTCAAATATCCCCCGGATTTTATAGAATCATTGCCGCAAAAAACAAACTAAATGAATACACAATTAATTTTTATCAAGGGAATAATTTAATGGGAAAAATCCCAGCAATAGAAACTCAGGATGATTTTGATGCTGAAACAATAAACTTTGCAAAAATAATTTATTCAAATAATGATAAAAAGGCAAAAATAGTATACGGCTGTTTGGACTACAATTTAATTGGTTATGCAGACGCACAATAATTAATAAACGAAGTGAGGCACATTTTGAAATTAGCAATTTTTGATTTTGATTCAACAATAATGGATGGAGAAACAATTGAATTTCTTGCAAAAGAAAAAGGCATCCAAGAACAAGTAAATAAAATCACAGACAGAGCAATGAACGGAGAGTTAGACTTCTTCGAAAGCCTAACAACTCGTGTTAAATTATTAGAAGGCATGCCGATTACAAAAGTAAACGAAATTTGCCAAAATTTACCCATTATGAACGGAGCCCAAGAAGTTATTTCGGGATTAAAAGCAAAAGGTTATAAGGTTGTTTGCCTTTCCGGGGGTTTCAAAAACGCAACCGTTCCAATTTGTGCACGCCTTGGCATAGACGCCGATTTTTCAAATATATTACACGAAAAAGATGGTTATTTAACAGGCATGGTCGGTGGAGAAATGATGTTTAACACAAGTAAAGGTGAAATTACTCAACGATTACAAAAACTATTAGACGTAGACTACACGAACACATTAGTTGCCGGTGACGGCGCAAACGACTTAAGTATGTTCAAATACGCAGCAAAAAGAGTTGCATTTTGTGCTAAACCAATACTTGAAAAGGAAGCCAATATAATAATCAAAGAAAAAGATTTAAGATTAATACTTGACGAGATTTAATCTTTGGGGTAGATTTAAATTATTGAAAATAAAATATGGGCTGTGGCACTCTGCCGACGAGAAATGACTAAATGTCATTTCGAGGAGAGGTTGGTAGACGCCTTGTAAGTTCAAGGATTGTGTGATAAGCTCAAATTACAAAGTTGAAAATAGAATATGGGCCTGTGGCGAAATTGGTAGACGCACTAGACTTAGGATCTAGCGCCTTCGGTGTGAGAGTTCGAGTCTCTCCGGGCCCAAATTTAAAGACTCCTTCGGGAGTCTTTTTTATTAAAGCTACGACTAACAGCCTATGAACAATAAAAAGACTTTCTCCTAATAATTAAATTTTAATAAATTTTTTATGACTTTTACAAAATTACTCTTAAAATAAGAATATAAAACAATAACTATTTTAGGAGGGTCGATGATGATTGACTTTAACAGACTTACGGATTATTCAAAACAAATTATATACTCTGCCCAACAGATAATGGCAAAATACAAAAATTCTCAAATGATACCCGAGCACATTGCACTGGCGATTTTAGAAGATAACGAAGGAATTTCGAAAGATTTTACTTCTGAGCTAAGACTTAATAAAGGGAACCTTAAATCAGAACTCTTAAACAATATTGAACAGCAGCCTAAAATTTCCAACCTGTCATCGGCACAACAACTTTATTTATCAAATGAAACAAACATGCTTTTAGATATTGCATCTCAAGAAGCAGACAAACTAAAAGACGACTTTATTTCAATAGAACACATCCTGCTAGCAATGACCCGCTTAGATAACTCCCAAATACAAATAATCTTAAAAAAATCTGGTATAAATTTTGAAACAATTTTAAAAGCGATGAAAAAAATAAGAGGTAATAAATCCGTGAACTCAAAAAACGCAGAAGACCAATACAAAGCACTAGAAAAATATTCTACAGACCTTACTGCTGTTGCCCAAAAGGGCAAGCTTGACCCCGTAATTGGACGAGATGAAGAAATTAGACGAGTTGTTCAAGTTCTCAACCGAAGAACAAAAAACAACCCCGTTTTAATAGGAGAACCTGGGGTAGGTAAAACGGCTATAATAGAAGGGTTAGCACAAAGAATTGTGAGAGGTGACGTACCTGAAAGTTTAAAAAATACAAAACTAATATCACTGGATTTAGGGGCATTAGTCGCGGGAGCAAAATTCAGAGGCGAATTTGAAGAACGACTAAAAGCAGTTTTAAAAGAAGTAGAAAACTCAAACGGTGAAATTGTTATGTTCATAGACGAGCTTCATACAGTAATCGGCGCTGGGGGCTCAGAAGGCTCCATGGATGCCGGGAATTTGTTAAAACCAATGCTTGCACGTGGATTATTAAGATGTATCGGCGCCACAACAATTAACGAATATAGAAAATATATTGAAAAAGATCCTGCTTTAGAACGTCGATTCCAACCTGTTATGGTTGACGAACCAAGTGTAGAAGATACTATAAGCATACTTCGCGGATTAAATGAAAAATATGAAGTCCACCACGGGGTTAGAATTAAAGACTCTGCACTAATTGCAGCCGCAAAATTATCTGACAGATACATAACCGACAGATTCTTGCCAGATAAGGCGATTGACCTAATTGATGAAGCGGCTTCAAAATTAAGAATAGAAATTGACTCAATGCCAGAAGAAATTGACTCAATGATGCGCCAAAAAATTCAACTTGAAATAGAAAGGGAAGCACTAAAAAAAGAGTTTGGCGACGAAAATAATGAAAAAATCCAAAACCTTACAAAATCAATTAATTCTTTAGATGAAAAAATAAACAAACTTAAAACCCAATGGGAGGCTGAAAAATCACTCATACAAGGGGAAGCAAATCTTAAAGATGAAATTGATGCAACCAAACATGCTATTGAAATAGCAGAACGAGATGCCGATTTACAAAAAGCTGCGGAACTCAAATACGGTAAATTAATTGAACTTGAAAAACAATTAAACTCAATTCAAAATCGTGAAGCTACAAAAAACAACCTTTTAAAAGAAGAAATAGACGAAGATGACATCGCGCAAGTTGTTTCAAAATGGACAGGAATTGAGCTAAATAGACTTGTAGAAAGCGAAATGCAAAAACTTCTAAGAATGGAAGATTTTCTACACAAACGAGTAATAGGTCAAAACGAGGCAGTTGATGTTGTATCTGATGCAATTAGACGCGCGCGCTCTGGTCTTAAAGACCCTAAACGTCCAATCGGCTCATTTATTTTTCTTGGACCTACCGGCGTTGGAAAAACTGAACTTGCAAAAGCTTTAGCAGAATTTTTATTTAACGACGAAGACAGTTTAATAAGAATTGATATGTCTGAACACATGGAAAAACACACTGTTTCCAGACTTGTTGGAGCCCCCCCCGGATATGTAGGCTATGATGAAGGCGGACAATTAACAGAAGCGGTTAGAAGAAAGCCTTATTCTGTTATACTTTTTGATGAAATAGAAAAAGCACACCCCGATGTGTTTAATATTATGCTTCAAATTTTGGATGATGGAAGACTAACCGACAGCAAAGGTCGTACTGTTGATTTTAAAAATACACTCATCATTATGACTTCAAATATCGGCTCGGGTATCATTCTTGAAAACACTCTATCATCAATGGTTTCAACCGTTAATTATGAAGAAACAAAAAATCAAGTTATGGACATTATGAAACAACATTTCAGACCTGAATTTTTAAACAGAATAGACGAAATTGTTTTCTTTAAAGCCCTTACTATGGCAGAGCTTGCACCTATTGTTGATATTCAAATTGCACACTTAAAACAACTACTAAAAGACAGAAATATTAACATAGACATAACTGAAGAGGCTAGCGAATTTCTTGCACAACGAGGCTTTAACCCAATTTATGGAGCAAGACCATTAAAACGAACAATTCGTCAGCTTGTAGAAAACCCTCTTTCTAAAAAAATTCTCGCACAAGAATTTTCACAAGGCGATAACGTGATTATAGATATAGAAAACGATGAAATTTTATTTAGAAAAGGTTAAATTTTAATTAAATCTTTACAAAATTTTAGTAAAGGCTTTGCAAAATTAAAATATAATGATATAATAAGATTGTTAAAAGGAACCGCGAAAGCCGTTCCTTTTTAACTTGAATGGGGTGCTTTACGTCTTAAGTGATGATATTTTTACCAAAAAAGCTTTTAACAACTAAAGTACCGGCTAGTATTGAATAAGGTAAGGATTATGTCAGGAGAAAATTTTAGCAAAAAAGAAGTTATGAAAAATATCTATCCATTGATAGAAAATACTTGCATGCGCTACAATCTTATCCCGCTAGAAGTTGATTTTTCTAAAGAATCAGGTCGTTGGTTTTTAAGAATTTTTATTTATTCAACCGACCATGACGTAAACCATAAAGATTGTGAAGACATTTCACGTTCATTAAGCGACTTTTTAGACGAGCTAATCCCCGTAAAATACTATCTTGAGGTTAGTTCCCCAGGGTTAGAGCGCAGATTTAAGTCCGAAAAAGAATACATAATTTTCAGTGGAAAAGTTATAGAAATAAAATTAAAAACTCCACTGGAAGGTGAAAAAGAAAAGAATTTTAAAGCCTTACTGGTAGACTACAATGAAGGCATTGGTGCTACAGTAAAACGATTAGACGATGAAAAAGAATTGGTCATTCCTTTAGACAATATATTTTCATCACGCTTATGTTTTGAAGAAAACGAAAAACAATATAAAAAGGAGATAGATAATGATTAAAATCGGAACAGCATTATTTGAAGCTTGTGAACAGCTTGAAAGAGAAAAAGGTATCACAAAAGCAGCTATCATTGACGCATTGTGCGATGCAATGGTTACCGCTTACAAAAAACACATCAAAGTAAGAGAAGCAACAAACGTTGAGGCTATTTTGGATGAACAGTCTGGAGAAATCGGGGTTTTCAGAACAAAACTTGTTGTTGAAGATGTTCAAGATGCAGATTACGAAATTTCATTATCTGATGCTCAAGAAATAGACGATGAAGTTGAACTAGAAGACGAAGTTAAAATCGAAGTTACTCCGGAACACTTTGGACGCATAGCAGCACAAAGTGCAAAACAAGTAATCACGCAAAGAATACGTGAAGCTGAAAGAAAACTTGTTCTTGACGAATTTATGGACAAAAAAGGAACATTAGTTACCGGTATAATCCAACGTGTTGAAAACCGTAACGTAATAGTTAATATCGGAAAAACAGACGCTATTATGCCGGCAAAAGAACAAATTCCGGGGGAATACTACAAATCCGGAACAAGAATTCGTGTATTTGTATTGAACGTTAAAGAAACAAACAGACTTCCACAAGTTATAGTTTCTCACGCACACGCTGAAATTGTTAGAGAATTATTTGAACTTGAAGTTCCTGAAATCGAAGACGGTATCGTTGAAATCAAATCAATTTCTCGTGAAGCCGGTTACAGAACAAAAATCGCTGTTCATTCTAATGACCCAGAAGTTGACAGTGTAGGCGCTTGCATCGGACCTAGAGGTTCAAGAATTCAAACTATCGTTGGCGAATTGAAAAACGAAAAAATCGATATCGTTCGTTATTCAGAAGACCCTGTTGAATACTTAGTAAATGCCCTTTCTCCGGCAAGAATCGTTTCTGTAGATATCCTTGTTGATGACGAATACGCACACGAAGCACTTGTTGTTGTACCGGATGACCAACTTTCATTGGCAATCGGTCGTGAAGGTCAAAACGTAAGACTTGCACACAAATTAACTAACTGGAAAATCGACATTAAGAGTGTTTCACAAATGGAAGCACAAGAGGCTATAGCTCGTGAGCAAGCTCCTGTTGAAGAAGAAATCTACGTTGAAGAAGATGAAATTGACGAAAACTCAATCAGCGATGAAGACGACTTCCAAGAAGAATACGCTATCGACGAAGAAGATATCCAAGAAGAATTAACTGAACAAGTTGAAGAATAATAAAATTAAGAAAAAGCATAAAAGCGGAATGAAAACACATCATTCCGCTTTTATTTTCTTATATTTTGTTTGGTACAAATTTTTTATCAATGTTGCTACATAAACTGTCTAACGTGGCGTACTAAATCACCGCATTCAGCATATTTATATTTATTTTCAAGCCATAAACCTAGAGACATACCTAGTTCTTTTTCTACAGCAACAAGAGTTTCTTTATCTCGAATAGAATAAATTAAACTTTTTTTATTATCAAAAGACTCCCAATCATCGGACTTTTTAATAACACTAGCTGCAGCCTTAGCGTCTTCTTGAGTTAATTTTGTTCCATTTTTTAGCTTTTCTCGTAGACCTACCACATCGGCTACACGTTGTGTATCCTTTTTCTCTTTTTTTATATAGGCTTGATAGCCTACTTTTTTATTCAAATTATTAAGCAATTCTTTTTCAGTACCAAAAGATGTTTCATCTTCTATATATTCTCTTAATCCATACCCATCAGCTTTTTTACGTTCTCCGACAGTAGAATCTACGTTCATTTTAGTTAAATAATCATTAATTTCTTTATATGTAGCGCCATCAACATACTCTAGTGCGATTTTTAACGCCTCGACATTTGTATTACCGGCCCCAAAAGTTGCAGAATCAACCACTAGTGCAATTACTTTAGATTTTTGTTTAGGGTCAACTGCACCTAAAAGCGCTTTTAATTTTCCTGAATCTTTGATTGCATCTCTTATTTTTTCAGAACCTTCTTTCAAATCTTCATCTGATAAAGTTGTATATTCAGGCTCTTGTGCCTCTGACTCATTTTTAGGATTCTTATCAGCGTCAGATGATGCTAATTTTTCCGCTTGTGCTTGATTTTGTACTGCAACATCAACACTTGTTCTCAATACAAGTGGTTTGTCAATTGGGTATAAAGTAAGAGGATATTCCCCTGAATCACCACCACTTGGAGTAGCTGGTGCAGCTGGTGCAGCTGGTGCTGCTGGTGCTGCTGGTGTAGCTGGTGCAGCTGGTGCTGCTGGTATAGCTGGTGCAGCTGGTGCTGCTGGTGTAGCTAGTGTAGCTAGCAACGTTTTTGTTTGCTCACCAGATTTAGATTGATCTGTCTTAGGCGCATCTGTTTTACCAGTTGTGGTCTTTGGTATTTCTGGTTGAACAGCAGTCGCTGTAGGTTGATTTCCCGTTGCTTCATTATAAAGCTGTTCTAATTTTTCAGGTTTCAAATCACGCAACATTACACGAACAGATTTTTCAGCATCTCTTTTACCATTTAGAATTTGAGCTTTTCTTTCTTCATATTGATTTTTTCCAGCACGCCCATTCCAATCATAGAATTTTGTATCTTTGTTTATCTCATTCAATGCATCAAAAGCTGCAACTTCACCTTCGGTATTTTTCATACCTTTTGTCGCACCTGTATATCTGTCAATATCTTTCTTTTTATTATTTACATCTTTATGATTACCGTTTAGTCGAGTGTTAGCATTCGTTATAGCCTCAATGGCTGTTTTCATTTCTTCAGCGGTTAATTTACCATCACCGTTATCCCAATTGCTGATATCTCGATGACCTTTATCTGCAGCAGTCCTCACGGCTGCGGCAAAAACGCTGCCTAACTTTGTCTTTTTTACAGCCTTATCAATTTGAACATTCTCTTTGTTGCCTAAATTTTGCCAAAGTTTTTCATTTACATTGTTAACGTTAGTCATACTCACTCCTTAGTTAAATAAATAATATATACTAATAAAGTATTTATAATATAAAAAATTGCGTTTTTGATATACGAATATTAAGAAATGTAAAAACATAATCTCATTAAATAAAAAATCAACAATAAAAAAACAAACGGTGTAAAATATCACCGCTTGTTTTTATGTTATTTCATTTTCGACTACTATTTTACAGTATTTTGTTTTTTAGATTTATTATAAAGGTCTTGGAAATATGGGTCATACTGACCTAAGTGACGCAACAAATCAGGTCGTCCGGATCTTAAACACCAAGACGCTATCAAGTTATCTGGATTATCTCCAGCTTGTCTGGATGCACATTTTTTCAATATTTGGTTTAATTGGTCTAATTGCTCTTTTGAGCGGATACAGTATATAGCAACTGCAAATTCGTTTGAATTTACTGGTGACCCATCCAAGCCACTTGATAATATATGTAAAGCTGGAGTAGCGCCTCCATTCGCTTCTATTACACCAGCTAGTCCTTTTTTACTTTTGTTAAAAGGTTCTACAACATCATCTTTAAATACATCCAATGATGTTCGCCTAATCCAAGATGATTTTGTAGTATGTTTTGATTGTACCTCTTCAAGTTTTTCTGAATTAATTGAATACTGAGGCACATATTTCACATCATATTGCGCTGAACCGTTAATACTTATTGGGAATCCTTGAGCGTTTGCAACTTGTAATGCGCCTAATTGCTTTTTAATTTCATCTTCATCACCTGAATTTATAGCCTTAGACAACGCAGTATAAATTTCTTGTAATTTTGTAGTGTCAAACAATACCCTACCATTATGCATTAACGCTGGTGTATTATTATTTCTTAGCTTAATATCTACAGCACCCGTTGCTACGCCAACAGCTACAAGCTTTTTATATAAATCCGAATTCATTATGTTTTCAACACTAGTTGAAGAGTCTAAAGACTCAACAAAATCTTCTTGTGAAAGCATAACATAAAGAGTAACATCATCTTTTGCGTTTTCATCTAAAACTGGATTTATATTAAGATTTAACGACTTAGCTTCATTTAACGCTCTTATTGCAGCATCAAAATCTTTTACATTTCCGCTTAATATAGTATTCCATGCCTTAGCAACATTCGGTAAATTCGTATTCACAGAATAGTCAAAAGTCAAACCGAATTTTTCTCTAAATTCTTTTAACTTTTTAATATTATCTACATCCGCAAGATTTTGAACATTTCCAGATGCTAAAAGGGTCATAAGTTCCTCATAAGCCTTATCAGCAAATGGTTTATAATGATTTTTTATATCTTCTTCTGTCATACTTGCTCGTTGAATAGGTGCACCTTGAGCTTGCAATTCTTTAAGTGCTGAAACACCTTTTTGAACAATATCAGGGTCAGATTTTTTCATACCTTCATTAATCTTACGCCAAGCATCATTTACGGCTTGAGCATTGACATCTTTTGAATTATAGGTATCACGCTTAGCTCTTAATTCAGCTAAATTCCAGTTATCAGTTAATAACTCAAAAGCTAACTCAGTTGCTTGATCAAAATTACCTATTTCAATAGCCTTGCCTAATTCTTCAGTTTTTTGTTTCCAATCAACTGTTACTTCTTTACCATCTATGATAGTTGTTTTTTCTGTAATTTTTCCATTTACCATTTTAACTTTAGAGCCATCAGGATTAACTACAGCCGAACTCAATAACTTATCATCTGAAACCCATTCTCCGGCATCATTTTGCACATAGTTAATTTTATAAATTTCTTCTGCCGCTACATTACCATCTTTATAAGATGTTTTTGTATATTGAGTACTAGCAGGGGTGTACACCAATTTATAATCAACTGTTTTGCCATCTTGACCATAATGAGTTATTTGCTTGCCAGACTTGCTATAAACAGTTTCTGTTTCTTTTAACTGACAATTATCATCCTTATATTCAATATTTAAAAGTGACTCACCATTTGCATTATATTTAGTTCCAGATTTATCATCCATCTGAATATACGTACCATCAACGTCAAAAGATTGTCTAATCTTATCATTTTCAAAGAGTTCAGCTGTTCCATCTGCATAAACTTTTATTTTTACGGGAACAGCTTCGCCCCAACTTTTTTTATTATAGCTAATTTCATAGCCATTCTCTGTTCTTAGAATTGAAGCATTTTCGCACGCTTTTAATTCCTTAGCTAACTCTGGATTTTTTTCGCCCATATATTCAATAAATGCGCCCATATCTCTTGTTGCATCAGGCATATCCGTAAGAACAGCACCTGCTGGTGCAGACTTTTGTTCAACAGCTGGTTTCTCTACCTCTGCCACAGGTTTGGCTACTTTTTCGTCCACTACAGAAGATTCTACCGCAGCTTGTTGCGCAGTTGCCGTCGATTGCGTATCAACAACTTGCGTAGGTTCTTTCGGTTGCTCTACTTGAGATTGTTCTTCAACCGCCGCGTCTGTAACTAGTGGCTCTGTATTAACAGCTTTTGGCACATCAGTAGACTTTGCACCAAGCTTATCAACATCTAAAGCAACGACAACTGGTGGTTCTTTGTCCTTATCCTTATCTTCTGTTGAAAAAGGTGCTGCAATAGTCATTTCAGCTCCGTTCGTAATAACTGAAGCGCCATTCAATTGAGACTCATCAAAATCACTAAAATCAGGCGTTAATTCTTCCGGTGGAAGTCCAACAAGAACCGGAGTCACAGCGTTTTGCTCATTTTTAACTTGCACTACTGCCTGTTCTGATGCTTGAACTGCCGTTTTCTCAACATCGTTTTCTGAAGGTTCAGGAGTTACAGTAGCTACCGGTTCATCCTTTTGGGCAACAGATTTTGGTGTTAGCGATGTTTTAGAAATCGCAGCTGCATGAAGCTGCTCCACCGGTTCAGGCGTAGCAACTGTTATTGTTGTATCGCCTGACTTTTTAGCAATTTTTTCAAGTTCTGTGATTTCTAATCTTGCCAAAACTCTTCGCGCACTTATTCTTGCATCACGTTTGTTATTTGCTATGTTTTCATTAAAGAATGAAGATTTTAAATTATAAAAATCTTTAAATGGAAGATTTTTAAACACTTCTAAATCTTCTTGAGAGTTTTTCTCGCCTTTTTTAAGATACATTGCTTTTTTATCCGAGCCAAAACTAGCAACGGCAGAGGTTCTTGCTGCCCAAACAAATTCTGTTTGATCCTCAGCTGTTATTTTTCCATCTTTTGCAAGGTAGTCCAAATATTCTTGTTTAGTACCTTTTACTTTTTTACCATCAATTGTGTATTCCAACTGCGTATCATCATCAATCATTTTAAACGAAGATACAAACAAGTTGTTTAATGGATTATCATTGTATTTAAGTTGAGTTGCAACATCTACTTTTGGAGTTTGCGCAACAGGTTCTTTTATCTTTTCTGGTAAAGTTGCTGTTTCTGTTTTTTCAGACTTTGGCACTGCCACCGGAGCTACAGTTTGAGGATAAATAGTTGCCAAGTCAGGTGCCGCTAGTGGTTCTTTTTTAATTACTGCACCTTGAGAATCTAATGTATAATAATATTCTACATTCTTACCTTGTTTATCATAGATACCTATTTCAAAATTACCATCTTTATTTGCTTGGATAAACCAGCCGGTATTATCTTTTACTGCTAAAACACCATACATATCATCACAATGTGAACCCATAGCAATAGCTAAATCACCACTTTTATCAAATGGGACTTTGGATAAAACACTTGCTGGAATTTTTGCCATAAAAGCTTTTGCAGATTCTTCCGTCATCCCTGCGCTTACATTTACTGCTTTTCCATTAACATTAATATTATACGTTTTATCATCGCCATCAAGCCATTCATAAGCTTCCGTAGAAAGAAGCTTATCATTAGCATCATATTTGTTTATAACAGCTACACTTTCTGATTCATCTTTTTCTTCAATTTTTGTCCCATCCGGTAAATATACATAACTTGTATCTAAAGAAACAGCGTCTGATGGAACCTCATTATTATCATTTAAAGGTAATCTTGATGAACGAATTAACTTATCACCCGAATAAGTTTCCATTATGCACACTCTATCAGCAAAAACTTTACTTTTTACATTTCTAAAGTTTCCATCTGTTTCGCTTTTAGTTGTTTCTAAAAGCATTCCAGAATTTGGCTCATAAGTATAAGACTCAAAATCATCCGGCTTTTCTTTATCTTTAGTTAATGTAAATGAGCTAAGTTTTCCATTTTCTAAAATTACATCTGCACTCCATTTAGCATTAGGGTCAGAAATAGTAACTGTATTACCATTTTTTACACCTGCCAATTTGTCAAAATTCGTACCTTCAGGCAAATATAATACAAAGTTTGAAAGTGCTTTTTTGTAAGGCAATAATTGTTCTTGGTTTAATTCTACAGGTCCGGTTTGTAGATTTATCGATATACTTTGCTTTTGAGATGCATTAACAATTTTTCCCAATTCTTTTTTTACATCCAATTCAGTTAAAATACGACGAGCACTAACTTTTGCGTCTCTTTTATCTCTTGTGTTTTTGTTATTTGCTTCCAAATATTTTTCAGAAAAATAATCACTATCATATCTAGAATAATCTTTGGTAGACATGTGCTTAAGGATATCAATATCTTCTTGTGAATTTGTTTCACCTTTTTTTAGCTTTTTATTTTTTCCATCTTCACGGTAAGTTGATTTAGCAGAATTTACCGCACCTTTGATAAATGCCGCTTGCTCATCAGCAGTAATTTCACCATTTTGAGCAAGTTGAGCAAGAATATTTTGCTTTGAACTAGTTATTTTTTGATTATTTAGCTCAATAGTCATAGTAGTGTCATCTTCAATCATTTTATATGACGCTACAAACAAGTCATTTAATTTATCATCATTATAAGTTAATTTACTTTCAACATCTTGAATTGAGAATGGATTTGGAATACCATTTGCAGAGATTTTATTAGCATTAAATGGATTGTTTTTTCCTTGGTCTTGTTCTGCCAACTTTTGTAATCTATCTCCAAAACCAGCCTTTTTAATATATTCTGTTAAATCAAACTCACCATTCATTTGAGGTTCAGGAACTACAGGTTTTGGTTTTCTTCTTCTATTTATTTTTTTAGGATCTTTGCCATAATATATTTTTGTTATTTCTGATTCACTAAAAACGGCTTTTCCGTCATCATATTTCAAATTCTTCAACGCTTCCCACGCAGAAGTACTTTTGGTTTTCTTTGTATAAACATCATAGGAGATTGCATCTCCATCCTTTTTCGCTTTGTTGTAATCTTTTTTAGATACAATATCAACTATCAATCTTAAATCTTCTGACATACTATTCACTCCAAATAAAACTAACTCTACAATTATAAAAACGGTTTTTTTTCTAAAAAATTGAGGATTTTTAGTGTTATTTTAACAATTTTTTACAATAAAACAGAAAGGCTTTATCACTAAAGCCTTCCCGTTTTGCACTTATTAGCAAAAATTAACGACAAGAATTACATCCGAATGCGATAGTAACTTTTTCTCTTGGATTAATAGCAGAAATTTTCTTTCCGTCCGGATCAACAAGATATGCAACCTCTTGTCCTGTAACTTGAACCATACCGGAAACACCTGATATTGCAGTTCTTGTTAAATCAATAGGTGCTTTAACCAATGCTTTACCTGAATCTAAGTAACTTCTGCCCGCTGCTTTAAATTGTCCTTGGAAAATTTCACCAGTACCTGTACCAAATTCACTAACAACTTGTTCAAACGCGTTTGATACACTAATTGCAGCACCACCAACAGCACGACCTGCAGTACCTACAACTTGACCAACAGTTGCAAATGGCCATTGTACCAGTCTTGCAAACATATTAGGCGTACGAGTTCTGTTAACTTGAGCTGACAAGATTTGATTTGGCAAATCTGTTTTGCAATCACAATTTTCAATAGTGTCAAATGACAACTTCAATGCACCATCATTACATCTTGATGGTCTTTCAACTTCAAGAACTTTACCTCTTACAGTAGAACCTTCCGGATACAATACTCCATTAATTGTCATTGGCGCAATGGTTTTAGCCGCAAATCTATCATTAACGTGAGCTGTTCTTGCTGTCAACTCATCATCAAAACAGATTTTCAATGTAGGAATTGTAACAGTTTCTGATTTTTCCATATAAGCTGCGGCGCCTGTACATCCACAATTAGGGTCAGTCGTAGCAATATCTCTTGTTGAATATCCACCAGCAATTCTAACCTGTTCTAACATAGATGCCAATTCTGCCCGGCTAGCATCCGCATTTGGTCTAATTTGATTTGGATTAGGCAAATCTGCAATCGCTCCAACATCAAGAGTTTTAGCAACAGGAATTGCTGCCCATGCAGGAACATCTGCTCCATCACAGTATTTGCTTAAAACCTCTTTTGCCTTACAGTTATCCATGTCGCATTTTACACCTTTTGAAAGAATGGTCAACGCTTCTGCACGAGTTACCGGATGATTTGGCTTAAATGTATTGTTTGGATAACCGGTCATTAAGCCTTCAGCCACACTAGTATTGATAACTTTGTTTGCCCAATGGTCTTTAGGAACATCTTTAAAATGTGCTTCCGGACAAGTATAATTTTCATTTAAATTAAGCCCTTTTACCGCCATACTTGCAAATTCAGCTCGAGACACAGGCAAATTTGGCTTAAATGTTCTATCCGGATATCCTGCAATAACTTTATTTTCAGTTAATTTATTAATATCACAACTTGCCCAAAAACCATCCGGAACATCTTCAAATGCACTTACAACAGGAGCAGCTGCACCAGTTAACGTGCTTTCTTGAGTATAAGTAAACGGAACCATTGATTTTTTCAACACGTCCATGCTACTTTCTGTTTCGATGTTAATAGGGCAGTCCATACCATCTAACACATTGCAATCTCTTGAAACAGGAATACCGTTTATCTTTCCAGTACAATCATCTAAACAAGGCATAGGTAATGCTGCACCTGTTTCACAACCACAATCAGGAGCAGTTGCAACAGGTATACCACTAATCATTGGTGTAGCACAACCACAATTTGCTTTATTTGTGTTATTGATACCATCATGGCTTAACAAAACACCTTGGTTTGTTTCACCTACACGGACATTGTCTAACCCATAAATACTTGCTGGAAATGCATACATTTGATGTTTACATTTTTCTGCACAAATATTATTCGGGCAAACACCTGCTGCCGGAATGTCCGGTTCTGCACAAGTAGCAATATCATCTTCACATGGAGAACATTTTTTAGGTTT
This sequence comes from Candidatus Gastranaerophilaceae bacterium, assembly GCA_045635965.1. Taxonomy (GTDB): domain Bacteria; phylum Cyanobacteriota; class Vampirovibrionia; order Gastranaerophilales; family Gastranaerophilaceae; genus RGIG2134. The sequence continues at coordinate 121,161 of JAZTWQ010000005.1, forward strand.
TGCACACTTGTCATCACACTTGCTAACTTTTTTACAACCGCAGTCATTTTTGTGTTTTTTGCACGTTTTACAAGTGTTGTCCGGAGTAACAACTCGTGGGCAAGTTTTCAAAGGACATGCTCCACCTGTCATCACCGGAGTATTGCAACCGCAATCAGCAAAAGCTAAACCCATCGAGCCCGCTACTAAGCCGACACTCAACGCAGCTGCAATTGTCATTTTTTTGATAGTCATTTTTCCCTCCTTACGTAAGAAATCTACCGGTTTATTTAGATTAGACCCTTAAACTCCCTCAGGTCTTTTAATTTCTCATAAACTTAGTAATCTCTAATATTCATATAGAATTATTAATGCTAAATAGCCTGACAATCATTACCAACACGGTCATCTTATCAGGCTATTTTATTAAAATTTAAAATTTATTTTTTAATAACTATTATTGTTTTTGCAAATTTTCATTATCTAAAAATGCATTAAGTTTAGCTAAAATTTCCCCGCTCAATGCGTCATGATTAGCAACATTATCAGGATTTGATATTGAAAGTTCTGAATACTCTATAAAATCTTCTAATGTCCAACCATATTGAATCATTTTTTGATAAAGGTCAAATGTAACTTCTTTTTCTACTTTGTTTCCATTTTTGTCAGTTACCCAAATTGTTCTTATTTGCGAAAAGGCAAATGATTCAGTTGCACTTGACATAAATTTACCGCTATTTTCACCCGAGTTATTTGTCAAATCTGCAAGCCCTTTTCTTCCGTGAAATTCTACTGAATCAGCTCCGCCATTTCCAAAGAAGATGTTGCTTGAACCTTTGTCTACAAATGTTTCGTTCCCATTACCGCCAATTATAACGTTACGATAACTTCCGTCAATTGTAATATCTGTAGCTCCAGTGTCGTTAACATCACTCATAGTTGAGCAATAAACGTTATTACCGTTGCCTCCGTCAATAACCCCGAATTTTCCACCAATAACGAAAGAGTCATTTCCTGCACCAGCAACTATTACTGAACCATGGCTGGTGGATGTAGTCTCAAAACTATTTGCGCCACCTTTATCATCTGCGTAGTTAAACTTACCCGCATCTTTGTAAATGTCACCTGCTGTACCTAAATGAACTTTATTATCCTGTGTATTCTTTGTAACAGTTACGATTTGAGAACCACCGGCATTACTTAAATCTATATCAGAATCATTAGCATCCACTTGAATTGTTCTTTGTGCATTACCGCCAAGACAAGAAACTTTCGCATTTTCACCGGTAATATTTACGTTTTGTCCATTTGTATTATCTAAAATCAATTCATTTTCTTCATCTTTTTCTGCGGAGTACGTAATTTGTGTTTGATTATAAACACTATCAGTTGCCCCAAAACTTAATATTCCATTTCCGGAAACATATCCAACACCTTTAAATAAAACATTATCAGCATTTTGAGCTTTCATAATAGCTCTGCCGTTATCATCTCTTGTGTATTGAATTTTTGGAGTAATTGCTATACCCATTTCTCACCTCACAGTCTTTACATATATATAAAAACCTCTAGTATATAAAAAATTGCCAAAAGTATATACTATTGTTACAAATCTTAATAAATAAAAGCTTTTTAAAATACTGTATTTGTTATATAATTTCAGTTAGAAATTAAGTATAGATAAAAGATTACAAATTAAGGAGATTGCAATGACAGAAAAAAGAGTTTGGCTTTTCCACGAAGGAGATGCTTCAATGCGTAACCTTTTGGGCGGTAAAGGTGCTAACCTTGCAGAAATGACTAATTTAGGTTTACCTGTACCTCCAGGATTAACTATCACGACCGAAACTTGTATGGATTATATCAATAACGGCAACAAAATGCCTGAAGGCTTAATGGACGAAGTTAAAGCTGCTTTAAAATCAGTTGAAGAACAAAAAGGTCAAAAATTTGGCGATGCGTCAAATCCACTTTTAGTTTCTGTTCGTTCAGGTGCTAGAGTTTCTATGCCTGGTATGATGGAAACAATTTTAAACCTTGGTTTAAACGATCAAACAGTTGAAGCGATGATTAAATTAACAAACAATCCTCGTTTCTGCTACGATTCTTACAGAAGATTCTTGACTATGTTTGGTTCTGTTGCTTGGGAAATGGACAGACAAAAATATTTTGAATCTGAATTAGAAAAAGTTAAAGAAAGAGAAGGCGTTAAACAAGATACAGAAATTTCTGCAGAAGGTTTAAAATCTCTTATTCCTGTTTATAAAAACATTATTAAAGAAGTTACAGGTAAAGAATTTCCACAAGATCCTTATGTACAACTTCAAGAAGCTATTGAAGCTGTTTTCCGTTCTTGGAATATTCCACGTGCGGTAGCTTATAGAAATATGAACAAAATCGACCACAATTTTGGTACAGCTGTTAACGTTCAATCTATGGTATTTGGTAACATGGGCGATGATTGTGCAACCGGTGTTTCATTTACTCGTAACCCTGCTACTGGCGAAAACAAATTCTATGGCGAATATTTAACAAATGCGCAAGGTGAAGACGTTGTTGCCGGTATCAGAACACCTAAACCTATCGCTGAATTAGAAACAGAAATGCCTGACTTGTACAGACAATATGTTGATATCGCTAAAAAACTTGAACTTGGATACAAAGATGTTCAAGATATGGAATTTACTATTGAAAAAGGTAAACTATACATTCTTCAAACTCGTAACGGTAAAAGAACTGCAGCAGCTGCTGTTAGAATTGCTGTTGAAATGCATGAAGAAGGTATCATCACAAAAGAAAGAGCTATCCAGCTTGTTGATCCATATTCAGTAAATCAAATCTTGCTTCCTTGTTTTGATACAAAAGCAATGGCTGAAGCTAAGAAAATCTCTTCAGGTGTAAACGCATCTCCTGGTGCGGCTGTTGGTAAAATCGTATTCGATACGGAAGAAGCAGCGCAAAGAGGTGAAGCTGGCGAAAAAGTTATCTTAGTTCGTATAGAGACTTGCCCAGACGATATCCACGGTATGGCAGTTGCTCAAGGTGTTTTAACTCTACGTGGTGGTGCTACTTCTCACGCAGCAGTAGTTGCAAAAGGTATGGGTAAACCTTGTGTATCTGGTTGTGAAGATATCAAAATTGACTTAGACAAAGAGACTTTAACAGCGGCTGACGGTACTGTTTACCATAAAGACGATATTATTTCTCTTGATGGTGGAAAAGGTCTTGTAATGGCTGGCGCTGTTCAATTAGTTGAAGCTCAAATTGATGAAAACTGGAACAAGTTCTTCTCTTGGGTTGATGAAATCAGAACAATCAAAGTTGAAGCAAACGCTGATACTCCAAAAGATATCGTAAACTCATTGAAATTTGGTGCAGAAGGTGTTGGTCTTTGCAGAACAGAGCACATGTTCATGGATCCGGAAAGACTTCCTTGGGTACAAAAAATGATTATTGCAGGAACACCGGAAGCTAGAAAAGAAGCTTTAGCAAAACTTCTTCCAATGCAATATGCTGACTTCTATGCAATGTTTAAAGAATTGGGCGACAAACCTCTTACAGTTCGTCTTCTTGACCCACCACTTCACGAATTTTTGCCTTCAAAAGAAGACTTGATTGCTGAAGTTGCTACATTAAAAGCGTTGGGCAAAGATGCAACAGAAAAAGAAGAAATGCTTCACATCGTTGAAGGATTGAGTGAATCTAACCCTATGATGGGCTTGAGAGGATGCCGTTTAGGTTTAACTTATCCTGAAATCAATGAAATGCAAGTTAGAGCAATCTTTGAAGCTTGCTGTGATTTGAAAAAAGAAGGATATGCTGTTCAACCTTGGATTATGATTCCTCTTATCGGACACGTTAACGAGCTTAAAGTTGCAAAAGAAATCCTTGTTCGCGTGGCTAAAGAAGTTATGGCTGAAAAGGGTGTTGAAGTTGAGTACAAATTTGGTACTATGATTGAAATTCCTCGTGCAGCTATTACTGCTGATGAAATCGCTGAGTACGCTGAGTTCTTCTCATTTGGTACAAACGATTTGACTCAAATGACATTCGGTTATTCAAGAGACGATGCTGAAGGTAAATTCTTGAACAGATATGTTGATCAAAAAATCCTTCCATCTAACCCATTTGAAACATTGGACACAAAAGGTGTTGGCGCATTGTTAGAAATGTCAATGGAAAAAGGTCACAAAGTTAACCCTAACTTAGTTGGTGGTGTTTGTGGCGAACACGGTGGAGACCCAGATTCTGTAAAATTCTGCCACAAAATTGGCTTGAATTACGTTTCTTGTTCACCATTTAGAATCCCACAAGCAAAACTTGCTGCAGCTCAAGCAGTTGTTGAATCTAAGTAGTTAACAACAAAAGACTAACAAAAAGAGGATGACCCAAAAGTCATCCTCTTTTATTTTGAAAATTATTTAAGCGATAAGACTTAGGGAGCCTTACATGCTTTTAAAACAACTGTTTTGGGTCTTGTCTCATCGTTAGTTGTGTCTGTTGGTAGAACACGCTTTGTGTCTATACTGTTAAGATAAAATTGCCCAACTGAAGTGGTATCTGTATCAACCAGAGATAAAACAGCAGGGTCAACAAAATAAACATACGAATTATTTGTTTTATACATAGGCGCAGTGGAACGTCTATTCCAAACTAAAGTACTCCAATTCGAAGGAATTTCATACCCTGCATCTTCACTTTCACCAGGAAGTTCTGAAGTTTTAACGTAATCAAAAGCCCCTGATAAAAAACCATGATTGTGCAATTTTTCTACATAACCATCACGAAAGTTACTGGCAGTGTAAGACAAATAACTAGAATAGTTACTTGTTTCAGCATCATGCCCATGAAACGTACCAAGCACTCTTCTATTAGCTTCCCCCTGTGTAGTTCCTGCTCTCAGAGTTGAGGTGGATTTAACGGCAACACACTCTCCTGTTGCGGAGTTTTCGCCTTGCTTATCACAAATATCATACTCGCCATCTATACGAATATATCGTCCAGCATACTCACCGGACAAGTCAGCCCATCTATCCGGACATCTTTGTTCAAAAAACATTATCGCTCCAGTTGGTGCACTAGTACGATTTGTACGCAAATCATCGATTTGTCGTTGTATAACCTGCATTTGAGTATTTGTTAAAGTTTCGTTTCTAAGTTGTCTTGATATCATTGGAGCTGACATGCCTAGAGCAATTGTACCAATTAATATAACTATCATCGCCTCGGCTAAAGAAAAGCCATTTCTACTTGTTTTGCTGAAAGAACTACTTATTTTTTGACCTGCGGGAGAATTTATCAGGCTATCAATTGCCCCCCCCCCCCCTAGTGTTATGCGGATTTTCACCGTTTTATTTTTTCTCATTATTCCATCTCCTACTTTCTGTGGGCTTGGTCAAGCCGACCTTAAATTCATAGAAATTATACTAAATTTTTCTATGAATAGCAATAATTAATTATAATTTACAATAAAAACTACCCTTTAATTCTTACCAGAGCCTGACAAGAAAATATCTTTCATGATTTCGCAATACATTGTCATGTTTTCTTTAGCATTCTCAATATCTTTTACAAGCTCACGTATTTCCGTAATTGTTTGTTGTTCTCTTTCGTAATCTCTGTACATAACAATATCCTTCTTACACATATTCCTTATATTACTTAATACGGATTTTTTGTAAGTCAACTTTAGGATTTTAATCCAATTTTTTACACATATTTACAAACTTTGCGTTTTATATTTTGAACCTGAGCTGCTTGAGCGCTTTCTTTATTCGCCTTATTTTGTAATGCAATAATATATTTTATAAAATTCTTATTTGAAACAGCTAAATCTTGCTCTGCAAAAAAATTTTCAGCCAAATCTAACTGCGATGAAGATGGATTATTTTTTAAAATACCAGTCATTATACTTCCACTACGACTAGTAACACCAGCAGGTGAAACAGGTAGCGTATGCATCGAAGCCCCAAACATAGCCATATTATTTACAAACATTAAACTCTCCTCCTTAACTCCTTATATATAAAAAAAAGAACCTATAAATAATTGCTTTTTAGAAAAGTCTTTGTAAAGATTTGTAATATTAAAACAATTTTGATAAAATATAACTATACTAGATAAGTAAGGCTACGTAAGGATATTTATGGAAAATACTGAGGTTATAACATTATTAAAAGATGCATTTGAGCTAAAACGCCAAGAAAAATACAAGTACGCAATGGAACTTTTATATAAAGCATTAGCCTTGTGTCCCGAAAATGCGGAAATCTTATCGCAAATAGCCGACATTCACATGCTACTGGACAACCCTCAATCAGCTGGAACTATTTATGAACGCCTTGCTGCAACGCAGGTTGATGACGTGGATGTTATGCAACGTCTTTGTGCCTATTATATGACCATATCAAATACAGATAAGGCAAAATTATTATTAGAAAAGTTTATTCTGTCATATCCTTCTCAAAAAGCCTACGAAATATATTTAAAAACTTATCTTGAAATCGAAATGAACGAGAAGGTTTGTGAGACGTACGAAGAAAAAAAACTTCAAAACTATCACTCTACGGAATTAGACAAATTCTATGCTATAGCACTTTATAACTTGGACAAACTAAAAGAGACAAAGGATATTTTATCTAAAATTGCAAAAGAAAATCAATATGATGATGAAATCCAATATTACTATGCGAAAACATTATACAAATTAGGTGAAAATGATAAAGCATATAATATAGTAAAAAATGTTGTAAATAATTTTGGAAACCCCAAATTATACAATCTTTGCGGTGAACTGGAATTAGATAAACAAAAATTTGAATCAGCTATAGCTTTCTTTATAGAAGCAACTAAATTACGTGAAAATGATAAATACTATTATAATCTAGCAACGGCGTATTTTTTGAACGGACAAATGGAAGAAGCCAAAGGTTGTTATCTAAAAGCAATTTCTATGAATCCAACTATTAACGAGTATCGTTATTCTTTAGCTTATTTATTTTACAAACAAAATAACAACAAAAAAGCCAGCCAAATTATAGAAGAGATTTTAAAAGATGCGCCTAATTTTACGGATGCATTATTTTTGAATGCCAGAATATTAAACGACGAACAAAAACACTTTATGGCAAGAAAAGTATTAGACCTCTTAAATATCGAAAAAGATACAAACGAGGAATATTTGACTCTATCTGCTAAAACAAACAGATCATTATATAAACTTGACTCAGCACAACATGATTATGAAAAACTGATTCTATTAAAGCCTGAAAATATGGATTACAAATTAGAACTAGCGCGGCTTTATTTTGACAGACAACAGTTTACAAAAGCCGCTCAATTGGTTGTTTCTATCATGTCCGAATCTCCACGATACATAAATGCTTATATTTTAGCGGCAAAAATTTACATTAAAATGTATGACTTTATAAATGTTGTTAAAATGGCAAAAAAAGTATTAGCACTTGATTTAAACAACGAAGAAGCAATGTACCTTAAAGCCCTTGGCGAAATGGGATTAATGGAAATTGACGACACAATAAAAACAGCAAAACAACTTCTAGACTATAATCCTCACAAATCCGAGGCTTATGCTTTGCTAGGTGCTGCATACGTTGAAAAACTTGAATATGATATTGCTGAAAAATACTACCTTGAAGCTATTGCTGTTAACCCTAAAAACGCAGACTACTTTACGAACTTAGCCATTCTTCAAGATAAATTAAACAAACCCAAAGAAGCTTTACGCCATTTATTTATTGCTCACGCAATAAACCCTGATAAAAAACAAGTTATATTTAGGCTGATTGAATTATACGTAAAAGATAAACAATATAAAAATGCAATGAAATTATTAGCAGATCAACTGAAAACGGTTACAACCCCTGAAATCAAAAAAAACTTAGTTGCACAATTAACAGACATTGAGACTTTATATAAGAAAAATAATGGTTTGCTTAAATATCTAGTCTGGAAGGTCTTTAAAATATAATATTTTATAATAACAATCAAAAGTTTGTAACATTTTCTTTACAAATAATGACTTTTTTCTAAAGTTTATTAAAATTATGCCGATAACAAAGATATGAAAAGAGTTGACTAAGGAGATTTAGAAATGACAAACTTAAACAGTATCAATGGAATCGGTGTTGGCTTAAACACTAACTTACCAAAGCAAGAAGCAACAACCGATGTAAAAGAAAATGCCGTACAAAACATTCCTCAGGGTAATAGTGCCGCAAATCTAATATCTCAAGACGAAGTTTTGAATGTTATGGCTCAGCAAGCAGCATTAAACAAGTCTGCAATTAATATCCCAAAAACTTATGATGTTTCAAAATATGTAACGCCAGAGCAAGCTCAAAGAATTGCAGGATTTGTTACAAGCTTTGAAGACATCATCGCACAAAATTTACAAGCAGTAACTGCTGAATTTGGAAACAGTTTATCTGAAGGCGAAAAAATGAATATCGCACTATCTTCCGCAGATAAACTGGTAAGCTAAGTAACTCCTTTTATGTCATTTCTAATACGATAAAGCACCTATTTTAACTTATAGGTGCTTTTTATTCTTAAGGTAGATAATGATAAAAAAAATCCAGCTTCTCGCCGGATTTCATCTAGAATATTTTATTCCCCTAACAACCTCTACTCCCAAATTTTATTAACATTAATCTTTTTTTACTTAATAGTCTTTTTCATACAAATTGCGCTTTACGCTTTCATTTTCTCTTTAATTTCCCGATACATTTAACGATACTTTTTATTGAATTAATTCTTTTACTTATTCCTTCTCTATTCCCTAATCCGAACAGCTAAGCCATCACTCCTTTCGACAAATCCTTATTCAATCTTCCCTTAACTTCTTGTCTATTATAATACTCTTTTAAGGTTCATATTCAAGCAAATTTTTATAAAAAAATTGTTACAATCAACCCTAAGTCAATGACTACGTAGAAAAATTAAAATTTACAAACTTAATGAAGGCTTTTTAATGAAATTAGGTAACAATTTTAAGAAATTTTTGTTGACTTTGAAAATTCCACAGTTTAAAAATTGATAGCATGCTCGATTTTTTTCTTCGGGAAAACACGCATCACAACTGATTTATTTTTGACTAAATGAAAAAAAATTGAGTTAAATGATTTTGCAATTTAACTCAATTTTATTTTAAATATAATAACTTATTAAATTTAATATTTTTATTCTAATGGTTCTCTTAAAGGTTTTGACTCTTTTGTGAAATCATTAATCATTTTAGTAGCAGTTTTAACATTGTTAATACAGCCGTTTCCACCGACACAACCGCCTTCACAACACATAACTTCAATCAAGTTTCCGTGTTCACACTCGCCTTTTTTAGCAAAGTTTTTAAGCTCACGAATACTTTGTTTATTTAAGCCATTGATTACATAAGGTTTAATTTCAGTTTGTCCTTGGTCCGCAACTTCAACAGATTTAGCAACACCACCAATAAAACCAAAGTTTCTACCTTCTTTAGAACATTCTTTTCTAAATGGAGTTGGTTCTTGAGCTGCAACATCAATTTGTTTGGCAATAAACAAAGCACCCATTTCTTCGTAGCTTAGAAGATAATCAACGTTAGGGTTTTCCTGAACCTCTCTACGTTTTGCTACACAAGGACTTACGAATACTAAGATTGAATTTGGTTGTTCTTTTCTTAGCATTTCTGCAGTGTAGTACATAGGCGTTTTTGTTGTAGAAACAAAAGGCTTAATTTCAGGCATATGCTGTGCTATTAAATTATTATAACCAGCACAACAAGAAGTAGTCATAAACTTCTCACCTTCATGCATTCTTTCTTTAAACTCAGCTGCCTCGTTAACTGCCGTAATATCAGCGCCTTCTGCAACTTCAATAACTTCACTAAATCCTGCTTTTAATAATGCGGTATGAAGCTGATACAAGGTTCCAGGAAGCTGACCAGCGATAGATGGTGCTATCATTGCAACAACTTTTTTGCCTTCTTTCATTCTATTCAAAATATCAATAATTTGAGATTTTTCATGAATTGCACCAAATGGGCAAGACGCAACGCATCTACCGCAAGTAATACATTTATCAAAATCAATTGTTGCATGCCCACTAGCATCTTTTTCAATAGCTCCAACAGGGCAAGCATCCTCACAAGGAACTACGATTTTTACAATTGCATGATATGGGCAAACCTGCATACATTTTGTGCAGTTTTTACATTTTGAACCATCTATTACAGAACGCCCGTTTTGGATAGATATTGCGCCAAATTTACAACTTTCAACACAAGGTCTAGCTACACAACCTTGGCATAAATCTGTAACGAACATACGGCTAGGAACACAGCCTTGGCAAGCTGATTCTAATACTGTTAAAACCTCTTTTTCAACTTCTTTTCGTTCCTTTGCCTGTTTTGCATAATCAGATATTAAGGCTCTTTCGTCAAATGTTTCCATTGATAGCCCTAAATCTGCAATAATTCTGTGTCTAATAACATCTCTTTCCTTGTGAATACAACAACGGTAAGGAACTTCACTTCCTTTTGGTCTCATATCATAAGGAATTAATCTTGTATTTTCTTCAAAATTGTCAGAGAAAAACGCCTTTATCGTTCTAACTAAAATTTCTCGTTTTAAATGTGCTGTTTGGTTATTCTTGTCCATTTTCTAATAATCTCTCTACATGTTTTATCACTTTATCTATTGTTGCATCAGAAATCACCTCGTCATTTACCATAACATAAGGTGCATTTGTATATTTAGATTCATCTGAGCATAGCTCCAAGCATGTCACGCCTGAAACCTCTACTTTATCTGGATATTTTTCAGGGAGAATTTCAACTAACTCTTGTAATGCTGATGCCCCCATTACAAAACAAGTTGTTCCCATACAAATTTTTACTTGGATTTTACTCATGTTGTCTCCTTATATGTATCTCACAATTACCTTTTTGATATATTTATCTTCCAAAATCTTTGCCATTTTTTTGATGATATTTTTTCTAATTTCTATTTCAATTGGCAAGTTTGGATCATAATGTGCCTGATTTAATTTTGCACCAACCATAAACTCAATGCAATCACTATTTAATAAAAATTCCATAAGCTCATAAGCGGCATTTTTTTCTTTATCCCTAAAACCATTTTCTAAATATTCATAAGTTTTAGTTAAGGTTAAAATTCCTTCTGTAACTAAATCTACACCTTCCATTTTAGAAACAGCAGGCAATTTCCCTACACTTTTTGTTATATCACACCTAACAGAAACATTCAATTCTCGAGAAATTAAATTTGCCGTAGTTCCACCACAAATAGCTTTCTTTGCATCTGCATTTTTAAATTCAAAAGCATAATCTCTGTCTTTTTCCATATGATAAGGAGGACCTGTAAAAATCAATGCTTTTCTCGGTTCTCTATAATGTATAACGCAACAAGAAATATCATCCTTCGCTTCTCTGCCAGGTTCTGTGTTTTTTGCTAATCTTACAACGTAATCTGATAAATCACTACTGGATATATCTGGATTTTCAGAAATTCTTTCCAATAGACATTTTATAAGTCCACTTCTTCTCAATCCCAATTTTAACTCAGGATTTCCAAGCCCTGCTTGAGTTACACCGTCAGAACAAAAAACCAATCTATCACCCATTTTTAATTTCATTTTATAAATATGCATGTGTCGATTAGTAAATGTTTCTGAATCAATAACTGTAAATTCTGGCTCTACAACTTTTCCATCACTTATGTATACAAATTGCGGATTTCCTTCCTCAACAACCTTTACATTTCCATCTTCATTACACAAAGCTAATGAAAATGTTGAATAACTAATTTTGCGAACCTTACACACTGGTAATGCGTTCATAACGACTTCGCAAGTTCTTTTAATACTTCTTCCAGCCTCTACGAATTTTAAAAGCATAGTTGCGGTCATTGATGCAAGGATATTTGCCTTAACTCCACTTCCTAACCCATCAGATAACACGGCAATTAATTCACCTCTTTCTGGATATCGTTTAGACATAAAACAATCTCCGTAGGTGTTTTGATTATGTTTTTTTTCTTGCTTACAGTCAATATCAATAAACATTACTGTTGTTTTTCCTCAGTATAATCATAGTCTTGTGCAATAGTGCTCAATAACAACTCTGTTTCAACCATGTGTTCACCTAACAAACACGCAATTTCTTGAACAATTGCAATGTTTTTCGATATAACTTCTTGTGCTCTATGAGCAATTTTTTCACGTCCTAACTCAGTTTTTGTAACATCGGTAATAATCGCCCCAACAAGTTCGTTTCTTTCAATAGAAAATGCTGTTATATCATACAATTTATCACCAACAGGATAACGCTCACGGTGTATATCTTTTGATGTTTTTAATGTTTGTCTAAATATATCTACAAAATCTACAATTCTATCAATACAAGCACCATTTACACCTTCAGGTCGTTCTGCAAAAACTTCATACATTTCACCACAGAACATTCTCATAAATGCTTCGTTTGATTCGACAATTTTTAAATCACTATCGACCATAACAATAGCAGACGGCATACAGCGCAACATTGCTGCGGCTTTTCTCATACCTATTTTTCTCATATAAGAAATACACATTGAAGGTTCTGCTTCTTCAGAAAGCATAGCAGTTACAAATTCACGACAAGTGCTATAACCACAACCGCCACAATTCAACTCATCTTCTTGTGTATGTTTGCCAATTTTCTTAAGCGCATTAACTATTTTTTCACTACTATATGTCGCTTTTTCTATTTTTTTAGCTGAATATTCTTCTTCTACAATAACTTTTGGCTCAACTGGGATTTCATCTCTTTCTTTTACATTAGATAAAACATCACTCACCCTTTGTATTTCTGATTTTTTAGTTGAACTGCAAGGTCCAGCTAAACATCCACCATTGCATGCCAATGCCTCAATAAATATTTTTTTATTTAAAGCCTTTACATCAAGCCCCATTAAAGCTTTTTCCAAATTTTCAATAGTACTAATATTCAACAACTGAACATCATTAACTCCGCATTTTTTCAAAGTTTCATTCATTCCGCCTTCAACAGCATATAAAGCGCCCTCAAATGAACGCTCTGGAACAAATTTTTCTTCATTATTGAATTCAATAGATTGAGTTGAACCAAATTCCTCACTAATCCAATATTTTAATTCTTCAAAAGTCAAAGCGACATCTATTAATTCAGGATGCCTATCAGCTTCATTTTTTTTAGCAATACAAGGTCCAATGAAAACAACAGCAATATCTTTACCATATTCTTTTTTCAATAATTTTGCATGCGTTAAAGCAGGAGATGCAATTGGAACGATATTATCAATAAATTTTTGATTGTAATATCTGATATAATCAACAATAACAGGACATGCGCTCGAGATAAAAAGTCCTTTTTCATTTTCAGATAATATTTTCGCAGTTTGAATTGAAACTTCTTGTGCGCCCAAAGCTGTTTCACTAACATGAGAAAATCCCAATTTTTTAAGAATTGAAATCATTTTTTTATGGCTATGAGCAAAAATCCCTGCCCAACTTGGAGCTAAAGACACATATACTTCTTTTTGTGCTCTAAAAAGGTTCTTAACCTTTTCAATATCGTTTCTCACCCTTTTTGCATCACTAGGACAAGTTTTTACACAATTACCACAAGCTATGCATTTTTCTGGAAGAACTGAAGCATGACCATTTTGAATACTAATCGCCTTAACATGACATTCACGAACACATTTATAACAGTCGTGACACTCATTTTTTAAGGTATAGACCGGATACAGATTGTCCATATTAACCTCTTAAACTATCTAAAATTTCCTTTAATTTAACGCCAGTCATATTGTTATACAATTTACCGTTTATAATAATATTTGGTCCATCTGCACATTTTCCTTCACATCTTGAACCTGATATTTCTATTTTTGCATCTAAATTATGTTCAGCAATATAATCTTCAATATACTCTAAATGATCTTCATTTCCACGCGCAAAACACGCACTTCCCAAACAAACTGTAATATTAATTTTCTTGCTCATCTCACACCTATTTTCTATAACAATAGTATAGTAGAATGAACAACTAAAATCAATAAAAATTTAATCTATTTTCCAGACGTACTAAAACTACCCGATTGAGGCATCATAACCTTATTCATTTCTCCTAATGCGCTTGCACCGGTCATCTCAGAAGATGCAATACTAAAAGTCGAATACCCATATTCAGTTACGATTCTATCCAAATCTGTTTTCAAATCTCTCAACCTTGCTATCTCAATCATACTGGTTTCGTTCATAAATCTATTACGCAAAGCATTTATTGCTTTTCTATAATCATTTTCCAAATCATCCGTTTGAGTAATCCCTAGACGTTGCAAAATAATTGAAAGCTCGGTATTTTCTTCCAACGGTTTTAACGTCGTTGAAAAAGCAGCCTCTTCAGACACTTTCGATTGTTCCGATGTAGCTTTTTGTGATTCCTCTAAAGCTCTTTCCCTCTGTGCGCCTTCTAACTTGATTTTATCAACAGACTTAGAGCCTGACGGTGTAACCCCCAGAGCAATTAAACGTCTTTTGATTTCATCATATTCAGTATCTATCTGTAGAAATGCATATCTACCAGAAAATCCTAAAATTGCGCTAACTACCATGTATTTTTCCTTGCAAGAATTTAGTATATATATCATATATACCCATTTTTGAGAAAAAATAACATATTATTAAAAAATGTTAATAATTTAAACTTTTCAAATACATTATCCGTTTTTCCATAGCCGGATGAGAAGAAAAAGCTTCGCCCATATATATCTTATCTTTTGACAATATTTGCAATACTTCAACTCCACCTTGAGTAGAACCATACAAATCCATCAAAGTTTTACCGGCGTATTTATCAGCCTTTGCTTCAACTTTTCTGGAAAGTTTCATATCAGACAACTCCATACCCAACCCAATAGTATTAGATAATGCACGAATATCCGGAGAAACAAAAATCATTGAAGTCAATACAACCATACTTGATATATTTTGTCTTAATTTCATTAAATGGTCTTTATTTCTATAATGTGCCATCTCATGAGCCAAGACAAAAGTTAATTGTTCATCCGTTTTCAATTTTTCATACAACGCTGTAGTTATATAAATATTTCCATTAGGGTAACAAATCGCATTAGGCTCTTTATTTTCAATCAGATTTATTTCCAAATTGGAAGACTTTGGAAAATTAGAGTCATTTTCTAATATATCTTCTTTTATTACATTTAAACGTTCTTGTTCTTTTGCAGGCAAAGATATTGTCTTAACATTCATAGTGGATGAAATAAAATTTTCCAGCTCAATTTGTTTTTCTATAGGAAGATTTTTCAGAACAATCCCAGACAAACAAAAAATAAACAAATACAGAACAACAGCACACAAAAAAAGCTGAAAAAGAATCTGAAACATTTCTTTAAGCGGATCTTCTTGCGTAACATTAACGTTATCAAGTATTAGCGCATTAATAAGTTTTTCATCATTTTGCATAAGTTAAAGCAGTCCCATAAGCAACAACACAAACTTTTGGCGCATTAACATTTTTTTGATTTTCATTTGGCGGGTCCAACATAATTGTCTCAATTTTTAAATTAACTATAGAACCGGCTCCAGCGGAAAGCGCTTTTTCTTTTATTCTTAAAATTGCCTCTCTTCTTCCTCTATCCAAAACAGACTCATAAGCTGAAATATTGCCGCCAAAAATTGTTTTTAAACCAGCGACAAAATATTTGAAAAAATCACAAGCTATAACAACGCTCGCACTTACTAACTCAGATTTTACAACAGACTGTTCGTCTATAACATTCTTTGAAAAGTTTATACTCGGATATCTAAGAAATCGAATTTCACGTTCTTTTATGCTTTTATAATGTCTTTTTTCTACAAGCGAACCAACATTATAAGCAACAACCAGCGAAATTATTAATACTAATAAATCTCCCACGATGAAACACCTCTAAATTATTCATTCTCAATACGAACAGCTGTACCATAAGCATAAACTTCAGCAGCGCCTGTCGTGATTGCAGAAGTTGCGAAACGCACATTAACAATAGCATTTGCCCCATATATTGTAGCTTGGTCAATCATTCTTTGAATAGCCTCTTTTCTAGCCTCTTCTAACAATTCCGTATAACCTTTAATTTCACCGCCAAAAAAGTTTTTCCAACCAGCTAAAATATCTTTTCCAACATGTTTTGAACGTACAGTACTACCAGACACAACACCATAAACTGCAGTTGTTTTTTTCCTTGGAACGCTTTCAATATTCGTTAAAATCATGCATAATACCTTTCTTCACTCCTAACTCAAAAAGAGTAACATTTATTAATTACTTTTAAATCAACAAAACAAATGATTTAAATTGCAAACTCGCTACTTTGTATATTTTTGATTTTTTAAGTTTTCAAACCATTTTTGCTCGACTAAAGCTCTAGCGCCGCAGCCAATCACATTTTCCGATTGTGCAGTATTTACCTTTTCAACTTGACAAATTGTTTGATAAAACCCAAACTCTTCTTTTGAATTAACACTACCTATAATTTCTATCTGTTCAGAAATATCACTATGATACCAGAAGTATACATCATGCCCGTATCTATTTGGCTTATTGTCTTTTCCGTTTATATCAATTGCTAAAAGATTTTTTGTAGCTTTTTTGGCACCACTATATGAAGGATTTGTTTTAAATACGAGCGCCGTCATTCCATTTTGAAATTTAAATTCTGATATCATTGACGTAGCTTGAGCCCCACTAGATTTCATTGTTCCGTGAAAATTGTAATAAGGATTAGATACATTACTTTTAAATTCACTTGCTTTAAAATATTTCGAAATTTCTTGAGCGCTTATCTCATCAAAATGGTCGCCTGCACTGTTCATAGTACCGGTAACACTTTTAACAATGGAATTTGCGGATAAAAATGCAGACCTAAGTTGTGTTGCCTCATATCTATTCATAAGAGTTGGAATCGTTATAGCAGAAACAACTCCGATAATAGTCAATGTAATCAAAACTTCAGCTAATGTAAAAGATTTTTTCAGTTTTTTACTTAGTACTTTTAAAATAAAAAAATAGTTTGGCAAAATATCTAAACATCTCCAGCACTTAACAACCAATAGACGTTACACTTCACCTGTGTTTTAACACAGCAAAATGCATGTCTTATTATAATAAATTTAACTAAGACATGCAATATTTAAATAAATACTAATTACTTGCGAAGAACAAAATGCGCTGGAACCGCTTGTTGCATATTTGTTTCATATTTATACAATACCGCAGTATTTTTATCTTCTGGTAAAATTGAAATATTATAACGACTATCAGCATTCTTTAACACATACTGCCCATTTTCAATAGAAACCACATATTTTGCGCAAGGGTCGTTCACATTTTTGAAAATATCGCCCACCTTTAATCCTGCCTTCAAGCCTGATTTCCAATTACCATCTTCGCTTAAAACTATTTTTTCCAAATCAACTCTAGGTCTTTTCATCTTAATTCTGCTGGTCTTTGGAGAATGTTCATCTAACTTATAACCTTTTTCATCTGGAATACTAGCAGCACCAGCTGTTGTGTATAAACAAATGACCTGCGACCCCTTGTTATCATACCTAAAAGTAGCTGCAACATTTGTTTTTTCAGGCACTCCAACATTGTTTCCTTTTTCGTCTACCCTTTGACTTTTTGCAAGTTGTAAAGGTAAAGAAATAGTATCCCCATTATTAAGAGCAGATAGTTCTTTTCTGTTTCTCAAACTACCAATCTTATTCATTCTAATATAGTAATTTTTTGCAAAATCTTTTTCTTCACCCTCATATTCACGCATATTTATAGCGCCATTTACCCATTCAAAAGGAACAACATTTCTATTTTGTTGATATTGGTTATTTGATTTTGTTTCATAACCGGTAGAACCTTCTTTATCGCCGACAAAGTCTGTTGGAGAACCAGGAAGAGTTACCAACATTTTATAAACAGATTCCATTTTATCCATTGCTGGGGCTAAAATACTTTCCAATACAGCGTTTTCTTCCGCCTCTCTATTTTTAGGTTCATAACCTTTATATTCTGCTATGTCAAACACATCTTTGACAACAAACCGAATATCTCTTGTACCAAAAGCATCAGCGTCAAACTCTTCATCTTTATACCTACCATTTGCCAAGCTTGCAACTGCTGCAGCTATTTTTGGATGACTCAATCCTGTTTCTTCCAACGCATCAAGAATCCTTTCCCCCATAGCTACCGCTTTACTGCTTAGTTTCTCTATATCAATTTTATCTGTTTGAGAACCATAACCAAGAACTTTTGCAGCCCTTTCAACATGCTCAAAACTAGAAAAATCGGAATGGAACAATCCCATATCTAATGAAAAAACATGCAACACTCTTGGTTTATCATGGTTACCAATAAATGTATATGAATTTGCAATACTGTCTTCAGGATATTGATACAAAAAGCCATGGCATTTTGGAGCCCAACCAACTACAAGTTTATCCCTTAAAGATTCAATCTTGCCCAACTCACCTTTTTGATAGCCCTCTTCCGCATCAATTGCAAACATATCTCGCAACAAAGAGAAAAAGAACATATAATTTGCAGTGTTGTTCAAACCACTTCTTTCTATAAATTTTGTTTCCGCGTCTACTTCATTCTTATAATCACCACATTGTTGTTTCACGACAACATCAAAATCGGTAATTTCTGCAGTCGTATAAGCGTTTCTATTCACCTTTTTGACCGCTTGATTAAACTTACCCCAAAAAGCAGACAGAATATCTAAAAGCCTTTCAGGGTTATCATTACCGGAACGAATAGCATCAATATTTCCAATATCTTTTGCCGCATCTATCCTCCAACCTAAACCGGCTTGGGTTCGGTCTATGATAGCTTCAGTCATTCTCAATTTATCAATAGAAACATTTTGAAATCTTCTTTTTAAAACATCTGCCAACTTCAACGCATCGTCATCTTTTAAAAGACGTTTTGTTCCTGCTCTTAATTTTTTTATTACGGCAGACGCTTCTTCTTCCGGAGAACCAGAAATACCAAGAGATTTAAGCGAAATTTCGGAGAATGATTTTGAGTCAAATCTCATCTCACCTGTTTTATCATTAACATATACATTCGCTTCTGGATTCAAAGATTTTATAATAACATATTTCACAATTTCCGGAACAACTAACGGAAACATGTATTTACCGACCTCTGTAATGTCAAAAATTTTGTCATGAGTCAAATTATCAGGCTCTACTTTTCTTCTGGACATATTTATATAGTTCAATACTTGGCAGACATACTCAGCAACATCTTCGTATAAATATTCATCCATTTTAACTCGAACTTTTGTTTGGGAATCTTTAGTTAAATCTGAGAAACCGGCCAAATGATTAATATATTCATCATATCGGGTTTCTGTTAACCCAGAATCTTCTGCATATTTGGTAATATATGGAGAAATCATAACAGCACTCAAATCCGGACTAAATTCGTAAGACGCAAATGATTCTTCCATTAAAAGTCTTCTTGAAAATTCTGAAAATTCATTAATTTTACTTATTGGTTTGAATTTTTCATACGGTGTTACGTAACAACCATCCAAAATATTTTGAACAACATCTTTTGTCATCAAGTGTTCCACAGATTTTGGCAAGTTACCTTTTTGCACCTCTGTTCTAATTGTTTCCAAATATGCATCTACTGTTGGTTTTGTTTTCTTAAACATTTTCAAAACATAATCAAACTGTGCATCTGCAACCATTTTGGTCCAATATTTACCAGCTTTTATAGTAAAATCTTGAACTTGATAAGCACCTCTGCGCATATTTATATTAGCATTTGTTTTATCCGCAAAAAGCGATAACTTATTTGAATACAATTGATCTGTATTTCCTACATAGAAATTAAGTTTGGCAATATCCATATTACCATCCCACAAATCAACACCACCTTTGTCTTTTGTCGTAATCATAAAATTAGGGAATTTTAATACAGATTCAACAAATTCATTATTTGCAAAATTCTTTTCTCTTGGTCTTGCTTTAGCGAAAACTTTTTTCAATCTTTCAGTATATTTTTCTGGATCCACCTCAAAAGTAAGCAATTGAGTTAAATCATTATGACCGGTAATCTCATAAGGAGAGTCCGTCTCTTGCTGTGTATATTTTTTCAACAATAGATTTGGTTCTTTAGCATCATCTTTATTAGCCAGACGCTCATCATAAACTTGAACATAACTTAATTGTTTTGGATTATAATCTTTATTTTTAAGTAAAACCAGCTCACCATCAACCATCTTCATTCGAACTGGTAAGTTTACCAATTTAAACCTAAAATTTTCTCTTGCTTTTTCTTTTTCTGGAAGAATACCAAGCTTCAAACTTCCATCCAAAAGCCCCGGCGCTTTAAACCAATAAACAAATGGTGAAGCCAAACCGTGTTTTAAAACATGCTTAAACATAGTCCCTTGAAGACCTTGGTTAACAAAAGCTCCATCAGCTACAAAGTTCATACTATTTTTAAATAATTCAAGTTGAAAAGCTTTAAAATCATCAACTGTTCCTAATGCTGATGAAACTTGATATGGATTTTCAGTCCAATAAAGGTGTGATGACACCTCATCCTTTGTAAATGGAGTTCCAACCAACTTTGTATAGCCTTCTTTACTCCAAAGAGGAAGCATTTTTATAATACCGGCAAAATTGCCACCAAGTTTATTTCCATGATTTCTTATCATATCAAGCGACGCAAGACGCGCATCTTTGTCAAAATAAAGCTCATAAGTATTATCATTAAATGTTTCCATTGAATACCCCGGCAACAAATCAGGCATTACCTGTTTAGTAAGCTTATTTACAGGCATCATTGAACGATTACTAAGCAATATTGAATAATTATCCTTTGGATCTGTTGATAAAGGATTTGAAACAACACCTGAATCAATTTTATAGATTTTATTATTAGGATTAGATTTATCAGTAAATATAAATCTATATCCCACGGCATCATTTCTACCAAACAAAGAATTATCCTTAACACTTAATCCTTGCTCAGTAAAAGGCAAAACTTTTGGAGCTGTCGCCGGCACCCAATCACCTTTATGCTCTTTAAAACCTCTAATTTCAAATTCTGCGGAGTATTTATTACTATCAAACGGCATAAAAAACTTGTGCTGAACCCCACCGGTATCCGCAACTTGCGCGCTATGCCCCTTAAACGCAACATTGTTGTTTTTCAAATTTAAGTTTCCGTTAATTGCAATTGTTTTCACACAATACTCCTTTAACATGCTTTCTTGCTTAAAAATACTCCTGAAATTTATTTTTTGTTAAGATAAACAATCTTTTTTAACAAAAATTTACAAAAATTATCTTTGTAAATTTATTTTTAAATATTTGTTAAATAATCATACCGCAGAAATATTTTTGGTAAAATATTTATTGAGTTAATGTAAAGTATTGAGTATAGAGATGAAGGAAAGAATAGTTCTTTTATTGATAATAGCGTCATTGTGGGTGTTTTTATTTATTTTTCAAAACTACATGCCTACGTTTTGGGCGTTGATATTTTTATGTTCATTTATGTTTGTATACGCAATTTATATGCAAATCGCGTTTAAACATAAAAAAAGAAAACAAAGGAAAAATCCACAAGAAATTAATTATAACTACAAACCATTTGTAACCATTATGATACCTTCTCATAATGAACAATATGTAATAGAAAAAACAGTAGAAAATGTTTTACAACTTGATTATCCCAATTTTGAATTAATAGTAATAGACGACAGAAGCACTGATAACACAGGAAATGTTATAAAAGAATTAGAAAAAAAATATGACAAAGTCACTGCCATAATTAGACCCCAAAACGCTTTTCCAGGGAAGTCAGCCGTTCTCAATGATGCAATGAGTCTCGCAAAAGGTGAAGCAATTTTGGTCTTTGACTCAGATGCAAGAATTGAAAGCAATTTTTTGACTGAACTTGTACCGGCATTAGAACCAAAAGATGTTGGGGCTGTGCAAGCAAGAAAAATCATCTCAAATGCTAATTTCAACTTTTTAACTCAATGCCAAAACAATGAATATGCGCTTGATTGTCATTTTCAAGTAGGAAGAGATGCTGTAAAAGGCGCTGTTGAACTTAGAGGCAATGGTGAATTAATAAAAAGAGAAGCCCTTCTTGACATAGGTGGGTGGAACAACTACACAATTACAGACGATTTAGACATGTCTACAAGACTACAAATAAAAGGCTGGGACGTACGTTTTTGTCCTAATGTAAAAGTTTACGAAGAAGGGATAACCGGATTTTACCCATTATTAAGACAAAGACGTCGCTGGGTTGAAGGCTCTATACGTCGTTATCTGGAAAACTTTACAGACGTATTATTTTCAAAAGATATGTCATTGCGCGTAAGTCTTGATATGACTGCATATATTACTGAAATCATTATGCCAGTTTGGGTAATGTCAGAAATTTGTTTTCAAACTTTTAGAGTTATAAAAGGATACGAAAATAATATTATGTCTTCGTTATTTGTGCTTTTAGCTATAGGGGTTTGTTTCTGGCTCGTAACAAGTTACAGTATTCGAAAATATAATAAGACATCTAAATTACAAAGTATTATTCAAGCAATCGGAACAAGCGCCTACCTGATAGTTGTTTGGTTTCCACTGGCAATGTTTATTGTTTATAAAATAATATTTCTCAAAAAAACAATGAACTGGGGAAAAACAGAACACGGCACTCCGACAAATGAAATAGTTTCGAAAAAAGAAGAAAAAATTTTAGTAAATAATTAACCAAAAGGAAAAACACAATGCAAAACTCGTTAAATCAAAATATAAAACCATCAACGTTAAAAATTAACGAAAAAGGAAATTTAGAAATTGGAGGATGTGATTTAACAGAGTTGGCAGACAAATATTCAACACCCCTTTACGTAATGGATGAAACTACGTTAAGAGGTATTATGCGACAATACAAATCAGCCTTTGAATCTTACAAAAACATCAATATGATGTATGCTTCAAAAGCTCTTATGACTAAATCTATTGCAAGGATAGCGCATCAAGAGGGTTTTGGATTTGATGTTGTTTCAGGTGGCGAAATTTACACTGTTTATAAAGCAGGCGTTGATATGTCAAAGACAATGTTCAACGGAAATAACAAATCTATTGAAGAACTAAACATGGCTATAGATTTGGGCGTTGGTCGTTTTTCTGTGGACAATTTTTTAGAATTATCATTACTGAATGAGCTTGCAAAATCGAAAAACAAAACAGTTGATATTCTACTAAGAATAACCCCAGGAATTGAATGCCACACACACGAATACATTCAAACAGGACATCTGGATAGCAAATTTGGATTTGATTTAACCCAATTAGATGAAGCTATTGACTTAATTGTAGACGAATACAAAAATATCAACCTAAAAGGATTACACGCTCATATCGGTTCGCAAATTTTTGAACTTCAAGTTTATTATGACGAAGTTGGCGTAATTTACAAAGAAGTAAAACGAATTAAAGACAAATATGGCATTGAACTTACCGAAATCAACCTGGGTGGAGGTTTAGGGATTAAATACACAGATGAAGATGTACCACCATCTACCTATGAAATTGCAGATACAATTATTTCATCTATTAAAAAACATGTAGAAGAACTAAACCTACACGAACCTAAAATTTATATTGAACCGGGACGAAGCATTGCAGGGACTGCAGGGGTAACTCTTTATACTGTTGGCAGTTCAAAACAAGTTCCAAACGGAAAAAAATATGTGGCTGTAGATGGGGGAATGGCAGATAACCCAAGACCTTCAATGTATCAAGCTGTATACTGTGCAGATGTTGCAAACAAGCCAACATGCAAAGATAAAGAAATTGTTACAATTGCCGGTCGTTTTTGTGAATCCGGAGATATTTTAATAAAAAATATTGAACTTCCAAAACTTGAAGAAGGTGATATACTGTGTGTTTACAACACAGGAGCTTATGGATATTCCATGTCCAGTAATTATAATAGAGTATTAAAACCTGCAATGGTGCTTGTAAATAATTCACAATCTGATATTATTGTAGAGAGGGAAACTTATGAACATCTTGTTTCGCTCGATTGTATTCCTGATAGATTAAAATAGGTAGAAAAAATTGGAACACATATTAGCTTTTTTACTTTCACAATTTGATTCAATGGATTTTCATCCGAAAAATATCGCAGAAATTTCAATATTAGTTGCAGCGATGTATTTCTCTTACAAAAAATATATCAAAGGCACTCATAGTGAAAAATTTGTAAAAGGTATATTTATTCTTATTTTACTCTGGCTATTTGCTGAATTTTTAATAAAAATTGACCTGCAAATTTTGGGCGTCTTTTTACGTACAATGGTTATGATTATATCTTTTTCTCTTGTTGTTATTTTCCAACCGGAGCTAAGAAGATTTTTAGGATATTTAGGTCAAGGTGGCTTTTTTGCAAAATATTTCAATAAAAAAACAACTGACGAGAGCACATCAAATGTTGTGCATGAATTAATCGAAAGCGTTAAATATTTAAAGAAAACAAGAACCGGTGCATTAATAGTATTGGAAAAAGAAGAAGATGATTCATCTTATCCTGATGTTGGAACAAAAATTAATGCAAACGTTACCCAAGAATTACTACTGACAATATTTCATCCAAACACACCACTTCATGACGGAGCTGTTGTTATTCGTGATGATAAAATTGTTTCTGCAGGAGTGTTATTACCTCTAACTGACGACCCAAAACTTAGCTGGAAATACGGAACAAGACATAGAGCTGCTATCGGGATGAGCGAAGTATCAGAAGCCGTTTGTCTTGTCGTATCGGAAGAAACAGGAGAAGTTTCACTTACTATGGGCGGAGTTCTAAAAAAGTACGAAGATTTAAGTTTATTAAAACAAGATATTGAAAGAATTTACGGCTACGAAAAAGATGTTGTTGAAGAAAAAACCGTATTCAATTTCATAAAAGTACGTTCTCACAAACATGATGGTTCTAATAAGGGGTAACAATGAACGCTATTGATAGATACAAATCAGAAAAAATTTCTGCTGTTATTCGAACAGATGATTGCGATTATTCTTTAAATATTGCGAATGCACTAATAAAAGGTGGTGTAAAAATTATTGAAATAACGGTAGAAGACCCCAAAATGTACACCGTTGTTAAGGAACTGTGCGAAACTACCGATGCAACAATTGTAGCTGGTGGAGTCATCACCGCAAGACAAGCACAAGAAGTTATAAAAGCAGGTGCCAAGGCGATTGTTTCTCCTATCTTCCAACCAAATCTGGTTAGATTATGTCAAGCACAGAATACACCCGTTATAACAACCGCAACAACCCCAAATGAAGCCTATCAGGCATGGAAAGCCAGAGTTCCATTGATTAAAATCTTCCCATCACAACAAATGGGCGGAGCTGTTTATATTCAAGATTTACTTAGACCAATGCCGTTTTTAAATGTTATAGCAACAGGAAATGTGTTACTTGAAGATTTTCATGAATATTTAGAAGTTGGGGCTACCGCAGTAACTATTGGACGTGATTTTTGGCAATACGCAACTTACGAAAATATTACATCTCGTGCGGAAGCAACTGTCGAAAAAATTAAAGCATTTAAAGACTCAAACCTTGACTAATAAACGCAGAATAAAATGAAAAGGAAATTAAAATGACTAAAAACCGCATCGCCGTAGAGAGAGAGAGAGAGAGAGAGAGAGAGAGAGAGAGAGTAACTTGCGCTAAATCTTTCACTAACAAATGGATACCCGCCTTTTCCCTCGCAGAAGTACTTTTAACATTGACAGTTATTGGGGTCGTATCATCACTAGTAATTCCAACTTTTATAGCAAAACAAAGAAATATAAAAAACATATACGCATTAAAAAAACAATATGCTATTTATAACAACATTTATAACGCTATAGCGCAAAGCCATGGTGCTTACAAATACTGGGGGCTAAGCTCTGTGAAAGATAAAAATGAAATTCAAATGGTAACTGAAAAATTTTTACCATATCTTAACTATGAAAAAATGTGTATAAGTGAAACTGGATGTTGGGCTAAAGAAAAAATTAAAGCATTAAATGGAAAAATAGATACAAAATGGCAAATTATCGAGGGTGGAATAGGTGATAATTTTACAGCCTACAAAATGCAAGATGGCACAATTATAAATATGGATATATTTGATAATAAAGATATGATTAACAGATTTGGAGTTAAATGCGACTCTCCATACAATCTTTCAATTTATATTGATTTAAATGGCAATGACAAACCAAACGTTATTGGGCGAGATATTTTTGTACTAACATTAACAGATAGAGGCTTACTACCAGCAGGTACTGATAACACCACAAATTGTACACCTAACGACGAAACAGGATTCGCAGGACTACAATGCGCAAATAAAGTTCTTCAAGAAGGAAAAATAAATTACTAACTGACTGGGCAATAATAATTTCAAATACATATTTTTATTAAAAAAGATGGGTTACTTTGTTTAAGCAACCCATCTTTTTACAAAAAATAACCTACTTATCTGATTTAATCCTCATACCATAGAATGAACGGTAAACGAAGAATAAAGCAACAAAGAAGAATACTGTACCAACATAAGGCGCATATTCTTTGAAACTTTCAGAAATAGCTATTTCCATTGCCAACAACCCAAATAATGTTGTAAATTTAATAATTGGGTTCATCGCAACAGAAGAAGTATCCTTAAATGGATCACCTACCGTATCGCCAACAACAGTTGCTTCATGAAGCGGAGTTCCTTTTTCAGCTAAATCAACTTCAACAATTTTTTTACCGTTATCCCAGCAACCACCGGCATTTGCCATAAATACAGCTTGGAACAAGCCAAATACGGCAATTGCAATCAAGTAACTTACAAAGAACGCAACAGGCTCATTTGAACCAACTGGAGCTGAGAAAAATGCGAACGCCAACGCAAATGAGAACAACGCTATAAAAATGTTAAGCATACCTGATTGCGCATATTGCGTACAAATTTTTACAACTTCTTTAGAGTGTTCAGTTGCAGCCGTAGCTGAACTGTTATCATCAAGATTAATATGTTCTTTGATATACTTAACAGCTCTGTAAGCACCTGTTGTAACCGCTTGCATAGAACTACCTGTAAACCAATAAATAACCGCACCACCAAGGATAAATCCTAAAATTGTATATGGGTTAAGTAGGTTCAAAATAGCTTCCGGATTGATACCTAAAGTATCTCTGATAACTAAAATTAATGAGAAAATCATAGTTGTTGCACCAACAACTGCCGTTCCGATTAATACCGGTTTAGATGTTGCCTTGAATGTATTTCCAGCACCATCGTTGGCTTCTAGTAATTTTTTAGCTTTATCAAATTTAGGTTCAAAACCAAAATCATTTTCAATTTGTTTATCAATACCTTCGATATTTTCAATCAAAGACAATTCATAAACTGATTGTGCATTATCTGTAACCGGACCATAGCTGTCTACTGCAATTGTAATTGGTCCCATACCCAAAAAGCCGAATGCAACCAAACCAAATGCAAATACAGATGCATAAACCATCAAATCTGATGGAATATAAAGGCTTGCGAAGTAAGCTACAGCCATCAATACAACTATGGTTAAACCAATCCAAAATCCTGAGAAGTTGCCTGCAACTAACCCCGAAAGAATAGTCAATGAAGAACCTCCTTCACGAGAGGCCGTAACAACTTCTTCAGTGTGTCTTGCTTTTGTACTTGTGAACACTTTTGTAAACTCTGGTATTAACGCAGCACCCAATGTACCACAAGAAATGATTATTGACATAATTAACCATAAGTTATTGCCCATAGCACCTAATTGCCAGTAGCTTACACCAAATGTCATTATAATTGACAAAATTGATGTTATCCAAATTAGTGATGTCAATGGAGCTTCAAAGTCCATATCTTCAACTTTTGAATATTTAATTTTACCGATAATATCATTAACTTTGTAAGCAATTACAGAAGTTACAATCATCAAAAATCTCATTGTAAATATCCAAGTTAACAATGGGATTCTGGAGTCTTCTGCAACCCCTAATAAAATAAAGCTTACAAGCGCAACACCGGTTACACCATAAGTTTCAAAGCCATCAGCAGTAGGTCCGATAGAATCGCCTGCGTTGTCCCCAGTACAGTCTGCAATTACACCAGGGTTTCTTGGGTCATCTTCTTTGATATTGAATTGAACCTTCATCAAGTCAGAACCAATATCAGCAATTTTAGTAAAGATACCACCAGCTACACGCAATGCAGATGCACCTAAAGATTCGCCAATAGCAAATCCGATAAAACAGGCACCAGCTAAATGCCCTGGGACGAATAAAAGGATTGTAAGCATAAGGATTAACTCAACACTTACTAGAATAACACCAATGCTCATACCGACTTGAAGAGGGATTCCCAAGATTTCGTAAGGTTTTCCTTTTAGTGCTACAAATGCTGTTCTTGCGTTTGCCAAAGTATTCATTCTAATTCCATACCAAGCAACCCCATAAGAACCCAAAATACCGATTACAGACCAAGCCAATATAATCAATACTCCTTTTGCGTCAAGATTTTGTAATACTCCAAAATAGAAACCAATACAAATAGCGATTAAGATTTCTAATAAAACTAAAAATTTACCTTGCTGAATAAGGTAGGTTTTACAAGTTTCAAAAATCAAATTACCAACCATAAGCATTGATTTATGCGCCTTGATGTTTTTAACGTTAAAGTACTGAATAATTCCAATAACAATACCCAAAGCACTGATTACAATACCAGCTACAAGTAAATTATAGCTGTCTTGATGTGTTGCAAATGATGGCACAACCAAATCCGCTTCCCCTGCCAAAGCTGGCATAGTAGAGAAAATAAGTGCACTTAGCATAGCAAACATTGCAAACACAAAATTTTTCAATAGTTTCATATATGCCTCCTATAAACTAATAAACAACTCTTTTTCAAATTATACTATATATTATAAAATAATACAAAATTATTTTTAGCTAATAACGCATTTCAATGTACACTACATACGTTATTATTAAAAAGGCATTTTACTTATTATTGAACATTATTTCGATTAGCCAAAGTATCCTCAAACTGGCGCAAAGCCTCGTTTCCAACTAGTTGTTCCAAAGCAGAGCGTTTCGCTAAAAACTCTGCCCTTTTTTTAGTTTCGTAGTTTAAAGACTCCCTATAATAGGCATCAGCTATCATAACTTCATTTCTAGAACGATTAGCCATGCTATTAACTCTTTCTTCTCTCCGCTTAGTAATATCAGAGACCATACTCAAAATTTTTCTAGCTGACATATAATCACAATATTTATCTGTAAGTATTCTTTGCAAATCATCAATTTTTCGAACCAATATAACCATATCAGCATCGGTAACTTTGGAATATTTATAATTTATAGTTTTATTATCTGTAGCTAAAGCATTCATGATATTTCCACTAATCATTGCCGATGTAGCCAAAATCGGGTCAGCAACCCCAATCCCCGCCATAGATGTAAGATTTGCAACGGGTTTAATCACTTTTTTTACAACACTTTCATTTGGCTTATCTGCATCCGGATTGGCAAGCTTATACATTGCATAGCTTATAGTTTCACTTCTTGTTGCTGCTCCTACCCATAAAGTTTTCACATCTTCCAAAACATTATCCATATCTAATGCCAACTCTTGAGATAATTCATTTGCTAATTTTTTAAGACTCAAATCCGCATAAGTATATTTTGAAAAAGTATCTTTGTCCTCAATAAGTTGAGCAACATTTTTCTCAACACCGGAATCTTTTTTTATAATTTCAAATTTATTCTCTGGCTCATAATCAACACCCAATTTATTTAGCGAAGTTTTAGGTTGGCGAATTTCCTCAGTTGTTATAGAAAAACAAGGGCTACTAAAACTCAACACAATTATACATAGTAATAATCTTTTCATTCGTTATTACCTCCTGCGCCCGCATTAATAAGCATTTGATTAATAATCTCGTTATTTATGTTATATTGATACAAATTCAATTTTTTAACTGCCTTTTCCCCTGACAATCTAATTAACGCCAACTCATGCTTCTTAACTCTTTCTTTCAATTCAAATTCTTCTAACTGAACATTATCGTATAAATTTGAGGATATAAGAATTTCTAATTCATCACCAACTTGCAACGCATTTGAAAAATTCTGATTATATAAAACAAGCATTGAGCGAGCCTCTTTAAGCTGATTTAATGCCATTTTATAGTCATAATATGCGCTAATTATATTATCTTGCAAGGTCTCAATAACCCCGGCTAGTTCTATAATTTCAGTATCCGTTAACGGTACCTCCTTAGGGGTAGTCTTTTTGTTTATTAATGTATTTGCCAATCTTGCAGAAGCAAATGAGGCAGATTGAATCATTGAATTTTGTCCCGTAAAAGACGGTAAATAACAAGCACCACTTACAATAGCAGATAAAGTTTTCGTCATTAATGAAGAATGAACTCGTCTTTGTTCTTCTGGAATTGCAAGTTTTTTTAATGCAAATTTAATAACATTATTGTTACTAACAGCTGAATCCCATAATAATTCAATATCCTCAACATCTTTTTTTTGCTGTTGTATTAAAAGACTTTTAATAATTTCTTCATTATTAACAGCTAATGACTTAGTTTCACTTTCTACCGGTTGAGAAAGCTTGATTTTTTGTTTTGTTGTTTTCTCAAGCCCAATTTCTTCTGCAAAACAAACGCCTGAAGACAACAATACAACAATACTCAACATAAAACCAATTTTTTTCATAGTATCAATATAACATGAAATATTATTGAAGAAAAAAGAAAAATGTTTTAATTATTACAAATTTTTAAATTCGTTTCTTTAGACTATTCAAGAAATACCAAATTATAATGTATAATATAATTATGGATACTAATCAAAAAATACAAAGATATCAATTTAGTCAAGTTGCAACAACGCCAAACAGCGACAAATGGGAAAATGCAATATCAAGAGTTGCACCACTATATAAACGACATGATGACATTAGAACAGACTTTGAACGTGATTATGATAGAATTTTACACTCAAACGCATATCGTCGTTTAAAAAGGAAAACTCAAGTATTTTTCGCAACCAGTAACGATCATATTTGCACGAGAATAGAACATGTTCAACTCGTTGCCTCAATTGGTAGTACTATAGCAAAATCGTTGGGATTAAACGCGGATTTAGTTGCAGCAATTGCGATTGGACACGACATAGGTCATTCGCCGTTTGGGCACCACGGTGAAACCGTTATTGATGGTATCATAAAAAGCTATGATATAAGCAAAAAATTCTGGCATGAAGGGAATAGTTTGCATTTTGCCGATAATATCGAAACATTAATTGATTACGAAGGATATGAACAAAACATGAACTTAACTTACGCCGTTCGTGACGGAATGATTTGTCATTGTGGAGAAGTCGACGATAACTGGATTTATCCACGCGAAGAATTTATTGACTTAACGACCTTAAGCAACGCAAGTGAAATTAATCCATACACCTTCGAAGGATGTGTTATCAAGATAGCCGACAAAATTTCTTATTTAGGAAGAGACATTGAAGATGCCATTATCTATGATATTTTAGATATTCAACAACAAAAAGAATTAGAACGAATGATTCAACGTATGTTTAAGGATGCACACCTATCCAGATTAAACCATACAGCATTAGCACACAAATTCACAGTTGATTTATGCAAAAATTCTTCACCTCAAAGAGGTATTGGATTCTCTCAAGAATATTTTGAAATTATGAATGAAATCAAAAGCTTTAATTTCTGGAATATTTGTTCTCACAAACGTTTATACTATTTCAAACGCTATGCAAAACTAGTGATTGAAACCATATTTGAAGTCTTATTGGGATATTATGATGGTAAAAACACCATTAATAAAATCCAAAAAGATGCACTTTATTATCCTATTTTGACAAGTCATTACAAAGAATGGCTAGAAAAATACGCGAACTTAGAACCCAGAAATCCTCATTACAAAAATAAAATTTTGTATGATTTGGAGTCTATTGATGACTACAGGGCGTCTTGTATAGACTTCATTTCCGGTGCAACTGACAATTTTGCAATAAAAATATTTAATGAAATAACTGGCTTTTAATAAAAAAACAAAAAAGAGATTTTTAAATAAAATCCCTTTTTCACTATAAAATTCAATTATAATTTCTATTCAAAATCATCATAAGCAACACTTTGCCCAACTGAACGCTGATTTGTTATTCCTTGTTGTGTTTCTTCTTTCATTTGTTCAAGATGGTTCATACTATTTTTTACACTTTGTTGCAATTGAGCCAATACAGTATCAATATTTGTAAACACAAGCTCAGCATAATTTTCAGACCCCTGTTTTATCTTCAACGCCTCATCAGCTGCTTGAACTCTCACATTGTTAGCTTCTTCAAAAGCTCTATGCTTAATATTTTCACAATCTTGAATAACTTGTTCTCTAATTTTTTGCCCTTCTAAATGAACAGCTCTCATAATTTCATTTTCAGACAAAATTCTAGATGCTTCATTCTGCGCATCTGCAATTATTCTATCTGCACGGTTTTGTGCTTCTATGATAATCTCATCACGACGCTTAAGAATTATAGACGCCTCATTACAATCTTCAGGCAATGATGATTTAATTCTATCCAACAAATCAAGCATTGGTTTTTCTTTTATCGCAACATGTCCGGGCATGAAGTGAAATCCGTCATCCAACAGTGTATTAACTCTTTCTAATAATTCATAAATACGCATACATTTATTCCTATCTGTTATTATCTTTTATATTATCACAAAAATATTTTACCACACATTCCGGTACAAATTTTGAAACATCTCCACCTGCGAATGCTATTTCTTTAATCG
Organism: Candidatus Gastranaerophilaceae bacterium; assembly: GCA_045635965.1. GTDB lineage: Bacteria > Cyanobacteriota > Vampirovibrionia > Gastranaerophilales > Gastranaerophilaceae > RGIG2134. The sequence continues at coordinate 154,156 of JAZTWQ010000005.1, forward strand.
TGCTGGAAGAAATAAAACTATATTTTGGGCGAGTAATCAAAAATACAGTAGTAATTTCAGGAGCCATAGCGTTATTCATTTGAGACATTTGCATTTCATACTCAAAATCACTAACAGCTCTAAGTCCTCTTATTAATATATTTGCACCTTTTTGTCGAGCATACTCTATAGTCAAACCATCAAAGCTATCAACCTCTACATTTGTTAAATCCTTCGCTGCCTCTTTAATAAGCTTTACCCTATCTTCAGTAGGTAAAAAACCTTTTTTAGCATTATTTTTAAGTACTGCAATTATAACCTTATCAAACATTTCTGAGGCTTTAATCAAAACATCTAAATGTCCTTTTGTTATTGGGTCAAAACTTCCCGGATATATTGCAATCTTCACGTTGTTCATTCCTATAGCTTATATCAACAATAATATAATATTACAAAACTCGTTACAAAACATAATATATCTAGCCTTATGTTAAAAAACTTTACGAATATTTTTTACCGCTAAACTAACTCCTCGACCTCTTCTTGCGCAGAAACCGGATTAATAGGCAACCTGAAACCAAACTTAGAACCTTCATTAACTTTTGAAGTTACAAAAACTTTTCCTTGGTGATGTTTTTCTACAGTTATTTGAACCAAATGAAGCCCTAATCCCGTACCTTTAACGGTATGTGTATCATTTTCAACCCTATAAAATCTATCAAATATCTTGGATAAATGTTCTTGTGGAATACCTATACCATTATCTTCTACTGAAAATTCGACATAATCTAAATCTGCGGTCAACTCGGTTCTAACTTTGATTCTTGAACCATCCGGAGAGTATTTTATAGAATTAGAAATTAAATTATTTAAAGCCCTCAAAATACTGTCTCTATTTAGCATAACAAGAGGCAGATTAGGTTCTTTAATCACTGAAACCGTAATATTCTTTTCATTGGCTAAAACTTTTATACCATCAACGCATTCATCAACTAAATGACAAACATCGCATTCTTCCTTAACAAAATTTGCTTCTTGTGCTTCTAATCTTGAAAAATCAAGAACATCATTTACCATTTTTTGAAGTCTAATAGTTTCATTATTTATGACACTGATAAATTCTTTTTGCGTTACAGCATCAAAATCATCCGGATGATTATACAATGTATCAACATAAGTACGTAAGACAGTAACCGGCGTACGAAGCTCATGGCTTACATTTGAAATAAATTGACTTTTTAATTTGTCTACCTCAACTTCTCTTGTTACATCAATCAAGACAATTATGTAGCCAACATAATCTTGGTTTTTGGAAAACATAGGAGATATTATTGATTTTATTACTCTTTTTCCTATGTTTATATTGAACTCAAGTGGTTTTGCCTCTATTACATCAAGCGGAGTATCTTTAAACTGTTCAATCTTTTCTTTAAAACAAAGTTCCCCATCTGTATCGCAATATGATTGAATTTTGGTATTCAAAATATCCATTTCTTCAACAGACAAAATCTTTCTAGCTGAATTATTAATTAGAACAACATTGTCATAATTATCACAAACAACCACCCCGTTAATAATTGACATTAAAACAGTTTCAAACTTATTTCGTTCCAATGTAAGTTGATCTATATTTTTTTCTTCGTAAACATGTAGTCTTTTAGACATATCATTAAAAGCAGAAATCAATTCCTTAATATCTCCACTTACATCTTTTGCTTCAATTGTATAACCGAATTGTCCCCCGGATATTTTTCTAACACCGTGATACAAACTGCGAAGCTCTCTTGTTAAAAGCCAAGTATTTAAAACCATTACGCCACTAAGCATAATCCATGCCAACGCAAAAACAAAAAACATAGAATTTTTTGTTGTTAGAATTACGGATTTAATCATTTTACCAGAAAAACCAACCGTAACAGAACCAATATTTTTTACGCCTGATGCAGAATGAATGCTCATTGGTGCAGATACGCTTGATTTTGTTTCTTTTGCTCTAGCCTTTTGTGTATCCTTGCTTGAATATATGATTTGACCTTTAGTATTTTTAAATTCAATAAATGAAATACTATCATTAGTATCCAAAATCAAATTTGTATGATATTCCAAAGCGTTATACTGCTTAGTCTCATCAATGTCTTTTGTTAACTCTACGCTTTCTATTGCAATAGTTTTCGTCAAAAGTTGAGCTAATTCGTTATAACTTTGTGAAAGTTTTTCTTGAACCTTATTGGTTAAAAATAAAGCTATTGCCAAAATCAAAACAGTACTGACAATCATGCCAAGTAATATCATTCTGTTTTGCGTATTTAAATTAATTCTAAATCCCATCATTTTAAAATATTACACCAATCCTAACAAATCATGCAAGTAAGTTTATTTATTCACTAACATCAACAATCGAGCCATTTAAATTATTATCTTGTTCATATCTTTTTAACACAGTAATATTTGCCATATTTACCTTATATTGTTTTAAAATATTTTCTTTTTTGGACGTAAGCAACTTTATATTTTCAGAGTCCTGTTCTTGAATTTTTTCAATCATATCTTTAAATTGAGTTAATTCAACAATAAACTTTCTATTATCTTGAAATAATTTTAATTTATCATTTTTAATTTCAATTAATCTATCTATTTCTTCCGAATCATTTTTTTCGATTGCAGAACGAACAGCCAAAGAACAATCAAATAATTGATTTAGAAGTATTTCTATTTGAGTTAAATTCATTTAAAACACCTTATGACTCTATTTGTTCCGCTTGTTGTGCTTTTTCTTTATTTGCTATTTCTATCGCTTGCAACCAAGTATTGCGAAGTTTTGTTAAGTGGTCTAACACTTCAACTAAATTTTCAGGTTTGTTTTTCATATTTGATTCAACAAGTTTATTGTACAAATAACTATACAAAGAATACAGATTTTTAGCCATTTCACCGCCTAATTCCATATCCAGTGTTTGCATAAATTCCATAATAATTTTTTCAGCAGAAATAATATTGTTGTGAGCTTCAGTTTTATCACCTTTTTCAAACGCAATCTGAGCTTTTTTTAAAAAATTAATAGCACCATTATAAAGCATGATTAAAATCTTTTCAGGCGGTGCTGTCTCTAATTGTGATTTTTGATATTGTTTTATATATGGATTCGGATTCATATTTTTATACTAACTTCTATTCTACAACATAATTATATTATACCAACATTAAATAATTTTTCAAATTTTTTTATTAATAACTTGTAGAAAATTTGGATATAAGTTAAAATAAGAAAAACGAAGAAGGAAAAAATATGAGCGACGAAGAAAAAGTAGTAAGCCTTTCTGGCTTAAAAAAGAACAAATCAAAAGAAAAAGAAATGGAACAAAATCAAGCTAATGATTTTGAACCGGTATACTGTAGTTTTTGCGGTAGACCAAATACGCAAGTTGTTAAAATGGTTCAAGGTCCGGGAGTAAATATATGTTCTGAATGCACAATGATTGCTGTTCAATATTTAATTCTTGATGATAGAATGCCATCCGGAGAAGCTCGTAAAATTTTAGATTTATTTTGGAGTAAAGTTTAACTAATGACAAAAAAGATTAATAAACTTCAAATACGTGCAGATGTTTTAAACGCAATAAAAAGCATAGAAACAGGACAAAAACATACTCAAGAATTTTTGAATAAAATATTAGCACCTTTAAAAGAAATTACTGATACAAATACCATTTTAGATGTGCTTATAAAAGAATTTATATCAAATCAAAATGATGAAAGATTTTATATTTTATCATTTTTGTTAGAACAATTAATTCCTAAAGAAAAACTCGAAGACGAACTGTGGAAATTATTAACAACAGTAAGTATTAATGATTCAATAAAAAGTAAAATTATTAATATCTTAAAAGATCTGGGAAACCAAATTAATTATGAAAAATATTCAGAATATTTTGAAAACCCCAATAGTGTAATTGATGCTGATACAGAAAAATTACTTAAAAACGCACTTAGTAATCCGGAAGTTTTGATAGATTTTCTTGATTTTATTGAAGCATTGCCTTTTAAAGATAGAGAAATTCTAATTGATTCTATCAGCGAAGACTATACAGGAGATGAACTTGCAAACTTATTTACGCCTGTCGTATACGCAAACCCTAATTGCGATTTAAGCAAATATGCAATTAAACGATTGGGAGAATCAAAGTCTGATTTAGCTGTTAGTCCATTAACCTATGTTATGGAGCACAGTAACGATGAAGAAATTAAAAATATTGCAAAAAAAAGTTTGACAGAACTTAAATTGGCTGGCAAATCCAACTTAAATAAAGAAAAAGAATTTTTAGAAGAAATTTATAAAAATTCTCAAATAGATGATGTGTTTATTAGTATGCCGGATGGGAGGGGAAATGTAGGCTTAATCATCGGACGCAAACATCTGGACAAAGATTCTATAAGCATGTTTGCTGTTGTGTTAAATAATAATATTGGTATAGTTGATTGTTTTGGCTTTAACGATATAACACAACGGGAATATTCAAGAATAGTGAACAAATTTTATGTAAATCAAGAAAAAATATGCATTCCTGCTTACATTGCAAAAATGCTACTAAGCGATGCAGAAAAACTTTCTAGAGAAAATTTAGGAAAAATGTCATACGAATATGTTTGCTGGAGAAGATTACTAATTGATGTGCCTATTCTATCCGGAGATTTAAAATCAACACTGGAAAAAAGACTAGATAAAACTGAAATTACAATTAAGGATTTAAAAAAACTTTATTCTACTGCAATTTTGGATAAATGGTTTTTCTTTACTTCTGATAATGAAAATGTTGAAATATTAATAAAAAAAATAATAACTATCCTTTCAAAAGAAACAACAAGTGATGAACTAGTTGAAAATATTGAAGAAGTTATTAACCAAGAAAAATGCAATATATGGACAGAAAAACTAGTCTCTCAAATAGAAGAAAGGTTACTTCTTAGCGCATATTTACTAAGTTTAAATGGTTTCCAAGATTATGCAAATATTTTAAACGAGCTCAGATTTAACGAGGCTGTCAAAGAACAATTACTATTAAACATATTAAAAATAAGCATTTATGAATTTTTACTTCGAGAAAGAGAAAAATATTTAAACACAACTATTTCTACAAATATATTTTCTCGAAGAAATGAAGCTAATAAATGCCTTGTTGATAAAAAAATTCTAGACCTCACAATTACAACATTAGAAAGAGAGTGGGGATTTTAATGGAAAGATTAATGGGACTAGATGTTGGTACAAAAAGAATAGGCGTCGCAATTGGCGATGATATGGGAATTGTTATCGCCGGGAAGGAAGCAATAAACCGAAAACCGGAAAAAGATGCGATAAAAAGAATTGAACTATTAGCGTCTGAATATGGTATAACTAAAGTAGTTATTGGTTTACCTTTGCATGCTAATGGTGATTTAGGTGAACAAGCAAAAGATTGTCAAAGATTTGCAAAATTAATACCTGAAAAATATCAAATATTTTTTGAAGATGAAAGATGCTCCAGTTTTGAAGCAGAAGAAAATTTAAAAAATAAAGGAATTAACTTTAGAAACAAAAAAGAATTAGTTGATATCGAAAGCGCATGTATAATTTTAAAACAATATATAAGCAGAAAGTGAGTAACCTATGAGCGAAATGAATGAATTAGAAGAATTTAAAACACAAATTATTGACACAGTTGACGAAGAAGGTAACGCCGTACAATTAGAGCTTCTTGATATTGTAGATGTTGAAGGTGTAGAATATGCTATTTTAAGAGAAGTTGAAGAAGGCGACGACGAAGAAGATGAACTTGAATCAGAAGCTGTTTTAATGAAATTAATCAGAAATGGGGAAGAATTTACTTTTGAAACTATTGATGACGATGAAGAATTTAACATCGTTGCTGAATATATTAGCAACTTAGAAGACGAAGAAGAAGAATAATAATAAAAAATGAGTGAAACAATTGACTTTATAAAAAGTATAATCAAAGATTTTGAGCCTGAAATCGGATTGGTTTTGGGCTCCGGCTTGGGCGAGCTTGCAGATGAAGTGGGGGGGATTCGTATTCCATATTGCGAAATTCCGGCTTTTGAGAACTCTACTGTTCAAGGACACAAAGGAAGCTTGATTTTTTCAGAAGTTCAAGGCAAAAGATGCGTCTTTATGCAAGGTCGTTATCACTTTTATGAAGGACACACAATGCAAAAAATCACATACCCTATTAGGGTTATGAAACAACTTGGCATTAAAACTCTTATTTTAACAAACGCCGCCGGCGGTATTAACCCGACATTTAAAGGCGGAGATTTAATGCTAATTACAGACCATATCAATTTAATGGGTGATAATCCTCTTATTGGAATGAATAACGATGCTTTTGGGGTTAGATTCCCTGATATGAGTGAAGTTTATAAAAAAAGGCTTAGAAATATTGCAAAAGAACAAGCTTTTAAATTAAACATAGATATTAAAGAAGGTGTTTATGCTGCATCATCCGGTCCAAATTATGAAACCCCCGCAGAAGTTCGAATGCTTAAAATATTAGGCGCAGACGCTTGTGGTATGTCAACTGTGCCGGAAGCTATTATTGCAAATCACGCAGGTATTGAAGTTTTAGGTATAAGCTGCATTACAAATATGGCAGCCGGAATTTCCGCCACAACACTAAACCATGAAGAAGTTGTAGAACAAGCAAATAAAGTTAAAGTTGATTTTAAAAATTTAATATTAAATATTATTAAAAATATTTAATATAATAAAACTAAGCTATGTAACATTGTCGCATAGCGAGAAATAGCGTAGCAAGAACTGGCGCCATTAGAATTAGCACCAGAACTAGCACAACAAAATTTAGCATTATACTTCAAATAAACTGTGGATTTTTTCCAGAATTTCTTCTTCTGACAAATCATAACTTACACGGTTTAGCTCTAATGCTCGTTGATAATAGTTAGCTGCAGTTGTTTTGTTATCCATAATTTGCTCAGCCCGTCCGGCATTAAAATGAGCCAGCGCATAGTTTTCGTTTATCTCAATTGCTTGTTTGAATAATCTTAACGCTTCTTTAGTGTTACCTATTCCATCCAAATAGATAACACCTAAGTTGTTGTAAGCTATATCATAATATGGATTAAAGGAAATAGCCTTGTTGTATGCTATAATTGCTTCTTCAAGGTAATCTTTTTCCCATAAAACAATTCCCATTTTGCAATACGCTCTCGCATTGTCCGGTGCTAGTTTTATCGCCTCACAGTATGAGCCTATTGCACTGTCTAAATCGCCTGTATCCAGATACAAGTCTCCTATTGAGATGTATGCATCAAAGCTATTTGGGTCTAAAACTAATGCGGTTTGGAACATTGTTAATGCAGCGTCGGAATTTTCTTTAATTTGATGGTAAAGAGAACCGAGTGCTTGACAAACAATTGCGGTCCATTCGTTATCCGGATTTAGATTAATTGCTTCTTTGTAATGTTCTATTGCTTCATCATATTGTTCTGCTTGGATTAACGCAAAAGCCAAGCTATTATGATAGAATGCGTTTTCTCCGTCTTTTTCTAACGCTAAGGTGAATGCGTTTACAGAGTTTATAATATCTTTCTTGTTTACATACAAATGACCTAACTCATAGTAAATTCTAGAGTTTTCAGGTTCAAGGTCTAATAATTTTGTATAGCAGTCTATCGCCTCATCCGTTTTGTCCGCGAAATAGGTTTGGATTAGGGTTGCTGTCTTAATCAGAGCCTCTCTATTGTATGGGTTTGATAGCAAAACTCTTTTGTAGGCATCCAACGCAATTTCAGGCGCAGAATTTCTGATTGAAACATCACCTATTTTTTCATAAAAGAGTTCATTGCGTCCTGTTCGTTCTGCTGCTATATCATAAGTTCTTACAGCAAGTGAATCTTTTTTTATTTTCTGTAACAGACTACCGGTCAAGTTAAATGCAAAGACAGAAAAATCATCCGTGAAATTTTTGTATAGCATTCTTAGGGTTGGGTAATCCATTAACATCATTAAACTACCTGAGCACATATAATACATACTCTTAACAAAGTCAACAAACGTAACTTTGCGATTGTTCATTTTTTGTAGCAACATTGTACCCATGACAATTCTTGCACGTGCAGAATTGAACGGGGTTACTTTCATTGCTTTAGTAAATTCTTTTTCTGCTTCTTCAAACTCTTGAGCTAATTTGAGAAAATACCCTGTGTATAGATGTGCATTATAATTATGAGGATCAATTTCAATCGCAGTACGACATTGTTCAATTGCCGTTTCAATACCAATTTGCCCGTCTTCAAATAAAAGACTAGCCAACCGATAATACGCGTCAGGCAATTCTGGTGCGATTTTTAATGTTTGAATATAATAATCAAGCGCTTCATTTAAATCGTCTTGCGACAACCTAAGTAAATAACGCTCATGTGCTTTTCTTGCCAGCTCTAATGTTTCATAACCCAATCGCGTGGCGCCCGTGTTATTTTTTACCTCTATTATTTCTTCTCTTTCTCTAAGATTAAGCATTGTGCCCTCGTTACACAGTTTCTCTCAATAACTGCATCGGCACAAATTTAAAAAAATTTAATAAATAGTAAAAATCTACTCCAAAAGGATGAGAAATTACATGTTGTAATATTTTGAAATATCTTCAAAATAGCGATTTAAAGCCATATAACCGTTGTAAATTTCATTTGTAATATCAGCATAGCTGCTAGATATAATATATTTTAATTCTTTTGCTCTGATTTGTATCAATTCATCTGCATCTGTTCTAAGTAACGGTTCATGTGATAAAGACCATTTTTTCAGATATATAAGCTCTTCGTTAATTTGTTTGATAGTAGAAAATTCAAGCGGATTGAAATCGTACTTTGCCAGTAAAGCTTTATCCGTGTTAGAAATTCTGTTTTGTGCGGCAGAAAATCCATATATTTTTTTGATAATCATGTAATTATCGGCAACTCTTCTGTGTGATGCCGGAACTTCACTACGAGCAAGCATCGCAGACGTTGACAACGATGAAAACTTATCACGTTCTGTGCTCAGTGCAGATAAACCCGTTGTTTGTGTAACTAAATTATTATCAGAATATGTGTACGATTCCATTACCAAATCCCTACTCTATAAGTATATAATAATAGAATTAAATTTTTTTGTCATGGGTTTTATGTGTTATGTTAAGAAATTGTATAATTTGTAATTTAGTTTGGTAAATTTTTAAAATAATTTGCGTTACTCAATGCCTCTTTAGTGCAATCAAAACCTGCAAATTCGCTTTTACTATTTCTATTACAAGAAGTTCCATGTTGCCAAGCTGGTACAAGTTGACTATATTCGTTAATCTGAAAATCAAACAAGTCATGACCTTGTCTATTTGGTTTTTTGTTAAATCCATTAATATCACTAAAAAGATGAATATTCGCGCAATTACCAGAACAAATAGGATAAATTCTCATTCCATTTTTCAAATCAAAATAACCAGCATAAGCCCAACCAACTGAACCATTTGCGGTATTAGTGAAATTTCTATAGCTAGAAAGTCTTAACGTTTTATCGCAATCTGTTTCTTTGTATAAAACACAATTTCGTGTTGTATCTAATTTTTCCATGATTGGGGTTGTTAATGCGGGTTTTCCTGCAATATTACCATCTCCACCTGTTTTTGAGGTAGCTTGAATTTCTTCGTAAAAATTTGGATTTTCAGCTACAATCATTTTTATTGCATTGTTTAGCAATGAGTATACTGTTTTAAATTGTGCGCTTAATGTTACCGCTTGATGATTCTTCATCATTGTAGGAATTGTCATTGCAGAAACTACACCAATAATTGTCAATGTAATTAAAACTTCTGCCAGTGTGAAGGCTTTTTTTATTTTAGATGGGAATTTGGGTAAAAAATTATTTAAGCAAGTAGCGTGAGAACATGCACACACACTCTCTCTACGGCGACAAGGTTTTTGGACATTTTTAACTCCTTTTTCCTTAAATTATATCATATTTCCCTTTTCTGTCTATATGGGGCAAGTTTGATAAATTATAATTTATTTATTATTAACTCCATATCCAAACAGAGCAAAATCGTATTTAACAGGGTCGATTGGGTCAAATTCTTTTAGTGCGTTTGTTATTTCTATTGCTGTTTTAAAATCTCCGTTAGATTTTTTTATTAACCCTGTTTCAACAGATAATCTTCCTACATGTACATCTAAAGGAATAATCAATTCTGAGGAAGGTAGAAAAGTCCAGAGTCCTAAATCTACATCGCTTTTTCTAATCATCCATCTTAAAAACATGTTCATTCGTTTTAATGCACTGGATTTGTGTGCATCCGGAATAAGGTGGTAAAATCCTTTTGTAACTTTATTTTTAGCATTTGCATAAAAATAATCACTTACTGTAAATAACATTCCTTTTATTGATTTATGTGTTTCCCAGCCATATAGAAAAAGTTTTTCTAAGTTTGAGTTTTCTCGTTTGTAAAGCTTTTGTAGAATTAAAATTATTTCTTTAATGTCGCATCCCTTTGAAAATCTGTAATCAAAATTATCTAAATCTTTATTTTTAATATCAAAATTTATAATATATTCATAAGGTTTCATATTCATAATTTTAAATAATTCGGCAAGTTTTGGTATAAAAGCTTTTCTACTTCCATAAGCAAACATGCTAGCCAAAAATCCTGCAATTTCAATATCTTCATTCGATTTAAAAAGATGTGGAAATTGGATTGGGTCATCTTTTATAAATTCTTTAGTTTCGTATTTTTTAGCTAATTCATCAAGATTTTGTTTTGTTATCATTTCTTATTTTCTCAAAATATTTTTTTAATAAATTATCGCATTTTTCTTCTAAAATTCCACCTTTAACTATGGTTTTAGAATTCAAATACGTTCTTAAATCCAATTTAGAACCTAATGCACCGTAAAGTTTGTCGTAAGAGCCAAAATAAACCTCTTTTATCCTGCTTTGCAAAATTGCCCATGCGCACATTGGGCAAGGTTCTAGTGTTACATACAAAGTGCAATCTTCAAGTCTCCAATTTCGATTTTTTTTGCAGCCTTCTTCTATTACTATCATTTCTGCGTGTTTAGCTACTTGATTTAGGCTCTCTTTTTCGTTATGGGCTAGTGCTATAATTTGGTTATTTTTAACCAACACTGCACCAATTGGCATATCTTCGCCAGATTGTAATGCTATTTCTATCGCTTTTTGCATAAATTTTGTGTTAATCATAAAGTTAAATATTTTCAGCAGGAAGGGCTATTGTTACTATAAATTTGTTGTCTTGAGTAGAATGAATTTTTATGTTACCACTCATCGCTTCAACTAGACCTTTTACGATAAACAACCCCAAACCAGCACCGCGAGTGGTTCTTGTCGTACTATCATCCATCCTTGTGAACTTATCAAACAGGTGTTCTAATTTCTCTTGAGAAATATATGGTGCTTCATTTTCTATTTTTATGTATGCAAGGTCATTTTTAGCGTAAGCTTTTAACATTATTTTACTATCTTCATTTGCATATTTTTTTGCATTTTCCAGTAAATTTATTAATACTTGTTCTATACGGTCTTTATCAGCATAAATAAATGGAAAATCGTCCGGAATATTTACGACTATATTTTCGGTGTCCACACTTTTTAATGAATTTATAGATATTTCTGCAAGTTCTGATAAGTTTATTTTTTCAATATTTATATTAAGTTTAGCACCTTCTATATCAGGAATAACTAATAAATCTTCCACCATTCTGGATAGGCGTTCACTTTGCCGCTTAATTGTTTTTAGTGATTTTATTTTCGTTTCTTCATCAATTTGTATATCTTGTCTTAAAAGTCGAGAAGTATAACCTTTTATACTTGTTAGGGGGGTTCTGAGTTCGTGACTTACTGTATCAATCAAGTTACTTCTTATTTCGTCTAATTTTTTTAATTCTTTGTTTTTTTGAATAATTTGCCTGTATGATAAATTGATTTCTTCAACCATAGTGTTAAATTCATTAGCTAAAAATACCAATTCAAACGGGGTGAATACCTTTGATATTAGGCGTATTTTTCTTTTGTAGTTGCCTTTTGAAAGCGCCATTATTCCCTTGAATAATTGTTTAATATTGACATATAGGTAAGAAGTGTATAGCCCAACAATGGTAAATATAAATAGAACAGATAAAACAATGGCAAGAATTATCTTGTATCGAGCAATATTAATAGTGTTTTGTGTTATTGCACTGGTTGTATTTACAATAATAGTAAGTGGTGGATTTGTTCCTTTATAATAAGATAGTGGTTGATTTTTTACTTTGCCAAAACTTTGTGGCTTATCAGGCGTAAGTTTTTGAGGCAATGATGCCATCGCGTATTCGTATTCTTTTTGCGAAAAATTATTAGAAAGAATTAACTCGTTATCTTCATCAAGTAAATATACTTGTCTTGTATCATTTTTAAAAATATCAAACAGTTTGTCAATTAAGGTATTTCTATCAATAGATGCAATAAGACAATTTTTTGAGTCTAGAGGTTGAGCAAGTAAAAGTTTTTGAGTAGCCTTGTCGTAATAATAATTTTTGTTGTTTTTGAATTTGCTATTATAAACAGAAATATCTGCAAGAACTATGTCGTTAATTTCTTTTGAATCTTTGCGTATTGACTCTAAAAAGTGTTTTCTTGAGGTGCTTTTTGGAAAGTGTTTTATCGCCATCGTTATAGTGTTTAATTCACTTTGGGCAGCATAAAAAACGGTTTCAAGGTTTTTAACAACAACCTCACTAAGCATAGATGCTGAATAGTTTAATTCTCTCCTGATAGTGTGCTGGCTTACATTATTAATTATAAAGCCGCTAATAATCATTGGCGTCAAAACGGCAAAAATCATAACGATTATAATTTGTTCAATAATTTTAAACCTGTAGTTAAATTTCATTTTCGTTTTCTTCAAATGGTGTTAATTTATATCCAACATTGATAACAGTATGCAAGTATTTTGGTGTTTTAGGCTGTTTTTCAATTTTTTGTCTTAATCCGCCAACATGAACCCTTAACATTCTTACATCTTCGTCGCTGTCATATCCCCAAACTTCATTTAATAACATTGCTAATGATACCGCTTTATTAAAGTGCTGCATCAAACAATACAGAATTTCAAATTCGGTAGGTGTTAACTTAATTTTTGTTTCATTTATAGCAACTTCAAGTTCATCCGGAAAAATTTCTATCGCCCCTGCCTTAAGTACTTCGTTTTTAAACGAGTTGTTTTCTTGCTGCGCAGTTAATCCTCTACGTAACAAGGCGCGTACTCTTAGTAAAACTTCTTGAATATCAAATGGCTTAATTAAATAATCATCAGCACCACAATCAAAGCCCTCTGTTTTATCATTTATTGTTCCCTTTGCCGTCAAAAGCAATATGGGCACTGCATTTTTAGCTTTTCTTATATTTTTGCAAACATCAAAACCATTCATTTTAGGCATCATTACATCAAGTAAAATCAAGTCGTAATGATTCGATAACGCCTTTTCCAGCCCATCAAGACCGTTTTTTGCTGTGTCAATATTATACCCACTTTGTTGCAAGTCAAATTCTAATAAGTCACGAATTTCGTCATCATCATCAACTACAAGAATGTTTTTACTCATAAAATATCCCTCATGTAAGAATATTCTTGCATATTTAGAGGGATTTAACAAGTAAGTGTAAAGAAATGCAACCTAAAGTTTAATAAAATAAACTTTATATTAAATCATTAACATTAAATTTTTTGTTTCTATTAAAAAATTTTAGTAATAAGTAATTCATGTCTTCTCCTATATATAATAAGTATATACTTAGAAAATAATTGCTATTTTTCTTAAAAAAATTTTAACTTTTGTTAAGATGAATTTAAAAAAATTTTTTTAAGATAAAATTAGAAAAATTCATTTGATTAAGTTTAAAGCACTCATAAATAGAATACCTTAAAAAAACAACAATATGTTTTTTATTTTTTTCTCCTCTAAAAATCTTTTTTGTGAAAAAAAATACAATTTAGGAAATAGCAAAAAAATTTTTCTCCTATTTTATTATATTTGTGGTCTTGATAAAATTGTTTTAAGTCGTTTATATAGAGTGAAAATGATTCAACAAGTAAATACAAGTGTAAACAGCCAAATCAGTAATAACTCTCTGTTAAAAAACACCCCAAATAAATCCAAAGCACAAAACTTTGGAAGTGTCGGTACCCTTTTGACAGCGGGACTTCAGGCGTGTGAACAGCATCCAATGATTGGAGTGTCTGTTATAGACGCGGCAACTTGTATTGTTCCAAGAGCAGCTGTCGATTTTAACACTAACGCACATGCCGGACTTGAAACATTGCGTCGAGAATCTTCTGGATTATTGGTAAATTGTTTATTGCCAAGTTATTTTGTAATGGGAGTTGCCGGCTTTTTGCAGCATTTATCTTTACCTAAAGAGTATCGACATTTAAGTATGGTGGGGTCTTGGGCAGACGAAGATACAATCATAAAACTATCCTCATACGCAAGAAAAGATGTTCGTCCGGAATACATATCTAAAGAATTTGCGCGTAACGTATTAAAGGACTTAGAAGGTTTTAATTCATCTAAAGATAATAAATGGGTTAAATATAGTGATAATAAAAAGGCTTTTGATGAAGCGATATCTGTTTTAAATGAAGGAATTAGTGGTGAGTTAAAATCAAAACAAGCAGTGAGCCAAGCATATAAATTATTGGCTCAATCAAGCCATGCAACTGAGACTATTAGATTTTCAACTGATGGAAATAAAACTTTTAATTCATCCTTGTCGTCTATGTTAAGAGATATTGTAGATATGGGTAAAAAGTTTAAAGACCCTGCTGTTGCTAAAAACATTGATAATTTTTCTCAAAGTGCAATAAAATTTGTTAAGCATAAAAGTTTTATTGGTTTGGCTTTGATATTACCGTTAGCTGCGTCAATGCAATATATCAACAGATGGATAACCAGAAAACAATCAGGAATTGAAGGGGCTCCGATTTACCGTGATTTTGGGATAGAAGATAAAAAATCATCAAAGAAAGATGATAAACTATTAGCATATAAATTAGCCGGTGCAGGTTCTATGATGGGCTTAGCGGTTTTGTCAATGATGAAGAAACCTAATTGGAAAATGTTTCAGTTTAAGGGGCTTTTCCCAACTTTAGATCAGGCGCGATGGATTGCTGCAATTACATTTGCAAGTCGTATTTTGGCAGCAGAAGACAGAAACGAAGTTCGAGAATCAACATTTAGAGATATGGCTGGTTTTGCAAGCTTATATTTCTTAGGTGATTATGTTGCAAAAGGATTGGCTACTATTATGCATAAAATAAATCCGGAAATTGATTTGATAAATAAGCATAAAGAAGTGTCTAAGGATGCAAATGCTTTTGTAAAATTTGGTAATTGGGTAAAAAATCAAAGTCTAAAATCATTTGATGAGGTATCAGATAATTTAAAAAATAAGCGTGCGATTTGTCAGGCAACATCTTTAGGAGCATCAATGTTGTTGCTTGGTTTGTTTATTCCTATTTGGAACAGAAAACAGACAGAAAAAAACCGAGCAAAAGAATTAGAATTGCAAAAAATGCATGAGCATGCTAAAAAACTAAATACACAAGTCGAAGAAAATCCTTATGCCAATGGACCTGAATCTACAATATCGTTGTTGTGGCGTCGTTGGAAAGGTGTAGACGAAACAAGTGCATTTTGCGGATTTGAGCAAATGGCAAATTTTAAGTAATATTAAAATCTTATAAAAAAATAAATATAACTAGCAAAAAAAATAATTCATAGGCTTTAAGTAAGAACATAGGCATGTCAAAGAAGTTATGAACGTTAATTTAAACACAAATTTTAATACACAAAAACAGAATATAAAAATCCAAAAACGTCAATCGTTTGGTTCTGCGGGCGAGGTTGTGTCCCAAGGTTTAAGATATTTAAGCGTAAATGAATCAATTGGCGCAACATTGGTTGATTTCTTTTCAATGGCATTGCCCAGAACAATAGTTGATTCTTCTCGTGGGTTAGATGCTGGTATTGAAACAGGTATTAGGGAAAATTCCGGTACAGCAAACCATGTTATGATTGGTACAATTGGTGGCGCTGCAGCGTATGCGTTAGCTCCCAAATTTAATAAAGACTATAATGTTTTGTCCCATACAATTTTTGCTAATAACGAAACTATTGATATTTTAGGTAGAATATGGAACGACGATTTTAATCGTTTTAAAAATTGCAAAGATAATTCCCAACAAAAGAATTTTTACAGAAATGCTTTTGCAAGAATTGAAGGGTTAAGTTCAAGAGACGGTAAATCTGCTAGCTGGATAGGACTTAAGCCTGAAACTATAGAAAAATTAACGCAAACATATTTGGATTTATCTGCTGATACTAAATTAGAAGGCAAAAGAATACCCAAAGAGAAATTAGAATATCTTAGAAATTTAATTGTTTCAGATACCGGCGCAGAAAAATCATTTAAAATAGCCTCTTTAGATAAGACTAAAAATGTTGAATTTGCTATAACTTCATTCTTAGATGATTTGTTTGCTTTAGGCAGGACTTTTACAAAAGAAAAGGTTGCAAAAGCTTTCGAAACCTCTAATGGTGATTTTAATGCAAATCTATTTATAAAAGAGTTAAAAAGCTTAAAGATGCGCTCAACATTTCTGGCATTAGGTATTTCAAGCGCAATCGGAGCAAGTGTTCAACCCCTTAATCGTTTATTGACGAAGAAAAGAACAGGTAGTGACGGTTTTGTAGGTGTTGCAAATAATCCTAATGTTACAGAAAAAAAAGCAGACAGTTCATCAGGCTTTATTATGGCAAAATGTGCTGCTGCTGCATCTATTTTGGCTTTGTGCCTTGGTTCTATTAGCACAAATATAAAAGAAATTCCTAATAAACTACAATTTAAAGGTAAAATACCAATTTTAAGTCATTTTAAGTTGGTTTACGGATTTACTATTGCATCCAGATTTTTAGCTGCAAGAAGTTCTGATGAACTTAGAGAAGCTTGTTTTAAAGATTTCTTAGGTTTTGCAAACTGGTTGATTTTGGGCGGTTTTGTTTCAAAAGGTGTTGCAACAATACTGGATGGAAAAAATCTTTTAAACTCTACATCAGATGCGAGCAAAACAGGATTTATGAATTGGTTAAAAAACAAATCTGTTAAGACCGTAGATGAAGTGTTATTAAAAGAATTGGTGGAAAAAGGTGTAGATGTTGTTAAAGATGGTAAGGCTCTTTCTTATAAAGAACTTTTGAGAAAAGCAAAAGCTTTGGGTATGGACTCTACATTAAATAAAATCAAGTTCTTAAATATTGCGCAAGCTGCTGGTTATATTTATTCCGGTGTCGTTTTAGGCTATTTAATTCCTAAACTTAATATTAAAATGACTGAGTACAACAATAGAAAAAAAGAAAAAATTGCAGAAAAAAATGAAAGCATGCAAGAGTCAAAAACACAGGAAATTATAAATGAAAATAAACCTGTGAGTGCAGAAACAAGGGCTGTTTTTTCAACTTTTATGAAACAACTTCACATAAGTTAATAATTTTTTAATATTTAAGCAATATATATTTATTAAATGTTTTTATTATATTGAGAGAGTATATTATTGTTTATTGAGGAATTATTTTGAGTTTCCTAAATTTTATTGATTACTTTAATGGTAAAAAAACTAGTGAGCTTAATTCGTTAGCCAACGCATCAAACGAAACAATTAGAAGTAAGTTCGAAAAAGGTAAGACTGCAAAGACTAATGTGTCAATGTTTATGACCAAATTTGATGCGAATAAAGATGGCAAACTGGATAATGCTGAATTAGCCAAGTTGAAAAAAGTTTCTGCTTTTATTATGGCAGATGATTTTGATAATAAAAAAATTGACACTGATAATGATGGTGTTTTTAGTGATAAGGAGATTGAAACTTTTGAAAAGAATCAACCTCAAAAAACTAATGAGATAAATAAATTAAACAATGCTACAACAGATGTAATAAATGAACAATACAAAAATAATAAAGATAATAAAACTGATAAAAACAATAAATTAGTTACGTTTATCTCATATTTTGATAGAAATAAAGATGGAAAAATCGATGATAATGAAATAATTGATGTAAGATTAGCTTCTAAGTACTTGCAAACAGATGATGATTTTAATCCGGATTCATTAGATAAAGATAAAAACGGAAAAATTGAAGACAAAGAAATGGGCGTGTTCCGTTTAGCGGCAAAATTTGACAAAGATAATGATGGGAAATTATCAGCGGATGAAGCTAATGAATTTAAATTTGCAGCAGAATTTGATGAAAATAAAGATGGGATTATATCAGAGGAAGAAGCAAAAAAACTTAAATTTGCCAAACAATTTGATGAAAATAACGATGGAAGTTTATCAGAAGATGAACTTAAGAATTTAAATGCCGCAAAACAATTTGATATTGATAATGATGGAGTGTTATCTCAAAATGAAATTGGAAAAATGCAGGAAACTAACAGTGTAATGCAGCAAATAGCACAAGACGCAGGACAATCTATTGGCATGGGTGGTGCTGGTGGCTCATACGCCGGCTCTGGTGAATATTCTGGCGAATTAAAAGCATTAAAAGCAGATACTACAATTGCTCAAAAACTAGACACAACTAAAGCTGATATAACAAAAATTGAAAACGAAATAAATACTGTTAAAGAAAATTCTCAAAATGCAATAGCAAAAAAAGAAAAAACAGTAAAAGAAATGGAGAAAAAATTATTATTGGAGCAAAAAACAGATAACGCTACAATTAAAAGGATAAAAAATGAGATTTCCGAAAAAGCACAAGAAATTATTAAAAATGAAACACAATTAAGCTTAAAAGAAAACGAGGTTACATCTTTAGGTAATACTATTTCTGCTGATGAAATTGTATTAGGCGGTATGGAAAAAGAATTAGCAGGACTAAAAACGGATACGCCAAATGAAAAAATAAACGCTAAAAATCAGGCTAGAAAATCTCAATTAGAACAACAAATTAAAGATATGAAATCTAAAATCGCAGAAAATAAAGAAAAGTTGAAAAAGGCAACAGAGGAACGAGATACGTTAAAAAATGGAACTATTCCAAAATTAAAAGAAGAGCGTACACAGCTAGAAAACAATTTAAAAGAGACGGACAATTCATATAAAGAAAGTGTTGACGCCCTTCAAGAAGCAAGAAAAACATTTGAAGAAGCAAAAACCAAAATAGAACAAGAGAGAGATAAAAAAGTTGCAGAACTTGAAAAAACATTAGAAACAAAAAGAGAAGAAGCAACTAAATTAAGCGAAAAAATTGGAGAAACAAAAGGTAAAGCAGGACAATACGGTGCCGCAATCGATGCCCTGATGGCAAAAAATGGCGTTTTAGCAGGAAAAGGCGATTTAGTTGCACAAATTGCAGATGAATATGGTATTCCTGCGGACATCTTTGCTGCAATTATAGCAGCAGAAACTGGCCGAGGAACAAGCAAAGCAATTAGATACAGAAACAACCCCGGAGGATTAATGGATCCTAGGACGGGCTGTCAAAAATTGCAAAACTTTGCAACCTTAGAACAAGGTTTGAGAAAAATGGCATCAAATTTAAAACGCAATTATTTTGATAAAGGTAGAACAACCTTAGCAACAATTAAACCTAAGTATTGTCCTGATGGAGCAAGTAACGACCCAAGAGGACTGAATAAAAATTGGTTGCCGGTTACGACAAAATTTGCAGCACAAATTAATGGTGCACTAGGGTAACAATTTGACATGTCTCTTATTATAGTGTAGCTTAGTTGTATGATGGATTTTTCAACTAAGCAAACATTTGTGGGGATTTCTTTAGGTAACCAGTCTGCAAACGATACGGGTGTTGCGGTTTTGGATAAAAACCTAAAAATAGTTACCCTTGATAAACTATACACGGTCGAAGATTTAACATTTTTCTTAGATAATATGTATGGAAAATCTGATGCGTTAATAGTTATTTCAATGGCAGACAATGCGACTTTGCTTTCTCATAAATGGAAAGTTTATTCTAAAAGATACGCGCTGGTTCAAACAACAGGAAATATTCGCAATTTAGACAATTGGCAAGAAAGATTTTCATCTAGGGGTGCAGAGTATTTTTCAAAATTGAAAGAACAGGGCTTTGATGTTTTTCGTTATGAAATTTCTGATATCAAAATGAAATTAAAATTAAGCGGAATGTTTAAATCCCGCTCCCATAGCGATTGCAAGTTCTTGCAAAATATTCTAAAAACAGAATACGGAATGAGCGAGTTACCGTCTAATATGTTGCCTGTTTCTCAATTAGAGGCAATCTTGGGAGCAATTATGGCACATCGTATTTCGGCGGAAAATAAAGCTCAGGTTTTGTATAATTATAAAGGTTTGGATGTTTTGACTTTTGCATAGAAAATTATTAAGCTATTGTTATATTTTATTGCCTTTTTGGAAAAAATAAGTTAAGCTAAGATAGCAAATCACATTATAGGAGGAGTTAACACATGATAGTTGTAATGGAACCAAAAGCTACAAAAGAACAAATTCAAAGAATGATAAGCATTTTGGAAGATAAAGGTTTTAAAATCGTTCTTAATGAAGGTGAAGTTATGACTGTTATTGCTGCTATAGGAGACAGAAGGCTTGTTAACCCTGAGTCTTTGGCGTCTTATGATGGTGTTAGAGAAGTAAAACTTATCCAAGAACCTTTTAAATTAGCATCAAGAGAAAGCTGTCCGGAAGACAGTGTTATTACTTTCTCAAACGGTGTAAAAATAGGTGGTTTGGAAAGACCGGTAATGATGGTTGGACCTTGTTCTGTTGAGCAAGATTTTGACGGTTTAATGCAAGTTGCAACCGCAGCTAAAGAAATGGGATGTCAATTCCTTAGAGGTGGTGCGTTTAAGCCAAGAACATCTCCTTATGATTTTCAAGGTTTGGAAGAAAAAGCGCTTATTTATTTAAAAGAAGCCAGTGAAAAAACTGATATGTTGGTAGTTACAGAGGTTATGGACACATTGGATTTACCAATGATTTTGGAATACGCTGATTTAATTCAAATCGGTGCTAGAAATATGCAAAACTTTAAACTTTTAAAAGCTGTAGGTAAATGTGACAAACCTGTGTTGTTAAAACGTGGACCAGCTGCATCTATTCGTGAATTTTTGCTTGCGGCTGAACATATTATGTGCAATGGCAACCAAAATGTTATTCTTTGTGAACGTGGGGTTAAAGGTTTAGATTCTACTTATTCAAGAAACGTGTTGGATATTGCGGCTATTCCTATTGTTAAAAAATATTCTCACTTGCCAATCATTGCAGACCCTAGCCATGGTTGCGGTAGAAGATATTTGATTGAACCTATGACTAATGCTGCGTTGATGGCTGGCGCTCATGGTATTATGATGGAGGTTCACCATGACCCTGATCATGCATCTTCTGATGGAGCTCAAAGCTTGTCTATTGAACAGTTTAAAGATGTTCAACGTAGAATTAACAAATTGATTGGTCGTATTGATTATGATAACCAAGTAGCAAAGAGAAACCATTGCTCGATGGCCTAATTTTTTAAAATCAAAAAAACAATACACAAAACGGAGGAAACAAAAATGGCTAATAACACAGTAAAACTGGGAGGGGTGAATAATAGTTGTTTTACTCCTTTGTTTGTTAAAAAATCATGTTTGAAAAACGGAAAAGTCGTTTATGGTTTTTCTATTGCTGAAGCAATGATAGTATTTACTATAGTTTCGGTTGCTTTGGCATCGGCAGCACCGTTGATTACAAAACAAATGAAACATAATGACCTAACTAATGTTATGTCTAGTGTTTTGAGTCAAAAAATAGAAAGTTTGAAACAAGAATTTAATAAAAGTAAGTGGCATTTGTCGCCTAATGATACAAATATAACTCGACCAAGCGGAAATGTTGGAGTTGGTGTTTCAACTAATGTTAATCCAACCGCAAAATTACATGTAGTTACCCCTTCAAGTGAAGATAACTGGATGTTTAAGGTTCAAAAAGGAACAGATAGACTACCTTTTTCCGTTGATAATAACGGTATAGTTTCTGTTCGTTCTTTGGGCGATGATGCAACAACAAGATTTAGATTTGTTGATAAAGAGGGAACTATTAAGGCTTCTATTACAAATGCTGGTGTTGTAAAGCTCAGACCAACCGAAGAGTGGACTGTTTTTCAAGTTCAAAACGTTAATAATGCACCAAGTACTGATAAATATGAATATAAAAATGCCGCAGGCGAAGTAACAAATACGGTTTACTCTAATCAAGGTTTTCTGGTTCTTGGACATGGTGGTATAAGACTTAATTATGAAGAAACAGCCGATGCCGTTAGAGGTATAGACAATTCTGAAGCTGGTGGACCAGTTGCCATGTATGTGGATGGAGGAAATCGTTTTTCGATAAATGAGGCAGGGCAAACTGTTTTTAATTTTGCAACTGATGATGCAAGGGGCTCTCATATAAATTCAACTTTTGTTGTTAGAAATTGTGATAAAAATTGTGGGCCTGGGGCAACTTTGGATAATTTATTAAATGTTCAAAAAAACGGTATCACCACAATAAAACAATTATCCGTAAAAACTGACGCGCACGTTATTGGTAATTTGAATGTTAGCGGTGATATTAAACATAAAGGCTCATCAATATTGGCTATGATGGATGAAAAATTTGCTAAAATGGAGAATGAATTGAGCGAATATAAAAATTTAGTTGTGCAATTACAGCAACAAAATGAGATTTTGGCTCAAAAAGTAGCAGAGTTGGAAGCCGGAGATGTTAGCCCTGTTATTAATGAGTTGAAGAAAATAGCTAATGCTAAATAGTCGTGGCTACACATGCTATGTATTATTTGGAATGAATTATAATTTATCTTATGATTTGTTTTGAATATTTGAACATAAAAGTTTTGAGTCAAATGCAGGTTCAACCCACGATTGTATTTGGTTGCTTTTTACGCTGTTGTGTATTATTTGTACAACAGTAGCGTAATTTATATCAATAAAATTCACATGATTTAATTTTTCCACATAGTAGTCTTGCTCTCCACAGTTTGTGCAAAAGGAGTCTTGAGGTAAGACAGTATTGCCTCTTGTTATTGCAACTCTTTTTACGCCACAGCAGGAGCATCTCACTAAATACCATTGATTTTCTACGTATTCTCCACAATCCGGACAATATCCACCACCACTGTACAACCCCATTTTGTCATGCGTGCATTTTTTTAGCCCAAATAAAATTGATAATAAAGACATTTTCACAACCTTTTTTAATATTCATAATTACTCTGATTTTTATACAATTTATTTAATAACAATTTGTTACAAGTCAAATTTTTTGTTTGTATTAAAATATAATTATTAGATTAGAGGATGTGAGGATTAATTATGAATTTTACAGCATTAACAATTGATATATTAAAAACTTTGGGAGATATAGCCGGAAATTATGGTTGGGGGATTATTCTTTTAACCGTTATTATACGACTAGCTATGTGGCCATTAGGGGTTTCTCAACAGCGTTCTATGAGAAATATGCAGCTTCTTCAACCTAAAATGAAGATGATTCAAGAACGTTATAAATCTAACCCTCAAATGATGCAACAAAAGTTAATGGAATTTTATAAAGAACATAAATTTAATCCAATGGCAGGTTGTTGGCCTGCATTGATTCAAATGCCTGTATTTATTTTGTTATATTCAGCTTTAATGAGTCCAATGTTTATCCAAGTTGCAGGTAATGAATCATTCTTTTTTGTTAAAAGATTAGATGCTACTTTAAGAGGAAATGCTGGTGTATCTTATGATAATGAATTTAATGTTTCAAAATATGATTCATTTTCTTCTGGAAAAACTATAAAAGTTTATCTAAAGGGTGAAACTGAGCCAGTAGAGCAGAAAGTTAAAAATACAAGAAACTTAATTCAGGTTCAAGGTGATATCGTTCCAGGTGATACTTTGGATTTAAAAATCAGCTTGGATAATGTTAATATGAAGTTTTCTGAACTTTCAAAAGTTGAAAGCGTTGATTCTAGTGTAATTGATAATAACACTAGAGAAATAGAAAATGTTAAATTTGTAAGAAATGGTGATATTTTAATTGCTCAAGTTCCAACAAAAGAAATTGAATCAAGTGTTCATTATGATGTATTGTTGTTAGTATTGATTTTTGGTGCTTCAATGTACTTTGCTCAAAAAATCATGATGGCGACAAATGCTAATAGCAAACAAAAACTTGATCCAATGCAAGAATCTATGCAAAAAACAATGGGTACAATGATGCCAATTATGCTTACTGCAACATTTATATTTATTCCAATTCCTGCAGGTGTATTGTTATACTTAGTTTCTAGCAACATTATTCAAGTAGCTCAAACTGTTATTATTAATAAACAACTTGAGGATGAAGACAAACTTAAAAAACCTTCTAAAGTTGATTTAGCAAATGATATAAATGCAAGAAAAGTTGAGGCAAAAGAAGTTAAAAACGTTGAGGATGAGCAAAAATAATGAAGCTTAGCGAGTTT
Organism: Candidatus Gastranaerophilaceae bacterium; assembly: GCA_045635965.1. GTDB lineage: Bacteria > Cyanobacteriota > Vampirovibrionia > Gastranaerophilales > Gastranaerophilaceae > RGIG2134. The sequence goes on from JAZTWQ010000005.1 coordinate 178,719, forward strand.
GACTATGAATTACCTGAAGAATTAATCGCTCAATTTCCAGCTCAAAAACGAGATTTTTCAAAGCTTTTAGTTCTATCTAAAAGTAATGGGCAATTAGAACACAAACATTTTTACGATATTGTTGATTATTTTGATGAAAATGATGTATTGGTTTTGAATAATACTAGAGTAATTCCAGCTCGATTGCACGCACAAAAATCAACTGGTGCAAATATAGAAATATTTTTATTAAAAGAAGTTAAAGCTCAACATTGGGAAGTCCTTTTGCGCCCAGCTAAAAGAGTTAAACCAGAGGATGTTTTAAAAATTAGTAATGAATTATCTGCTCAATTAATTGAAAAATATGAAGATGGAAAAGCTTTGATTAAGCTTCTTTATGAAGGAAATATTTTCGAAATTTTAGATAGAGTAGGTAAAATTCCGCTTCCTCCATATATTGAAAGAAAAATGAGTGATGATGAGCTAGCAAAACTCGATTATGAAAGATATCAAACTGTATATGCTAAAAATAAAGGCTCTGTTGCTGCTCCAACTGCGGGTTTGCATTTTACAGAAGAAATTATTGAAAAACTAAAATCCAAAGGCGTTCAAGTTTGTTATGTTACCCTAAATGTTGGGCTGGGAACATTTAAACCTGTTAATACAGAAAATATTGAAGATCATAAAATGGATAATGAAGTGTTTGAGATTACGCAAGAAGCCGCAAACATAATTTCAAATGGCATGAAAAATGGCAAAAGAATTGTTGCTGTTGGAACAACTTCTACAAGAACACTAGAAACTACTTTTCAAAAATATGGTGAAATTAAAGCAGTGAAAGATTCTTCTGAAATGTTTATTTATCCTGGATATGAGTTTAAAGTTGTGGATGCGTTGATAACAAATTTCCATTTGCCAAAATCAACATTAATTATGTTAGTTAGCGCATTGGCTGGAAAAGATACAATTTTTAATGCATATAAAGAGGCAATCGCTCAAAAATATCGTTTCTATAGTTATGGCGATTGTATGTTTATAAAATAGTTATGACTGAAAAATTTTTAGGTAATATACATTCAATAGAAACTTGTGGAACGGTAGATGGACCTGGAATACGTTTTGTTGTGTTTGTTCAAGGCTGTCCATTAAGATGTCAATATTGCCATAATCCTGACACATGGGACTTGTCAGAAAACAAAAAAATGTCTGTAGCTCAAATATTAAAAAAATATGATGGAGTAAAAGAATTTTGTAAGGGTGGACTCACGGTTACTGGTGGAGAGCCTTTGTTACAAATCGATTTTGTAACTGAATTGTTTAAGCAGGCAAAAAAACAAAATATTCATACTGCGCTTGATACTTCTGGAATTACTTTTAATCCAGAAAATACTGACAAAATAGATAGTCTTATGAAATATACAGATTTAGTTTTGTTAGATATTAAGCATATTGATGAAGAAGAACATAAAAAATTAACTGGGCATTCAAATCAACGGATTTTAGAATTTGCAAAATATTTATCAGATAATAATAAGGATATGTGGATAAGGCATGTTGTTGTTCCCGAGCTTACTTATAATGAAAAATATTTAAGGGCATTAGGTTCTCAATTACGAAATTATACTAATATTAAGGCTTTGGATGTATTGCCGTATCACGATATGGCTGTTTCTAAATATGAAAATTTAGGATACAAATACCCATTAGCAGGTGTTAGAGCATTAACAAAAGATGAAGCCTTACAAGCTAGAATATGGATTGTAAAAGGATACAGAAATATTGATTAAGCTAAACACTCTTAAAAATAAAATTAGCAGACGATAAAAAAATCAAATATACACAAAAGCGGGTGAAAAACACCCGCTAAAATATTTTAACATATCAAATTTATTACTAATAAATAGTTTTGTATAAAAGAACAGCAAGTTGTTCATACAAACTTTTTGCAAGTTCATTAACAGTTTGATTGTTATTTGCGTTTATCTTATCTCTTGCCGCAATTGCAACATCTATAATTTCAGCCTTGATTGTATTTATATCTGAATTTCTATCAATCGGAGATTTAGGAAGAGGAAAACTCTCAATTACTTTGTTTGAAATATCTATAATATCTTCATTATCTTCGGTTTTTATCACTAAGAAATCATTCAATGTTTTATTTGCCAATTTTTCTTTTAAATCATTTTTACTTATCTGTGCAAGAAGCGATAAAGCCCCTGCTGTTTCTATATCAGCCGATGTTTGTGTTGTTGTATTAATAACCGAATGCTCACGATTAATACTTGGAGCTTTCGACACTGCTATTGATTTTTTACCATCGTTAATACTTGATAAATTCGCTAAATTAGCATTATTCCCATTCATAAACATAAACGCAGAAACAACCACAACCGCAACCAAAGCTACCATTGTTATTATTTCAATCGTATTTTGCGCTTTTAATTTCATATTGCCTCCATGACTATAACCATCTATTTATAATATACCCATTTTTTCAAAATAATATCACTTTTTCAAATAATTATTTACATAAAGTAAAATAAAGTAGTATAATTGAATAAGTTAATATAAAAAAGGAGTTTTCTATGCGAAGTGATAATGTAAAAAAAGGTATAAATAGAGTTCCTCACCGCTCATTGTTGTACGCAACAGGTGTTAGCAAACAGGCTATTAAAAAACCATTTATTGGTATCGCAAGTTCATTTACGGATTTGGTTCCGGGGCACGTTGGAATGAGAGATTTAGAACGACAAATAGAAAAAGGCATTCATTCTGGTGGCGGACAATCTTTTATATTTGGTGTTCCTGCTGTTTGTGATGGTATTGCAATGGGACATTCTGGCATGCGATTTTCTTTGCCTTCTCGAGATTTGATAGCAGATTGCGTTGAAAGTGTAGCAAATGCGCACCAACTTGATGGTTTGGTACTTTTGACTAACTGTGACAAAATTACCCCTGGGATGCTCATTGCCGCTATGCGTTTAGATATTCCTTGTATTGTTGTTACCGCAGGTCCTATGCTTGATGGAAAATGCAAAAACGAAGTATTGACAATGATTAGAGGGTCTTTTGAAGCTATTGGTAAATACAGAAGCGGTGAAATCAGTGAAGAAAAACTTTATGAAATGGAAGCTACTTGTTGCCCATCTGCCGGTTCTTGTCAGGGACTATATACGGCAAACACTATGGCATGCTTAACCGAAGTTATGGGAATGAGCTTACCATACTGTGCAACAACAGCAGCTGTTTCCGCACAAAAACGACAAATAGCATTTGAAAGCGGTGTTCGTATTGTTGAGTTAGTAGAGAAAAACATTAAACCTACAGACATTATTACAAAAGACTCAATCCGCAATGCTATATGTGTTGATTTGGCTTTAGGTGGTTCTACAAACTCAATATTGCACCTTTTAGCAATTGCTAATTCAGGTAATATTGATATCACATTAGAAGATTTTGCACAATTATCTAACGAAATAAGACAAATTATCAAACTAGACCCATCTGCATTACCTACAATGACTGATTTGCATAATGCAGGCGGTATTCCAGGAGTTTTGAAAACCATGCTTGCAAAAGATGGCGTTTTAAAGGATTTAAAAACATTATCCGGCTTAAAAATAAAAGAAATTGCCAAACATGCTTGGGTTGATAATAGTATTATCCACACTATGGACAATCCGATTTCTACTGAAGCCGGCTTAGCTGTGTTAAAAGGAAATTTGGCGCCAGATGGTGCGGTTGTTAAAATATCTGGAGTTGAAAAAGAATGCTGGACGTTTGAAGGAACCGCAAAAGTCTTTAATTCGGAAGAAGAAGCTATGGAAGGAATTGAAAACGATAAAGTTAAAGCGGGTGATGTCGTGATTATTCGCTATGAAGGACCAAAAGGTGGTCCAGGCATGCGAGAGATGCTTGCACCAACCTCTCTTCTAGTTGGAAAAGGACTAGGGAAAAAATGTGCATTAATCACAGACGGTCGTTTCTCCGGTGGAACAAGAGGTCTTTGCATCGGTCATGTTTGCCCGGAAGCCCCTGATGGTGGGTTAATCGCTTACATTGAAGATGGTGATAAAATAACTATTGATATTCCAAATCGTAGGGTTAATCTTGAAGTTTCGGATGATGTTATTGAAGAGAGAAAGAAAAAAATTAAACCAATGCAAGGAATTGATGTAACAGGATATTTGAGCAAATACCGTAAAACTGTTCAGAGTGCTAGTCTTGGTGCAATTACTAAGTAATGTAAAAAAAGTACTTGACTATTAAGTATGTGCTTGGTATCTTAATAATACAGCCGAACGAGATAAGCGAACCAAGGGTGAGCATGAAAGTAAGTGGTTGCTTAAGGTTAATATCTTTGAAGTTGTATTGAAAAGTAAATAAGAGAATTTAATAATTTAATTAAATGCGACACTAGCTCAGCAGGTAGAGCACTCCCCTTTTAAGGGATAGGTCCCGCGTTCGAATCGCGGGTGTCGCATTTTTTTATTGCTCAAATTAGAAGAAAGGTTTTAAAATGAGTCAGGTTGTACAATATAGGACAAGTGGAACTTGTTGCCAGTTGATGCAGGTTGAAATCGAAAATGACATTATATTAAATGTTAATTTTTTAGGTGGTTGCAATGGTAACTTAAACGGTATAAAGTCTCTAATTATTGGAATGAATATAAATGATGTTATTTCAAAATTAGAAGGTATAACTTGCGGCTCAAAATCAACCAGCTGCCCCGACCAGTTAGCAAAATGCCTTGTTGCATACAAAACCCAACTCGTTCAAGAAGTTTAGCCAAATTTATTTACAGAATTAAAATTCACTTAAAATATTTTATTCCGACTGTTAGTTGGTCTGAGTTTTGATTTACTGTTAGTTTAAACTATGTTATAATCAAAAGAATTGTTAAAGATTTAATACACTTGTTTTGATTTACTGTTAGTTTAAACTATGTTATAATTTATCCAGCTTACGAACGACAACCCCGAACGTTTTGATTTACTGTTAGTTTAAACTATGTTATAATAAAAATCATCAGGCATAGCTGCAATCTCATGTTTTGATTTACTGTTAGTTTAAACTATGTTATAATTTTGCCATCGCTCCTCCTTACAAGGCTTTTGTTTTGATTTACTGTTAGTTTAAACTATGTTATAATAGGATATACAAATTGAATAATTTATGATATAATGAACCAGTAACATAATTTAAGCTAACAGTCCAATCAGAATTGACAAGAGAATAGTTCGCACCTCTGTTATAGCACGTCTGAATCTCATTCTCTAAAACCTTTAAAAATTTAGTATTCATAATGACATTTTAGCACAAAGGCTACCAAAATGCCATTTGTTTTGGTCCGTCTTCGCCCATATTTTGATTATATTTGGATTTTTTGTAATCATTTTTTTCTATACAGATTGAATTGCTCCACTGTTTGTCTGTTAAGTAAAAAACGTTTACGCTGCCTGTTGTTGGAGCTATGATTTTTAGTTCTTTTATAAAATGATCAGTTTTTTCATAAGTTACACAAGAACGTACATAAACAGAGTTTTGAAGCATAAAATAGCCGAGCTTGAGTAAAGATTTCCTAAAAGCATTAGCTTGCCTTAAATCTTCTTTTTCGACAACAGGTAAATCAAAACATACAAATAGCCAGCCCATTCGATATTTACTCCTCATATTCTCTATTCCTATGTTTATCTATGTATAAATATATTTTTGTTAAATCGGGCATGTGAGCTAATTCTTCATCAAATTTTATGTAAGAATTTACTATTTTTTCAACATAAATATCCACATAATCCGCAAGTTTATAACTCATATCGTTTATTTTTAATCTGTAAATTTTTAAACAATTTGCAAAATATTTATTCCAATGCTTTAAATCTTCACAATTAAACGAACCGCCTTCATTTATTTTGAAAGTAAATAAAAAATAATCCACAAAACCTCTAAAAGGTTCAACTAAATCATATATCAAAGGTGTGCTGTTGTATTTTTCTTCGTGGTGAACTCCCAAATTAGGACACAAACCATGGATTAAAACTGCCCTATAAATTAATGTTTGAAAAACAGCATAACCATAATTAAGACAAATATTTTCAAAGGTTGTGGCGTCTTTATGTTCTCTTTTTTGTGGTTTGCCCAAGTGCTCAAAATAGATTTTCCAATATTGTTTTGCAATATTTGCTTCATTCATCAATGGACGATTTATTAAATCAATTAATTTTGAATTATCTATCCCCATTAATTTTAAATTATTCGCTTGGTTTAATGCTTTTTGTTTGACTATTTTTTTCCATATAGCATTTTCAAATTGAGAATTACAAGAAATCTGATTATAAAACGCTTTTGTTCTAACAACTCTATCTAGCCCAACACTCCATCCAACTGGCTTATATGAATTGTTACAGTGCAAAATTACCACATCATTTTCGAGTAATTTAGAAAAACAATGATTTGTAAAATTCACCTGATGAGTAGCAACAATTATTGCACGAATATCATCCAGTGCAATTTTGTTTTCACTTTCATCATCATAACGACAAAACAAAAAACCGCTTTTTACATAAAGAAGAATATTAGGTGTAGTTAAATGCAGAATATGATAACTCATATCCTGCATTTAATGTTTTATTTTTAAAAATCAAGATTTTAGTTTTTCAAATTGAGCGTTAGTTAAATATGTTGCACTAGTTCCAATTTCAATTCCATTTTGATTTTCTAATTTTATAGCGCCAGTATGTATAATAGTCCTTAATTTATAAATTCCTGCTGGATGAGAATTTGAGCCTGCTTTAAACTCTTTAGGCACATTAACCAAACATCCTGAATAGAACACCATACCACCTTTATACAGCTTGCACCCCATTTGCACAAGTTTGTCTTTCACGTCTTGAGTTTTTTGGTTGGCATATATAGGCATAACTTTTATCGCACCTTTTTCATTGTAATAAAGGATTTGTCCTTTATGTCCCTTAGAGTGCTTGAATTGGTGTTTTGTGCCTTTTGTTCCAAAATCAACATACTCACCTAATCTAACTCTACCATTAGAATCTTTTTCAATATTTCCCTCTGAAACAACAACCATAACTTTTTTAACTTTTGTTTGTTTTTTAGGATGAATATAGTTTTCCAACATCAAAGCCCAGTCTTTCGCTGACATTTTTTCTTCAAGTTTATTAAGCAAGTCATTTTTAATAACTTCATCAACTATAGTTTTTATTTTTTTGTCTTTTTGTTCAATTATTGTTATATCAATTCTATTTGTGATATAGGATTTTCCATTGTAAGTTCTATAACCATAAATCGTTTCTAACGGTCTTGTATTTCCTTTAAATGGCTTTTTATTTGCGTAAGGATAAGGAATAAGTTTGTCTATTTCTTCTTTTACAAAATCATAAGTAAAACCTTTTATTATATCGGTTTTTGATATAGGATCATAATTGAACTCACGAGCAAAGCTTATGCATAAAGCATCAAGTGCGTGGTGTTTGTCATTTTCTCTATTTTTCTTAACATCATCACCTAAAATTTTATTTAACCCATAACGACGCCTAATAGCTGCAGTTGAAGAACCATTATTGACAAATATTCTTCGTTTATCTCCTAATGTCTGCAAGCCCCAACCAAACACAAAAGCAGTAATTTGTTGAGCTAATCTAGCTATTTGAGCAGTTTCTGCTAGTCCATTATAACTTTCAATAAGTTTTTCTGCATCTTCAGGTTTGCTTGTTAAAATTTCAAATTTTGTTTTATTTATTTTGTTATCTTTTTTAAGTTCAGTTGTTCTTCTGACAAAATCATTCCATGCTTGGTCGTTATTATGTAACCATTCATAAGGAGTTCTGTCTTTTTTGTCTTGGTTTTCGATAGAATAACACAATACTTTATTATAAAGAGCATCATTTCCGCCCCTTGAACGAGGGAAAATGTGGTCAATTTCACATTTATCAAAATCAGATATCGCAATTTTCTTTCCACTATACATGCAACGACCATCTTGCATTTCAAGGAGCTTGAGCTTTTCAAAGTTTGTTGCACTATAAGCATCTACGGCTTTTAGTTTTTTTACAAGCTCTTCATTTTTCTTTTCGTTATCTTTCATTGTTTTAAGGGTTGCTTGTGCTTTTTTAGAACCGTATAGAGAACTATCTGCTCCTTCTCTCACAAACTCAAAAATAACCTCATCAGGCTCACCATGCTGATTTTTCATTTCTATAAGTTTATCTCTAAAAATTTGCAACCGATTTCTTACAATCGGATTTGTTAGGCTACCGATAAGTAAATCAGTCTTTTCTCTTTCATCACTTGCTTGAGATAACATTTCATAACGATTATCAGGTATAAACAAATTATCCCACGTCCCAATTTTGTTAAGCATTTCTCTTATTTCTTGCTCTGTTATACCATTTGGTGTATCGACAAAATCTGTAAATTCCGACACATCCATTGTCGCAGGATTTTCAATTCCCTCCGTAATAATATGAATTAAAATATTACATGCTCTGCGACAAAAACTTGAACGACCTGAAATATTGGCTTTCATAGGTTCAATTTTGTCTAATATTTTGAAACCGATTGTTTTTTCAATTTCAGGCTTTGTTATAGTCGTTTCTAATTTGTATTTCCCGTCCTCTTTTAATGCCTTTGCTTGCCATTTTTCATACAGTGTTTTTATATGTTCAGCCGACAAATAGTATTTTTCACCATCTTCACCCAAAAACCGAAGATTTTTAAGTTTCATCAACAACACAACAGAAACATTTTCAAAGGTATCAGACTTACAAACATTTCTTTTGGGGAGAAGTTTACATTTAGAAATTATTCTATTATCAAATCTTGGTATTTTTTGTCCTAAAACACCTTGCCAGTCATACGATGTGCCTCTATATTGTTTAAATTCGTTTAAATAATATGAACCATACGCTTGTTCGTACTCGCCATATAAAAAATACTCAACACTATATTTTTCAAGCGATGGTAATTGTTTTTGAGCATTCAAGTATAATTGCTTTAATTCTTTTTCTACAAATTTGCGTGGTGCAACTAAACCTGTTGTTCTGACTTTTTTTGCCTTATTCAATGGAATATATCTTTTAAATATAGTAGGCCTTTTTTCTTCCCACAAGCCAAGTCTTAATGCATCATAATAACAAGGATATTTATAATCTTCGTTTAAAATTAATTCATTTAAATTTTCATCTTTTGTATATTTCGCAACTCGTTCTTCATTTTCTTTATCATCATCAGATTTTGCGTTAGCCCACGCAAGTTGTGAATCATATCCTCTGCGTTGAATTGCATTATGCAAGGCTTTGTAGATTTGCCATTGTTCAAGTTTTTTATTTTGCAATAAAGCAACTCTTAACAACGTTGAATTATAAATTGTTTCATCATCCTTTGGTGCAAATTCTATTGAAAATCTTTTATCTGTTTTATCTAAAATTTCAAGCCCACAATCTAACCATAAATTATTAAAAAATCTTTCTCTTGCTTTATGAGCATGAAGCGTTTTATAAACTCTTCGTCTATCCCTATTGGATCCTACTTCCGCATGGTCTTTATCAATTATGATAGAACCCAATTTCAATATATCAAAATCAATTCTTGCACAAAAACCTATACTAACTTTTCCTAAATCAAACGCAAATACTTTCTTTTTCATCTTTAACTTCTCCATTGGCTGTAAGTAGTATAACTTAAATTTCCATATTTTGCTAGATTTTAAATACTATTAATCAAATAATTTTTATTCTTGCTTTTTATCTTTCAGCGGTGTTAGAATATTAATTATAGATTGAGGCGTATATGGCAAAAATTCGTGATTTAGCTTTATTTGATGTTCCTAAGATAAAAAAATTAATGTCTTTTGTTAATGCCGATATTAACACTTTTTTCGATGGCCTAATTATTCCATATCCTTTGAATTTACCGTTAAAGCTTTTACCTATGCGGTTTAAATTCTTGCCTGAGTCGTATGTTTTAACTGACAAAAACAAAATTCTTGCTTGCGTGAATGTTAAAAATTTTCATCACAATTACAAAAAATGGGAAATTTCCAGACTATTGATGTCCGAAAACCCTTATGAAACAGGACTTTTATTGTTGCAATATGTTGTTACAAAGTTTGCAGCAAAGGGGATTCATACTTTTTTAGCAACAATTGATGAATCTCAAGTGGATTTGATAAATTTATTTACCAGTGGTGCTGGATTTAGACAGTGTTCTCGGCAGCAATTATGGCGATGTTCAAATACTGATATTCAGTCTAATTCTTTAATGGGGCTTTGTGTGCGTCCATTTAAAAATTCTGACGCTGTAAAAGTTTCAGAACTTTTTAATGAATCTATTTTGCCTCATTTTCGTCCATCATTAAGTAGGACAAAACGAGAGTTTTATGAGCCCCATCTAAGTGCTTTTGCTCGTTCTTCGGAATTTCGATATATAATAGAAAGTACTGAAAAAAAACAAATTGTGAGTTATATTGTTTTGAAAACAAATGATAATAAAAACTTTACTATGGATTTTATTATTTCAAAAGCTTACGAACATCTTTTTCCTGAAGTTCTAAATTATACTTTCCACCAAGCCAAAAAACGCACTAATGATTTAAATTTTTATGTTGTTAACAGATATTATTTACAAACGGCGAATTATGTTGAAACTGTATTGAAAGAACTTCAATATGAGGCATCAAATAGTTCTGCTATCTTGGTAAAGGATTTATTCAGAACGATAAAAAATGAGAACGCTTTGCCCCAAGCTGTTTTTTACACAAATATGAGTTCAAATCCTGCATTTGATTATATTCATTAATTTTGGTATTACATGCATAATGCGTGTGCAAAAAGAACCCCAACTTTGTGATTATAGTATCTTCCATCTTCTTTTGTAAATAGGTTTGTCCAATGACTGTCGGGAGTTCCATCATCTGAATAAGATGGATTTGTCATCATAATATGATGCGTATTTGTATCGTATCTAAGCGGAAAAATATCATTCATCTGCATAAAACTTGGGAGTTTGTCGCTTGCTTGATAAAAACCAAATAACGCGGCGCTAATTCTGTTTAATCTTTGTTCGTAACTTATGCCGCCTTCGTAGTTGTCATTTTCTATTTCTACAGCAGGTGCGTAGATTCTGTTATATTTAAATTGTTCAGAAAGTTCGCGCACAGCGTAAAAATCATCACCAGTAATAAAATCTGTTCCTGTATTTAGTCCAAGGTTTTGATATCTTTCAAAGTCATCTGTACTTTTTTCACCGGCAAATGCAATAGTTGTTTTTCCGCTTCTTGCGCGAATTTCGTGTAAAATATATTGCATTTGGTTGTAATCAGGTAAAGCGCCAACTCCAGTATAATTTTGCATATCGTAACCGCCTATGTGTTTTGCTGAATCAATAAACATTGCTTCAAAACCTAGGTTCATAAGTTTTACGCTTTCACTAATGTATAACTCCACGTGTTGATTATTGTGCCAATCAAATGTTTCATCTTGCTTATTGGGGCATGCTATTTTTATTTGATCAGCAGAAATAACAGTTCTAAAACCAGTTTTAATCCCTCTAAAATTTGCAAGTTCGTTAAAAGCTTTTATTTGTTCTTCCGGAGAAATTGTCGTCGATAAATCGATTGAAATTATATTGTCACTGTATCCAGCGTTTAATTTTATGCCATATATGGAATTTTCTTCAAATGGTCCTTTGTTGTAGCTATCTCCGTAAATATTGGGAAATATTTGAGATAAGATAATACAATTTGCCCAGCTTTTTCCAGATGGCGGGATTGCCGGTAATAGTTTTATGCAACTTAAAATACCACAACAACAGCGGTTGAAATTCATTTGAGCTATAGCTCTGTTATTTATTTCTATGTAATTTGCAAATCGTCCCCAATTGTCTCCGTAGTTAGGAGTTTCTATAATATCAGGAAATTGATTATAAAAAATTCCACTCTCACAAAGAGTTGCAATCTTGTTTACTGTTTGTTTTATACTTCTTGCAAATAATTCAAATGGTAAAATATTTGCAAGCCATTTTTTGTTACAACCAAGAGAATAATATGTTTTATTTTCAGCCCAAGTATCGCAACTTAATTTCGTATCTTCATTTAATGCTTTTAATAGTTTGTTTGTGCAATTTGTATTCATAATAAATATTTATAAAAGTTTTTTTAGCGGTATTCATTACTCTTTGCAAAAAAAGGTTCTAATATTTTTTTATTTATTAAAATTATTCAAGAAACTAGAAAATAATCTTGCGTATGGTACAATTTTATAAAAACAAGGAGAATATATGTTAGATTTAAATAAGAATTATGAAGTAGTTGTATTTGGTACCGGTGAAACAAAAGCTGGCGCAAAAATGGGAAAATTACAATTAAGAGATGAAGAAGGTAATTTGTTAAATTGCGTACTTTGGGAAGAAACATTGAACCGTTTAGACGAAAAAATATTTAGAACCGGTAATATTGTTAAAATAGTAACCGGTACATACAATGCACAATATAACAATTGCCATGTTTCTGCGTTAGCATTGATAAAAGAAGCAAAATTAGGCTTGGATATGGCAGAAAGAGATGAACATTTTTCGAAAATAGTTGAATATGCTCAAAAAATTCAAGATGAAAAACTTCAAAGTTTTGTTTCTTCATTATTATTTGAGCATGAAGATATATTTAAGGTCACACCTGCAGCAAAATTAATGCATCACAACTATGTTGGTGGTTTATTAGTTCACACACTTGAGTGTTTGGATTTTGCTGATATTGTTTGTGCAAAATTTAATCATAAAGTAGATATGGATAAAGTCTATGCTGCTTGTATTTTGCATGATTTTGGTAAAATTTTTGAATATGTAATCAACGAAGAAACAGGACTTATTGATTACAATAACACTTTCAAAAAAGACTGGATAACACATTCCCAGTGGGGTTATGCAAATTGTATGACTCAGGGATTTGTAGAGGTTGCTAAAATGATTGCAACGCACCACGGTAGACTTGAATGGGGTGCAATTGTAGATTTAAATGAACGCGACCTTGAACCAATGGATTATTTGGTTCACCATATAGATGATTTATCCGCAAAATTTGGACGAATAGGTATTGCAGATTTAGGTTAACAAAGTAAAACTCCCCAAGCTTTTTAGTTTAGGGAGTTTTATTATTATTTCTCAATAAAAACGAGGTTTCCATCAACGGTAATCCAACGCCCCTCTTTATTTGAATAATCTACATATTGTTTTTGTTTTTTTAAAGGTTTGAATGTGAGGTTTAAGTTCATTTTCTGACGGCATTCCAATAGTTTGCATCTGAAATTTAATTTCTTCATAATTTTTATTGAACTCTTCATTTGACATAATTTCAACATCTTCAAGCGTAATTATCCGTTTTTTATTATTTGTAAAATTCACATATTGTTCATACTGATGATTTTTGTATTCAGCAGAAATTTGCGGTCTTAAAAATGCCATAATTTCAGCTTCTCGAGATTTTAATTCATCTAAAGGCATAGTTACAACTTGGTTTAAAACACTTTCCCTGTTTCTTTCGTCTTTAGAATTGTATGGTGCTTTTACAGGAATATTATTCATTATAGACGTTTGGTTTTGCACAGGTACAAATTTATTTGTAAACTGTTGCATGTTTTGTTGTATTGGTATTGTAACTTTTTCTTGCAAGGCTCTTTGCATATTATAAGACCTTTCTTGCAATGTGGGCTTTTTCTGCCATTCAACAGCCTGTTCAGATTCATTTGGACTAAAATTATGTAAGTAGTGTTGTTCTAATGGATTAGTCGTTTTTACATTTGGTAACAATTTTACTGTACCTAATTGATCGTTAAGTTGAGTACTGAATAATAAATCTCCGAATCTACCATAAGATACATTATTTCTACCTCCATATTGAAAATAGTGCTGATTATTTAATGTAGCCTCCTTGCCTCCGATTTGTGCAATTGCTGTAGATGGACTTCCTGTTTCACAAGAAACCATATTTGATAAAGTAGCACCTAAGGAATATCCTGTCATTTTAATATTTGCATTTGGATACTTGTATTTAATTTTGGAATGTAAATCTTTTGCATTCTGATATTGTTCTGGAATTTTATTTTTTAGTATTTCTATATCGTTTATACCTTCTCTTTTTTGTCCTGCAAATCTGTTCCTGCGAATACTATAACAATATCATTTCCATGTTGATAGACTTTTGCGTCAAAACTTGGATTTTGAATAAATGAGTCATATTCACTCATTGTTCTCCAACCCGCCACGTCCTTTTTATTTTGTGCCGCATCGCAAAATATTAATGCTTCTTGATATGATAAATTTTTACTCATAATAAACTCCTTATTTTGTTGTGATACAATAATCCTATGAATATTTTTTTTAAATTTTATATAATCTACTAAAGTTAATACAAATATTAAATTTCGCGCTTATCCCGATTGTTATTTGTGGAACATTCGTATTTTTAATGTTATTTGGTGAAAATGCAAAAGTTTTTTCTGATTATTATGCACTTATAAATCCAATAATAATAATAATAATAATAAATACATTTACAATTATAACTATTGGCATAATGTCTACATTTGAGACAATTAAATTGATAAATAATATTTTATTATCCAAAAAAATAAAGCTGTATCAGTGGATTTTCTTTAGTGTATTTAACATTTATGTTCTTTTTGTATTTAATTGTATAAAATTTATCGTTATAAATATTTAAGGTGGGATTTTGATTTTTTGCATATTTGCCTCCTTCTGGTCTAGAGAGTATTTGCAAATTAATTGACAGTGTAAAACCAGAGGTATAGAGACTATACCTGCATTACAACATCAACAAATTTACTTATGTAAATTTAACAATAAAATGGCAAAAAGCTATTTTCCTCTTCGTCAATTATCAAATTTTCTTTTACATAATAACCCATGTTTTCAACATCGTCATGCGCATGTCAACTAAACTTTCTCTATGACATGTAATATTATTTTTTATATATTTACTAAGTAGTCAAAAATTTCATAACAAGCATTTTTTTGAAATTCAAATGTTTCGTCTTCGCCAAGTTCTAGTGTTATTGTTGGGATTTTTCGTTCTACACCGCAGTACGTACCAAAGCTCCCTGGGGTAGGATAGCCTATATCACTTTGCACTGGGTAATTAATAATTTTTGCTATTTTTTCACTAATTTCTACCGCTGCTCCATCAAAGTTAACAATTTTAAAAGGTGCATGTATTGTCAAGATAATGTCAGGTTTTATTTGCTCAAGAACTTCAATCATAAATTTTGTTTCTATTTCGCTTGCAGGACTTTCTCCGCCGAAAAACTCATTTTTCTCAGTTAATTGCCAATTTTTAGTTGGGAAATTTCTATTTAAATCTACACCATTTGCGTTTGTTCTTGAATTTATTGAGTACCCGTCAGGATTTAGACAAGGAATTACATATAAATTATTTTTGCATTTAATTTTTTCTTTTAAAAACTCTTTCAGAATATTGTAGCCTTGAGGCTCTTCTCCGTGTGTAGTTCCAATAATTAAAATATTTTTATTTGTGTGCCCTTTGTGATAAAAAAGTTCAACTGTATTGTCTATTATTGTTTTTGTAGAATTAATAACTTTAAACATAGTAAAATTATAATATAAAATTATAATATAAAATTATAATATTTTATCCTTGTATTTATCTTAATACTCTTGCCAAGAGTGTAAAATAGTGCTAATATTTATTTTGCCCATATACGTTGTAAAGGAGAAGGGTAAAACATGAGTATTGGAAAACCAAAGAGTGCAAAAGACCGAATTATATTGGCTCTTGATGTTAATACCTTGGAAGAGGCTGAAAAATTAGTTATTGAATTAAAAGATTATGTAGGATATTTCAAAGTTGGGTTGCAATTGGTTTCAGCAACAGGTTTTAAAGCTATAGAGATGATAAAGTCTCACGGTTGTAAAGTGTTTATGGATACAAAACCAATTGATATTCCAAATACTGTCGCGAAAACCTGTGTTAATTTTATGAAACATGGCGCAGATTTTTTTGATATCCATTTAATTGGTGGCTCTAAAATGGTTAGTACAACAATGAAACTAATTAAAGAGACTGCTAAAAAAATGGAAATCCCTCGACCTAGCATTGTTGGGGTTACACTTTTATCTAGTTTTGGTCAAAAGACTTTAACAGAAGAATTGTGTGTAAATGTTAATTTAATTGACTATGTTACACAACTTACAAAATTAGCATTAGATTGTGAACTTGATGGCGTTTTGGCTTCCGCGGCAGAAGCTAAAGTTATTCGTCAAAAATACGGTAAAGATTTTATTATAATTTGTCAGGCAGTTAGACCTACTTGGTCGGTAGTTAATGACCAAATTCGTGTTGTAACGCCTACAGACGCTATTTTATCAGGCGTAGATTACATGATAGTGGGACGACCAATTACAGGTGCAAGCGACCCTAAAGCTGCAGCAGAAGTAATTGTTCATGAAATAGAAGAAGCACTTTTACAAGTAGAAGAAGGTTAAATATGAAAATAGGTGTAGTAAAAGAAGTTAAAGATAATGAAAACCGAGTATCAGTTGTACCGGCGGGTGTTAAAGAACTGATTGCTCACGGACACGAAGTTTATGTTCAAAAAAATGCCGGAACTGGTAGCGGGTTTGATAATAAGCAGTATCAGAAAGCCGGCGCAACAATTCTTGATACGATGGATGCGGTTTATCAAGAGGCAGACTTGATAGTTAAGGTTAAAGAACCACAACCGATTGAATACGATATGCTTAAAAAGGGACAAATGCTGTTTACGTATCTACACTTGGCTGTAGAACCTGAATTGGCAGAAGTGTTAACTAAAAAGAAAATTAGCTCGATAGCTTATGAATCTGTGCAAAAAGAAAACGGAGAATTGCCTCTCTTATCGCCAATGAGTGAGATTGCAGGTAAAATGTCCGTTCAAATTGGTGCACATTTCTTGGAAAGCCATAATGGAGGTTCCGGAGTACTGCTTGGTGGAGTTCCTGGGGTTCGCTCAGGGGATATTCTTATAGTAGGAGCAGGAAACGTTGGTTTAAATGCTATTAAAGCTGCGGTAGGTACCGGTGCAAGAGTTGCAGTTGCTGATATTGATATCAACAAGTTAAGAAAAATTGATAATATTTTTGGTAGTCATGTTCAAACTGTCGTTTCTTCAGCTTCTAATTTAGAAGAAGAAGTTAAAAAAGCTGATTTGTTGATTGGTGCGGTTTTGATACCTAATAGTAAAGCTCCAAGAATTATTACTGAAACTATGGTTAAATCAATGAAAAAAGGCTCTGTAATTGTTGATGTAGCTATTGACCAAGGTGGTATTGTTGAAACTATTGATAAAGTTACAACGCACTCAAATCCTGTATTTGAAAAACACGGTGTAATCCATTATTCTGTAGCAAATATCCCTGGAGCGGTGGCTCATACATCTACTTTGGCGTTAACTAATGCTACGTTGCCTTATTTATTAAAAATAGCTGATAACGGCTTTATTAATGCAATTAAAAAGGATTCAGCATTGGAAAAAGGTGTAAATACATATAAAGGTGAAATTGTTAAACGTGAAGTTGCAGATGCTCTAGAAATGAAACATTCTGAGCTTTCTATGCTGGTTGGTTTTTAGGCAAAACCCATAAAATTCAAATAAAAAGCGGCGCATTGCCGCTTTTTTTGTTGTTATTATTGAACTTATGTCATTGTAAATAAATATTAAGTAAAAATTAATCAAAAAGGCAATATTTTTTATATAAATGTTTTTATATAAGAGTAAGGAGTAAACAAAAAAACGAAATTCATACAAACCTTTATTCATATTTAACACAACCTACCACACACACTAACCTACAACACGAGTGAAACAAGAGAAAGATAAAAAAATTTTCTTAAGTTTCCAAGGGGATTTGTTTTCAAATCCTCTTTTTTTTATTCTTTATTTTCTATGTAGGTGAATTTTTGATCTTGATATAAGTGAACGCAGTTTTTACCGTTGTGTTTAGATTCGTATAATGCTTTATCAGCAAAATCCATCAACGTTAATTCATCTTCCGCAGCTTCAGGATAAGCTGCAACGCCCATACTAACTGTAATTTTTACAATAGTTCCGTC
This sequence comes from Candidatus Gastranaerophilaceae bacterium, assembly GCA_045635965.1. Classification (GTDB taxonomy): domain Bacteria; phylum Cyanobacteriota; class Vampirovibrionia; order Gastranaerophilales; family Gastranaerophilaceae; genus RGIG2134. The sequence goes on from JAZTWQ010000005.1 coordinate 196,832, forward strand.
GTTTAATGTCAAATTGATAGCTTCAATTTTTCTACGTAAGCGGTGAGCAATAATAGTTGCGTCCATTCCTTTGGTTTCAGGTAAGATGACTGCAAATTCTTCTCCGCCATATCTTGCAGGCATATCGATTTTTCTGATAGTTCCGGCTATGACGTTTGCAACTTCTCTTAGAACTTTATCACCAACAGCATGCCCATAAGTGTCGTTTATTGATTTAAAATTATCTATATCCATCATCAATACAGACATAACGTGATTATATCTTGCGCAACGTTTCAATTCTGTATCAAGCATTCTGAAGAAGTGTCTATGAGTATAAAGTTTTGTTAGACCATCTTTCGTCGCCAATTCGTATAACTTAGCGTTATCAATAGCAATGGCCGCTTGATTTGCCAAAGCTTCCATAAATTCCAAATCTTGTTTATTGAATAATTGATTATTTTTCTTATTTGAAATATTAACAACACCAATTGCTTCACCTTTTGCAATTAAAGGTACGCATAGCAACGATTTTAGATTTGTATTTGTTGATTTTAGCATCTTAAATCTTGGGTCATTTTGTCCCAAATTCGAAACGATGGATTTTTTATTAGCAAAAACCGTTCCTGCTATGCCTTCACCGGCTCTAATTTGAGAACACTCAACAACGCCGGTATTAATATCTTTTTCAATTTTCTTATCAGCTAAACCATATACAACTTTTACTTTTAATACGTTATCTGAGTAATCATAAAGCATCAATGAACCTTTTTCTGCGTCAATAGTTTCAAGTGCTTTGTCTAAAATTGTATTTAGCAAACGTTTTAAGTCATCAATAAAATTCATTGCTTGTGAAATGTTGTACAAAATTGAAACATTATGAAGTGTTTTATATAATTTTCTCAATTCGGATTGTTCTTCATCTCGTTTAATAAATTTGTATAAAATAGGCTCAACATATACAAAAATCTTGTTGAGATATTCTATTTCCTGAACATTAAGAGCTGAACCATCTGATTTTGCACCAACAGAACAAATTCCAATTAAAGCTTCATCTTTATTAAACCCTTTTAAATAACGAGTATTAATTTTTTTCAGCCCGTTCGATTCAATAAATGACTTATACAAGGTCTCGCCTGAAGCGTTTACAAATGAAATTAATTCTCCATCTTGTAGTAATTTCCAAAAACCATCATTGTTGTCAGAAAGCTCAATAAATACTTTTCCATTAAGGACCGAAAAAATTTCGCCTTCTGGTAAAAAGAAGAATACATCTTCGACATTTAATGATGATGAAATAAATGTTGAAATTTTGTTAACAAAATCTGACAAATCAGATGCTTGGTTTGCAATAATACCCAATTCAAATAAATTGTTGAGTTCAGCAAAATCTTTTTGTATATTTTCTATTTTTAGTGATAAATCGTCTGTCATATTTCCTCTACTGATATTATAATACTACAATTTAAAAATTATTGAAAGAGATATTTTTAAATAAAAAAAAGCCGTCCACTTAAAGGGCGGCTACTAGACTTGGGGAGGAGGTTGTATTGGGCTTTCGCCCTTACATGTACATATACGGCACAATTATATAATTTCTTTAACAACTTCTAATTATTTCGTCCATTTGGTGTAGATGCCACTTTAAAATGTAACATTTTATTAATATTAGCCGCAAAAAATATTATCTTTAGTTATTATATAAAAACAGATTATAATAAGGAGAAAATGATGAAACTACCTAGTATTTCACATCGCGACGTGAATCCAAGATTGATGAATTTAATGAAAAAAGATACTACAAAAAAAGTTGGCAATGCGGTTATAGAAAGATTGCCTAATGAATATAAGATTTTTACTTATCCAAATGGAAAACAAACAATTATTGATGCTAAAGGTAATGTTGTTTTAACGCAAATAACCGAAAAAGGTAAAACTTATATTATATAAAAAAAACGGGGCGAAAGCCCCTTTTTAATACCTTTTCCCGTTCCATTTATTGACAACCTTATAATCTAAAGTCATCGAAAATATTTTTTTAACAGCCTCTCTCTTATTTGAAATTTATCTGTTTCTTATATATTTATAAAATAATTTTTTAATAAAAAATTGCGCGCCTGTATTCTTTATTAGGGCTGATTTTTCACCCATTTAAACACTTTTATATTTATTATATATACCAAAGATATACAACAAACATAAAAAATAAATACAAATTAGTTAAAAAAACAATTGTAACAAATTTTTAACAATTCAAATTACTGAGCTTTATACTCTTCATAATTATCCACGAGATCTTTTTCCATGCTACGAAGAGTTTCTTCCAATTTTTTACGATATATCTCTATTTTTTCATCATCGCAGTCTTGCGGAACATAAATTGGCTCACCATATAAAGCTACTGTAAACGGCCAACCAAATGGAAATCTAAATGAATCCCAAGACTTAAATTTTAAAAACATTTTTGATGTTGAATGCCAAACTACAGGAACAATAGGAACTTGAGAGATTTTTGCAATATTAATAATCCCTTTTTTAACTACTCTATTAGGACCTTTAGGTCCATCAACAGTAATTGCTATATTTTCACCTTGTTCCAACTTTTCAATAAGCTTAAAAGTTGCTTCTGTTCCTTTTCTGCCGTGTGAACCTCTTATTGTTTTTATTTTCATCGCTTCAGTAGCAGTAGCAACTATTTGTCCATCATTAGACTGACTAACTAAAACATTTAACAGATGGTGTGGTCTGATATTATATAAAACACACTGATGAGCATGCCATAATGCAACTATAAATTGTGGAACTTCGGGATAATTAATAGGTTTTATTTTCAAACCTATTCCTACAAAACGAAAAAGCATGCTCGCTAAAAATGATAATATTTTGATTTTTAATTTAGTTTTTTTCATTCTTTAATTATATTATAAAAAATTTATTTGTTAAATTAAAAAAAAATGCTATAATAATTGTCTGGAATTATTATTAGGAGAACATGTATATGGAAAAATTGAAAATTGCAATCGGGTGTGATCATGGTGGCTTTAACTTGAAAAATAAAGTTATTGAGTACTTAAAAGCAAGAAATATTGAGTACAAAGACTTTGGTATTTACACTTTAGAATCAAGCGACTATCCTGAAGTCGCAAAATCAGTGGCAAAAGAAGTAACTGCACAAAAATATGATAGAGGTATTCTTGTTTGTGGAACAGGTTTGGGTGTGGCTATTGCGGCTAACAAAGTAAAAGGTATTCGAGCTGTTACAATTTCTGATACTTACTCAGCTAGGGTTTCAAGAGCTCACAATAATGCAAACATTTTGTGTTTAGGTGAAAGAGTTATTGGTGAGCATTTGGCGCTTGATATTGTTGATATGTGGCTAAAAACAGGTTTTGAGGGTGGTCGACATAAGCGTCGTATTGACATGATTGAGTAATTTTAACATATATAAAATATTGCAAAATGCGAAAAAACGCCAAAACGGCGTTTTTTCAGGTATTTACGGCTGATTATTTATTTTAAAAACACGCAGAATTGTAACAAAATATTAAAATTATTCAAAAAAAAGGCAATAAATTTTTTTTAGGAGTATTTATCAAGTAGAATTATTATACTGTGTGATATAAAAAATATAAATTACATCTAGATAAAGGGGAACAAAATGATCCAACCAGTGAACAATCAAATGCAACCAATGTACAATGCACCGATGATGCCGTACTACCAAACACAACCTCAGAATAACGCAGTAAAAATCGACATCATCAATCCTCAAGCAGGAGCGGCTAATAGCCCTTATGCTATGCCTCAAGCTAGCGCTTATGCACCTTATGTGCCAAATGCTCAGTATGCTCCGGCTTATTATCCAATTCCTCAACAAATGACACAAATGCCTGTACAACAGTATCCACAGCAACCGGTTATGATGCAACCTCAAGTTACACAAACTCCGGTTCAAGCTCCAACACAAGCTCAGGTACCTCAACCGGTGGTTATTCCTCAACCTGTTGTAACAGCACAACCACAACAAGTTATTAATAATGCTCCAGCAGTTATGCCGGAGCCTCCACAAGCACAAGTTGAAGTAGCGCCACAGCCGGCGGTTGAGCAAGCAGCTCCTGCAGTTGAAGAAGTTCAAGCAACACCTGTTGCGCCTCAAGTTGAACAACCTGCATCAACTCCTGTGAATATAGATTTAAATGAAATTGTATCCAAATTAAATTCAACTAATATGGAAGATCAATTAGCTGCAATTGAAAATATAGCAGAGACAGCTCAAAACAATCCAACTGCAGCCACTCAATTGTTAGATACACAAATTATGGACGCATTGGGTAATATCCTTAAAAAGGATACAACACAAATGACCGGTCCAACTCCTGAACAGTTAGAATTGAGACAAAAACTTTTGTCTGGTGAAAAATTAACACCGGAACAAGTCGACAAAGCTAATAAAATTTCAGATATGGAAGTAGCTGAAAGAAATAAACAGTTTGCGTTGTATACAATCGCAATTCTTCAAAAACTTTTGAGCACGGAAGTAGAAAAAGCTCAAGGTGTTAAGTTGGAAATGAAAGATTTGCCGATGATTAATGATATCGTTAAGATTGCAAAAGCAGACATTAACCCAATGCTAAGAGCTTCTGCGTTGGCAGCGTTATCATACATTGCAACTCCTGAAAATAAAGCTTTATTAACTACAATGTTTGAACAATCCAAAAAAGATGCGGATCCAAACGTTCAAGCGGTTGCAGCAGAAGCATTAAATAAACTTTCTCAAGTCTAGATGTAAGAAACGAGAGAAAAAGAAAAGCCTTCCTTTTGGGGGGCTTTTTTGTTTAATTACAATTTTTTAACAATTGGACATGCTTTTTTTTATTATTATAATTATTTTATGAATGAAAATATTAACGACAAAGTAATCAATATATTTAAAAAGGCAAATAAAAGAGAAGAAATCCAAAAAAATGAACCGCCTATAAAGTTTTTTGCCGGAGTGAATTATGTTCGTATTGACGAAGATTTAAATGGCTATTCGTTTAAAAAAGAACTTTTATTAGAAAATGCCTCAAAATTTTCTTATATAGTTAGAGTGTTACGACTTAAGAATGGAAAGTATTCTTTGTACAATTACAGTGTGCCTTTTGATAAAATTGTTGAATTTATTTCTTTGTTTGATAAAAATGAACTTAATGGAACAATTATAGAAATAGATAAATATACCCCAAACGAGTTAGCATAAAATGAGTATCAACAAAAAAGAGGTGCAAAGCCTTTTATATAAAATAAATAAACCCTCACATTATAGCGGAGGAGAGCTTAATAGCTATAATAAAAAAGCAGAAGATGCAAAAGCTACGATAGTTTTAGCTTTTCCGGACAAATACGATGTCGGTGTTTCTAATCTTGGACATCGTGTTTTGTATGAGCGTGTAAATTCTTATCATGATTTTTATGCTGATAGAGTGTACGCACCCGATGTTGATTTAAAAGAACTATTAGAAAAAGAAAAAGTGAAATTGTGGACAGCTGAAAGCAAAAGACCGTTAAAGGATTTTGATGTTATTGGTTTTTCTTTGCAATACGAATTAGCATACCCAACAACACTAAAAATGTTAGAATTATCTGATATTGCTATTTATAGCAAGGATAGAAAAGAAGACGAGCCGATTATTATTGCAGGTGGTCCTTGTGCATACAACCCACTTCCTTTGTATGATTTTATAGATGCATTTTCTATTGGAGATGGCGAGGATTGCATTGTTGAAATCATGGAATTAATTAAAACGGCAAAAGAAAAGCATTTTTCTCGTGCAGAAATTATAAAAGAATTGGCGAAACTTGATGGTGTTTATGTTCCTAATATCTCAACATCTGTAACTAAAAGAGTTTGCAATTTAGAAACAAAAACAGCTCCGGTAAAATTTCCAATTCCATATTCTCAACCTATTCATGACAGAGTTGTAACAGAAATCCGCAGAGGGTGCGGCAGAATGTGTCGTTTCTGTCAACCCGGGCATGTTAATTTGCCGATTCGTGAGCGAAACGCTAAAGATATTATTGATTTAACCATTAAAGGGGTAGAAAATACCGGGTATGATGAATATTCATTATTGTCATTATCTTCAAATGATTATTCAAATATCATTCCCGTTGTTCAAGAGTTAAATTGTAAATTTAAAGGCAAACATGCTTCAGTTTCTTTGCCGAGTCAAAGAATAGATAGTTTTAATATGGATTTGACTAATCTTGTACAAAGTATAAGAAAATCAACAATAACGCTTGCTCCGGAAGCTGGTAGTCAAAGGCTCAGAGACGTTATAAATAAAAACATAACAAGAGAACAAATAGAAAAAGCTATTCTTGAGCTTTATAAAAATGGGTATTCTAAGGTAAAATTGTATTTTATTTTAGGTTTACCAACCGAGACTTATGAAGATATTGACGAATTGATGGAAATGCTTTCAACGATAATTTCTAAAGCAAATAATTTAAAGCGAGAGTTAAAGCTGGGGGCTCCATTAAGTATAACCGGTTCTATGTCTGTATTTATTCCTAAACCATTTACACCGCTTCAATGGTGTGGTCAAAATGATTTAGATACTGTAGGGGAAAAAATTCGTTATGTAAAAGAAAAATCAAATGCCATTAAAGGCGTAAAAATAAATATCCATGACAAATTTATTTCACAAATAGAAGCCGCTTTAACTCGCGCAGACAAATCCATTTGTAATTATATTTATGAACTATATAAACATGGTTGTTATTTAGATTCTTGGGATGAAAATTTTAGTTATTCAACTTGGAAAGAAGTTGCTCAAAAATGTAATATTAACCTTGATTATCTTGCTAATAAAACTTTTGCTTTAAATGAAGATTTGCCTTGGGATTTTATTAATATAGGTGTTGATAAAAATTGGCTTGTAAATCAATATAAATTGGCGATGGAGTCACAAAATTGCCCAACATGTGAAAACAAATGTGTTCAATGTGGCGTTTGTCCAAATTTAAAAGTAAAAAAAATCATTGACAAACCTTATTCGGCACAAATTACATTTAAAGATGAAGAAAAAAAAGACCTTCGAACAAAATATAGAATGGTTATTGATAAAAAAGGAACGCTTAAATTCATATCGCACTTGGATTTTCAATCAACAATTATAAAGGCAATAAAAAGGACTGATTTAAAAGTCAATTATACAGAAGGATTTAACCCTTCCACTAAAATATCTTTGGGTGTAGCTTTGCCGTTGTTTACTCAAAGTGATTTTGAGCTTGTAGATTTTGAATTATTAGAAAATTATGATATTGATGAAGTTAGAAATAAGATTGAAAAAGAATTTAAAGGTTTAATTCAAATTCACGCACTAACAAAATATAACGAAAAACCAACACCACCAGATATTTTATGCCAATGGGCAAAATATGAAATAAAATGTTTAGAACCTCTTTCAAAAATTGAAGATTTGTTGTATATTAAAAATAGGATAGATTCTTCAGAAAGTTTATTTATTTCAAAGAAGAATAAAAAAGGTATTGAAAAACAATTGGATATAAAACAATCTATAAAATCTGCGCAGCTGCAAGATAATAAGTTGTATATGATTTTAAAGACCGGACAAGGAAATGAAATTCCTTCGCTAAGAGCAGATGTGGCTTTGGCGACAATTCTACCGGATAAATTTTTTGATATCACAAGAATAGAGTTTTATGATAAAGATTTTAAAAGGATTTAGAAAGGTTTAAAATGACAAAAAGTATTGTAATTGCAGAACGCGATAATATCGCAGCAGTTTTAGAAAACAACCGTGTTATGGAATTTTTTGTTCATCGCGGAGACATTTTATTAGGTGATGTATATTTAGCAAAAGTTGATAACATTTTGCCAAGTATTGATGCAGCGTTTGTTGACGTAGGTTCAGATAAAATGGGGTTCTTGCACGCTGAAGATATTATTGGTAAAGGCGCGTTGAAAGACAAAGTAAAACCACGTCAAAATTTATTAGTTCAAGTTGTAAAAGAACCAACAGGACACAAAGGTCCTAGAGTTACAACTATGATTAGCATCCCCGGAAGGTTTTTGGTACTTATGCCACAAGAAGCTGGTATCAACGTTTCTAGAAAAATCACATCAGCTAAAGAAAGAGCGAGATTAAAATCTATTGTTAGCTTAATTAAACCTGTTGGTGTTGGTGTTATCGTTAGAACAGAAGCTGAGGGACAAACAGAGGCTGAAATACAAGACGATTTGGAAATGTTGCTAGAAAAATGGAATACGATTGTAACAGCAGCAGAATCACACACCGCCCCATGTATTATTCATAGAGACCAAGATTTATTGTATAGAGTAATTCGTGAAGAATGTACTGAAGATGTTACAAAAATTACTGTTGATACTGCGTTTGCACATCAAAGAGTTACGCAACTTCTTCAAGCATGGAATATGAACAAAAATATCGTTATTGAAACCTATAAAGGTCAACAACCATTGCTTGTTGCATCAGGATTGCACAAAGAAATAAAAGCAGCACTTCAAGTTAAGGTTAATCTTCCTTCTGGTGGATATTTATTTATTCAGCCGACTGAAGCTCTTACTGTTATTGATGTAAACAGTGGTAAGTTTATTAGTTCCGCAACTCAAGATGAAACAATAGTTAAAACAAACATCGAAGCAGCGCATGAAATTGCAAGACAATTAAAGTTGAGAAACATCGGTGGCATGGTTATTATTGACTTTATCGATATGAATTCAAGAACCGATAAGCTTGCTATTATGCAGGAGCTTGAAATTGCATTAGAATCGGACAAATCAAAACCTCAAGTTGGTCAGCTTTCAGACTTGGGACTTGTAGAGCTTACTAGACATAGACAAGGTCAAAGCTTATCAGAGGTCTTTACTAGAAAATGTCCTCATTGCCAAGGAACCGGATGTTTTGTGGAAGAAATGTCTTTTGCGTCTTCTGTAGCAGAAGGAGAATATAGAGCAAAAGCGGCTAAAGTTAAACTTCCAACAAATCAAAAACAACAAAACGGTAATAATAAAAATAATAAAAACAACAAGCGTAAGTTTGACAAAAACTTTAATAACAAACAAAATGAAGAAATAAATGAATTTGAAGAAATTAGTGTTGTTGAACAGACTGAAGAAACACCAATAGTTGAAGAAATTAAACAAGTTGAAATTACAGAAACAGCAGCTCCTGTTGAATCTACAGTAATTGAAATTGATTTAGAAGAACCAAAACAAAAAAGAAAACCATCAAAAGGTAGAAAACAACCTCGTGGGAACAAAAAACAAAATAAAGAAAATGTCGAAGTAAAAGTTGAAGAACCTATTTTGATTCAAGAAGAAAAAACTGCTAAAATAGAAGTAAAGGTTAAAGAAGAAGCCCCAAAAGAAGAAAAAACAACTAAAAAGCCTCGAAAAACAACTAGAACTAGGACTACAAAAAAATCAGCTAAGGAAAAAACTGATGAAGTTAAAGAATAAAGTTATTCTATCGATTTATACACTTGTAATCGCAATGCAACCCTGCTTTGCGATTACTCTCTCAAATGAATTTTTATTTACTGCAAAAAAATTCATTATGGCAATGTTAGGAGTTGCTATTTCTTCTTTGCTTATTTTTATTGGGCTTTCATTGTATAATAAATTTTTTCATAATCCAAAAAATCAAGAAAACACAACTTATGATGAAAACAGCTTGAACAGTGCAAAAACTTTGGATGAGGCAATTTCAAATTTTTTAAATAAAACAAAGCTATAATTTTTATAAAGAGAAGGCAAGCTTTATAGCTTGCCTTCTCTCTTATTTATAAAATTTATTTTGAATTTTTATCACAATAGACTTTGTATTCATCTTCCACACATTTTGGAATGATATCAATTGTATCACCGTCTTGGTTATAAATATAAGGGTGCCCTTCTAATGTTGTTCCAAAATAATATTTATCATCACAATTTTGGCAACTTGCAAGCACACCAACCAAAGTTGCTATTAAAGCATTTCTTGATACCGCAACAGGTTTAGATATTGATGTTTGATTATTGTTTCTTACATTTTCATTTCTATTACATGATTTACAACCGAATGATTGTACTGAAATTTTAGGTATTTGCATATTTATTCCTTTCTCTATGTTCTTGTTTCATTATACCTAAAACATAAAGAAAAAATAATTTGCTATATATATATTCTAAATTTCTTCTTTTTCAATAGCTTTTTCTGCTTTTTCAATTTGTTCTAATAAATTATTTGATTGTTCTTTACACCAATTCAAAAAGACTTTGATATCAAGACTGTATGCCCCTGGCCACATAGTATAACTATTCATAAATTTACTCCTAATTAAAATATCCGCAAATATGTTATCGGTATTTTAATGAAAAACTTTATATTAAAATCCAAAAACTTAAATAAAATTAACAAAACTTAGAATACAAATCTATCAAATATTTATGTCGTTTCACATCATGAACACGCAAAATATTTACAACATCTTTGATTAAACTAGCAGATATTAAAGCTGTAGCTTCATCAATTTCATTTCCTTGAAAATCAAAGGACTTAGTTATAAAAGATTTTCTTGAATGCCCCACTAATAATGGTTTATTTAGAGCCTTAAATTCACTAATACGATTTATTAATTCATAATTTTGCTCAATACTTTTTCCAAAGCCAATTCCAACATCAAAAATCACAGGTACGCTAATTTTCTCATTAGCAAGAATAAAATCTTTAAAAATATTATCAATCAAATTATTATCATATTTTTTGTTGTGGGTATAAATATAATGAACATTATTTTGATTAACAAACTCAATCATTTCATCATTAAAACCGTCAAAACCCACATCATTAATAATATCTACTCCATAATCCAAAGCAAATTCGGCAGTTTTAAAGTTTCGAGTATCAAGACTAACAGGAATTGATATATTTAAATTTTTTAGTTCAGTTAAAACAGGTTTTAATCTTTTAATTTCTTCATCTGAAGTTATTTTTTGATTATTAGGATGAGTTGATTCTGCACCTATATCAATAATATCAACCCCATCTTCTATTAATTTTTGTATATGGTTAATAGCATTATCAACCTCCAAAAATTTTCCGCCATCAGAAAATGAATTAGGGGTCACATTCACAATTCCCATAATATAAGGACGTGACCAATCAAAAACTTTGTTTTTAATTTGCAATGGCTGTAATTTAACATCCATTATATTAGATATTAATTGAGCAACTTGTTTCATTTTGAAAGGTTGTTTTTCTAGGGCTTGAGCCAATTTTTCAAACTGAATCAACGAACCACTCAATAATGCATCAGAACATTCTACACTGCAATCTAAAACCCCCCTATGCACAGCAGCATCAAATCCTAAAGCAAGTGCACTTTGTTTTAATATGCTTGCCTCTTGCGGTCTCAAATTAAATACTTTTATGGTTTTATATGTATTTTTTTTGATTGCATGATGACGATAAGAAACATCAAAACCTATATTTATAAGTTCTTGCTCAATAAAAGCTTCATTTACAAATTTTACTAATATTTCTTTGTTCATAAAAAAATATTAAACCAATTCCAACAAATCTTCAATCAATAATTTCAATTAAATAAAAACTATTTATATATTATTAAACAAATTTTGATAAATTACAATTTAGCGAAGTTAGAGTTTAAATTTAATCAAGTATTTATCGTCATGCCGAACTAGTTTTTGGCAGGAGTTTACAGGCTTCCTCTTTCCGTAGGCATTACTGTCCATTATAATTTTACGCATAAATTTTACACAAGATATCAACTGCGCCGCCCTTATCGTCACCAAATTGGCTATAACCAACATAATTTTGTTCTCTAATTTACAATTTAACATATTAAAATAAATCTTAAACAGGCAGATAGGACAGATCAAAAAAGACTACCCTACAGTGCATAAAAATTTATTTACAAATTTTACTACAATATTTTTCAGGACTTTCTTTTGGTATAGCATATCCATCTGGAAAAATTCTTGTTTTTTGATAATAATCCAGCGCACTTCTTAAAGGCACTTGATGTATTACTTTGTCAGTTTCAATTTCTATATATTTTGATAATAAAGGAGTTTCCCCGTTTCTAACAGCTACAAGCTTTTGTCCATCTTTTTCATAATCAGCTATAATTCTATCTATTCGTGATTTTTTAGGTCTATTCCAAATTTGTTTTATTGCTGAAAATATAGTATAAGGTTCTGCATTACGTTTTATCCGTTGGAGTTTTATCCACTCTGGAACATGAAAACGACCAAAATGTTTCTCCATCAATTCTGCCGCACTAACCCTAGTATTATCAATGTGATAATCGTTAATATAAGCATTAAAAAAATCAGGAGTTAAAGTTTCTCTATTTTTTGCGCTTAATTGCCAAGGCGCAGACAAATTATTTGCTAATTCTCTAATTGATAACTCTTTCCACTGTTTAATTTTCCACGCAATTGTACCTTCTTTAATTGGTTTTATAATTAATTGAGAAAATATAAAATTACGACCATATCTAAATTTACTAATAGATTCAGACTCAAGTAATTGGGGAAGAAAATCTTTTCCATTATGTTTTTCGATAAGTTTTTTCCCCTTAATAATTACATTCCCATTAAATGATGGCGAATACGCTCTTATATTATCTATTTGCACCTTAATACCCCCTTAAACGATGCACAGATTATATCATAAAACTATTAAAGAAAGCAAAATAAATTTAATCAATTTCTATTCTTGTTACCATTCCATAAATAATTAAGAATAAATAAAATCAATGAAAATAATAATAGTGCACCCATTAAAATAGACTGATGAACAAGCGCAATTGCCAAAGCTTCAGATTTATCTATATGATACAACCCTAGTGCCAAAATAAATGCATATTGGTACGGACCTACAAAAATCGAGCTGGATGGAATCATCGTTCCTAGTGCAACAAAACAAATCACAAATAATGATGCTGAAATAGGACAATTTATCCCAAATGCCAAAATAACATAATAAGTCATTGCACACTCTAATAGCCAAATTATAAAGCTAAGAAAAATAGCCATAAACGAGTAATAATTAGACTTTAAAACTTCAAATCCATTAATAAATAGTTTGAATTGTTTACCAATTTTTTCTATAATATTTACTATTTTATTAGAAACTTTATGTGAGGTATTGTTTATAATTGAACAAACATCATCTACCTTATTTAGTTTTACTATTAAATAAAACCCAAGTAAGCATCCCCCAAATATCAGCATTGAAAAAGTTGCCATATTTTTAAGCCAAGGCAAATTTGCATACATCAAAACACATAAATATAAAATAGTACAAATACTTACGCCATCAAGTATTCGCTCAAGCATAACACTTCCAAATATTTTCATTTTACTTTCTTGAGAATTAGCTCCAATTTCATAGGCACGCAAAATATCTCCCGCTCGAGCAGGTAAAAACGCATTCATTAAATTACCGATAACCCAAGTATAGATTAATTTAAAGAAATTATATTTTTTATTACACTCTAATAAATTAGCCCATCTAAAAGCTCTTATAAGCATTGAAATCGCATAAATAGAAACAATTGTGACAACACTTTTTGTATCAAATTGTTTAAAAGTATAAACAAGTTCTTTTAAATCAACGTTATAAAATATCAACACTAAAAAGAGCGCAGATACAACAAATCCAATAATAGTTTTTTTATTTTTCCACATTAATTAAAACTCAATTAACACTTTTATACTTGATTTTTCTTTATTACTTTCAAATGCTTCAATTGATTTATCTACAGGATAAACATCTGTAATCAAAGGTTTGAAATCAATTCTTTTTTGTTCCAATAATCTCAAGGCTGGTGCAAATTGTCCACATCTTGAACCTAAAATTGTAATCTCATCAATAACAATCGGTGCAAAATTAAATTCCTTACCACTTGCAACCGTGCTTTTTAAAACTAAAACACCTCTTGGCTTTGTTAAAGATAATGCCGTTTCAAATCCATTTATTGAGCCTGTTGCCTCAACTACAACATCCCAAGTCTTTGTTATTTCTAAATCATTCAACAAAATAGTTTTTACACCTTGTTTTTTAGTGATTTCTAATTTATTAGAATGTTTGCCGACTTGAGTAACATCTAACCCAGCACCACTTAATGCTAGCGCTATTGTTAAACCTAATTTGCCATCGCCTAAAACTAAAATTTTAGCGTCAGGTCGAATATGTAATTGTTCTAAAATTTCCAACGCCGCAGCCAAAGGTTCAACCATTACCGCTTCTTCGTTTGTTACATTTTCGGGAACTTCTAATAAGTTTTTAACAGGCATTGTTACGTATTGAGCCATGCATCCATCTTTTTTCCAGATTCCCAAAGTCTGACGATTAAAACAATGTCTTTCTAGTCCCTGCTTGCAATAATCACATACTCCACAACCGCAATTTATTTCGCCGACAACTCTTTTGCCTAACAATGATTTATCTTTGGCATTGATTTCTTCTACAACGCCAACAAATTCATGACCCAAAATACCATTATAACCCATATATCCTTTGGTTATCTCATAATCGGTATTACAAATCCCTGCCATTAAGACCTTTACTAAAGCCTCGCCCTCTTTTGCAATAGGCTTTTCATAGTCATTGACTAATTTTAAATTATCACTAAAAACGACTGCTTTCATACATACTCCCCTTATTATAAAAAAGGCAGTTTGAACTGCCTTTCAAAATTCTTACATTGTGCCGGATGTCCAGCTATTTAAATACGTTTCTTGTTCTTCTGTTAAAGTATCAATTTCAATCCCCATTGACTCAAGTTTTAATTTAGCTATTTCTATATCAACTTCATGCGGCAAAGTATAAAGTTTGTTTTCAAGTTTGCCTTGGTTTTTAATCAAGAATTCCATCCCTAAAGCCTGATTTGCAAAGCTCATATCCATAACGGACGCAGGATGACCTTCTGCTGCGATTAAATTAACCAAACGACCTTCTGCTAAAACGTAAATTGATTTGCCGTTTTTAAGTTTATATTCTTCTAAACTTGGACGAATTTGCTTAATCTCTGTTGTTTCTTTTCTTAAGTCAGTAACGTTAACCTCAACATCAAAGTGTCCAGCGTTGCAAACCATTGCACCATCTTTCATTGACAACAAATGAGGCATATCAACAACATTTTTGTCTCCTGTAATTGTTACAAATAAATCACCCTCTAGTGCAGCTTTAGCAATAGGCATAACTCTAAAGCCTTCCATAGCAGCTTCTAACGCTTTAAGCGGATCAACTTCTGTAACGATTACGTTAGCGCCCATTCCTCTGGCGCGCATAGCACAACCTTTGCCGCACCAGCCATAACCACAAATTACAACAACTTTACCTGCAAGTAAAATATTTGTTGCGCGAATTATACCATCCATTGTGCTTTGACCGGTACCGTATCTATTGTCGTATAAATGTTTTGTTTGTGAACTATTTACACCAACAGCTGGCCATTTTAAGCTACCGTCTTTTTCCATAGCTTGTAATCTTATGATGCCAGTTGTTGTTTCTTCTGTTGAGCCAATAATGTCTTTGATTAATTCAGGACGTTTTTGGTGAATTGTAGCAACGATATCACACCCATCATCAATTATTAATTGAGGATTGTGATTCATAGCTTCTTCAACATGGCTTGCGTAAGCTTCTTTGCTTTCTCCGGCATAGCCAAAAACAGGAATTCCATAATGTTTAACTAATGCCGCAGCCACGTCATCTTGAGTTGAAAGCGGGTTTGAAGCTACCAATATAGCATCAGCGCCACCAGCTTTCATCGCAATACATAACGCTGCAGTTTCTTTAGTTACGTGAACACAGCTTGAAAGTCTGACACCTTCAAAGGGTTTCTCTTTTTCAAATCTATCTTTAATCATTGACAAAACAGGCATGTCTTTGTACGCCCATTCTATTTGTCTTTTACCTTGATCTGCAAGATTAATATCTTTAATATCACATTTCAACTGTGTCATTGTCATTTTAGGCTCCCTTAAATTATTTTTTAGCTTGTTTTTCTTTTATGCTCAATGCTGCATCATGTGCTAAAAGATAAACTGAACAAGTTTTATAACTTTTCATATACCAAGCGCATTTATCTTGTGAACATAATACTTGAATTTCGTTGCCGGCACTCATAAGTGGGCATGTTGGAATTTGATTGCTAGACATATTGTCCCCCTTCTATTTTGTTTGCAACGCTTCTGCTTGTTTTAACAAGTTACAATTTTCAGAACGTTTTCTTTCTTCGTCTTTATAAATTCTTGTACGGTTGATAACCTCATCAAAATCGATTTCATGAGCATCAAAATCAGGACCATCAACACAAGCAAATTTAACTTTTCCACCAACAGTAACACGGCAAGCACCACACATGCCTGTACCATCAACCATAATTGGGTTCATACTAGCTTCTGTTTTGATACCTTTTCCACGAGTTAATTCAGCAACAGCTCTCATCATCGGCATTGGCCCTACAGCAATTGCATAATCAACTTTTTCTTTTGCCATAATATCTTCCATAACTCCTGTAACGAAACCTTTAGTACCTAAAGAACCGTCATCAGTTGTTATATACAATTCAGTACATGCGTCTTTCATTTTATCATTCCAGAAAATAAGGTCTTTGTTTCTAGCACCCATAATCATGTAAACTTTGTTTCCAGCTTCTTTAAATGCTTTTGCAATCAAATAGCAAGGTGCGGCACCATAACCACCAGCTAAACAAACCACTGTACCGTAGTTTTTAATATGAGTAGGTTGTCCTAATGGTCCTACTATATCAACGATTTCATCGCCAACTTCAAGTTTTGCAAGTTTTTTAGTAGTATAACCAACTGCCATATAAACAATAGTCAATTCACCTTTTTCTCTATCGAAGTCAGCGATTGTTAAAGGAACTCTTTCACCTTCTTCTTCAACACGCAAGATAATAAATTGACCTGCTTTTGCGTTACGTGTAATGTAAGGAGCTTTAATTGTTAATTCATATTGATTTGGACAAAGCTCAACTTTTTTTAAAATTTCATATCCCATTTCTATACCCCATTTTCTTTTTGTGTCTATGAAAATATTATAATACAAAAAGGGATATTTAACTAAAATGTTAAGTTAGATGTATACATATAGAGTTACATATTGTGTTACATATTTAGCAATGTGTTAACACCAGCATTAAAATCCCTATTATATACTAAGTCGTACGCTTTTAGGATTTTATTATATTCATCAATATTTCCACTATTTTTTATTATTGTTAAAAGCTCAGCATAAAATTTTATAACTGAATTAACATCCATTTTTGTTCGACCGTTCATTTCTTTATTGATATGAACAATAATATTTCTAGCTAAATCTGTATCTGCATAATTACTTCTTTTGTAGTAATTATGTATTCCCATTATGTGAAATGATATTGCATCATTGAACAATTTAAAGGCACTTTTATTGTGTTTAAAAAATTCATTTAAAATTTTATGTTCATTTGTGTTATTAATAAGCTCTGCATCAAACAACTGATAAGCTACGCTCGGATTAAATGAATCCACATCAAAATCTTTACGCATTTCCCTAGGCAACGCTTTTTCTATTTCATTTTGTTCTCTTGCCCAACTCTTCATTTGAAGCACCAAAGACCTAGGCAACATAGCTGCATCAGCAGTATTCCTAATCAAATCAATATTTTTATGATTATTTATTTTATCCCAAGCATGTTGAACACCTTTTGTGAATTTCTTTTTCTCATAAGGATGTGTATCCCAAAAAGTCTTCATTTTTTCTGATTGAACTCTACTTAAATATTCATATCTAGGTTCTTTTTCTTGTCTTTCAACTTGAATATTATTTTGCACTAAAAACGATTTAAGGTTTCGCCTAACTACAGCACAAGAGTCCATATTCCAAGCCTTGTACATTACAAATCTAAAAATCAGAGCTTCCTCTGGATGCTTTTTAAAAAACTCTTTTTGCCTTTCTGACATATTAGCAAGACGCTCAGGATGCTCAGAGTAAAACTTAATTAAACTTTCAGAAATATGTTGTTTATGTTCTTTAGATAATGGTTTTCTTGGAATATAAGGTTCACCTCTTTTTTGAGCAGCTATAATCTCTCTTTTTTCAGCTATTTCTCTAGTAAAACGTTCATTATATTCTTTATCGGATAATTTTAATAAACGCCCATAATAAGGAGATACTCGTTCTATATTCAGTTTTTCCATAACTAAAGCTATTTTGTGCGGGGTAGTATTTGATTGTTTTGCGATATCACTTAGCGAAAATCCCTCACCCCAATAAAGTTTTATTAATTGAACACTTAAATCTTCTTTGTTATTAAAAATAGGATTTTCGCCTCTTTTTATTTCTGCTACAAATTCATTATCTTTAAACGCAACTTCATTAAAGCTTTTAACCAATCTAAATGTAGGATACATTGTTTTAATTTCATCCAAATTGTTAGCAAGTGCCAAGTTTGCATAAACTTGTTTATGAATATCTATTAATGTTTTATCATCCGGATTTTTTCTTTCCAATTCTTTTAAAATTTCCATTTTAACAAGATAAGGTTCTTGTTCTTCACCAGTTCTTTCATATTTACTATGTAAAAGAGCCAGTGTTTCACACAAATCTAAAGAAGCACCACCAGAAAAACTTATATAGCTTTTAGGTACGCCTTCAAGGCTATTTATTTTTATTGGAGAAGATGCATTATTAATATTATTATTAGCAAATTCTTTTTTATTGTTATTAATTTGATATATCGGACTAAAAATCGGTAAAACTTTCATATTATTCCTTTCTTTTCAATCATATAAAATTCAAACAAAAATAAATTTGCTAAATAATAATTTGAGAATAAAATAAAATCTTTTAATACAAAATACAATCATTTTTATGTTATCTTATAAATAACAATATAATGAGGTAAAACAATGGAAAAGAAGAAAATCGTATCAGGAATGAGAACAACAGGAAAACTCCACTTAGGTCACTATATGGGGGTTTTAACAAACTGGGTTGATTTACAGGACGAATATGATTGCTACTTTTTCGCAGCAGACTGGCATGCACTAACAACTAAATATGACAAAACAGAAAACTTAAGAAATGACACAAGAGAAGTAGTTATGGACTGGATTGCATCAGGATTAAACCCTGAAAAATCTACTATTTACGTGCAATCTTTATTACCACAAACTGCAGAATTACACATTTATTTAAGTATGATTACACCTCAAAACTGGGTAGAAAGGGATCCGACACTCAAAGATATGACAAAAATTATTCGTGGCGATGGTTCTGGAGCTAAAACAGATACTATTTCATACGGACTATTAGGCTATCCTGTTTTGATGAGCGCTGATATTCTTACATTTAATGCTGATGTTGTTCCTGTAGGACAAGATCAACTCGCACACCTTGAAATAACAAGAGATATTGCACGCAGATTTAATAATATCTACAAAACTGATTTTCTAAAAGAACCAATGCCCAAATTAACGCAAGTACCACTTCTTTGTGGCGTTGATGGTCAAAAAATGGGAAAATCATTTAATAATGATATAAAAATTTCTGACACAGAAGAAGATACAACTAAAAAAATAATGAAATGTATCACAGACCGCAGCCGTGTTAGAAAAGATGACAAAGGACATCCCGAACAATGTGAAGTTGCATTTAAATACTACCAAATTTTTGCAACCGAAGAAGAAACAAAATGCTGTGCTGCCGAATGTTCTGCAGGTACTCGAGGCTGTGCTGATTGCAAACGAAATTTAGCCAAAATTATTAATGAAAAATTTGCACCAATCCGAGAAAAAAGAACTGAATTAAGCACAAACCCAGATATGGTTGATGACATCATAAGAGACGGCTCAAGAAAAGCGCAAATTGAAGCACAAAAAGTTATAAGCAAAATACGAGAATTGATAAATATTTATTAATAAACAAAACGAGGATGATTTTTTAGGTCATCCTCGTTTTTGGAATTTATTGTTTTGGAAATTACTTACCAAGCAATTTTTGCAATTCAGCATTTGCTACATCAGCATTTGCTTTTAGTGTTGCCTCTTTAGAAGGGTCATCGTTATTTTCTAAAAGTTCATTTGCTTTTTTAACAGCTTGCATTGCCGCAAATAGCTCTTGTGCAGTTACGCCGTTTTTATCCCCGACATCAACTTGACCAGTTGCTAGTTTTTCCAAAGTTGCTTCCAATGAACCGGTGTTATTAACAACATTACCTTCTTTATCGTAGAATGTAACTTCATCAGCTGGAATTGTAGTAGTAGTTTCTCCTGATGTAACAACTACTGAACCATCCGGACTCAAGGTAATCTTAGTTGATTCTGCACCATTGTCATCATATTTAGTTACAACACCTTCACCGGTTTCTTTGTTTTCTTCTGTCATTACGGACAATTCACGATAAGCAATGTCTCTATATTCTGTATAGTAAATTGGTTCTTTTTCATACTTATCAGTATACGTGTTGTCGTCGTACGCACGGACTTCGTGACCATCAAGAGGTTTTGGTGGCTCATCGTATGGTGGACCATCAATATCATCATCACCATTTACCCAATTTTCAAAATCGGTACCATCGGTAATAGTTTCCTCAATTCGAAGTTCTTGACCAACACCCGATGTAAACATTCCTTCAACAGCATCTGTTGTATTATAGTACGCCGCGTCAGTTCCTTCTTGACCAAACAAGTTATTGGCAGCACCCATCGCAAAGAAGTTATCACCATCTTCTGCACCTAGCTTAACATTGTCACCACCGTGTGCTTGGTTATTATTACCCGCTATCCATACTGTATCAGAGTCTACACCTAAATCGACAGAGTTCATATCACCACGAATTTTGACGAAATCGCTACCATCTCCGGCGTAAATCATGTTCATATCGCCTTCAACTTCTACTGCATCATCGCCATTTTTCATATCAAGCGTGTTTCTATTACCCATAACTTTAATATTATCTGCCATATCTTCAGCCGCGGATGTAACTTTTAAATCGCTACCTTCAATAACCAATGTATCTCCATCCATATAGTACGCAAAGTTATTAGATGTTTTTGATTGGTTTTCGATAGTAAATGATTTACCATTAATTTCCAATGTTTGCGTTGCTTTTGGGAACAACTGAACAAAGGCTTTTTCATTAGCCCCCGGAGCCGGAGTCTCTGGGACTGTTGGAGCATCAGGCACCGCTGGTGTATCTGGAACAGCCGGTGTATCAGGAACAACTGGTGTATCAGGAACAACTGGAGTATCAGGCACTGTTGGTGTGTCAGGTACTGCAGGTTCATCTGGTACAGTCGGAGCATCAGGGGCAACCGGAGTATCCGGCACTGCCGGTTCATCTGGAACAACAGGTGTTTCAGGCGTACTTGGCGTTTCTCCTTTAGGAATAGCACCATCATTAATCGCATTTAACAATAAAGCCAATGCATTTTTAAGCGTATTACCTTCTGTATCCAGTACATCAAACATTGCAATAACATCTTCGTCTGATGCACCACCGAGATCAAGTTCATTCGTTTGCTTTGTATATTCCCAAAGCACTTCTAAATCTTCTCGACTGTGATCGACTTTGTCTTTACTTTGCAAGAGTTGCTTTGCTTGTGCTTGCAAATTTGGATCGATTCCGTTTACGTTCATTTTTTTCTCCTTATTTATTAAGACATGATAATATACTTTGTTTATCGACAAATTTAACTTTAAACTTTAACGCCAAATTTATCAATTTTTCGTAAACCCTTGCTATCACTAGAATTATTCGAGTTTACATTTGTTTACACATATTTTTAAATCATTTTATTCGCTGTTCGAATATGACTCAAAATCTTTAAAAATTGGGTATCCCTTATTTCTAATGTCAATCAAATTTGTAATATTCATCCTTGCTTTTCTCCTATAAGTACACATTCATACGTCGTATATCGGCAATTTTTTCTAAAACTTTATACCTAAAAAAGAAGAAAAAACTAAAAGCCTTATAGAATAAGGCTTTTAAACGCTTTACAAACTTAACATATTAAAATCACAAAAGAGATTTTAAATAATCTATGTGCTGTGGTAACAAATCTTTTAATGAATATTTGTCTACAATAAGATTACGGGCTTGTTTTCTCAACTCTTCCATTTTATCCCTATTATCCAGAGCATATTCTATTTTTTCAACTTGCTCTTCTACGTTAAAGAAATCACAAAGCAATGCATTTTTACCATCTTCCAAAAATTCCAAAACCGGATCCGTATTTGAAGCAATAATCGGTGATTCACACGCCATAGCATTTAACAACGACCATGAACATACAAATGGATATGTAAGATAAACATGCGCTGAAGTTATATTCAACATATCTACAAACTTATCAAACGGCAACAAACCAGTAAAATGGAGTCTATTCAAATCCAAATCCAGTTCTTCTAACATTTTTTGTTTATAAGTTTTTCCATTTGGCAACGGCGGACCATAACAAACTCTATCCTTACCTGAAATTACAACATGCAAATTTGGACGTTTTTTCTGCAATATTTCAACTGCACGCATAAATTCAGGAAATCCTCTATATGGATCCATTCCTCTCGTACCATAAGTCAAAACTTCATCATTTTTTGTTAAAGTAATGTTTTTGTCAGGAATAAACAAGGATGCATCGTCTTTTCTACAACAAAAATCTGTATCTATTCCATCATGCAAGACTTTTATTTTATTTCTATATATTTCTGGAAACTGTTTAACCTGATAATTTGTAGGACAAAGCCCCGCATCACAAGAATGTAAGTCTATAAACAACTGAGAATTGTCTATTCTAAACTTGGCACGCTCGTCGATATTAACTTCTTTATGTCCAAAATCCAGATATGAGTCCTTTACATTAAAAAACCATTCAAAATACCCGAGCAACTTACTTTCAGGAAAAACATCTTTCATAAACAGCGTTTGCCCCCAAGTATGCCCATACACAATATCCGGATAAAAGCCAGATTGTTTCAACTGCAAAGCCAATTCTGCTGCCGATTGTCCATGATTTATACACTCTTCATAAAATCTTAAATATCTATGACAATTAGCTGGAACTTCTCTTTTTAAATTATAAACATGCTTTTTCACCCCAGGAATTTGACCATTATGTGCATTTGTAATGAACACAACTTCATTTTCTTTGTCCTGAGCCAACGCCGGCGCCAAATATCTAAATTGTCCCGGAAAATTTCTATGTAAAAATAATATCTTCATACAAACTATATTCTTCTCTACTATAATACAATTTTACAACTTTTGAAAAATAAATCACATTTGTTAAGAAAATAATATTAAGAAATATTTAAAAATACAACTAAAAGAAAAAATATTCTACAATAATAGCAATGAAAGAATTAGATTTTGAGAAAATTCAAGCAGAAATACAACGTCCACAAGGGTTATGCTTACATTGCGGCCGCTGTATGCCTATTCTTGACGGAGAAACTGATTGTATATCTCAAAACGAAACAAGAGGACCTCAATGCGTTTGGGATGATTATCCTGAAGAATGCGGATATAGAGGATGGATGTTTGCTGAAAGAGAAAAGCAAAAACACTTAGTCCGCAAGGCAAAAGAAGAAGTAAGAGCAATGTCTTTTTTACCTCCAGATATGATTGTTGAAGGACAAACAACTGCGCAACAACAGATAAACAAGCTATTAGCACAAATTAACAGCTGGAATGCTTATGGTGCTCAAGACTGGTAACTAATTACTTATTAGAAATTAATGTTCTATACTGTAAACATTGAGCAATATGCCTTGATTGAATATTTTCACTTCCATCCAAATCAGCAATGGTTCTTGAAAGTTTTAAAATTCTGTCATACGAACGACCTGATAATCCGAATTTAGTAATAGCCATTTTTAACATTGTTTTTGAGTCTTCATCTACTTGGCAGAATTTTTTTACTAAATTTGGAGTTAGCTCTGAATTTGTAAAAATGTTATAGTTTTTGTATCGATCAGCTTGAATTTTTCTTGCCGTAACAACTCTTTTTCTTATGTCTTCTGAGCTTTCGCTAGCCACAGATGTGTTCAATAATTCATCTGAGCTTAATCTGGGGACTTCAATTTGCATATCAATTCTATCTAAAAGCGGACCTGATAATCTTGCACGGTAACGTTCTATTTGAAAATCATTACAAACACATTCTTTTTGAGGATCGCCTAAATGACCACAAGGACAAGGGTTCATAGATGCCAATAGAATAAAATCAGATGGATATTCTACAGCAACTTTTGCTCTAGAAATAGCTATTTTGCCATCCTCTAGCGGTTGTCTTAGCACCTCTAAGACTTGTCTTGGGAATTCTACAATTTCATCTAAAAATAAAACCCCTCTATGGGCAAGTGTTATTTCTCCTGGTTTAGGGTTTTGTCCACCTCCGATAATTCCAACCCCTGAAGCTGAATGGTGTACAACTCTAAATGGACGTTTATTTACTAAGGGCATATCTTTAGTAAGTAAGCCCGCAATGCTGTATATTTTAGTGATTTCTAATGCTTCTTCGATTTCTAGCGGAGGTAAAATTGATGCAAAACATTTGGATAATAATGTTTTACCTGACCCTGGAGGCCCTACCATTAACAAATTATGTCCGCCAGCGGCAGCTATTTCCAATGCTTTTTTTGCTTTAGTCTGTCCTTTTACATCTTTAAAATCAAATAAAAAATCTTCTTTGTTAACTGTTGCTAACATTTTGTTTATATCTACAGAAACTTTTTCTAGCGGCGCATAAGTTTCATCCGTTGTAAAGTGATTAACAACTTCGTTTAAGTTTTTAGCAGCATAAACATTAATTTCTGGAACAAGTGCTGCTTCGTATTTGTTGTCTTCAGGTACAATTATATTGTTTATTCCTAGCTTTTTAAGCCCAATTACGGTAGGTAAAACACTATTTACTGTTTTCAAACTTCCATCTAATGAAAGTTCTCCCAAAAAAGCATATTGATTGGTTTTATCTGCATCTATAACATCATCTGCTGCTAAAATTCCAACTGCAATTGGTAAATCATAACAAGAACCCATTTTTTTTATATCCGCAGGAGCAAGATTAACTATAATTTTTCGAGGGGGGAACATGTAACCAGAGTTTTTTATCGCCGAGCGGACTCTTTCTTTTGCTTCGTTAACGGCTAAATCAGGAAGCCCCACAACCATAAAGGCTGGGACTCCTAAATTTAAATCTACTTCTACAGATATTTCGTATGTTTCTAAACCAACAACTGCTGCCGTTTTAACATTTGCTACCATTATTGCGCCTTAATTGTGTCTACTATTTAATTTAGCTAATAATTTTAGAATTTCTAAATATAACCATACAAGAGTAACCATTAGCCCGAATGCACCGTACCATTCCATTTCTTTCCCAAAGCATCTTTGAGCGCCGTTTTCAATAAAATCAAAATCAAGAATTAAATTTAGAGCGGCTACAATACAAACAATAGCACTGATAGCAATACCCATTGAACTAGATGACATAAGTGCAGCACTTAAATTATGTACTCCAAATAGTGATAAAACGATTGCTACTAAATAAGTTAAGCCGATTCCAAGTGTTGCAACTATAATTGTAGAACGGAATTTTTCAGTGGCTCGAATTAATCCTGATTTATAAGTAGCTAATAATGCAAATAATGTAAAAAATGTAGCAGCAACTGCTTGAGAAACAATACCTGGCATTGATGCGTTAAACATAGCTGAAATGCCACCTAGTGCCATACCTTCGCAAAAAGCGTAAATAGGAACAAGTACATTCATAGCTTTTCTCGTAAAAGAAATTATTAAAGCTAGTAGAAAACCAACTCCAATGCCTATTCCTGTTAGCATATTAACTTTATCAATAAATCCTAAAGTGTATTGATTCCAAACAACACCAAAAGATATTAGAAGGATAACAAACATTCCGAATAATTTGTTTATAGTTCCATTGATTGTCATTGGTTGAGAATTTATATATTCTCCCTGAGAAAAACCCCTTGCCATAATAGGATTACTCATATTTTTAATCTCCTTATATTTTTACTAACCTATTTGATTATATCATATCATATTGAAATTAAAATTTTTTAAAATTAATACAAAATTAATAATCAATTTATTGAAAAATTACTTGATTATAATGCTTGCTCGTGAGAAAATTAAATTAAGAGGTAGAAAAATGGTTAAGAGTAACTTAGTTTATTTACTAGATGGTAAAATATATATTAATTTAACCAATTTGTGTACAAATGATTGTATATTTTGTATTAGAGGAATAAAGGACGATGTTGTTGGCTCTAATATGTGGCTTGAAAGTGAAAATATTACAGCTCATGATGTAATTGAACAGCTTAAAAATGTTGAAAACCTTATTTCTTCAGGGGTTACTTTCTGTGGGTATGGAGAACCAACGATTAAAATAGAAGTGTTAAAAGAAGTTGCAAAATACATTAAAGAAAACTACCCAAATACAAAAATCCGAATTAACACAAATGGGCATGGAAACGCAATTCATAAAAGAAATATTCTTGAAGAATTAGTTGGAATTGTTGATGAATTTTCAATTAGTTTAAATGGCGAAAATGAACATCTATACAAAGAGCTTTCTCAACCTAAAATCGAAAATGCTTATAATTCAATGAAAGAATTTGCAACTAATGCCGTAAAATTAGGATTTAAAACAACATTATCCGTTGTTACAGGATACAAAGATTATGCAGTTGACGTTAAAAAATGCGAACAATTTGCAAAAGAAATTGGTGCAAATTTCCGTAATAGAGAATGGCTAAATAACGGATACTAAAAAGAATTAAAGAGAGATAATATAGTTAAAACAGACGCAAAAAGAAAGGTTAAAAAAATGACACAAAATGTTTTAGACAAAATCATGAAACCAAAATCAATTGCGGTGGTTGGAGCTTCAACTAAACCAAAAACTATTGGTTCTGAAATCATGCAAAGATTAAGAGACTACAAATTCAATGGAAATATTTATCCTGTAAACCCAAAAGGTGGCATGATTGAAGGTTTTCAAGCATATTCTTCTATCGCTGAAATTCCAGGAGAAGTTGATTTAGCGATTATCGTTGTTAACGCTAAATTCGTGCTTGATACAATCGATCAATGTAATGCTAAAGGCATAAAAGGTCTATGTATTATTACTGCAGGATTTAAAGAAACAGGCAAAGAAGGTGCTGAAATGGAAAAACAACTTCTTGCTAAAGTTCAAGAATATGGCATGAGATGTGTTGGTCCAAACTGCTTGGGCGTATTAAACACAAATCCAGAAATAATGATGGATGGAACATTTGCTGAATCACTTCCTGTTCGTGGAGATATTGGTTTCGTTTCTCAATCAGGTGCACTTGGTGGTGGTATTTTGAATATTTTAAAAGATCTTAACCTAGGTTTTGCACAATTCGTTTCTATTGGTAATCAAGCTGATGTTAACGCTGAAACAATGCTTGAATACTGGGAAAATGATGATGACGTAAAACAAATTTTGTTATATATGGAATCAATTCAAAATCCAGCTAACTTCAGAAAATTAGCTACAAGAATTACTAAAAAGAAACCAATTCTTGCCTTAAAAGCTGGACGTTCTGCAGCCGGTGCGTCTGCAGCATCATCTCACACAGGTTCTTTGGCAGGTGCAGATAAAGCAGCAGCAGCCTTGTTGAACCAATCAGGCGTTATCAGAGAATTTTCTTTGAAAAACTTATTTGCTAACGCAAAAGCATTTTCTAACTGTCCAATTCCAAAAGGAAACAGAGTTGCTATCATTACAAACTCAGGTGGTCCTGGAATTATGGCAACTGACGCTATTTGCGAAAGCGGCATGGAAATGGCTAAAATTACAGATGAAACTAAAGACAAGTTAAGAAGCTTCTTACCTTCTGCAGCATCTGTTAAAAACCCAATCGATATGATTGCTTCAGCACCAATTGAGCACTACACTCAAACATTAGAAACAGTTATTGCTGATGAAAACGTTGATATGATTATGGTTATTTACTTACCATTCTTAGGCTTAAAAGATATTGATGTAGCTAAAGCATTGATGGAAATCAAAGCTAAAAACCCAACAAAACCAATTTTGGGTGTATTTATGACTACTAGCGAATTCTTTACAGCTATTTCTGAAATGGATGTAAATATGCCATTTTATATGTACGCAGAAGAAGCTGCTGAAGCATTAGCAAGACTTGATCAACAACGTCAATGGATGGAAAAACCAGTTGGAAAAACTCCATGCTATGACGTAGACAAAGCTAAAGTTGAAGCTATTCTTCGTGCATCAGTTAAAGAAGGCAGAGATCAATTAACAACTTTAGAATCAATTGATGTTCTTCAAGCTTATGGAATTAGAGCTTGCAAGTACGGTTTAGCAACTAATGAACAAGAAGTTGTAAACCTTGGAAACTCTATCGGATACCCAGTTGTTATGAAAATGACTTCTAAAACAACTTCGCACAAAACAGATGTTGGCGGTGTTGTTGTAAATATCCGTTCAGAAGAACAATTAAGAAACGAATACAAAGGATTACTTGAAAGACTTGAAGCAAAAGGATTAATTGATGGTCTTGAAGGTGTAATCATTCAAGAAATGGTTAAAGGTAACCGAGAAATGGTTTGTGGTATTGCAACAGACCCACAATACGGTCCTATGATGATGTTCGGTCTTGGCGGCGTATTCGTTGAAGCATTGAAAGACGTAACTTTCAGAATTGCACCTCTTACAGACATTGACGCATCAGAAATGGTTCGCTCAGTTAAAGCATACAAACTTCTTCAAGGTGCTAGAGGTACAAAACCTGCTCAAATCGATCAAATTGAAGAAACGTTATTGAGATTGTCTCAACTTGTTAATGATTTCAAATTCATCGACGAACTTGATATCAACCCACTTCTAGTTTCAGAAGCAACTGGCGAAGGCATTGCAGTTGACGGCAGAATCAAAGTTAGAATGGCAGAAGCCCAAGAATACTTGAACGCTAAATGCTCTGGTTGCGGAGCTTGCTAATAGCTTTAAATTAAGAAACTCTGAAAGCCTCGCTAAAAAGCGGGGCTTTTTAATAAAAATATTTTATAAAAGAACTATATTTTTATTCTACCAAGGATAATCTTTTGAAATTTTCCAGCCATCAGAATAAATCAACGCGCCACACCACAAGCCGCGACCTTGTTTATTACATTGATATCTAAACGAAGATGGTCCATCTTTTAATTTTTTTCTATCCGGTAAGTCTTTGTACAATTCTTGATCATCAAAATAGTGAGGCACTACTCGTCCATTTTCTTGTATTATTTGAAAAAGAAAAACATCTTTACCAAAAGTGTTAGGTGGGGCTAAACCATTGATATCTATAGTAATTCCTCTTCTGCCGTAATAATTGTTATAATAGTTTGTTTCTGTTTGCATTATGTGTGCACCGGATGGCAATGTTAAAAAACGACCTTCGCCAAATCTAAAAATAGCAAGCCCCGTTTCTTCTTTGCCTGAGATTTCTTTATATTTAATATTATTTTGTTTATTAAATTCTGCACGAGTAACCGTTTGAACTATTAAATAATTATTTAAATATGTATCAAAAAACTCCAAACCTTGTAAATTAAAATCCCAATCTTTTACATCGCCATGTTCTACCTTTGCCCGTTCAACAACTTGAGTTAATTCAGCATAAGCTTTTCTTAAAGCTGTAATTGTTTTTTGTTTTTCAACATTCTGTGTAAGCGCAGGGATTGTTAACGCAGAAACAACACCTATAATTGTTAAGGTAATCAAAACCTCAGCAAGAGTAAATGCTTTTTTATTAAATTTAAAGAAAGAAGATTTGATTTTTTGTGTTTTAGGAAAAGTTAAACGCCTACAAAAGCCCCCTCCCCTAGTAAATTGCGGGTTTCAGCCTTGTTGCTTTTCATAAAACTATCTCCTTATTTATTATATTTCTATCTCAAGATTTAACCAATTTTTATTGGGTGAGCAAAATCTCTAATGATATTTTACAGATTTTACTATGCAAATAATTACACCATACTATTCTAAATGTATTATGTTTCCCAACTTACATTTTATAATATAATATTTTTTAATTTTGAGCAAGATTTTTGTAATCGTTATGGTAAAAGTTAATGATAGAATGAATTACAACAAAAATTTAGTTAAATTATTGTCTACTTGGTAAAACAGCCTACACGCCCAACCGCACCTCAATCATAAGTCAAACAACACACACTCCAAGTCCCAAGCTCTTCTCCAAGGTTAAGCGTCATCCTGAACTTGTTTCCACTACTGTCCAGAATAATTTTTGAAAAAATTTGAAATTATAGAATTAACAAAAGTTTTAGCGGAAAAATATCTGTCAAAATATAAATTCAGGAATGGAGTCGAGGGGATTCTGTGGCTAAAGCCCCTGATTTGGCAAGTGGTTTCAGGGAGAGCGCCAACTACGTTGGTTTACAACTAGCAAGATAAAAACAAAAATTTGAAATTAAAGCAGGGGCATTAGCCCACCTGCCCCTGTTGAAAGCGTAGCCCGTATCTTTTTTAAACAAAAGAATGCCCAGATTTTCTGTTAGGGCGTAGCGTGGGCGCCGTTTTTCTTTTTACCGATATCGTAGCTGAGAGCTTGCTCGAAGCGTACGAGACAGGTATGCAGCCAGCTAGAAGTTGTGTTTGAGCTTTGCGAAAACTACAACTCTGTGTGCGTGCTTTGGTTACTTTATTTCTTTTTGCGTCGCCTAAGCAAAAAGCGAAATTTCGGACGGACGAAGTCCGTGGAGCGAAGAAACTGAGCTGGCTTGCCCGTAAGGGCATTAAGCGAAACTTCTGAGCGTTAAAAAATTTCAAGACAGAAAAAAGTAACGAATATTTTAAAAATACGCTAAAATCCTTGCTGGCGTTGTTTATTGAATAGATGCCGAAACGAGTTCAGAATGACTGCTAATTGTGACGGGATTAGCATACGGGGGAGGGGAGTGGTATAATAGAATATATTTTAATGAGATATACAGACTAAGTTATAATTTTAAAAATCCCATCAGCTCTGCTACAACCTAGACTTAAAAACTTTCCATTTTGGTTGATTTGCTAAGTAAAAATTCATTTTTAAAAATCGACCTTCTTTAACAACAAGCTCATCACCTTGTTCTATATATGAAATTGGCGAATTTTCATAAACAGAATTAACACCTGATTTAACTCTGGTTTGCCCATATTTAGGTTTTAACACCCCCTTGGAAAACCAATAAGCTTGAGACACCCCAGGGATTACAACTCCACTTGCATACACTCCTGTTTTTTCTATCAATTTAACCTTATTTAACTTTTCATACCCACTTAACTTAGCTTCAAGGTTTTTATATCTTAATGATTTTGTAAGATTTTTTGACGGAACAGTATAAGATTCTGGCATAAAAACAAAATAAGCATCTCGTTTTCCACGTTTTGGCAACTTAACCTCAAGCATCCGTCCTTTTATAACAGAACCATACTCAAAACTAATACCATTTTTAAGCTTATAATCTTCTAAAACCTTGAACGAAACATAACGTCTGGGAAATTTCGTTGAAAAAGGCTCACGACTCTGGACAAGTACACCCGCTGCAAAAACAGGTGCTGTATAAAATAAAAAGACTAAAAACAAGACAAAATATTTATACATCTATTGCTTATATATTACATTCTCCAAATATACGCATCATAGAAGTTCTTGAACCAAGAGCGACGTTGTTTAAGCATATCAAGCTCTATATCTTGCCCAACAAATGCCTGAGTAATGTCACCATTAAGATTTGCCATAAAATGAGCATCTCGTTCTTCATCTGTTGAAAACTCAGCTCTTATGCTTTCTAACTCATCATAATCCAAGAACTTTCCACCACAAGTATAACACTCATCAATCTGCACTTCGCTAGTTCCGCTTGTACAGTTTTTAACCATAGGAACATTGCAAACCGGACAAATTCTAGTCTCAGAAGAGTCTACCGCACTGAAATATTTTCCTTCCAACATACCAACAATGTCATCTATCATTTCATCTTCTTCATCAAAGAATTTTAATTCTTGGTTGTCAAAAAAGATACCACCACAACCTTGAGAACAAACATCTACAACCTTATCGCATTCTTTAATATACACTTTTTTCATTTCTTTGCCACATGCCGGACAAATCAAAGTAACCAAACTATCAGTCATATAAAAAACCTCTTCTTCAATTCTTCTCTTCTTATATTTTATAATAACATATTTTCCTGAAAATAAATCATATATTTATACAAGAAAAGGGCTTATTACAGCCCTTAGAATTTTAAAAAATTTATTAATGGTGATGCCCGCAATGATGCCCATCCCCATGTCCATGACAACTATGATGTTCATCATGCCCACAAGCATTAACACCAACTTCCAATTGATTATTTATGTAATTTTGCACTAAAGCATCAATTTCAATAGCAGGACACCCCGCAACAACTTCAATACCTAACGCTTGCAATGCTGCAGCAGGTCGCCCACCAATACCACCGGCTAATACAAGCTCAACACCTTGTTGTGCAACCCAAGGCGCACAATGACAACTCACACCACCTTCCGGGGCGTCAAGTTTTATATCTATTTCTCCACTATCTAAATCCACATCAACAATTGAAAACGTTTCACAATGTCCAAAATGCTGACACAATCTACCATTTTCACTAGGAATAGCTATTCTCATAATATTATCCTCCGTCTATATTGTTAAACAAGTAAATTATAACACTTCAAAACAACATTTACATTAATAACATTAGAAAAAACTATATTATTATTTTCACTATTTCAAAGCACGCGTATATTCATCGTTATCAATCGCATCCAAAATATTTTCTTTTGTTGCTGTTTTTTTATCTATTGTTGGAAACTCAACAGGATAAAGGATTTCTGGCGTATTATGCTGTAATTCAGTTTTAACATATAAACCCCTATCATCCTTATTAAATTTAACATCAGTTACAATACCTTTAGGCAGTTCATTTGTTGGAAACATCTTTTTTACTTCTTGTAGCGTATAATGTTTTTTAATATTTAAATTTCCAAAAACTGGATAATAATTATTCTCCGCCACAGAAACTGCTTTAATATTATTATGTTGATTAAGCTTTCTTTCTTATACCTTTATATTTGAGTTTAAAGTAATATTCTGACAAAGTGAAATTGGTAATAAATTCATTAGTATAAAAACCTCTTTAAAATTTTTTAAATACTTTACTGTTATAAAAAGCGTGAAAAAATTTTTTGCTATTTATATAGAAAACTTTTCAGCTAATTAAAAATTATAAAACTTAAAAGAACTTGACCAAAAGAGAGGAAACAATGCAAAAAGCCCCCTCAACACAATAATTGTTATTTATAATATTATTAATAACGCCTGTATCAATAAACAAATATATTAGGGCATATAGAAATTTGTTAAACGAATAATTGTGTCTATCAACAGTGTTAAGTTTAATTGTCCGGCCGTGCCTGACCTCACTACTGTCCCGAATAATTTAGAAAAAAAATTGTAATTTTAGAATTAACAAAAGTTTTGGCGAAAGAATATTTGTCAAGACATAAATTGGGGGATGATATCAAGGGGGTTCGGGGGGAGCTCCAACTCCGTTGGTTTACAACTAGCAAGATAAAAACAAAAATTCGAAATTAAAGCAGGGGCATTAGCCCACCTGACCCTGTTGAAAGCGTAGCCCGTCTCGTTTTTAAACAAAAGAATGTCAAGATTTCCTGTTAGGGCGGAGAGTGGGCTCCGTTTTTTCTTCTTTACCGAGATTGTAGCTGAGCGCTTGCGCAAAGCGTACAAAAATCGTGTGCGTGCTTTGGTTCCTCTCTTGCTCCTCGCCTTAAACGTGCCTCGAGCCTACGATATCGGTAAAATTCGGCATGACGGCTTAATTTTGGTTAGTTTTTTTAAGTTCCATCACTAAATTATTATTATTATTATTTATCAACAAAGAATTTAAATAAGGTGTAAAAAACTTTTTTATGTGTTATGATAATTAGAGTTAGTTGATTATTTGAGTTTTAATGAGTCTGTATGAGTGAACATGTTAATAAGTATATAACTGATGTTGCGCTGCCTATGCGTGAAATATTTAAAGATATGGCTAAATATGCCCCATCTAAGTTGTGTGGACTATTAGGAAATACAATCTTGGTTCCAATATATACCAATCTTTTATCAAGGGAAGAATATGGCGTTTATACAGTATCGGTTGCGGTTCTGTCTTTTTTGTGTATACTTTTTTCTGATTGGGTCGGTTTAAGTGGGTTAAGATTTTTTAGGGAACATCAACTTCAAAATCAGATTTCTAAATATTTGTCAATTTTAGTAATGCTTTTAACTACGAATATTACTTTGTTGTTTATAGTTGCGTATGTATTTAGACACAATTTTTATGAGTTTTTTAAAATCCCTCCTAGTTTATTTATGGGGATAGTTTTTCTTACAATTCCTGTTGCTATAAGGGCTTTAATGTTTCAAATTTTAAGGGCTCAAATTAAGCCAAGTGCTTTTACTATTTCGACAATAATAAACCAAATACTGACCATTTCTATATCAGTTTTGATTATAAAATATCTGCATTTAGGCGGTGTTTCTATATTATGGGGGATGGCAATTTCCATTTCATTAATAGATTTATTATTGATTTATCAAAGTAATATTTTAAAATATTTTAAATTAGAACCTGTTTCGTGGCATACATTGAAATCAATCTTTAAATATGGGATTCCAATTGCTGTAGCGTCAGCTAGTATGTGGTGTATAACAAAGAGTAATACACTTATAACTCAACAGTTAGAGGGGTTTGAGTCAGCTAGTATTGTTGGTGTTGGTTATAGTTTAACATTTCCGATTTTGATGACTTTTTTTGCTATATTAACGATTGCTTCTTTTCCAAGAATTATCAATATGTATGAAGATAGACGAGATGTAAGACCTATAATATCTAAAATTACAGGTTATTTTTTGTTGGTTGGTTTGCCACTTGTTGCGTTGTCTGCGGTATATGCAAAAGATATTACTTTACTAGCAAATGCTAAGTTCCAAGAAGCTTATGTTTTAATTCCATATTTGGCTTCGGCTTGTTTCTTTTTGTCATTATCTGAATATACGACAATGCAGTATTTGTTATCTAAAAAAACTTATATAAATACGATAATAAAAGTTGTATCCGGTTTAATTGGTGTGGCTTTAAATTATATTTTGATATTAAAGATGGGGATTATTGGTTCTGGTATTGCAACATTAATTGCCAATATATTATATTTTATTTTAAGTATGGTGATTGTTATGCCGGGATTGGAGTGGAGAGTGCCTTATCTTCGGTTGTTTCAAATTGCAGTAACATTTGTACCTGTAAGTGTTTTATGTTATATACTGAAAAATAATACACATATTCATCCTTGGGTACAAATGACTATTTTGCTTATAGTTTATTTTGCGGTATTCTTTATTGTAAGACTTTTTAGAAAAGATGATAGATACGTAATTTAAAGGTAAGACAATGATTAAAAATATTTTGTTTGTATTTGGAACACGACCGGAAGTTATTAAATTAGCTCCAGTTATTTTGGAGCTGAAAAAATTTCCAGACAAATACAATGTTATTATATGCAATACGGAACAGCAAAAAGAACTTTCAAATCAAACCTTGTCTTATTTTGGATTAAGTGCGGATGTTAGTCTTAATGTAATGAAAGAAAACCAGTCTCTTGCCGGTGTGCAATCTAGAATTTTGGATAAATTGCAATCGGTTTTTGATACAAATAAAATTGATGCTACGATTGTTCAAGGGGATACAATTTCAGTATTGACAGGCGCTTTAGTTAGTTTTTATAATAAAGTTCCCGTTTTTCATGTTGAAGCCGGATTGCGTTCTTATGATATGTTGGAACCTTTTCCTGAGGAAGCAATGAGGCAGATGACTTCTCGTATAACTGAGTTGCATTTTGCGCCTACAGAAGTGAACAAAAAAGCTTTGTTAAAGGAAAATATTGAAGAAAATAAAATCAGTGTTGTAGGAAATACTGTTGTTGATGCATTGTTTTGCTTGTCAGAAGAAACGATTGAAAATGCTAAAAAATATTTTGAGCAAAAAGGTGTTAATATTGATGAAAAATTGGTTTTAATAACTGCACATAGACGAGAAAATCATGGTGAAAGAATAGATAGAATTATAAATGCAATCAAATATTTGTCTCAAAAATATGATGACCATACGTTTGTAATTCCTGTTCATCCGAATCCAAATGTTAAAGATAAAATACATTCTTGTTTAGGTAACGTTAAAAATGTAAAATTACTTACTCCACTTGATTATCCAATGTTGGTTTATTTAATGAAAAATGCAAAATTAATATTGACTGATTCCGGAGGAATACAAGAAGAAGCGCCGTCATTTGGTTGTCCAACTTTGGTTATGCGATATGAAACCGAAAGAACAGAGGGAGTGGACGCCGGTGTTTCGATTTTAGTTGGTGCAGATTACGATAAAATTTTAAACGAAAGTGAAAAGGTTTTATCTCAAGAAAAATCTAAAACTCGTTTTGATGTAAAGAAAAATCCTTATGGCGATGGAGTGGCTAGTTCTCGTATAGAAAAATTAATATCAGGATTTTTTGATTAAATTATAAACATTCTTGTATGATTTTATTTAGCTCTTCTTCTGAAAAAGCAAGTTTTTCATCATTGCTGGAAAAAGAAAAATCATCTGGTAATTTGGTTGCTTCATCAAAATTCTTTTTGTTGTTAAAAATAACATATCTGTCTATTAATTCATAAGTTTTTGACAATTCTTCTTGCGCGATTAAATCTTCATGAATTTTTTCTTCTTTAAGTGCGCCTATAAGTTTAATTTTCGCGTTTGGAGCTGTTTGTTTTGCTAAATCAATAATCTTAGCGCTTTTAAGCTTTGGGATAAAGGTTTCAGCTCCACGCATTATTTCAATACTTGATAAAACTTGTTTTGCGGCTTGTTTTGGGCTAATAAAAAATCTTGTCATTTTATCATTTGTTACCGTCAAGACACCAGTTTCTTTTTGTTCTTTAAAAAGTGGGAGAACACTACCTCTGCTACCTAATATATTCCCCATTCTAATTGTTGAAAATAATTGATTTTCTTGTGCTTTATGGCTTGCATTTCGAACTAATTTTTCAGCCAATTTTTTGCTGTATCCGTAGAAATTTTCAGGGTTGGCAGCTTTGTCAGTGCTAATTAGAATAAATCTTTTAACATTAGAGTCTAATGTTGCATTGATTAAGTTTAAAGTTCCCAAAAAGTTTGTTTTGATTGTTTCTTCTTTATTTTCTTCGCATATAGAAACATGTTTCATTGCGGCTGTGTGAATTACAACATCAGCATCTTTTGTTGCTTTTTTTGTTGCGTATTCATCCCGCACATCACCTATTATAAATTTTACAGGTGAGTTTTTGGGTAATAGTTGTTTCATTTTGTAGTGCTTATATTCATCACGAGAAAATATTATAATTTTTTTAGGCGAATA
Organism: Candidatus Gastranaerophilaceae bacterium; assembly: GCA_045635965.1. GTDB lineage: Bacteria > Cyanobacteriota > Vampirovibrionia > Gastranaerophilales > Gastranaerophilaceae > RGIG2134. The sequence continues at coordinate 234,399 of JAZTWQ010000005.1, forward strand.
TGACGAGAGTAATTCGTTAACAATTGCAGAGCCTAAAGAACCTGTTGCACCGGTAATTAAAATTGTTTTGTTGTTTAAATCATAATTTTTAGCTGGTAGTCCAATGTTTTTTATATTAGCGGTAAAATTTATAATATTTGAATAAGTGGGTAATTTTGAAATATTATAAGTTTGAGCAGCCGCAAACTTTGTATTATTAGCGATAACACAAGGACTATAAATGTTATAATTTTTAACAGGATTTACTCTCATATTTGTTTAAAAAACGAAAAAAATATTTTTTGCTATTTTAAATGTGAATATAATTCTGTGCTTAAATATCTTTCACCATAATCCGGTAAAATTACAACAATTAATTTTCTTTCGTTCTCAGCCCTCTTAGATACTTCTATAGCTGCGTGCATTGCGGCGCCACCTGAGATACCGGACAAAAGACCTTCTTTTGTTCCAAGTTCTCGTGCTGTATTTATGGCATCATCGTTGCTTATTGGAATAATTTCATCAATTAAAGATGTGTCACAAATTTCCGGAATAAAACCAGCACCAATCCCTTGGATTTTATGTATTCCAGCTGGTTGACCAGATAAAACTGCGCTGTCTTGGGGCTCTATTCCAATTATTTTTATATTATGATTTATTTTTTTTAATGTTTTAGCGATGCCTGTAATTGTCCCACCTGTACCTATTCCAGCTACTAAAATATCAATTTTTCCATCTGTATCATTTATAATCTCGAGAGCTGTTGAGTTTTCATGGGTTTTAGGATTTGCCGGGTTTGAAAATTGTTGAGGAATAAAAGCATTTAGGTTTTCATTTGCTAGCTCTTGTGCTTTGTCTATTGCACCTTTCATTCCTAGTTCGCCTTTGGTTAATACAACTTGCGCACCATACGCCTTAACCATTAATTGTCGTTCTATACTCATTGTTTCAGGCATGGTTAAAATCAATTTATACCCTTTAACTGCACATGCTAATGCTAGTCCAATGCCTGTATTTCCACTAGTTGGTTCAATGATAATTGATTTGTTAGGTGTGATTTTACCTTCTTTTTCTGCGGTTTCAAGCATATTTAAAGCAACTCTGTCTTTTATTGAATGGGCGGGATTAAATGATTCAAGTTTAGCTACAATAGTTGCGTAACCATTGTCATTAAGTTTATTTATTTTTACAAGTGGAGTTTTACCTATTAAATCAGTTATTTTTTCTGCAATTTTCATAAATTATTCCTTTTTTGCTTTTCTTTTACCCATTTTAAACTGTTTCCTCTGTTCATTTCAATGGTTCTTCCTATTGATAAAAGATTTTCTTTTATCGAATAAGGATTTGCGCTTGTTTTGTTTGGATAAATATCATATTCTTTTTTTACGGTTTTAGCTGTTAGGTTAACCATAACAACATTTGCTCCGCGTTGAAGTGCTAGTTTTTGCCCATCTGTTTGTAATGTTTCCATTGCTGTTGTCGCTGGAATGTTTATTTCAGGCAGGATAATTCGAGTGAGAGCCATCATTTTACAGGCTAGTTCAAAGCTACCATTTTTAGTATTTGAAAGCGGGGTTTGTGGGTGTGGGATAAAAGGACCGACTCCAATCATATCTGCGCCAATTTCTTTGAAAAATAAAATATCATCGGCAAGGGAGTCTATAGATTGGTTCGGCAAGCCAATTAGACTTCCTGTACCTAATTCATAGCCTAATGATTTTAAATTTTTTAAACAGTTAATTCTATTTTTAAAGGTAGTATTTGGGTGCATTTGGTGGTATAACTCGGCGTTTGTTGTTTCTATTCTGAGCAAATATCTATCAGCGCCCGCATTTTTGTAGGCTTTGTATTCTTCGTATGTTTTTTCCCCGATACTTAAAGTAAGTGCTACATTGTGTTTCTTAATTTCTTTTATCAACTTAACCATTTTTTCTGTTGGATAAGCTTGATTTTCTCCTGATTGTAGGACAATTGTTTGGTAGCCTAAATCAATTGCATTTTGTACGCATTGTAAAATGTCATTTTCTGATAAATTATATCTTTCAATATTTTTATTTGCGCATCGCAAACCGCAATAAAAACAATTTTGAGAGCACGTGTTGGAAAATTCGATTAGCGCTCTTAAATAGACTTCATCCCCAACATGTTTTTTTCTTACTTGATTAGCTAGTTCAAAAATTTCATTACTTGTTTTTTCATTGTTGTTGGATAAAAGTGATACAATTTCGTCTTTGTTTAAATTGTTGGTTTCTTTTGCCTTTAATAACAAGTTTTTCATAAATTTATTATAAAACTTAATTTCTAATTATGCTAGTTTTAATAATAAAATTACAAAATTTAAAAAACTTAACATTTTATTTATAAAAAGGCAATATTTTTTATTTGGGTGTTTTATGTAATTGTGATGAGTGTGAATTTCCAAAAAATTAATAATACGAATGTGTCTTTCGGGTCAAGATTACCCTTGAATTATCGTACTGTTGAAAAAATTGTACGAGATTATGCCAACCGAGGCTACAAAAGTGCTACATTTTTAAATGATATAAGATATAGTTCTAATGATAATTTTATAAATGATTATCATAAAGGCTTGGCTATGTTAAAAACAGCGGAAGCTCATACCGGTATAATGCGGTATCGTAGGTTGTTTTCTTCAGACTTAAAATGTAAAGATAATAATGATTATATGTCTTTTTTGGCTCAAATAATAGATAAAGTAAAATTATTAAATTGTGGTGAATCTGCGGAATTAATTTATGCAGCATTAACAAAACTTGGAATACCTTGCCGTGTAGTTTCAGATAAGACAATGGACCATGTTTTTGTTGTTGTAAATCGTTCTACACCGTTTACTAACTATAAAAATGCAAAATCTGGTGAATTTGTTGCTGATTTGTGGTTAAAGAAAACATATAAAAGTGTAAATGAGGCATATACAGAATTTAAAAAGCTTTTTGGTGTTACGAACAAAAATGAGCTTGAAGATATTACAGATAAGCCTTTTAAATATTCTTTAATGCGTCCATTAACAGATGAAGAAAAATTAAACAATGAAAAAACTCTCAAACATTTATTTGAAAATATTGATGTGCTACGGCGTGAAGTTGAATGTGAAGGAAAAGCTTTGAAAAAAAGTACAAACCATATACAAGGTCGAAATAAATGTCAAATTAAACGTTGTTTTGAAGAAGATTTTGAAGAAACAATTAACCGTATTGAATTATCCAGACGTGTTTAAATATGATAAACTTAACATTTAATCCTTCAAATACTTGTAATGTTTCTTTTGGACGAAGGTTACCACCTAATTATTTAATTGTAGAAAAGATAATAAAAGATTATGTGCGTTTGGGGTTCAAGAGTGCTACGGACTTAGAGATGAGATTACCTAATAATTTACAAAAAGAAAATGATTTATCAAGTAGAGATTTTTTTATTAATAATAGTAATAAAAAAGTGTATTTGGATGTAAACGCACAAGCGGTGAATAGTTATGTAAGGCAAAAACAATTATTAACATATAAAATCTCCAGTATTCAAAAATTTATTGAATATTATAGGTCAGAAATCTTACCTAGATTGAATTTTGAGACGGAAGATGATTATTATTTGACAATGAAAGACCTTGTTAAAAGATATGGAATGGCAAATTGCTTTGAGTGTGCGTCTTTGCTGCATTTTGAGTTAAATAAATTAGGTATACCTAATCGAATGATTCAAGATTTAAATATAGACCATTGTTTTGTTGTTGTTAATAGAAAAGAACCATTTATTTCGTATAAACATAGACAAAAAGGTGAATTTGTAGCTGACTTATGGCTTAAAAAAACATACAAAAGTGTTCAAGAGGCTCAAGTTGATTTTAATAATAGATTAGATTGTACAAATCATTATAATTTGTTAATTGATTCATCAGAAACCGGTGCAAATATTTTAAATAGACCCTTAACCCCAAAAGAAAAGACGCATAATAAAAAATTATTAAGCTCGATATCCGAAGATTGGAATTTTTTAGAAAAAAATGCTAGAGTTGCATTAGTTGATAGTAAATTTGAGGATTTTAAAAACAAGCCTTCTGCGGCAATAGTTAAAAAATATTTTGATGATTTGTCTCAATTGCATTATTATTTTGCACGAAATAGAAGAAAAAATAAAATTACGTGATAATATTTTTATATGATTAAAAATGTTTATATTCATATTCCATTTTGCGTGAAAAAATGCAATTATTGTGCGTTCACTTCTTTTAATAAATTGCAACGAAAAATTGATTATGTTGCAGCAATGCTAAAAGAAATTAAATCAAATTATAAAGGTGAAACTTTAAATACACTTTATTTTGGTGGTGGAACTCCGTCATTATTGACGATAGATGAAGTTAAAAGTATTGTTGATTTATTTGATATAAATCAAAATACAGAAATAACATTTGAAGTTAATCCCAATAAATTAAAGTTTGAGTATCTACAGGGGTTACGCAATTTGGGTGTTAATAGATTAAGCATTGGTGCACAATCTTTTGATAATGAAATATTAAAAAAAATAGGTCGATTGCACACTTTGGATGATATAAAATTAGCAGTAAAAAATGCTAGGAGGGCTGGGTTTAATAATATTAGTCTGGATTTGATTTATGGGTTACCTTCACAATCTTTAGAAAATTTTGAGCAGTCGTTAAATCAGGCAATAGATTTAGAGGTAGAGCATGTTTCTTTGTATGGATTAAAAATTGAAGAGGGTACTGCGTTTTTTCAAAATCTGCCGGGAAATTTGCCTGATGATGATGCTCAGGCAGATATGTATTTGTTGGCAACTGATGTTTTGCAAAAGGCAGGATATAACAAATATGAGATAAGCAATTTTGCTAAACAAGGTTTGCGTTCTAATCATAACATTAACTATTGGAATGCAAACACATACTATGGTTTTGGTTGCGGTGCGCATGGTTATGAAAATGATTATAGATATGAAAATCAAATTGATTTGGAAAAATATATTGAAAATCCATTGATTAAATTATCAAATACTAAAGTAAGCCTAAAAGAAAAAATAGAAGAGATAATTTTTCTAGGTTTTAGAAAGTCTGAAGGAATTAATACCAAGGAATTGATGGATGTTTATGGGTATGATTTTGAAGGTAAAAATAAGGAGAGCTTAAAGTTATTTTTAAACAACAAATATCTTTTTAAAACTCAAAATGGGTATGCTTTTACTGATAAAGGTTTTTTATTGAGTAATGAAATTTTGTGTGAGTTTTTAATAGAGTAGCTGTTGTTAAATAATTTTATTATTCAACTAAATCTCCCCACATGTCGTAAGCTTCAGCCGCAGTAATTTTGACTGAGACTATATCTCCCGGCATAGGAAGTTCGTCGCCTGTTTCAATAAATACCATTCCATCAATTTCCGGAGCATCTCTGTATGTTCTACCAACAACATGTCCATCGTGGGTTATTGCTTCAATAATGCAAGGAATTTCTTTTCCAATAAACGTATTATTAATTTCTTGAGAAATTTTTTGTTGAATTTTCATAAGTTCATTTTTTCGAGCTTTTTTAATTTTTTTTGGAACTTGTTCATCTAAGTCATAGGAATATGTATTCTTTTCTCTTGAGTATTCAAAAACTCCCAATCTGTCAAATTTTACCCGTTCAATAAACGATTTTAAATCGTTATATTCTTCTTCGTTTTCTGTTGGATATCCAACAATAAAAGTTGTTCTAATAGCTACACCGTCGATATTTTCACGAATTTTTTTAATTAAATCTTCATAACAAACCTGAGGTCGTCTCATAGCTTTTAGTATATTTGGATGTGAATGCTGTAAAGGTATATCAATATATTTAACTAGTTTTTTTGAGTTTTTGAAAACTTCAATTAGCTCATCCGTAAACATAGAAGGGTACGCATACATTACACGTAACCATTGGATTTCTTCAACTTTTTCAAGCTCTTTTAGTAATCTGGCAAGTGATGGTTGTCCATACAAATCTATTCCATAGCTTGTAGTGTCTTGTGCAACTAAAACAATCTCACTTACCCCTTTTTGTGCCAAAGTTCTTGCTTCTTCAATGATATTTTCAATAGTTCTGGAACGATATGCGCCTCGAAGCTGAGGAATAATACAGTATCCGCATTGATAATTGCATCCATCTGCAATTTTGATATAAGAACTGGCCCCCACAGTAATTTGTTGTCGTTCAACCATTTCAGGGTAAATATACTCTGGTTTGTCTTTTACTTCGTATACAAATTCTTGTTCTTCGTTTGCAACTTTTTTCACAACGTCTACAATTTTCATTATATCTGAAGTCCCAACAAGCGCAACTGTTTCAGGAATTTCCTTATGTATATCCATTTTATGCCTTTGTGCTAAACAACCGGTGACTATAACTTTTTTTCCTTCATTTACCATTTCTAGTATAGTTTGAACACTTTCGGCTTCTGCGTCATGTATAAAAGAACAAGTGTTTACAATAACCAAATCGCATTCTGTTTCATCTAGGGATATTTCAAATCCTTCATGTGCCAACATTCCAAGCATTAATTCGCTATCTACAAGATTTTTTGCACATCCATGGTTTATTAATGCAACTTTTTTTGTTGAATTTTTCATTGATTTTTCCTTAACATCAAATACTGGGGTTCTCCATCTATTCTATACACAACATGGTAATTTTCCAATATCCAAGTGCATAAATTTTGTGCATAGTCAGTGCAGATATATTGCCTGCCATATTCTTTTGTATCTCTATCCGTCAAAATAAAATATTCAGGTTTGTTTTGATTATAATGTTCTATAATTTCCTTTTCTCCAAAAGTTTCAACATACATTGGAATTAAGTTTCCATAATAATTGTCGCTCAATCTGCCTGTTAAAAAATTAATCATGTGTCCTTCCGGCAAAATAACAATTTTATCAGCTGTATTTGTGTTTTTTAATATAATGTCAATTAGTAATTTACTAGATGTTTTATTTGATGCCGATGAAATCCAGCCTTTTGAAGTTACTGTTTTTGATAAATATAAAAGTCTATCATTAATTTGATTTTTCAACGGAACATAAAATGCAATAATACATACTATAACTATAATTAATTTTAAATACTTGAAATTTTTAAAATAATACTTAGATAAAATTAAAAACAAAGCCATCAACAAAAATGGAAAGCTATAAATGCCATAGCGTCCAAGATTGCATATAAATAAAGCCTTTAATGACAATAAAAAATAAGAAAGTAAGACAATTAAGTGATATTTGTTTTTTTGAATTTGTTTATATTTTATTAAAAATAAAATTAATGTTACAACGCCAATATACCAACTTAAAGGATTAAAAAAGAAATTTTTAAAAGTAACATAAACACCAGTTGTTAAATAAAAAGTAGTCAAACTCGGTGCTTGCGCTATTTTTCTAAACAATTCAACGTTATTTAAAAAATCATTAAAATTTACGCCAGACAAAAACACTATCAAAAAGGAAACAAAAGGCACAATCAAACCTATTAAAACTAATTTGAAAAATGTTTTTATATTTTCTTTTTGCAAATAACAAATAATAGGATAAATTAATAAAAATGGTGCAAAATCATATTTTAAAGCAAACGCAGTTCCTGCAAAAAATACGCTTAAATACAAATATTTTTTATCTTCTTTTTTCAAGAACAAACTTATAAAATACAAAGCTATCAAAGCGCTTAACAGTCCGTATGTAACAGCAAATGAATAAGGAACGGTATAGTTAAAAATTCCCATTTTAAAAATACCAATAACAATAGCAACAACGGAAATAACAACAGAATAAAATCTATCCAAAATTTGCCTAGAAACCAAATAAATTAGCGCAATAATACCAAGTCCTACAATATTTCCTGCTATATGTAGCGTTAAAGTGTTTACCCCCCAAAAATTATACAATAATGCATTTATTTGATATGCCAAAGCACCATAGATATTAAAAATATCTTTATATAAAGCTTGCCCTTTTAGCATTTGCTCTGGAATATAGAACTCTCGTCCTGTGTCAACTTCAATATGTCCTTGTGTTCCCCAAAAAATAAAAATGCCAATGATGGTAAATAAAATAACGCTAAAAAACGTAAATATTTCTTTTTTATCAATTTTATTCATAGACTAATCTCTTTTAAATTATTTTATTTTTCTTTAAAATATCTTTAAGTTCTACCATTGCGGAGTAACAAGGCAGTGCATACAGTGTTTGTGTAGGCATCAAAGAATTAATTGACGTTTTATACGCTAATTCAATATTTTCAACAATCTTTACTTTTGATATATCAATATCTGCGTATTTTAATCGTAACGCTACATCATAAGCTCTTTTTCCTGCAAGAAAAATTTCACCTTTATACTCATTTAAAATAGAAAAATCTACATCCCATAACCATGAAACATCACGCCCATCAGAATATTCATCATTTATCATAATGAGCAGTTTGGAATTTTTATCAGCTCCGGCAAGTTTCACCCCTTCCAACATTCCTGCGGGATTTTTTACCATTTGAACATACAAATTTTTATCAGCTATTTTGATTTTATTTGCACGTCCAAATGAACTGACAAAAGAGTCAAATGCTCGTTGAATTGAGTCTCTATCAACATCAAGAGCTAGAGCTACAGCTATTGCAGCTAACGCATTATAAGCATTATAGAGTCCACAAAGGTTTATTTTGAATTGAATTTTTTTGTTGTTGTAATTAACGTTTAAAATAGTTTTATCTTGATAAATTTTAGCTGTTGCGCAAATATCGGGTTGTGGTCTTTTGTAACCACAAGGGCAGGCATAATGCCCGATATGGTCATAAAATTTTTCACTAAATGACAATTTTTCTCCGCATAAACAATAAATAACTTCATCTTGTTTTTTTTCTGCTACCAAATTTTTATCAACATAAATTTTATCAAAACCGAAAGTAATAGTATTGGGGGTATATAAGCTTCGTAACATTACGTCATCCGCATTCAAAATAACAGTCAATGCGGGATTTTTATCAATTGCTTCTTTGATTTTTTCTGAAATATAACCAATTCCCCCATGTCTATCAGTTTGGTCATTAAAAAGATTTGTTACTAGTAAATAATCGGCTTTCATTTTTGAATAAACTTGAGTTAAATATGCTTCATCGGTTTCTAGTACAAAGTAATCGGCTTTTTCTAACGGATTAAGCCCAAGTGCTAAGGCTGCGGCGATACCTTGAGGCATATTAGCCCCTTGTTGGTTATGTAAAACTCTTTGATTATATTCGCTTAAAATAGAGGCAATTAGCCCGGATGTGGTTGTTTTTCCGTTTGTGCCGGTAATTGTTATTATTTTCTTATCACAATATTTAGAAATATCACTTAAAAAATTGTTATCTAATTTAAAAGCAACAACCCCAGGCAAAGATGTACCTGATGATTTAGAAAACAATTTTAATAATTTTGAAGTTACCTTTGCCCCCAAAACCGCTGATTGAAATTTCAGTTGTTTTATTTTCTTATCCATAAATAGTGCTAATTGTGTATTTATTATCCGTACATTTTCAATTATAATCTAAAATATATTATGGACGCAATATTAATTTTAGCAATTATATCTATTCAATTTGCATTAATTTACTTTGGTGTGAAATACTTGTCTGAATTGAATAACAAGTTAATAACCGCAAATGCAAAATTGGAAAAACTTATTACAGCTATAAAACCTAATTTTGAAAAATGTAGGAATGCTTTGAATATTGCTAACAATTTAATGGTAAAGTATATTGAAAATCAAGATAAAATAAAAATAGTAAAATATGTGCTATTAGCTTATTCTTTAATTAGTGCAATATATCTGTTTAAAAAGAAAAAAAATATCCTTAACGCATATTCGTTGTATGATGTTGTTATAAAGACGACAAAAATGATTTTAGGTTTTTAAATGATAATTGATACACATGCACATATAGATTTTGATGAATATGCCCAAAAATTTGATGAGATGTTGGCGCAAGCTGGAGAAAATAATGTTGAAAAAATAATTATTCCTGCAGTTGAACCTTCAACTTTTCAAAGGGTTATTGAAACTGCGCAAAAAAGTGAAAATTTATATTGTGCAATGGGTGTTCACCCTTCTGAAGCTAAAACCTATAACGATGAAGTTGAAAACCAAATCATCGAATATTGTAAAAATGAAAAAGTTATTGCAATTGGAGAATGCGGCTTAGATTATTATTGGGACAAATCGTTTAATGATATTCAAAAAGAAGTTTTTAAAAGGCAAATCGTACTTGCTAATAAGTTAAACAAAACCCTTATTGTACACGATAGGGACGCGCACCAAGACACATTAACTATTCTTAAAGAGAATGTATCGTCTTCAACTCCGGTTGTAATGCATTGCTTTTCAGGCAGTTATGAATTTGGAATGGAGTGCATAAAACAGGGTTATTTTTTAGCTTTTGGCGGGGTTTCAACATTTAAAAATGCAAAAAAAGCGCACGAAGTTATTGAGAAAATGCCTCTTGAATATTTATTATTGGAAACAGATTCCCCATATTTAACACCGGAACCATTCAGGGGTAAAGAAAATCAACCTGCATATCTTAAATATGTTGTAGAAAGAATTGCACAACTTAGAAAGATTTCAACACAAGAAGTTGAAGAGATTACGACACAGAACGCAAAAAGGGCTTTTAATTTCTCATGAGCAAAGAAAGATTAGATAAAATATTAGTTGATTTAGGTTATTTTGAAACTCGCCAAAAAGCGCAAGCTGCGATTATGGCGCAGGATGTCAAGGTCAACGGAGAAACAATCACAAAAGCCGGTTATCAATTAGCCGTTGATGATAAAACCTTAATTGAAATAAAAACTATGCCTTATGTCTCTCGTGGTGGATTTAAACTTGAAAAAGCATTAAACAGCTTTAATATTGATTTGACAGATAGAGTATGCTTAGATGCAGGCGCATCAACCGGCGGGTTTTCTGATTGCATGTTGCAAAGAAACGCAAAGTTTATTTATTCTGTTGATGTTGGGTATGGTCAATTTGCTTGGAAATTGCGCCAGTCCGATAAAATTAAAGTTATAGAAAGAACAAATGTTAAAAACTGCTCTTTTGGAGATATTTATGCTGAAAATGAACCGGTTGCAGAGTTTTGCGCAATGGATTTGTCTTTTATTTCAATAACGAAAGTTCTTCCTAATGTTATTAATTTGTTAGGTGCAAAAAAAGAACTTGCATTACTTATAAAACCACAATTTGAGGCTGGAAAAGAGCTAGTTGGGAAAAATGGTGTTGTTCGTGAAAAAAGCACACATATTATGGTTATAGAAAATGTTATAGCTTGCGCTTCTGAACTTGGGCTTTATACACATAATCTCCAATTTTCGCCAATCAAAGGACCAAAGGGTAATATTGAATACTTAATTCATTTGAAAAATGAACCAAGTGAAAATATTGTAAACATCGAAGAAATTGTAAACGAAGCTACGGCAGAATTAAGAGAAGATTAATTTATTCATCCCATTTAGGTTGTTTTCCTCTTAGCCAAGGCATTGTTCCTTTTTCTATAACCCACGCAGCACAACCATAGCCATTGTATTTAATAGTGTCTTTTGCAAGACAAGAACCTTCTACTGTACGGTTAGAAGCCCCATTAACATGATTAGCATAGCCAACAGGAATTATAGCTGTTTCATTATAAAAAAATACAAATTGGTCTATACCAATAACATTTGGACTAGCTGCACCATTTAAATCTACAGTAAAATCACCACATGCATTTATATTATATGAGCTACAGTGAGTTTTATTAAACCAACTATGAAAAAACGTAGTTCCATCATGCAATCTAAAAAATGGTTGCATTTCAAATCCATCATCTTTAAGGATAGCTTTATCATTGTTATTTAAGAAATTAGTAGGTTGTGGAGGTAAAATATCTTTTACGTATTCATATTTTAGCCCTTCTAATAAACGAGTATAAAATTTTTCTGAATCAGTAAAATATGCGACTCCAGCTTCTAAATCTTGAAACCCTGGGGTTAATCCCCAATATTTAGGTGAGCCATATTTTCTGACAGCAGATTGATAAGAATTATTTAACAAAGTATACGAACGTTTTAATTTTGATACCCATATTTGTTCTTGTATTTTAATATTTACGGCTGGAAGAACATACGCCCCAATAATGCCCAATACTGCAAGCGTTACCAAAACTTCCGCAAGTGTGAATGCTTTTTTGATTTTTTTGATAAGTAAAGGAGGATTTAAACGGCAGTCAAATGCCTTGCCTAGTAAATTGCGGGTTTCAGCCGTTTTCTTTCCCATGTTTTATCTCCTTATTTTTTAATCTTTTTAATACAAAATTTACTTATTATAATATAATATTTTGAAGTTTTTAACAAGGTTTTTAAATGAGGCTAAGTAAATTGTGTTAAAAATGTTTTATCGTTTTATTCTAAGCTTTTATAAAACTCTATGATTTTTGGGTCAGTCATTATTTTTTGAGGGTTAAAACCTTTTAGATATAATCCGTTTATTGATTTTATTCGACTAAGAGCAACGTACGCTTGACCATATTCAAAAATGCGATTAAAATCAATAAATACTTCCTCTAGTGTCATTCCTTGAGATTTGTGAATTGTTATTCCATAAGCGAGGCGAAGAGGATATTGTATTCTTCGAGCCAAAAGTTTTCCGTCTTTTGTGTAGTCAAATTCTTCTCTTTTGATGAGTTTTAATTCGCCATTGTCGAACTTGACTAATATTCCATCATCGTTGATGTCTTCTACATTACCACAAGTTCCATTAATCAAACCTGAGTCAAAATCTATGTTTTTAAGTAGCATAACTCTGCAGCTCTTTTTTAATGTTATTGTTTGTGAAACTTTGCAGTATTTGTCTAACATATCCCAAATTTTTTTACGCGTTATACTTAGGTTTTTAGTTTCTTCTACTGAGGTTACAAGCTTGTCAGCTTCTTCATTTTTCATAATTATATCTTTTGATACTAATTCAATTGGTTCTGTTGCAATTGAATTGAATTTTTGCAAATTGAAGTTATCTGCAGCCTCATTTGTCGCAAAAATATGCAAGATATCTTTGTTTTGAGGTAATGGTCGGTTGTTTTGTTTGAAGAATAAATTTAAATCTTCTTGTTTTAATTTGTTTTGTCTTATGTCGTTTAATATTTGTGCAAAACTACTATCTGATTGTCTGTATATTTTTTTTAGAATAACATTTTCTAGCTTTAATTCTTTCCAAGTTGAACTTTCGAAACAAAATCCATTATTCTTCTCAACCGGCGGTAGTTGAAAAAAGTCTCCGAATAAAATCAGCTGTATACCGCCAAAAGGCTTGTTGTTTGCTCGAACTGATTTTAAGACAGTATTTATATAATCAAATGTTTGTGCATCAAGCATTGAAATTTCATCAATAGCTAAAATTTGAGCATTTTTAATTTTTTTCGCAAAATTTGACTTTTTTATAATACTTTTTACCGTATATTCTACAGGAAGATTGCATAAGCCGACGCCTGCCCAGGCATGGATTGTCTGTCCTCCAATATTTACTGCAGCCATTCCGGTTGTGCTGGTTACTTCAATTTTAAATTCTTCTTTTAATTTGTTTAAGATAAAACTTTTTCCTGTGCCCGCAGAACCTGTGATAAAAATGTTTTTGCCATTTTTTATATGTTCTTTTATTTTTAATGTATCTTCGTTTTCTATAAAATTAGGCTCATTTTCTTTTTTCTTTTCAATTTTTGGTAATTCAATGTTCTTAATTTTTTTGATTTTAGTTGTGGTTTGTATATCTTTTGGTGCAAAGTCAGGGTTGTTTTTTAAAAAATTATTAATAATTTCAATGAGTTCGTCTCCGTACTCTTCAATTTTCTTTTTGCCCATTCCTTTAATTTTTAATAAATTTTCTTTGTTTGTAGGGAGGAATGTTGAAATGTCATCAATAACTGAATTTGCAAAAATACAATACAAAGGTAGGCATCTTAAATGCGCTTCTCTTGTCCTAAAATCTTTTAATTCTTTTATTAGTTTATTAATTTCATTTTTTTTAGTTGTTTTTGTGGTTTGGGTGTTAATGATATTTTCTTTCAAAAGCGGTGTAGCCTGCTTTGCATTTTCTACACCGCTATCTTGAGCTTTTAAAAATTCACCAAACCAATCTGTCATTATGAAACCTGTTTTCGGTTGTATAAGATTGAAGAAATAAGTGATAAGACTATAAATATAAGTCCAACTAAACCTGTTATAACTTCAGGCACTTCATGGAATGTTGTTACAAACATAATTGATGCTAATGCACCAATTGCCCAGTGTGCACCGTGTTCAAGGTATAAAAATTGTTTTAATGTGTTTTTTTCAACCAGCATAATTGTTAATGAACGAACAAAGATTGCACCAATTGCGAGACCAATTGAAATAATTACAACATCTTTGCTCAATGCAAATGCACCTAAAACGCCATCTAAAGAGAATGAGGCATCAATTAATTCCAGATATAAGAATGAAACCAACCCACCTGTTCTTGCCGCTTCTCCTATAAGATTGGCTGTTCTGGCTTCTTCTTTTTTCTCAAGAATCTTTGAGATACCTTCAATCAAAAGGTATAAAATAATACCGCTTATACCGGAAAGAACAACCGATAATCGAGTTTCTGGGGCTACGTGGGTTTGTGTTGCGTAAAGCACTAGCAAGGTTATAATTGTTTCTATACCTTCTAAATGTGCAATTTTTGACAATTTTTCTTCAATCCATTTTATCCAATGAATTTCTTTTTCGTGGTTTAAGAAGTAATGTAAAAATAGCATCATTAAGAAAGAGCCGCCAAACGCAACTATTGGAGCATGTGTTAAGTGTAAATAGTGTGCATATTTATCAGCATCATTTAATGCCATTTTTGTTACATCCATCATCGAAAGATTTGCAAAGATTGAAACTATTAATACGGGGAATAAAAATCGCATGCCAAATACTGCAATCGCAATCCCCCAAGTTAAAAATCTGTGTCGCCATTTATCAGACATTTTTTCTAGTTTCATAGCGTTTACGACAGCATTATCAAAAGATAAACTAACTTCTAAAGCGCAAAGCACAAACACTATAAACAAGCTGGCAAAACCACTTCCTGGGTGCATGTGTTCAGCCCAAAAATATGCGAAAATAAAACCAATTATGGTCAAAAATATTGATTCTTTAAAGTATTTTAACATCTCTTTCCGTCCCTTTACTAATTAAAATAATCTGATATAAGTTTTTTCTTTTTAGGTTTAATTAAATTAGCAATTTTTTTAAATAAATTAGGTTTTTTTCGTCCTAAATTATCAAGTTCGTTTTTAATAATAGCCTTTTCAATAAGCATTCTGTTGTACATATTGTTTATACGGTCGGAAGATTCCGTATGTTCTTTTAGGTTTTCTATTTTAATATTAAGAAGAGCCATTGTCTGTTTTAAACGTTTTTTGTTTTCTTTTCCATTCATAATAGTTAATAGCCTTTTTAAACACAAATTTTCCAAATCACATAGTTATAATAATATAGAATTTTAAAACATGCACTACTCTAAAAGATTTAAATAAATTGCAATAATTATAAAGCGGTGCTAAAATTTTAATGTGGAAGAGCAATTAAAAATATTAATTATAAGACTTTCAGCAATTGGCGATACAATTCATACTTTGCCAATGGTTAATGCTTTGCGTAAAACATATCCGGACGCACAGATTGATTGGTTGGTTGAAGATAAAGCTGCAATGTTTGTTGAAAATAATCCATTGCTTGATAATGTTTTTGTTGTGCCTAAGAAAAGATGGAAAAATCAGAAAAATTTATTCAAAAACATTGATGAGTTCAATAAACTTATTACAAAGTTGAGAAAACAAAATTATGATATAGCTATTGATGTTCAACAGTTGTTTAAAAGTGGCGTTTTTTTAGCTTTGTGTGGTGCTGAGCAGAAGTTGACCCTTAGTGGTGGACGTGAGTTTTCTCGCTTTTTTGCCAACGATGTCGTAAAAGCATCTCACAAACTTTTTGATAAAAATTATCATGTAGTGAACAGAAACATGGAGTTGGCAAAATATTTGGATTGTAAAGATTTGGCTATAGAATTTGTTCTGCCTGCTCTTTCTAATGATGTAAAAAGAAAGGTTGATGAATTATTGCAACCCTTAAAAAAACGCCCAACTATGGTTATCGCGCCAGCTACAACTTGGGACACTAAGCATTGGGAAAATAAATATTGGGCATCATTAATTAAAGAGTTTCAGGAGCGTGTAAATATTGTAATTACCGGAACGGAAGTCGATAAAAGTCTGGTTGAAGATATTTTGTTGTATGGAAAATTTAAAAATATTATAAATTTAGTTGGAAAAACTAACTTGACTGAATTGGTGGAAGTTTTTAATAGGGCAGATGTTGTGATAGCACCGGATTCAGGCTCGGCTCAGGTTGCGTGGGCTTGTCAAAAACCTTTTGTTATTACAGTCTTTACTTCGACGTCAAAAAACAGAACAGCACCTTTTGGTTCTAATACTGCGTCTTTTGCCCCTAAAATTACTTGTTATCCTTGTCATAAAAAAAGGTGTTTTTCTAAAAATTTCGAATTATGCAAAAGTAAAATAGAATATTACGAAATTATAAAAATTTTAAATGAACTATTTAAATAACAAATTTTTCAGTATATAATGGAATGCTGGTTCGTGAGATAATAAACAAATAATGAGAATTTTTGATAAATTTAAAAGTTATGTAAAACAATTGAATGATTTTGAAGATAATATAAGTGCTAATAGGCGCGAGCTTCAGGCTGTTTATGAACGTAATCAAATTTTGGAAAAGGAAATTGAAAA
This sequence comes from Candidatus Gastranaerophilaceae bacterium, assembly GCA_045635965.1. Lineage (GTDB taxonomy): Bacteria > Cyanobacteriota > Vampirovibrionia > Gastranaerophilales > Gastranaerophilaceae > RGIG2134. Next base: position 251,228 of record JAZTWQ010000005.1, read on the forward strand.
ACGTACAGCTCAATTAAATCAAGCGAATAAGACGCTTTTAACATTACAAAATATTTGGGATATGATGAATTCATCAACTCCTTTATCAAGTGCATTGGATAAACTTGTAGAAAGTTTGCATGGTGAATTTGGGTATTTGTTTGGTGCGATTGTAGAAAAAGTAGAAAATGACTCCGGTAGTTATTTTATTACAACGTCCTATACAAAATGTCCATTTTTTGATGCTATGCGACATTATTTCAAAACAGAAGTCGAAGCTGTTAAGTTATTGTGTCACGAAGATGGTATTTTAATGAACTCGTTGAATAAGGGACAAGTCCTTTCAACTAACGAAATATCAAAGTTTATAAAATCAATTTTGCCTGAAGTCCTTGAGGACAGATTGAATCCGATAATTGATAATTCAGGAAGTAAGTCATTAATCGTTTTACCATTGAAGCCCGAAAACAAATCTTTTGGATGTATGCTTGTTTTCTCTCCTAGAGAAGAAATTTTATCTGATGAGTTGAGTTGTTTGCAATTATTTGCGCATCAAATGGAGTTGGCGATAACAATAGCAGATTTGTTTGAAAAAGTTAAAAAGCAAGCTGTAACTGATGTTTTGACAGAATTGTATAACAGACGATATTTTGAAGAGTCTTTGCAAAAAGAAGCGGAGCGTTCTGAGCGTTTAAATCAACCTTTTACGTTAATTTCATTAGATTTGGATTATTTGAAACAAATTAATGATACTTATGGACATAATTATGGGGATATTGCTATTAAGGCAATAGGAAAAGTCTTAAAGCGAAATGCTCGTTCTATTGATATACCTGCGAGAATTGGCGGTGAAGAGTTTAATTTATTATTACCGGGGATTGATTCAAAAGGGGGATTAATTGCCGCAGAACGTATTAGAGCCGCAATAGAAACCGAAAAAATAGAAAAAGTTGGTAAAATTACTGCTAGTATTGGTGTTGCAACTTATATTGAACACACAAAGAGTATTGATGAACTTTTAGAAATGGCAGATCAAGCAATGTATCGAGCTAAAATAAATGGGCGAAATCGTGTTGTGTTAGCCAAAGAAGATGGTAAGGACAGTTGGCAACAAATTGCAATTGACGCTTTTGTTGATATTTTATCAAAACAACGTATCCCTGTTTCTAAAGATTTGTCAGAAGAAATTTGTAATAAGTTAGAGCGTGTAAACACATCTGGCGCAACTTTAAAAGAAATTTTGTATACGGTGTCAGATACGATTGCTCAAACTTATGACCCTATTCATGAGTCAGGAACTACTAAACAAAAGGTCTATTTGGCAGTTAAGTTAGCTAAAAAATTAGGAATGACTAAAACTGAGCAAGATAATTTAAAACTGGCTATGCTTTTGTATGATATTGGAAATACTATGATTCCTGATGAAATATTTAAAAGTCCTAATAAATTGAATAATAAAGAAATGAACTTAGTACATAAGCATCCTGTTATTGCGGCAAAAGAGATTTTGCAGCCGATTTCGTCAATTTCAAACATTATTCCAATTATTGAACATCACCATGAAAATTGGGATGGCAGTGGGTATCCTAATAAAATAAGTGGAGAAAATATTCCAATAAGTTCTCAAATCGTTTTATTGATAGATTCTTATTCTGCATTAATTAAGCCGCGAAGTTATCGTGCGGCACTTACCCAAACAGAGTCTTTGGCTACAATTAAAGGTGATGCCGGAAAAAAATGGAGCAGGGATATTGTTGATAAATTTATCGAGATGATGAAAGATGAAAAATAATCGTCGTGATGCTATTATAACGGCTTTATATAATTGGATTTTAACCTTTCGTGGAACTCCTGTTATTAAAGATACAACTAAATTAACTAATACAAAATTTGATTTTTATGTAGATAGTTCTATGGTTAACCCTTTATCCTTTACTGTTTTTGAAATGTCAGATAGCGGAGAACTGATAATAGATGAACCACAACGAATTATTGAAAGTAAAGCCGCATTTTTTCTTTTTGTTAATACAAAAACAGGATGGATTTCAGCTATAAAAAATACGACATCTAATCAAAAAAAATTAATTAGGCAAGAAAATGTACAAAATTTAAAGGTGAGAATTATAGAATAAAAAAACGGGCTAAATGCCCGTTTTTTAGTTATTCTTTAAAATCTATTCCAGTATCTTCTTCTCTAGCTGCCATTTCTAATAGAGTGTATGTCATGTATGCGCCCAGAGCTACTGCTTTGGGGTCTAGGTCGGTATTGTTTGCTGCTTCAATGATTGCAGAATTGATTTCAGGGTTTTCATCCTTTATATAGTGAATCATTCGCTTTCTCCACGCATGAACGTCTTGGAATATTTCTGCAAACGCAAGTGAAGCGTGTTCTTCTGTAATAATCGGTAGCATTTTGTATGTCTCCATATATTTAATTCTAATATATTCTAAATTATATAATAAAATATTTAATCATGTGTATATATTATTTTTTAATGTAAAATAAAAATATGAACATTTCGTTGTTGAATATATTTTTAGTTTTTTTCAAAGTGGGCGCAATTTTATTGGGCGGAGGGTATGTTATCTTGCCACTTTTAACTGCTGAAATTGTTGAAAAACGTCCGTGGATTACGAAAGAAGAGTTAGTTAATTATTATTCTATAAGTCAGTGTTTACCTGGAATTATTGCTGTTAATACGGCAATTTTTACCGGCTATAAGTTGAAAGGTAAATTTGGCGCTTTAGCAGCGGTTGTTGGGATGTGTATGTCGCCATTTATTGTAATTATCTGTTTGGCGTCTGTTTTAACTTCATTGACAACAAATACAATTGTAATAAATATTTTTTGGGGTGTGGGAATTGGTATATTGATAATGCTTTTGCTTACGGTTAAAGAAATTTGGGATAAAAGTATTGTTGATAAGTTTACAAGTTTTTTGTTTTTGTTAGTTTTTTTTGCAACTGTGTTTTTTAAACTTTCTCCTGTTCTATCTGTTCTTGGTAGTGCATTAGTTGGTGTTGTTTATAAATTAAGACAACGGGGGATTAAACAGTGATTTATCTTCTTTTAATTTATGAATTTTTTAAGGTGGGATTATTTGCTGTCGGTGGCGGTTATGCTACGTTGCCTTTTCTGTACCATATTTCTGAGGTTTATAACTGGTATAGCGCAAAAGAATTAGTTGATATGTTAGCTGTATCAAGTATAACCCCAGGACCCGTTGGTATAAATGTTGCGACTTTTGCGGGGTTTAAATCAGCAGGTATTCTAGGTGCTGTTTTATCAACTACATCTTTAATTTTACCTTCTTTTTTAATAGTTGTTCTAATTTCGAAATTATTAAATAAATTTAAAGAAAATTTTTATGTGCAGGCAATTTTATATTCAATAAAACCAGCTGGTTGCGCGCTTCTCGCGGCAGTTGGTGTAAGTCTTTTTAGAGATTATATTTTAAGAGATATAAATTCGTTTGATATTCATAATATAACTGCATTTATTGATGTAAAAGCGTTTATATTATTAATTGCGTTGTTTGTGATGAGTATTAAAGTGAAAAAAGATCCCCTTGTTTATTTAGCCGTAGCCGCAGTTTGTGGATTGTTGTTGCATTTGAACATTTAATTGTATTTAGCCAAGAAAGAACAGCGCAAAAAAAAACCGACTGAGAGCCGGTTAAGTTTACCACATATTAGAGAGAGGAATTAGAGAGAAATAATAAAACCTTTTTTATCGTCCTCTATTATATATATTCCCAGTTTTTCAAAAAAATAACACTTTTGACTTTAAAGTGTTACATATCTTTACAAAAAAGGTTGTTTATCAATCACAGATATGGTTTAGAGAAAAAATAATATTTGTGAACATTAAAGCGCAGGCGATAAGATATGGTGTGGATGTGTGGGCGGGGGAAAGCATAACTCATCGCAGTCTACACTATGTGTACTTATTTAATTGATAACTCATCCCAGTATTTTTTGTCATATAACGCTCTGAACGCACAGCCTAAACCATTTCTCTCATTATTACTTTTCATATTGCAATAAGTATTTTGGTTTTGATATGTGGTTTGTGCTCCACCCATAATTCCATATTTTTTATCATTTTGATCCTTACCATATTCAATAATTAAAAAGAAGTCATAGCCCAATCTATTTGGACCTTGTTGTATTCCGTTCACATCAACATAAATTTGAACAGGAAAGGTATGATTATCTGTATTTACAAAAAGAACTGTTCCATCGGGATGTTTTAATGTATAATCATCAAAAGCCGTACCGGCTAAATATGTTTTATTATTAAAGGTTTTATAAGTATTTTTATGTCTGTTAATAAGAAGAGGAAGTTCTTCGTAATATTTTAAATAATTTTTTAGATTATCTCGAAAAAATAAAGCATCCACTTCTCCATTTTGATGTTCTATCATTATTATTGCCTGTGTTAAAGCAGAATATGCCTTTTTTAGTCCCGATTTAAATTGAGTTTTTTAATAAGATGCTATCAAATTAGGTACAGTCAAAGCAGCAAGAACACCTACTATTGATAAAGTTACTAGTACTTCTGCCAAAGTAAATCCAAAAAAACGTTTTTGTATATTAAATTTGTTGTTTTTCAACCTTTTGTTTCCATTCATACTATATAAAGTTATTTTGTTTTTATATTAAAAACGGAGAGAGTGGGATTCGAACCCACGGTAGATTCGCGCCTACAGCAACTTTCGAGATTGCCACCTTAAACCACTCGGACACCTCTCCTCAATAAAAAATTAAGCCCCACTTGGGGGCTTTAAAATTCGGATAAGTGAGTCTACATAGCAAACTGCTCAATATTAATTCCCTGTTATGTATGATTTTTCAACGTATTTTGCAAAATTAACAGTGAAAACTTCATATATTGATTTTTACGCCCTTACAAATACAGTCTTTCAAACATAATTTCCTAAACTAATTAACTGGGGAAATAAATACTGAATCTTTTGTTTAACTCATATATACATTATAGAGTCTAATAATTAAGCGGATTCTACAAGCTTATAATTAATAGCTTTTATTACAGCCTGTATTCGATCTGGAACATTCATTTTGTGTAAAATACTTGCAACATGTGCTTTGGCAGTATGTATACTAATTATTAGATCCCTTGCTATTTCTGGATTGTTCTTACCTTGAACAAGTAATTTCAATACCTCCATCTCTCGTTCAGAAAGAGGAACCAATAGTTGATATTCATTAACTATGTTAATAAGATTTGATTTAGGTAAGTATCCCATCATTATATCCACTACCGCTGGGGCAAACCAATAATTATTATTTGCAACACTACATACAATAGTTGTTAATAAATTAATAGAAGTTTCATTTAAACAATAGGCATTAATTCCTATACCTAAAGTTGCTATAATTTCAGATTTATGTTCACCAGAAGATATAACTATTATTTTTACATCATTTTTTATTTCTTTTATTTTACATAGCGCATCAATTCCTTTTGCTCTCAAATTTGAAAAATTTATAATAACAATATCTGGAGATAATAATTTTGTATAAAAAAGAGTCATTGACAAACTATCTGAGCTTCCAACTATATTCAAAAATGTTTGTGCCCTTAATTCAATCTCTAATTGTTGCCTCTTATCTAAATCTGGTTCCAAGATAAGAATTTTTACTTTTTCTGTTGTTTTTACTTCTTCATTCATTTCTTTTTCCTTTTTTTGTTTTAACGAGCTAATTGTCTTGCAGGATGATACATTATGTAAAAAAAATAAAACAGCATATGGCAAACCATAACAAATAGGGTTTACTTTTGTTCGGATTTGTGTTACACTATTCTTGTAGACTTAAGAGTAAAATTAAGTAACTATTTAGATTGATAAAAGCTTCTAAGCGGCTTGATAATAGCTTTTTAATATCTAATTATGTTATTAATTTGAAACTTGTTTGACATACGATAAATCCTTTTTGTACATTTGTTCTTCCTTATAGTACAAATGTATCACAAGATAATAAATATGTCAATACGTTGTTGATAATATTACAAAAAGTCAAACAATGCTATGGATAGGTAAATAAAAATGGGAACAACGGTAACTCAGGCGGCGGCAATAGTATCATTATTAACTAATCAAGAAATCTCTAGAAACCAAATAGGATCAGTAATTGGAATCTCAAGGCAAACAGCACACAGAAATAAAGATAGAGAGCTTTCTGAAGAAGAACTCTCCAAAATTGAGGAATATTTTAATGTATATGTTCCTCGTAATTATGAGATAGTTGAAAGTTCTGATAGTGACAATAATTTAAGCGGGCGTTTTGTTACAATTCCTTATTGGAAGCATGAAAATTGCAACGATGAAAAGATACAAGATAGTTTAGTAAATAGTCTTGTATTGGATTTAGAACTTATTATTAATAAATTAGGTTGCAATCCTGATGATTTAAGAATTATATCCATGCCAGGAGAAGAGATGGATGGAGGGTTTTATCCATTAAAAAATGGTGACATTTTATTGATTGACACATCACAGACAGATATTGGTACAAGTGGTGTTTATTTTATTACAACACAAAACCATAAAATGGTGTTTGTTCGTAGATTATTAGCATTAATGTATGGGGAATTATCATCTAGTGTGGATAATCCTATCTACGCACCGCAGGTTAATAAAACTTTTTCACCAGAAGAATTAAAAGAAATTGAGTTTAAAGTTATTGGTAGAGTAATAAAAAATATGAGTTTAAAGATGTAAAAAAAAAACGAGCCGCAGCTCGTATAAATAAGAATAGTTGGAAGTATGAAAAAGATTAATATTATATAAGCACCATAATATTTTTATTCCTATTAGCCATCTGACTCATTTAATTAAAAATCATTTTATATACAATTTTGTTTCCGAGTTACATTTAGTGATAGATAAAAGATGGTAGAAGGTATAATTATCTAGACGGTTATAAAGTAACCGTAATTTTGCTGTTATTAACTCAGATAAAAATATTTTAAAACTTGCAAAAACTGAAAATAAATTATTAATACACGGTAAGGAAGAAACTTTTTACGGCTTAAGTTGTTGCGGAAATACAGATACAGGAAAACAATATGCCGAGTTTTGTATTAATAAAATTGAAAACTTGTTCAATGATACTGATATAGCAATTCTTATTTCTTGTTTTGGTGGCGATTGTGGAACTGGTGCGACACCTGTCATTGCAGAAATGCTAAAAGATAAAGGTATTAAAACAATAGCAATAGTTTCTAAACCTTTTGATTATGAGGGCGAGTTAAGAATAAAACGTACAGCAATTGGAATAGATGTAAACTAACACTTGGTTTGATAATTTCTAACAGAAGGTTTGATATAAATTTGAATAGAAAATGTTATGCTAATCTATTATTCTCCTGATTATATGTATTTTGTGATAATATATGGTATATAAGGAGTGATGTTTAGATGTTATCTAGAAAAGAACAAATAACATTTATTCGTAATTGCCTAATATTGGATGATATAGACTTTTTTCTGGGCTCTGGAGCATCTTTATTAGCAGGTATTCCAAGTGGGCAAAATTTAGTTTGGCAATTTAAAAAAGAAATTTATTGCTCTGAAAACAATGTTTCAAGAGAATTATTTAAAGATATGCAATCTGAGAAAAATAGAACAAAATTGCAAGATTACTTTGATTCTTTAGAGGGATTTCCTAAAAGGGGAGCAAAAAACGAATATTCGTTTTATTTTGAAAAGTGTTATGATAGTACCGCCGCAAGAAATGCTTGTATTCAAAAGCTTGTTGCAAATGTTGAACCAACAAGAGGTCATCTCTGTCTTGCAAATTTATTTATCAACAATAAAGTGAAAAATATTTGGACAACAAACTTTGATGAGTTAATTGAAGCAGGTATTAAAACGTTATCACCTCAATATTCATTTAATGTAGTGTCTTCAATACAGAAAGACAGTATCTCTCTAATAACCAATAATAACTTTCAAAATGTTATAAAATTGCACGGTGATTACAGATATGATTCTTTGCAAAACACAGAACAAGAATTACAAAATTTAGAAAGCCAATTATCAGATTTATTTTGCAAGAATTTAATGGATAGGGGACTTGTTGTTATAGGCTATGCTGGAAATGATGATTCTGTAATGAATGTTCTTGAAAGCAATATAGAAAATAAGGATTTTTTAAGCAAAGGAATATATTGGTGCAAACCACAAAATACGACATTATCTGAACGAGCAAATGCTTTTATGGAAAAGGCTTGTAAAAACAATGCTCTGTCTTGCGTAATTGATATTGATGGTTTTGATGCATTTTTAAATTTGATATACCAAAATTATGAACATAAAAATTCTATAATTGATGAACGATGGAAGGATTTTGATAATAGAAAAAAAGAAATTAATTTTTCTTCAGATAAAATAGCTCAAAGTTCATTAAAAATGAACACCTTTGTTTCAACTGAATTACCTTCTTGCAACGTATTCGAAACAGATATAAAAAATTGGAAAGAACTACGAACAATAATAGGTGGAAACAACGATATAATTGCAGGATTATTTAATGGAAAAGTATATTCTTTTTCTAATAGTGATAAACTAAAAGAAATATTTAAAGGTTATATAAAGTCAGAAATTACAACAGTTCTTCCTGAAGCCAAATTATTAAATAAAGAGAATTTCATATATTTGGGATTACTTTATGATTTAATAAAAATTTCATTATTGCAAAAACAAAATATAAAAGTGTTTGGAAAAAACAAATATTATTTTTCAGATTCTGGAGAAGAATACCAAAACAGAGCCAATTTCACATATAAAAAATATTCGGCATTTGAAATTCAATTGTCATACTTTAATGAAAAGATTTATTTATCAATAATTCCTACTGTTTATTTAACTAATAAGAATGGTAGTGAAGTTAGCAAGTTATATAAACAAATTGAAATAAACAGTAAAATGTCCCAAATTTATAATATTGAATATGGTAATCTTTTATTAAATTTAAACAAAAGTCTTTATGTGAAAGGCAGCAATGAAATTAAATTTGGATTTAATGATTTTGCTGTAATATTTAATCAAGTATGTTTATCATACAAGTTGTCTACTAAACCAGAACACCCTCAAATAGATTCTTTTAAATTTGATGAACCCGAAATGTTATTTGATGTTAATGACAAAAATCGTACAAGCATAAATCAGTTAAAAGGTTTACAAAGATATGCACCTATTGATTATTCTTTTGAAACGATGCAAAAACCTCCGATAAGATTGGCTATTTTATCTCCTATTCAACATGTCGATGGTATTATAAGCCATTTAAGCAACCTAAATACAAAATATTGCACTAATAGCAAAGAAATGTTTTTACCAAATTATGAAGGATTTTATGATACATATAAAAGATACTTAAATATCCCTGATAAAAATAATAATCAATTATGTAGAACATATGATGAAACAGTAACATGCGATGGGAATACGGAATCTTTTGTCAATAGTATAAAATCACAAATAGATTATTTTCAAACTCAATTATCGGACTTTGATGTTTTAATTGTATATATACCAAAATCATTTGAAAAATTTAGAGAAGATAGTAGTTATGATTCGGACTTTAATCTACACGATGCGATAAAATTATATGGAACCAATAAAGGTGTAAAAATTCAATTTATAGAAGAGCGCTCTCTGACTGCTTATGATAAATGTAAAGTAATGTGGGCTTTATCTACCAGTTTATATGCGAAAGCATCCGGTGTTTTGTGGCACCCTGTAGTTTTGGATGAAGCAACAGCTTTTGTTGGAATTAGTTATGCAAAATCTAACACTAAAGGAATATGCATAGGTTGCAGCCAATTATTTGATTCAACGGGAACTGGTATAAGATTAATATTGAAAAAATTAGATAATCCTCAATATATTGGTAAAAATCCTTATATGAAGAGAGATGAAGCAAGAATAACAATAAGTAAATTGAGAGAAGAATACTATAAATGTGATCCTATTGCAAAGCTAAGAAGAATTGTAATACATAAAACAACACCTTTTACACCTCAAGAAATTGCTGGGTTTACCGAAGCATTAGAGGGTATTGAAGATATTGAATTGTTACAAATTCAGGGGATTTCTCCATATAGAGCGATAAAATACTTTAAGAATCAAGAAGGTATAAAACCTTATAATTATCCAATTGAGCGGGGGACCACTATAAAATTGTCAGAGGATAGTTTTCTTCTTTGGACACATGGTTGTGTAATAAGTCAAGATTTAGGGAATGGAAAAAGCAATTATTATAAAGGTAGTCGAGGAATACCTATTCCAGTTTTAGTGAAAAGGTTTTATGGAAAAGCTTCTGGGGACACTTTGGTTAAAGAAATATTGATGCTGACCAAAATGAACTGGAATAGTGGAGACAATTTATATAAAAATATGCCTGTTACTCTTGATTTTGCAAAAACCCTTTCAAGGATGTCAAAACAAAATGAAGCTTTGTACAATAAATCCTATGATTTTAGGTATTTTATGTAATATAAACAGTAGAGGGAAAAATGTTTTCGATTGAAGATTTAATAGAAAAAATATATGAACCCAAAACTAAAGATCTGTTTAAAGAGGTTTATAAAACTTATACTCAAGAACAGTATAGAGCAACTGTTGTAATGCTTTGGACGGTTGTTGTTTGTGATTTAGTATATAAATTGCAAGATTTAAGAGATATTTATAATGACAAAACTGCAATCAGTATATTAGATGATATTTCAAAGCAGCAAGCGAAAGACCCTAAAAATCCTGCTTGGGAAACATCTTTGTTAAAACAGGTTAGAGAAAAAACTAAGTTTATAGACCAAATTGAAAAAGAAGCTCTAGAATATTTACAAAAAAATAGAAATCTTTGTGCTCATCCAATTATAACTAGTGATAATATTTTATTTAAACCCTCAAAAGAAATGACAAGAGCTTTAATGAGAACAGCCTTAGAAGCAATTTTGTTAAAAACACCATTACTGTCTAAAGAATACAAAATAATGATTCTTGAAGATTTTGAAAATAAAAAAGAAATTTTTGAATTTTGGGATGAAAATGCTGAAAGGTACTTTGAAAATAGATATTTAAACCATTTAAACATAGAGCAAATCTTAAGTTTATTTAAATTATTATGGAAGGTTGTATTTTTACCTAAAGATGAACGCGAAAATAATAATTTAATGATAAATATTAATTTATTAGAACATATTTTTTCTAAGTATCCTAACGAATGTATAAATTTTATGAGAAAAAGTATAGACTATTTTAGTTATGATAATACAAATATAAATGTTTCATATCAATTTGACTTGTTCATCATTAAATATTCTGGATTGTATGAAATATTATCGGAACAAACTAAATCAATCTTTAAATCAAGTAGGCGAAATTTTGCAAAAACAATCCCCCTTTACTTTATAACAGAATTTTCGATTAAAGAATATATGGAATTATTAACTGATACCTTTAAAAATAGAAAAGAGGTTGTTTCTACAACTGATATGTTTATCCCTTTAATACAATTGCAAAGTCAAGCAAAGAGTTGTGAGGAGATGGATGCTTTTTATAATTTATGTGTTGATTGGTATACAAATAGTTGGACTTATGATGAAGCAAATCTCCTATTTAATTTAACTATTAGGCAGCGTTATAAAAAATTTAATATTGATAAAATTATTAAATTTATAAAACAATCATCAAAAAATAGTCAAACTTTTAATAGAAATAGAGCGAATGAAGATCATAAATTAATAGTGCAAAGGTTCATCGAGCTAAATGGAAGTCCTGCAGATATTTTAAACACACCATTTGAAGAGTTATATATAGAACTAGGAGGAGTGTCTCAATAGCAATGAGTTTAAAAAATATTTAACTTTAAAATGCCTTATTAGTCTGATGACAAAAATCAAAATATCCAATATGTTACAAAAAAAGTAACACAATACGAATTGTGTTACATGATATATATCGGCATTTTATTTAAAATCTTTAATGTTTTTTGAAAAATTGTAACAAAATTTAACACAAGCCCTTTAAAACACTAGTATTAAAAGGCTTTTTATAAGCTAAATGCATTCAAGCTAGAATCAATAATATCCTGATTTATGCCAATATATCTAAGTGTAACTGATGGTGCAGAATGGTTTAAAATACTTTGCAACAAAGCAACATCCTTATTCTCCTGATAGAAATGATATCCAAAAGTTTTTCTAAGCGTATGTGTACCTATCCTATATTCAATTCCGGCTTGAAAACAAGCGTTATTAATAATTCTATACGCCTGAATTCTTGTTATAGCTTTCCCTCCTCTTTGGCTAGAAAATAGCCAGTCTTCTGGGTTTTTACCAATTAAGTATTCATCTAATTCAGCTTTAAAAGAATTAGTAATAGGGAATCGTTTTAATTTACCAGTTTTTTGTTCTTTTATTTCAATATAGTTTTTGTTTAAAACATCTTTAACTTTAAGTTTTAAGATATCAGAGATTCTCAATCCGCTATTTATACCCATTAAAAACAGTAAATAATCACGGGTTCCATGTTCTTTTAAAATTCGTTTTACAAGGTTAATTGTTTCTCTGTCTCGTATTGGTTCTACAAATTCCATATGTTACTCCTTAAATTACTTGTCCATATTACCTTCCACATACGAAAAATATCCAATATGTGTCCAATTATGTAACACAATTCGTATTGTGTTACATAGATAAAGAAAATTTATGAAAGGAGTGGTAAATGGTAGATTTCAACTCAATTATTAAACTAATTAATACGAATAATGATAAAATTATTCAAAAATCTGAAGTAGAAACATATTTAAAACAACAAAAAAGTGAAAGTATTTTTACAGGCTATTTTGCAAGTATCAATTCTGATGTTGAAGTGAAAACATTCAAACGAGAACTAAAACGAATTGATAAAGAATTTAAGTCGTATGAGAAAAAAGAAGCAAAAGCTGATAAAAAGCATTTTAAATCAGAAGGATATTTCGATTATCAGAATTGGCAACCTGAAATAAAAGTAGCTAAAAGCCTTGATGATATAGGAGCTGGCTCTCATAATGGAATCAAAGATGCTAGAGGTTATGATATTAGCGGTTTAGACCTTACAAAAGAAGAGTTACTTAATCTATGTATCGATAAAACAACAATCTTATCTGATGAACAACGAGCAATTATTGATGAATACACTGAAAAAATGAAAGACCCAGGTCTTGGCATTCGTGCTTTACATGAACAAGGTTTTACTGGTAAGGGAGTAAAAATGGCAATTATTGACCAACCTTTAGGTGAGCACCGAGAGTATAGTTCCAATATTGCTGAGCATAATGATGTCAACGCAACTGAAGTTGGTTGGACAAAAGCTTCAATGCACGGTGCAGCAGTAACATCTATTGCTGTTGGAGAAACTACTGGTGTTGCTCCTGATGCCAGTGTAAATTATTATTCAGCAGTTAATTTATCTACAGACCCTAAAGATATTGAGTTTTATAGAGCTAATCTTTTAAGAGAAATCGAAAATAATAAAGATGATATAGGTTACGTTGAATTTTTACAAAATGAATTAAATAATATTAATCCCGAATTTGGAGTATCTTCAAATCAACCTTATGTAGATGCAATTAATCAAATTTTAGATCAGAATGAAAAACTCCCTGAAAACGAAAAGGTTTCAGTAGTTTCGATAAGTTGGGGTTTTGATAGATTTGCTCCTGGCTATGAAGAACTTCAAGAAGCACTAGCTAGAGCAAAAGAACAAGGCGTATTCATAGTTTCAACAGCTCTTGAAGAACATTATGGGTTTAGTACTTGTGGCGCAAATAGAAATCCCCAAGCAGATCCTAATAACCCTGAATCATATGAAGCCGGAGCCTTTTGGAAAGGTGGTAATTTAGAACAAATTCCTACTGAAGCTAAAGATGAATTATTATTAGTACCAATGGATCACAGGACAGTTGCCGATTTTACAGATGGTAATTCATACAGATATGAAGGTAATGATGGTGGCATGAGTTGGTCTACCCCTTGGTTAGCGGGGACATATGTTCTTGCAAAACAAGCTAATCCAAATATTACACCAGAAGAATTTTGGAAGGTTGCTTTAGAAACTTCAGATGAATGCAGGAACAATGATGACAATGCGTATGTTGGAAGAATTATTAATCCACAAAAAATAATAGAAACAATCAGGCAATAAAATAGAAAGGAGCTTATATGGCACTAGAAGGCGTAAACAACAATCAAAAGAATGTATCAGGTAGCAAAGAAGATTTTAAGACTTTTGCAGATAGACTAAACAAGACATTTCCTGATAGAACTTCTACAGTTGAAGAAAAAGAAAAGGCAATTGCTGCTAAAAAGAAAATAATGGCACATCCTGATTGTCCAGCTGATACAAAGAAAGTTCTGCAAAAAGAAATTGCAACGATTGAAAGCGAAATCCAACGAATGTCGAGCGTTTTTGGCAAAAGAAATGATTTAGGCTAAATATACAAAAAGAGTAGCTATAAGCTACTCTTTTTAAGCTTTTTTATGCTATAATAAACACAGTAAAAACAAGCCTTTGGAGGTTATTATGGCGACTGAGATTTCTAAAATTTACAACGATATTGAAGAGCTTTTAAAAGTAGCTCGTTCCAAAGCCTATCATGCTATAAACTCCATTATGGTTGAAACTTATTGGAAAATAGGACAACGTATTGTTGAAGAAGAACAAGCCGGAAAGTCTCGTGCAGAATATGGTAGTAAGCTTATAGAAAATCTTTCAAAATACTTAACCGAAACTTTTGGAAAAGGCTTTTCCGAAGCGAATTTGCAAAATATGCGTAAGTTTTATTTGACTTATCCAGAATTTCCTACGCACTGCGTAGGAAATCTCTCTTGGACAAATGTACGCACAATTATAAGGATTGATGATAAACAAGAGCGTGATTATTATTTAAAAGAATCGGCATCAGAAAATTGGACTTCAAGGCAACTTGAACGCAATATTAAAAGTGGTTATTACCATAGGTTGTTATCAACACAAGAAGCAAATAAAGAAATTGCCGATTTAGACAAATGTCTTCCAGCAGTAATTGATACAAAAGAGTTTGTAAAAGATCCTTATGTTTTAGAATTCTTGGATTTACCAGAAAACATTGAAGGAAAAGAAAGTGTTTTAGAAACTGCTTTAATAAATAATTTACAAAAATTCTTATTAGAGTTAGGAAAAGGCTTCTCTTTTGTTGCAAGGCAGTTTAGAATCAGTACTGAAACTGATCATTTTTATGCGGACTTAGTTTTTTACAATTACATTCTTAAATGTTTTGTAGTTATTGATTTGAAAACAACAAAGCTCACTCACGCTGATATTGGGCAAATGGATATGTATGTGAGAATGTTTGACGAGCTTAAGCGTGGTGCTGATGATAATCCAACATTGGGTATAATTTTATGTACTGATAAATCTGAAACAATGGTTAAATACTCGGTATTACAGGAAAGTCAGCAGATTTTTGCTAGTAAATACAAAACAGTTCTTCCTACAGAGGAGGAGCTAGCTGATATGATAACAAAAGAAAATACAAAATTGTTATCGTCAGAAGAAGATTAAACATTCTTTCTAACGTGTTCAAAAAATGTTCAAAAATCGTTTTTTATCAAAATATGTAGTTTGATATAGGTTTTTATTAAAACGGGCTTAAAACGCAAATAAAATGGAGTTTGAAAATCAAACTCCATTTTTAATTTATTCGTGATACATGTGTTCAACATCAAATTCTGAAAAGTTTACATTGCGAAATTTTTGAATCTGTTCATTAGTATATTCTAGCTTCATCCATTTATAATATTTTCTCGCATCAGTAATATATTCTCTATTAAATCTGACACCAGTTATTCTTTCAAATTTTTGTATGGCTAATTCCCTAGCTTCTTCAGAAGTTAGCTTTTTAGGGGTTAAGTAATATTCTTTAAAGAAATAAAAAATTTCCATAGGTTCTCTTCTATAAGCATGAACACTACCTAATATTGACTTTAAACCGTTTCGTTCAATATCAAGTTTGTAACTATTATATACATTTTTTGTAACTTTGTGTTTTTTTAGAACTTTTTCGAGTTTGGCATCTTTTAATCCATGCGCCTCTTTTAGCAAAGTAAGAATTTTTATAACCCTATCTTTTTTATTTTGTGTTGCAAAGAAATAGTCTTGAAACCCTTCCATTTCGTTTATATGTCTTAAGTAAATTTCTTTAGGTTTTGTAACTTTAAATGGTAGAGTTTTAATCAAGCTTGGTTCAAAGAGTTTATCTTCTGAATCTTTTTTAACAACTTTTGGTTTTGGTGGAATGTAAGTATATGTGTCATTATCAACCTTTAGCTCATTTTTCTTAACCATTTTTTCTAAGGTTGTTGTTAAATGAATTTTATTTTGTTCTGTAAGTACAACTAATTCTGAAAAAGTAAAAATATTTTTCTTTCTCGCTACAGTTAATATTTTATTTCTAACTCTTTGTTCTTTTTTACTTAAACTTGCCATATTACCACCCCAGATTTTCTTTCTTAATTACATAATGTCCGTTAACTAAAGCTATATTCTCAATTTCTATTAGAAGTTTTACGATTTGTCTAAAACGATTAGCTTTCTTGTGTATAAATTCAATTACTTCATCTTCAATTTTAACTTCAGAGAGTTCTGTAATAATTTGTCTAATATCTTCAAGTTCAAATGGAGTAAATTTATATATTTCAATGATTCTATCAAATAAGTGTTTATATCTGCTCAATTTTTTATCAACACTTCCCATTCCTACTAATAAAACAGGAATACCCGTTCTATCATGAATATCTCTTATAGTTTCGATTGCTTTACTATTATTTATAAGATAATCAATTTCATCTACAATCAACATTCTTGGTTTTTCAATAAGCTTTGAAACCGCTTGGTTAAAAAGTTCTGCAGAATACCACTTTGGAGTTTCTCCAAGTTCAGTAACAAGATCTGCTAAAAACCATCTGGAACTCATCCCGTTTTTAGCTGTAACAATAACAGCATCTTGTTTTACAGCCCACCACAATACTGCTTCGGTTTTTCCTAAGCCTGGCTCTCCATAAACCAAACCCATTTTAGGAGCATTGCTCCTCACTCTTTGCAACTTTGTAGCAAGTGAAATAAATGCTTTAATGTTTTTTGTTTTAACAAAAATGTTTTTCATTAGCACCTCTCTTTCTAATCATAAATAAGTTTATATTCATCGCTTTTTGTATATTTTTCTAGCCAAGTTTTTTCATCCTCAGAAAGCCCCTCCTGATTTTTAAGGAAATCATATCTTTCATAATTTGAACTAAAAGCTATCGGTTTATTTTCTTCAATATCGTCAATATTTTGAACAATTTCTTTTCTTGTATCCAATGATTCAAATTCGTTATAATTAGCTTCTTCTAAAGTTGGCAAATAAATTTTATCTTTCTTGATTTCTGTTAAGTAAGCTTTTATTGTTTGTTTTTCCAACTGTTTTTGTTGCTTAATCCGTTGCTTCAATTCTTCTATATCCTTAGGTTCTCCTACATAATTAGCAATAGGATTAATTGCTTTTAGACGTTTTGCTACACATAAAAATTGTCCATTAGTTAAATACACTTTAATGTATGACAAATCAAAAAGACTATATTTAATCACAACACTTGTTCATAAACCATAAAGAGATTCATCATAATAATCTGATTTTAGGAAACGAATTCCGTTTCTACCAATCCGCTTTATTTCAGTTACCATCATTAAATCGTCTAAACTTTTTATATCAACACCTGTTCCACGTCCGGCATCTAAAACTTCACCAATGCTTTTGTGTTTATTATTTGGACAAGGCTGAGAATAATGAAAACAGAGCCATTTATTTATAAGCTCAAGAGTTTCCTCAATTGTAGGAATATAATCAATATGATTTTCTTTATGAAACTTCTCATTACGTTTTAAATATGCAGGTTTGGAATAAATATCAGAACCTACAAAAGATGGTAAAAGCCTTTCAAAACTATCTTGCATTTCTCTAAAAAAGCGTTCGATAACTTTAGCTTTTGCATTGTAAGGTTTAGCGAATATTGGAGTAATTCCAAGTTTGACAAATAAACCCGTTATTCCATCAGTATTAACAAAATAATTAGATTTAAAAGCTTTACCATTATCTTGATAAACATATTTAGGTATTTTGCCCAAGTTTATAATCGAATTTCTTAATGCAGAAGCAATACACTGCGTATTTTCTTCTAACATTATTTCAAATCCGACTAATCCACCTGACTTCCAATCTTGATATGCAACTAGTAGCGGTCGACAAGGAGTACCTGTAAAAGGATTGATTACTTGAAAAGCTAGTCGGTGTCCATCCCCAACAATAATATCACCAACCTCAATTTTTGAGAGATCTCTTTCGATATACGGCACTACTCTATCTCTTAAAGCCTTAGCACCTTCTCTTGAGAATACCCAAACATCATAATGTTTTTCTTTATACTCTTTGATAAATCTACGGTAAGTCATTTCGCTAGCAAATTTTGTATAACCTTGTTCTTTCAAAATATGTTTAGTTAATTTAACTGCCTTACCAATATTTGTTTGGTTTGGATGTAATAATAGGCTTAAAAAAATTTTTTGTTCCTTATCTGAAAGGTATGTTCCTTTTTTAGGTGGTACGTACCTGTTTACTAAAGCTTGCCAATCTTCATTGCTATTTTTTAGTTTTTTGTCCCAACGAAACATGGTTGAAGGACTAACGTTTACAATTTTATAAGCTTTCTTTTCTTGTACAGAATATATACGCATAAAATCAATAACAGAATCCCATTTATTGCCTTTATAATTTTCTTTGAATTTTCTCCAAGCTGATACAATTTCAAATCTTGCTAATGCAATTTTCTTAACGTCTTCATCAATGCTGATATTTTGCTCAATAATTTCATTCGTGTTACTTCTATACCTAATATCTTGTTGTAAATTTTCTTCTAAAGTGGATATTAAAACTTCATATTTATTTCCTCTTTTACGAACAACATAATCTTTATTTTTAATAGACTTGCGTACTGCTCTGGAAGAAACGCCTTTTACTAGGGCCAATTCATTGACTGTTATCCATTCTTTATCCATATGCACCTCTAAAATATCTAACTAAATTAATATAAAATAGAGATTTTAGACTTTTATAGGGAACAATTCTACTGTAAAACATATATTGTCTTTTCTAAAAAAATCTGATAGAATAACTGATTTTTCATGCTTGTTGTATAATTTAGTCATGAAATTTTTAGAACCCAAATGGGCAAAATATATAAGAGAAGATAATATTGAAGATGGGGATGTACAGGCACTTGTTCCTCTAATTGGTTTAGATGCCGTTAAAAAGATAATGATTCGTTATGCAGGAACTCATATTATTGTTCCAAAACAAATGCTTACAAAATATAAGCATCAATATATCCTAGACAATTATGATGGAACAAAGTTATCAAGAATGAAACTTGCTTTAGAATGTGAGTTTACAGAAGGTTACGTATATAAAATAATTAAAAAATATAAATCTGAAAATATTACAGATTTATGTGCCCCATGTTCCGAAGATGAGATTCCGAAAAAGTTCCGAAGATTGTATTTTAATGATTAAAAAATCAAACCTTTTGTCAGAAATTTATAATGCTCAAAAGCTTAATTCATAAGCTTTTATGTTTTGACTTTTAATTTAAAGTTCCTATTATAAAATTTTGTTTAAAAAAGTAACAACGTGATTTAGGTTTTTAGCATTGTATTTATTAAATTAGAACTATATTTTAAAATCAACCAAACCTGTTGTTGTTTTACAAAAATTTTCAAACCAAATGTGACAGTCCATCAAAAGTCCGTTTTCGTCCGTTTTGTGTCACACATGGTTTGGTTATTTCCTACCCCTAAAACTTGCTAGTGTTCTAGCTTTGCCCAAAATTTTCACACTACCCGTACAAACCAAAACGGACAATAAAATACAATAGAAAAAACAAAAAATCTTGTAGATAAATTGATTCTTACGGATAACCAAGATTTAATAAATATTTTGCCAGCCAACGCAACATTAAAAGAATGTAAAAAATAGACTTAAAAAAGTCTCTTTTTATTTTTAAGCAACAAAAAACCGCCACATTGGGCGGTTTTGTTTGTTTTATCTTCACTTATTCTCTAAGTTTAGACTTAAAAACGGAGAGGGCGGGATTCGAACCCGCGGTGGAGTTGCCCCCACACAAACGTTCCAGGTTTGCACCTTAAACCACTCGGACACCTCTCCTTTTATTGGCAAGGGTTTTGGATTTCTTTGTGCCAGATTTTGTGTCAGTTTGTACCAAAATTAGTAACATCATGACTTTTATTACTGAGTATACAATGTATTATAGCTATTCAATAAACTTTTGCAATCATTATTTTTTTGTTTATTTGAATTTTAAACAAAAGTAAAAATTTTTGTTAAAAGTCTTTTGCTTGTGTGAATTGTGCTATAATTTTTTTATGAGTTTTGTGAGGATATTAGTTTTAATAGTTGCGCTTGGGATTGCATCAATATCTTATGGAGAGATTATTAGATTGGCTCCGCAAGAAATTATTGAAGATTATCTTAATATTGCTGATAATTATGCTTTTTCAGGAGATTATCAAAAAGCTTTGGATTACATAAATATGGTTGTTCATTTTGAGCCACTTAATCCAACTGCGAAATACAAGCAAGCGATGCTTTTAACAACTCTTAATAAGACTGATGAGGCAAGAGAAATTTTTGCTGAGGCGATTAGATTAAATCCACAATTTGCAAATTCTGAGCTAGCGGCGATGTTGTTAGAAAATGAACCTAAAAACTTGCCAACGTTTGAGCAACCTGCTCAAGTTGAAGAAATTAGTGTGAAAACGGCTTTTGATAATACTTTTGGCGAAGAAGCCGCGCAAGCTCAAGCTCCAGAGCCATATAGTTCAGAATATTACAATCAACTTGGGCTTAAATATATGAGTGAAAGTGAAAACCAAAAAGCTTATGAGTATTTCAAAAAGGCTGTTGAGTTAGATAAGAAGAATTTTGATGCGTTTAATAATTTGGGGATGTTTTATTGGCAGCAGGGTGAAAACAAACTAGCTGAAAAAACATTTAGAAAAGCTATTAAAATTAATCCAAAGATGACTAAGGCTTATTTGAATTTAGGGTTGTTATATAAGGAATTACAACAGGACAAAAAGTATTATGACAATATAAACAAGGCTTTGACAATAAATCCTAAAGATTATTTAGCAAATTGGATTATGGGGAATTATTATGCAGAAACAGCAAGGATTCCCCCCGCGATTGATTATTACAAAAAGTCTGTAGATTATAATAAATATTTTTATGATGGCTATCTAAGCTTGGGGAATGCATTAGCCCATGCTCAAAAGTTTGAGGAGGCTTATGCTGTATTTGAAAAAGCGCTTACGATAAATTCAATGGATACGAACTTATATTATGTTTTAGCAAGAACGGCATCTATATTGGAAAAAACATTGGAAGCAAAGCAGTATATTTTGCAGGGACTTTCGATACAAGAACAACCTAAATTGCTTTTAGAGTTGGCAAAAATTACCTCTAATATGGGGGATTATGAGGAGTCATTGCAAATTTTGCTTAAATATTTTGCAGATACAAAAGAGCCTGAAATCCTTAATTATATAGGGTTGGCTTATTATAAATTAAAACAGCCCGAAATTGCTATTGGGTATTTTAAAAAGTTAATACAGGCAGATAGTTCAAAAACAATTTATTTTTACAATTTAGCTCTTTGTTATAAGTCATTGGGTGATAGAGATAGATTTTTCAAGTATGTAGATTTGGCAACAAAAATTCAGCCTAAATATGCGCAGGATTATGTTGATTTGTCTTATATTTATTTTGACAACGGAAATAAATCTTATGCCCTTAATATTTTGAATGATGGGATTGCTAAATTCCCTGATGATAAGAAATTGTACATGGCAAAGTTATCATTATTTAAAACTTGTGGTGATACAAAAAATTACGTTGAGTTTAAAACGATTGTTGATGAAAAGTTTAAAGCAAAATAATAAATTATCCGTTAAGTTGTTGGTTTATATTAAAGAACATTTATGAAAAGAAAATAAATAGTGAAAATGTAGATGACTGTCGCTAGGATGATTGAAAATGTATAAATACCCCCAACAAAACCGTAGTATGCTGGGGGTATCTTATTATATATGAATATCTATTTATTCGTAGTGAAGCACTATTTTGTCTAAAATTCCTCTATAGAATGACGTATTAATATTGAGTTTTTGACCTATTTGTAATAGCAATAACACAAACGCTCTATTTTCTTTTATATCTTGAATATTTTGTTGTTGCTCAATGATTTTGCCTAGTTGATGATAAATTTTGGCGTGGTAGATGTTTTGTGCTTCTGCAATATTTACGTGCAAATCTAGTTTTTCTATATAATCAAAAAGCTCTAGAACTGCTTCTGCACGGTGCACTTCAAGATTTCGAGAAAGTGTAAATACTTCTTTTATTACTTTTTTTGTGAATATTTTATTTGCTATTTCTTTGTCAAGTTCAATATCAAGAGATTTTGCTTCGTTCTTAATATCAACTGCATTTTGGATAGAAAAATCGTTTATTTCATCCTCGCATTCTTTTATTGCTTCGTTAAAATCTTGACTTAATGTGTATTGAGCTGCAATTTTAAATTCGATAGGCACTTGAATATTAAGGTTTCTAATATGTGAAATTGAAGCTTTTCCTTCGGCATATAAGTCTCTGTATGCAACTTTGTATTTGGCTAAGTCTTCTTGCATAATTTGTTTCAATATCTCACGACGTTCATCCAAGAACATATCTTTTAGCGTAAAGTATTGTCTGCCAAAGTATTCGTCAATTTTTCTGATACTTTCAGTGAGTGGTTGATTCATATACACATCGGATAAATCTTTTTGCATTTTGTTGAAGTCACTTGCATTAGAAAAATCTTTGATTGCACAATGGAAATCCCCACCCGTATATTGTAGCAGTGCAAAAGCTAAATCTTGTTTTTCAAGTGTGATTTTTGATTTTACTTCAACACGCCCAATAATTAAGCGAGATAGTCCTTTTTCCAAACATTTATATGAATGTTTTTTGAATTTATAGCAATACAAAGTACTTTCTTTGTCGTATTCGTTGTATAAAGAATTTACAGCCCATAGACATCCCATTTGTTTCATTGTAACAATTGAAGGACGAACAAATTTGTTGTAAATATCTCTTCCGTTGCCCATTCCATGAATATTACTTTGTGCTTCAGCGAGAATATTTAAGAAATTCGTTTCATAATCGTTGTCTGTAAATTCACCAGCAAGTTGAATTGCTCGGGCTGCGTATTTTAAAATTTGAACAGGTTCAATTCCTGAAATTTCAGCAAAGAACCAACCGCAACTTGTATACATAAGCATAGCTTGGCGTTGGATTTCCATTAATTTTAAAGCATAAACTTTATCTGTTTCGCTAAGGTTTTCAATAGTATTTTCAGCAAAGAATTTTTTTATTGTTAATTCGTTTCTGTCCAATATAACATCTATGTATTTATTTCTAGCGTTCCAAAAATCATGGAAATATTTGCTACCTTCTTGTTCGCAAAGCTTTATAAGTTCATCTCTTAAATAATCTAATGCATTTCTAAGTGGTTTTCTCCATTTTTGGTTCCAGCCACCATGTCCTCCAGTTGAGCATCCACAATCTTCTTTCCATCTTCCAACGCCATGGAAACAACTCCAAGAAGATGCTTGTTTAATCTCAACTTCGCAGGTTGGTGGGAATTTTTCTAAAAATTCGCCGTAATTTGTAATAATAAAACCATCTTGCAATGCTTTAACTCTTAATAAATATGATAAAGCCATATCTCCAAATTTTGTATGGTGCCCATAGCTTTCGCCATCTGTTGCAATGTTTACAAGTTGTGGGAAGTTTCTGCAAGAAGAGACTCCATCTTGTAATCTTTTAGCAAATTTATTTCCATCCCTTAGTAATTCTTCAAATGCTACTGCTCGAGAAATTGTTCCATCATAGAAAAATAAATCGACATATTTTTCAGGATTAGATTTGATGTAATACCTGTAAGGTCTAGCGGGATCAATATTACCCCAGCTTACGTCGTGCCAGTTGTTTGACCCCATTTCTCTAAATTTATCTGCTTGATAAGGTGATAGAATTGTAAACTTGATTCCTTCGTTTGCAAGGACAAGCAGAGTTTCATCGTCAACAGCTGTTTCTGCAAGCCAGATACCTTCAGGTTTGCGCCCGAAACGATATTCAAAATCTCTAATTCCCCAAATTGTTTGAGTATATTTGTCTTGCGTGTTGGCAAGAGGCATAATCATGTGATTGTAAACTTGGGCTAAGGCATTTCCATGTCCATTGTGTTCGCTAACGCTTTTCGCATCAGCTTTGATTATTCGTTCGTATGTTAAAGGGGCATGTACTGCCATCCAAGACATAAGTGTTGGACCAAAATTGTAACTCATATATGAGTAGTTGTTGACTATATCAATAACTTGGTTTTTGTCATCAACAATTTTTGATACAGAGTTCGGGTCATAACATTCAACGTTAATTCTTGCATTCCAATCAGGAAAAGGAGCAGCACTGTCTTGCTTTTCAATTGATTCCAACCATGGGTTTTCTCTTGGCGGTTGATAAAAATGACCGTGAACAGTTAAATATATATTCTTTTGCGGCATAATATATGACTCCTAAATTCTAACCTATTTTATAATAACATTATAGGGTCATAAATAAAAATTTCAAATACTTAGCTAACTTTTATCGGTTTTTTGGAGGATATAATTATTAGTTTTGTTATATCAACCCAAGCATCGCCCATAGCGGTTGAAAAAACTTTACCTTCAATTTCTATTTTGTCGCCAGATTCTAAATCAATATATTTTTCAGCTGTTTTTCTGTCTAAAAATATTTTCATTTCTGGTAGTGGCATGACATGGTCCGTAACATCATCACGGCGAATAAGTATTCCAATATAATCTTCAGCTTTTCTCAATGCCGGAGAATAATCTAACCCAAGGGTAGAAAATTTATCAAAAGTGGCTTTCATTTTTATATTTTGATTAATATAATTTTGAGGATTGGCAACTATTTCGAGTGGGGTTGTAATAATAAAACCATCTACTAGATTATGTTGCACGGGTTGAACTTGTGTTTGCGTCTGTTGAGTTGGTTGGGCGTACAAGTTATTTGTATTAAGAGCATTAAAAAATCCAACTCCCATAAACATTATTGCAATTATGTATATTAAATGTTTTTTCACCGTTTATTCCTCTTTTAAATTACTTAACTATTTTAGCATATATATAAATTAATTTTAAGCAAATTATCTAGTAGATTAATTTTTTTTAAATTTTAGGTTAATATTTAATTATAGGTAAATAAGGAAATTTTTATGTCGTATGCTATCGGGATAGATTTAGGTGGAACAAAAGTTTTAACTGCTTTAGTTAATAAAAAAAATGGGGAAGTTGTTTTTGCCGTTAAGAAGAAAACCCGAAAAGATAAAGGTCCAGTTAAGATTGTTGAAAAAATTATTGAATCAGTTTACGAATTACTTGAAGAAAATGAAAAATTAAAGCCTGAAATTGATTCTATTGGTATTGGTGTTGCAGGTCAAGTGGATAGACAACAAGGGATTCTTTTGTCTGCACCAAACTTGGATTGTTTTAATATAAATCTTAAAGAACTGATAGAAAAGGAGTTTTCTATTCCAACATTCGTGGGTAATGATGTTGAAATAGCGACATTAGGTGAGATTAAATTTGGGGCTGGAAAAGATTATAAAAATTTGGTTTGTGTTTTTGTTGGCACTGGTGTTGGTTCAGGAATTGTTAGAAATGGAGAGCTTTATACAGGCGCAACCGGCACCGCTGGAGAAATCGGGCATATTGTTGTAGATTACGGCGGTAGACAATGTGGATGTGGGGCGATGGGGTGCCTTGAGGCTTACGCCTCTCGGTCGGCTATTGAAAAACGAATAACCGGAGCTCTTAAAAAAGGAAGAAATTCGATTATATTGGATTATATGGAAGATGGAAAATCAATGTCGTCAGGCATGATTAAAAAAGCTTTAGAAAAAGGTGATGAACTTGTAACTCAAGCTTTAGATGAAGCAAGTGAATATTTATCAGCAGGGCTTGCTAGTGTAATTAATTTTATTAACCCTGAATTAATTATTTTAGGTGGTGGTCTAATTGATGCGATTGATTATTTTTATAATAAAACAATTTTAAAAGCACATGTAAAGGCGTTGCCAACTCCAGCATCAAAAATAGAATTTAAAAAAGCTCAGTTGGGTGATTATTCTGGTGTTATCGGAGCAGCATTTTTGTCAGAAATAAGAGGATATTAAATAATGGAAATAGGACTTTTAACTTTTATAATCGGACTTATTCTGGGAATAACTATTGGGGTTGTTTTGGCATTGATATTAACTAAAAAAGCAGAAAAAAATGCTCAACAAAATGCAGATGCAACTGTTGAAAAATTGCAAAAAGAAATGCAACTATATTTTGAAAATATTGCAAACAAAGCCTTAAAAGAAAATTCTCAAGAAATTTCTAATCAAAATAAGGAGCGATTAATTGAACTTTTAGCTCCTTTTAGAGAACAAATTGAAAAGTTTGAAAAACGAGTTGAAGAGAATATTCATAAGGAAACAGAACAGTTTTCAAGACTTGATACTAATATAAAATATGTGCTTGAAACAGGCTCAAAATTGTCTCAACAAACAACAAAATTAGCGACGACTTTAAAAGGTGATAATAAAACGCAGGGACGTTGGGGTGAGCTTGTTTTGGAACGAATTTTAGAAGTTTCCGGATTGAGAAAAGACGAAGAATATTTTACTCAAAAAAGTTTTGATGGCAAAAAACCGGATGTGGTTGTAGTTTTACCGGAAAATCGTTGTATTTTTGTTGATGCTAAAACTTCGTTAAATCACTATGATGATTATGTAAATGCATTGGATGAAATAGAGCGAGACGCTCAGTTGAAATTGTTTAAAGAATCCGTAAAGACTCATATTTCTGGGCTGGCGAAAAAAGAGTATCAAGAGATTGAAAATTTTGCTTCTCCTGATTATGTTTTAATGTTTGTTCCTATAGAGGGGTGTTATAATTTGTTGTTTGGAGACGATGCCCAGTTGTGGGATTTTGCCTGGAAAAATAAAATCATGCCTGTTTCTCCATCAAACTTGCTTGCAACGTTAAAAATAATCAATTCGTTCCACACAGTAAACAGACAAAACAAAAATGCTCTTGAGATTGCTACTCTGGCAGGCAAAATGGTTAATAAATTTGTGGATTTGTGTGCAGATTTACAAAAAGTTCAGACAAATTTAGCAAATGCGCTTAAAAAACTAGAAGGAAGAGACAATATTATTAGAAATATTGAGCGTATGGAAGAATTGGGAGCAAAAGACGTAAAGCAAGAGTCTAAAAAGGCTTTGGCAATTTTGGATATAGAAAATCAAGAATAAAAAAAGTGATTTTTGGCGCGATGAATACAAAAAAACAAAAAAGTGCTTGACAATGGTTTATGCTCTTAATAATATATAAGAGTAAACACCAATGGGGCGTCGCCAAGTGGTAAGGCAGCTGGTTTTGGTCCAGCCATTCAGAGGTTCGAATCCTTTCGCCCCAGCCAATAAAAAGACTCACGTAAGTGGGTCTTTTTTTATGCGAAAGGATTATTGTAACAGCGTATTTGATAAATCTATATGTCTAGTTGTATACAAATTATTATTTAACATTTTCATTAAAAATTAATAACTTTTCTATTTCGACATTTAAAAAAAATGATAATTCAAGAACTTTAGCTAATGACATATTTGCTTTTCCACACTCAATATTAGCAATGTAATTTTGAGAAACATTCATTATTTCTGCCAATTGTTCTTGTGTTAAATCTTTTTTAATTCTTTCTATTTTAACATTTTTTCCAAATTTTTTGAGTAGAGTTTTTTTATCCATACTTATAAGTATATAAATATTGACTTATAAATTTAATAATGTTATAAGTTGTATAATATAACTTATTTATTATATAACTAGAGGTATTGAAATGTTTTTTCAAGATGTGGAAAAGAAATAAAACACAATGCTAAGTTTTGTCAGTTTTGTGGGGCAGAAATAAATCAACCTGCTGATAATGTTCAGCCATCTCAAAATAATGCCAAAGCAACACATTATAAACAAAACTTGGAAAAACTTAAGAAAAAAATCCAATTAATTAATAGTTTTGTGTGTAATATTTCAAATTTAACTTTGAATATTTCTGATGATAATCCTGATTTAATATATATCATGGGTGATGTAACTCCTAAAATCGGAAATGAATTCAAAATGCCAATGGAAGCCGTATTAACAATTACTA
This sequence comes from Candidatus Gastranaerophilaceae bacterium, assembly GCA_045635965.1. Lineage (GTDB taxonomy): Bacteria > Cyanobacteriota > Vampirovibrionia > Gastranaerophilales > Gastranaerophilaceae > RGIG2134. The sequence goes on from JAZTWQ010000005.1 coordinate 279,671, forward strand.
AAGGTTTATTTAAAAATGAAAATAAAATTTGTCCTCTTGACACGGGCAGCACTTTTGAATTTGCAGTACCTTACGAAGAATTAGTAAAAGCTCTGTCTATGACAATTATTGCAAAATCTAAAACAAATAAGCAAAAAAAGGAGCAAGATTTAAGAAAAGAAGAAAATAATTCTAATTATTGGCAACGAAGAACAAATGAATTAAAAACACGATTAAAAATAGAGTCAAAAAACAAAGCAAATAAGTTTGTTATATTAGCAATAATTTTTTATATGATAACAATACCATTATTATTTCTTTGGTATATTTATCCATTTTTTAAAAACAAAAAAGTGGTTGCGTTAGTAGTTGGCATAATGATTTTAATTGCAGGAATATCAAACAAAGAAGATGCTAATGATGCTAAAAACACAGCAAGTCAAACATACAAAGCCCCTATTGAAAAGGGTGCGTATGATATCTTGCCAACCGAATTTGGAAAAGGTTATGATAAAACAATTAAAAAACATGGCGTAGCAAATATTAAAAAATCAAATGAGTTGCTTCCGAAAGCAGCTGAAATAGTTTCAAAAAATAAAACTTGTGACAAAATTACTTGGGTAATGTTATCGGATAATCAAAGTACAAAAGACAATTTGGTTATAATTGTCGATTGTGCAAATCACAATAGATTTTATCTTTCAGAAAAAGAAATAGAACAAAAAGCGGGAGCGCTAAGTGAATCACAAAAATTAGAAGGATTGATGTCAACACACATAAATATGTGCGAAGCTAAAATTAAAGAGAATCTAAATTACCCATCAACTTATAAGAAACTTATTTCTAAAACAGGTTGGGAAACAAAAACTTATATAAATGATATTGTTATTGGGTTTAAAGCAAAAAATGCTTTTAATCTGGAAACGGAATACACTGCAAGATGTATGATAAATTCAAAAAATCAATTTTCAACTTTTGATATAAAAGAAAAAAGATAAAACAGGAGGAACACCTCCTGTTTTTTAATATGAAAAGCTTTTAATTAAATTGCATTCAATAAATTCCATTTGTTTTATTTTGTTCTTTCCTTACATATTATATTTCAAGGTTCTATTGTTGAAATTTTTCATAAATATAGGGAAAATGCTCAAAGCGTCGTTACCTCTTTGAACCTTTCTTAACCCCATAAACAAATTCGGCGAGAATTTGAATTAAAAGTCCTAGAGTAGCTAGGGCTTTTTTAATTATTTCCCGATTCATCTGCACACCTCCTTTCTGCCAATTTTTCTTAACTAGTCTGTGTCATTACCCATAATTCATTTATATCATAATTGTTTTTAAATTTTGAGTAAATGTTATAAAATCAAGGTTTTTTATATTATCAATAAACCATTTTGTTATATTTAATAGTTATAGTATTGAAATTTTGAACAAATATATTATATAAATAAAGGTGAAAAGACCTCAAGAGGTCGTAACTATTTGAATTTTTTTACTCCCTGTTTAATGAATTAAATCGCTAAGAGAATCAATAAGATAAGCCATAGCTCTTTTTATGTTACACAGAATATAACTCAAATAAAATTTATGTTAAAAATTATCAATTATAAGCTAGGGTGTTTGGATTTAATCTTTTTTGGTTATCTATATATCCACGGTACCCCATTGAGGCAAGCTCATCTATTGTATATTCTTTTCGTATAAGTCCATCTCTGCTGTTTACTTCTTGAAAATCTCCACGTTCTTGATTCCCATTTTTTCCATCGGTTTGTTTTTTTACAACAGTTAGTTGTCCTTTTTCATTTTTTTTAAATAAATTGGCGTTTCCTTCTATTACTATTACTGTTCCAGTTTCGACATTAACGGATTCTATTATACCAATATGTGATGAGTGTTTGTTTTTTAGCTTTTTATCTCCGACATTAGCAGCGTATGGAGCTTTCCATATAATAAAGTCTCCTTCTTCCATATCTGGTAATTGTTTTTTGATTTGTATAGCACGTGAATTTTTTTCTTTTTCTATGTTACTTTTATCCATCCAGTTTGTTATAATTGGTTTAAAATCATTTTTAGATTTTGCCCAATTAATAAATTCGCTTACAGCTTTTTTGTGTCCACCTATGTCAACCCCAGCTCGTTCTGATAGTGTACTTACGGTATGAGCACACCATTGGTCTGTAATTTGACCATGTTCACCAATCATTGAATATTGTGTTCTTTCCAGTTTTGCTGGGTCGTTTTTTTTCAAATATTGATATTCTTTATCTGTAATTTCAATAAGTCCTAAATGCTCTTGTGCGATGTCTAATAGTCTGGTATTGTGGTCGTATTTTTTAGAATTTAATTCGATTGTTTCTTTTGAAAAATTTATATCTGAGCCCATGGTCAATTCTTGTTGTAGATTTTTAGGCTGTGTTGTTGCCTGAGAATGATTATTTTTAGATATTGGTTGATTGTTTGAGGTGTGTTTTGAGCTATCGTTAAAATAATTAAAAATTGTACCTTTTTTCCCATTGTTAATATAATAGTTTATGCTTTTTAAAGCGTCATTTTTATTAATATGGCTGGTTATAGCTTTTCCCCCAACATTTTGTGAAAAAGTATTCCAAATGTCAGCACTAATTTTACCATCTTTTCTACCATCTTTAGAGTCTAAAACATCGAATATTTGTGATGGCGTTCTTGGTGTAGTAAATTTATTATTAGTGTTGTTTGAAATAAAAGTCATAAAATTATATTTAAAGCCTCTCTCTCTATATATAAAATAAATAATAGTTCGATAATTGATAGATTAAAGGGATATGTAAAGTTTTTTTACATTATTAAAAGTTCTTTAATAAGTTTGTAGGTCAGTCACCACAACTGTCCCAAATAATTTTAATACAGTTTTGTCAAATAATTGTTTTAATGAATAAAAATGGCATTGAAAATTATATCCAGACATAAAAACAACGCTTAAATTAAGCCGGCATGCCGAAGTTACCGATATCGTAGGCGAGAGCGTAACTCGAGCCGTACGAGACAGGTATGCAGCCAGCTGGTTTTTAGCGTAAGCGTCAAAAGCCGCGTGCGTGCTATTTCGGCATCTATCCAACAACCAATGCCAGCAAGGATTTTAATAAGCTTAAAAATTTTTAAAAGTTCATTTTCTTCTTTCATGGACTGGCGACGCAAAAAAGCGAAATTCCGGACGGACGTAGTCCGGAGAGCGAAAAAATTGCGCCGACTTGCCCGTAAGGGCATTAGGCGAAACTTTCTGAGCGATGAGGAATTTCAAGACAGAAGAAAACGCGCACCGCAGGCGGAGGCTGGAGCCTTATGCGAAGGCAGAATGCGCAACGCCGTTTAACGCCGAGGAGCAAGGAGGAACCAAAGCACGCACGCGATTTTTGTACGCTTGCGCTAAAAATCAGCTGGCTGCATACCGTCTTGAAATACAGGCGCTACGCGAAGCTCCGCATGGGCGTTTCTCGCCTGCCTGATTTCGCTTTCTTGTACGCTTCGCGCAAGCGCGCAGCTACAATCTCGATAAAGAAGAAAAAACGGCGCCCACGCTACTCCCTAACAGAAAATCAATATATCTTTTCGATAAAAAAGGTACGGGCTGCGCTTTTTACGGGGTCAGGGGACGCTGCGCTCCCCCCGCCCCCCCTAGATATCATCATCCAATTTATGTTTTGACAAATACTCTTACGCAAAAACTTTTATTAATTTTTAAATTACAAATTTTCTTCAAAAATTATTCGGGACAGTAGTGAGGTCAGTCACGGCCGGACAATTAAACTTACACACTGTTGATAGACACAATTATTCGTTTAACAAATCTCTATATGCACTAATATATTTGTTTATTGATACAGGAATCATTAATGTCATTATTACTGTGGCTATTATTAAAGCAAATAAATTTATTATTTTTAATGAAATATTAAATTTTAAAAAAGGTGTGATTATGAAAACACCTATACATAACAAATAGATGTAAGATAAAGTAATAAATATTTTTTTAAATATGAAGGAACTGTTTGTTTTGATTTATAACTATTTTTAAATTTCTCAAATATATGTTTTTCCATTTTAGTCGCAAGTATGTGCTCTTTAGCTTTTTTTAAGTTAATAAAATCTAATAATCTAAGATTTTCAGCATAAATTAAACTTAATCTACCAATATATCTAGAAAATATTAATATTAAAGAAAAAGAAACAACATAGAAAATCATTGTAAGTGTTGTTTTAGATACGCCTAAAAAAAGCAAAAAAACGTTAAAAAGTATATATGCAATTAATAAAATACTTATTGCAATTATTGGTTTTAATCCTGTTATAAATATTTTTAAAAAGTTTTTTAATGATGGTAATTGGGCATTTTCATTTTCATTAATTGGTGAGCATATTCAAAATAAAAACCCTGTAATAAAATAAATGAAATAATATTACAAATCCATTTTGTTGGATACGATAAAACAAAAAGAGAAAAATAAAATACGGTAGATATAACAAAAAGACTTAACAATTTATATATTTAATTTTTGGTAACAATTTTTTCTATTAATTGCTGTACTTGTTGCATTATTTCTTAATCCTTTAACCTTTTCGTCTTAAGTATAATTTTAAAATATTAAATTATCAATTTTATAGCAAGTAGGGAGCTTTTATACGCACCAATTAATATTTCATTAAATTATAATTTACACCCCTCTTCAAATTTTTTTGTAAAATTTAACAACGCATAAAACATTACCATCTTGTATTTCTTAATAAATCGTACATAATAAAGGAAAAGGGAGTATGCATGCCTAAATTTGACGAAAATAAAAACACGAAAATCACAAACCAAGAAAATATAAAAATGGTTGATGAATACCTTAATCTTACAGATTGGGAAGTCAACGAAAATTCCAATATGACTTACTCAATTCAAGGCTTAAACAATTATATTTCGTCAAATATCAGTAAAAATTATTGGCTAAATAAAATTTACACACCACAAATAAAATCAGCCCACGAAAACGGAGATATACATATACATGACCTAAATAACATAAGCGTTTACTGTGTTGGGTGGGATTTAAAAACATTATTATATGAAGGTTTTAAAGGGGTAAAAGGAAAGCTTGCCTGTGCTCCTGCAAAGCATTTTCGAACTGCATTAGGTCAGGCAGCAAATTTTTTATATACAATGCAAGGTGAAGCAGCCGGAGCTCAAGCATTTTCAAATTTTGACACACTACTTGCTCCATTTGTTAAATATGACAATCTTGATTATTCACAAGTTAAACAAGCAATGCAAGAGTTTGTCTATAATTTGAATGTGCCAACGAGGGTAGGATTTCAAACACCATTTACGAATATAACAATGGATTTAACTGTGCCTGAGTACTACAAAAATCAAAACATAATAATTGGTGGCGAATTAAAAAACGAAACTTATGACGAATTTCAAAACGAAATGAACCTAATAAATAAAGCTTTTTTTGAACTAATGATGGAAGGTGACGCAGAAGGCAGAGTGCTTACTTTTCCAATCCCAACATACAACATAACAAAAGATTTTAATTGGGAAAATCCTACATTGGAAGGCTTGTGGGAAATGACTGCAAAATACGGCATTCCCAATTTTTCTAATTTCATAAACTCGGATATGTCGCCAGAAGATGCACGCTCAATGTGTTGTCGACTCAGAATAGATAATAGAGAGCTAGAATACAGAGGTGGTGGACTTTTTGGCTCAAATCCACTTACAGGGTCAATTGGTGTTGTTACAATAAACCTACCAAGAATTGCCTATTTAACTAAGTCCAAAACAAAATTTCTTGAAAAATTAAAATATACAATGGATATAGCAAAAGAAAGTTTGGAAATAAAACGAAAAGTTATTGAAAACTATACGGATAAAGACCTATATCCATATACAAAATTTTATTTAAAAGATATAAAATCAAGATTTAGAGTCTACTGGAAAAATCATTTTTCAACCATTGGCTTAATCGGAATGAATGAAGCTTGCGAAAACTTACTAAATACAAATATTTCAACCCCAGAGGGCAAACTGTTTGCGATTGAAGTTCTGGATTTTATGCGCGAAATAATAAAAACATATCAAAAAGAGACACAAAATAATTACAATCTAGAAGCAACACCTGCAGAAGGTACTGCATACCGCTTAGCGACTTTAGATAAAAAGCTTTTTCCTGATATAATATGCGCAAATAACGAGAACTTTGAATACAATTTCTATACAAACTCAACCCAACTTCCTGTAAATTTCAGTGATGATATCTTTGAAATTCTTGAGCACCAAGATGAACTTCAAACAAAATACACTGGAGGAACAACCGTCCATATATTTGCAGGTGAACGTATTCGAGATACAATGGTTATGAAAAATTTAGTAAAAAAAATCTGTGAAAACTACAAACTGCCATACTTCTCATTTACCCCAACTTTTAGTACTTGTCTGAACCATGGCTATATCGAAGGTGAGCAAGCATATTGTCCAAAATGCGGAGAAGAATGTGAAATTTATTCAAGAGTTGTCGGCTATATTAGACCAGTAAAACAATGGAATATAGGCAAACAAGCAGAATTTAAAACAAGAAAAACGTTTAAAATTAAAGAAGATTAAACTATGATAATTGGTGGTTTTCAAAAATTTTCAATGATAGATTACCCTGAAAAACTAGCTGCAATAGTTTTTACTAAAGGCTGTAATTTCAAATGCCCATATTGTCATAATCCGGAATTAAACGATATTGGCACAACCGAAGATTTAATAAATGAAAACGACATTTTGGAATTTTTAAAAACACGACAAGCTAAACTTGACGCAGTAGTAATTTCAGGCGGGGAACCCACATTACAAAAAAATTTAATTAGTTTTGCAAAAAAAATTAAAGATTTAGGCTTCTTGTTAAAACTTGACACAAATGGAACAAAACCAGACATAATTGAAAAACTGATACAAGAAAATTTACTTGATTATATTGCAATGGACATTAAAACTACACACGAAAACTATTATTTGTTTACAAAAAATGAATTAAACATTAAATATATAACTTCAAGCATAAATTTAATTATAAATAGTAATGTTAATTACGAATTTCGTACCACTATAATAAAATCACTACTACATTTTGAAGACTTCAAAAAAATAGGAATAATGCTAGACGGTGCTGAAAAATATTATTTACAAAAATTTGTCCCAACAAAAACTCTTGATAAAACCTATCTGTCAGCGCAAACATATACAAAAAACGAATTTGAAATAATTAAAAACATTTTAACACCTTACATTAAAAATATTTATTTAAGATAAAAAAGCGCTTTTAAAATTTTTATATTAAAATAAATATTAAGAAAAACAGGAGAATTGTTGTGAAAAAAAGACTGTTTGCCGGATTTAGTATATCAAATGTTTTAAACATATTAACCGTATTAAAATCATTACCCCAAGAAGGATGGGAAAATTATTACATATATTTTGGTAACTCCCAAAATATGAAAGTTATTTTTAACACACTACACAAATACGCTAATATAAAACAATTCTATAATTTTTCAAACAACGATGCAACTTTAAACATAAACAAAGATAAACTAAACAAAATACTAAAAATTAAAAATTTTGATGAACTTTATCTCCAGTTTAATGGTGCGGACTATAGAGAACTCACTAGAAAATACACAAAAGCCCCAATTTATCTAATTGAAGATGGGCTAAGTTCATACGAAAAGCATGACCTAACATTTCTTTTTCACAAAACTCCTGAAGCTTTATACATATATAACTATCTAAATGGTTTCTTGCCTCACGAATGCAGGTATTCCAATTTACCTCAAATTCAAATTAACTTAAAAGATGCAAGAACTGTTTATTCATCGATTGCTCAAGGTTTAATAAATGTTCCATACGATAAAAACACTGTTATATTTTGTGCGCAAGAACTTTTTAATACGGATATAATTACTTATGAAAACGAACTTAAAATGTACGTTGATAGTATTAAAACAATTATATCTAAAGGATTTAAGGTTGCATTCAAGGAACATCCACGAAACTCAAAGCCTTTTTTCCCAGAAATTCATAAAATTATTAATTCTCAATTATTATATGAATTTCCAAAAACAATAACGCCTATAGAACTTTTTGTAGCTAAACAATGTCCCAAAGCAATTGTATCAGCATTCTCAACATCTTTATTTTTATCGTCTCACCTGTTCAATTGCCCAGCATATACAATGAATTTTCTTAAATATAAAACACAAAACTTAGTATTAAGGCTTTATGATTACGCGTCAGTTATAGCTCAAGCTTTATTTAAAAATGTAATAGAAATAACTCCTGAAAGCCAAAACTACAAACCAATTTACGATAAACAAATTGAAACACTTTTGAAAGCAAAAGAACTTGAATTTTATAGAATGTTTATCTCAAAAAAAGAATTTTACAAACTTAAAAAAGACTTTCTTGAAACATGTACTGATATACAATTACTAAAAACATTTTCTATTCATCCTGTTATGATAAACATAATACGAAACGGAAAATACAAAGACTTATTAAAATGCAATAAATTGAATATAAAACACAACTCTAAAGAATATTTCAACCAATTAAAAACAACTAAGAACTTTAAAGAAAAGTTTTACACAATATCAGCAGGATTAAAAAACATTTTAAAAGGAATATTTTAATAAATAGTAGATTTTTTAAATAATATCAGTTATACTGTATTTACAAATTGAACTTTGAAAATTAATATATGGGGACGTTTTGGATTTGACGGGGTGATACGGTGGATGACGATTGCATGTCGCAGCGCTGTTCTGCGTTACAAACGAGCAAATAAAATAAACGCTAATAACGTTGTAAAAGCTGATTTTTCAAGAGCACAAGCTCTAGCTGCCTAAGTCGCAGTTTCAGCACTCTAGCCCGACCAGCTTGCCGTTTGGCTAGGGTCAAATATGCAAGACGCAGTGCGGGGACGAGAATTAACCGCATCAAGACTTTTCTCGAAGCGCGTATCGCTTAAAACTGCTTTGATTTAGCTAAGGTTGGGTACTTTCCGTGCTAAATCAAAACTAAAAGCTACCTAAACATGTAGACATTTTCGTTTACCCATTCCGGACGTGAGTTCGAATCTCACCGTCTCCATTTTTATCTTTTACCCAAATTATAAAGATAAGGGTTAAGCCATTAAGAACTTAAAACTTACAAGTTGTCAAAATCAAAATCATCTAATTCATCAAGCAGTTTTAAGCAATCATTGAATATTTTTTTCTGCTTGATATCTTCTTTAATAGTTGTTACATAATTTGTACCATAAACATTATCAAAATCATTCCAAAACTTTGTTTTTAACATCTGGGAAATTTTATCTTCTTTAAGCACATTTTTCAAGTAATTTCCTTGAGATTGTAGATAAATATCCAATTTAAAATCATCATTACTAGAATAAGAATAATTGTATTCGATTAGCACATCTTTAATTTTATTACGGTCATCTTTACTTAATTGAAGTTTATATTTATTGTAATTATCATTTATTTTACCCAAATTTGCTTGATAAAAATCAGGATTTGTTTCTAAAAGTTTTTTTATTTCTTTATTTAACGATGCCTCTGAAAGCAAAATTTCATCAATATATTTTTCATCCACAATATTTTTATCTAATGCTGCTTGCAAAACAGAATACAGTGTAGCATTTTCAATGTTTAAATATTTAGGTTGTTTTATAATACCTCGTATTTTATTTTTTATTCCCTCTGGAAAAAGTTCATTATATTCTTTGCTTTCATTACTACCATTTAAAATACGCATTTCTTCACAAGTAAAATTCTTATTCAATAATTTTGAAAAGTCTTTATTGGTAGACTCTGTTTTTAATGCTAATGGATTTGCAAAAACTGCAATTTTATTCAATATTTCTACCGCATTAGGATAATCAGCCGGTACGTTCTTTAGTTGAACTATTTTGGCAACAAAATTTCGAATATCATCTTCTACTGATTTTTGAAAACGCTCTAGTTTTTCTGTTCCCAATTGCATTTTTTTACCAAACTCAATAGAAATCCTATCCATTCCGTTTTTGTGCTCTTTTTCATATTGTGGATAAGCTTTTAAAAACGAGCCCATAAACTCTATCAAATCTTCATGTCTAACGGCTACAAAATTTGATTGCAAACCTTGTAACAATCTGGCATATTTTTTATTTGTTGATATAAATTCTACCAAATCAGGAACTACTTTTTCATTATTACTTAATGCTCCCAATAAAGAATATATCAAAATTTTATCATTTGTAGCTTTTTGAGTAGTTCTTGTTTTAATTGCAAACGTATACCTTTGTTGATTATAAGTATAACCAACAATAGGATGCTTAGCGCCAAAACTTGCCTCAAACTTTGATACATAATAATTAGCCGGATATGAGTTAATTTCACCCAATTCTTTTTGACTTATATTAAAACTACCGTGATTTATTTTATCTTTTTGATAAGACTTTTGTTGATAATAGTTATTTAGTTTTATTGCATTAATTTTCATCATTCCAATCTCCATTATAAAGTCCAATCAACTTCTTCAATAGACTTTAATTTTAATTGATGCATAATTGCTAATTGTTTCTCTTCTTGTTTTTGCTGATAATTAGTCATAACATCTGCTGTAAAATCTTTACCCGTCTTGTTTTTGTATTTTTTCCAAAATGTTTGCAGCAATATTTTTGTCAAATTTTCGCTATTATTATCGCATAATAATTCATAATAACAGCCATCTTCTAACAATATACTTCTTGCATCTTTACTTTCTTTTTTGGAAATATTAGATGGCATATATTGAAATACTTCGTTCAGAATTTTATCTGAATCCCTTTGTTCTAAAGAATTTAATTTTGAATTAAATTTATCGAAAAGCATTTCAATTTCTTTCAAATCAATCAAACCAATCAGATTTATTTTTAATGATTTACTGTCTGTTTGTATTTCTATTTCCTTTTGTCCTTTAGAAACCAAACTATATGCTTCTTTTATTTGTTTGGCATTCAAATTATATATTTCATCATTTTGTGGACTTGATAAATTATACAGATAATTCAAAAATGCAAATTTTTGAGACTCTTTTATAATTAAGTAATTATCTGTCTTGCAAATCTTTTTTATTAACTCATCTACAAATTCTTGCGTACTTAAATTACCTGTTTTCATTAATTCAAATTTATCAGGCTCAAAATTTGCCTCAACTATTTGCAATATTTTATCAATAGCACTTGGAATAGGAAGAAGTGATAATTTAGTTGCTAATTTTTCTTGAAATTTCTTTACTTCTGCATTTTGAGCAGACATTTGATTAGAAACATTTTCACTCATCACGTTATCAACTGCATTTGAATTTTTTGAGCATAACACTTCAAATACTTCTCGTTCATAAAAATCTATTATTTTAGAGTAAAGCGTTTCTATTTCAGCTATAACTGATTTTATTTTTTCAATATTTGCTTTTAATTGTTCCGGTGACTCTGAATACAAAGGAATTTGCTTATTTGTAATCAATTTTGCAGGATTAAGTTCCATTTTACTAATATGTTGTTTTAATTCACTTTTTATCTTTTCTTTTTGCTCATTAGTAAGATTTAAATTACCGGAGTCTAATTGTGCTAAAATTAATTGCAAACGTTCTATAGCCTTAGTATTGTTATCTTTGAAATCACTTATTGTTTTAATCATTTCTTCTTCTAAAACTTCATTTTGTTTCTTTGACTCCAAAGACGGTTGTTGTTCTAAAAAACCTAGAAACAAATCCTCAATTTTGTTAATCTTCGCTTCAATTTCAGACAAATCAAATTCGCTTGCAAATTTATCAACATTATTCTTTTCTTCTTTTGTCAATTTTTTATTTTGACTTAGTTTATTTTCTATATTTCTTACAGTGTCCAATTTTTTTGTTTTTAATCTTAATAATTTTTCAATATCTAAAATTTCTTCTTTTGATATTTCATCATATTGATGTGCTTTAAAATCTTCTTTTGCTGTATTAAATCTGTCTTTTAATTTAGCTAATTTTTCTTCTTTTTTAGCTAAATTCAAAAGCGAAATTTTTTCTCTTAATTCCCTAATTTCTGCATTAGCTAACTGCTGTGCCATTTGTTTTTTTCTGGTTTGGCTAATTCGTTTTTGTTGTTGCAAAGCTTGTGCATATATATTCCCATCTCGAATCGGTTTTTCTGAATGGACTTTTTCTTTCCAATAATCCATTTCTTCTTGTGTTGTTTTTTGATTAAAAATTATCAACTCACCGTTATACTCATCAACCCTCTTAATCGCCTTAATAAATTCACTTGCGCTAGCAACATCAACAGGATCAATATTTCTAATCACCATAACTTGCCCGTAAGGTCCAGTGAGTTTTATATGCTCTCCATCTTCTTTTATAAACCCAAAATACTTACAACAAATAGGAATAATTTCTGACTGTCTAAGATGAAATTGCCCAGATGGTTCTAGTTGTTTTAATTCCTCTATTTCCTTAAAATTAGTATCAATATTTGCTCTAAATGAAACTGTATCTTGTTTTAATCCATTTGTTGAATATAAAAAAGTTTTATTTTGTTTTTTATTGTTATGAATGTTTATAAAATTAGAAAATTGAGTAATACTCAAGATGTTCATTTTTATTTCCTTTGTGTCTAGCTAGTTTTGAAAAACATAATAATAGTTCTAAAAATAGAATGTTTCTAAAAATTTTCTTTAAACAATATTTCTATTTATATTTACAATCATTTACAATTTAAGATAATTTTAACAAAAATATATTTCTACAATCCTAAAGTCCTACACGAATTCTAGTAGCTTTTTAATTAAAATTGTAAATTTTTGTTAATTCTTACCTCAAAATTTCAAAAAATCCTAAAGTTGTTTTTTTTTTGCCGAAATATAAAACACAAGCTAAATACAATATTTAACAATGCAAAAAAGAAAGGATAAAAGATATGAATTCAAGTTAAAAACAATGATTTTATTAGGGCAAGTTTAGTTTAGTAGTTAAAATAAGGAGACAAAAAATGGGTATATCAGCAGCACAAGCAAGACTTTTAGCACTTACAGCAAGAGCAAATTTAAAACCTCAAGGAAACAATGAAAACAAAGAAAATATCCAAGAAAATTTATTTCCAAACAACCAACAACAAATTGAAGACTTATTAAAGAACAACTTACAAAACAATTTCAAATTTTTTGCTTAACACAAAAAAAGAGATTGTCCCCGAAATATGGACAATCTCTTTTCTTTTTTAAGATTATTTTTAACTATGATGAAATAAACTCTTTAAACGCAACCGGTTTTTTTATAGTATTTATAGCCATAGTCTTGATTTGAGCTAAATTATTTTGAACTTGTTGAACTTGTGAGTTTTGCTCTCCAGCATTTTTTACGCCTTCATTTTTTTCAAGCTGACGTTTTTTGGTTAATGACTCATTCAACCTTGGAATGAACCAACCAAATACAACTGGAGCAATAGCAAACAAGATTGCAAAGTTAAATGATGAATTCATAATTTTTGCTTTTCTTAAAAATGCGTTATCATTATTAGCAAAAATCTTATACAATTTTTCAAGTGAATCATTTGCTTTGTTGTTTTTAACAACATCTTGCATAGCTTCAATAATATCACTATTTGTAGCTCGTGCAAACTTCACGTTTTGAGCTTTTCCAGATGCATTATAAGCATCTTCTAAGTGTTTAATCGCATTCTTATCTATGCTCATCATCTTACGAACATCGCCACCTTGCTCATCAATAAACTTAGCAAAACCGGCAATACCACCTTTATTTTTATCAATATTTGTATAATATGACTCTAATTGCGCACTGTTTAATACTTTATGTCCTTTAACAGGTCTTAAATAAGCCAAGTATTCTTTTAATTTAGTAGGTTGCGCAAACTTAGGTTTTAACGCCAACGCAAAACCTGTTACTTTTGTACATGCTCTAGCAACCATTTGCTGTACACATTTAGCCAAACAAGCAATCGCACCAATAGTTACAGTGTCTCTGAACAAAACTTCCTTATATTCATTTTCTTCTCTAGCGTGGTACAAGCGTGGAAGCAAAACACCAAAACCACAAGCAGTCAAAAAGCCCATAAATGAAAGATTGTAACTATCAAACTCAAACTCGTTAAAGAATTTTGACAATTTTCCATCTTTTTTCGTAACAGCTTTACCTAAAGAATCAATAGCACCACTGAATGCAACAGTCTTTGAGCCTTCGTTAGAGTTAGCAGTTTCAGGCTTATCATTTAATTTATTTGAATCACTATTTTGCTCTTTGGTTTCAATGCCTTTTAATCCAGGGTTCGTATCACTCAACTGATACAACTTTGGAATAATAGAACAAAATGCAATAGTTCCGAGCAACATTGAAATATTTGTTAAAATTCTTGAACCAGCTCTCATATTTGTAAAATGATTAAAGAATTGTTTCAAATCAGCACCGGACATTGTACCGCTCTTAGCTCGTTTTGAAATAGATTCAACAGCATCCTCTGTAAAGTTTCTCATATCAACAATAAAGCCATTGATAGATTTTTCTACAGGATTTCCTTTCGTAGATATTTTAACAGAAAGGAAGTTTTTAGATGGGCTATCGGCATTAGACTTAACAATCTCAGCATATCTATTTACTATTTCTGACAATTTTGCATCCGCAGTGCCCGCAACTTGTCTCCCTTTAATTTTATCAATAAATTTAGTTTTTTTCTTTTGGGACAATAAATTTTCATACTCAAGAACATCATCCGCAAATTTTGCAGCTTCAGCGTCTATAATTTTTACATCAGTACCTTGTTCATAAGCATTAGATAATGCATCTTTGAACAATGTTTTATAAAAATCTTTTTTAACAACAGAAACATTCGTTAGCTCTTGAGAAGTTTTAGTGCAGGCATGCTCTGCAAATTTATCACCCATCGCTCTAATAACATCTACAGGGACATCATTTGCTTTACCAAAAGAACGTTTAATCCCCCATAACATAAGCATTGGAACGGCAAACATAACAGGTCCGGATAAAAATTCACGAATAGCAACCTCTGCCGCTTCTTGATAGTTCAATTCACCTGTAATGTCACTATTTCTGAACAATCCTGTTGCAGTTCTTGGAATATTCATACCAAAAAAATCTTGGATTAAGAAAGAAGCAAAAAGCCCGCCTCTATCAACAGTATCCATTACACTGATAATCGTATTTCCAACCCCTTTAAAACTTGGGTTGTCCTGTACCCCACCATTTCTGTAAATAGTTGTTTTGGTTTCAGCTAAAGCTTTTGGATTGTTATGTGTATATTTTATTGTATTGTTTTCTATTCTCATGACGACACAAACTAACTATATATTAATTAAATTCTTCTGAATATTAAAATTTGCCTATTTTATCAGCACTTTTAACAAAAATTAACATTCAAAATCAAGTTCCGACTTGTATTGTGCAATATTTATTATATTCCTTTAATTTAAACGCTACAATGATTATCTTTAACTAATTCATAAATATTTACAATAATGCTTAAAACATAAATATAAATTCAAAATAAAAAACAATTAAACCGCAAAATAATCTTATTGAGAAGTATTTTTACAAAAAAACAATATAAAATATGGCTAAATACCAGAATTTTATAAAAGAAAAATGAAAAAAATAATTACAACATTATTAATAATATTTTTTGCTCAATATGCAAATGCTGCACAAATAAAAGGATATGCCGAAAAACAAGGAATAACAATAAAAACTAATAAAGTTGTAGATTCACAAAATGGCATGCCTGTCTCTTCTGCAAAAATAAATATTCCTTCTAAAAATTACCAAACAACAACGGACGACGCAGGAAGATTTCATCTTCAAGCAGACATAAACGCGCCAACTATAATGAGCGTTGAAAAAGAAGGCTATAGACCTTTTTCCTTAACAATGGATAAATATGCAATGACAAAACCCATAGTCATAGGTATTGAAAAATCTACCCCCGCAGATATTGTAATAGAACAAGATTTACTACACTTAGGAGATAATAACTTTTCTGAAAATTCAGCAAACGCTTCTGAATTTCGGGCTTTTTCAAAAGGACCTATTTATAAAAAAATTTTTAATAGTCCTCAAATAAAATTAGCTCAAAATACTTATTTAATTATAGGGTCAGTTATAGGAATAGATACAAAAATGGCAATTGATTTAGGTCAATCAAAAGTTCAAACGACCTACTCGTCCCCGCCCGAAGTATTTCTTAACGGGAATAAAATTGCCGACCTAAAAATTAATGGAGATCACCAAGAAATAAAATTACCTCCAAACTTAATAAAAACCAATAGCACAAACGAAATAATGATTAAAACAGGACAAAATTTATTCCAACAAAACTATGTAGATTATGACGACATTGAATTAATGAATTTGTCTATAGAATCGCATTAACTACGCTTATCGTTACAATTCTAATCAGATTTCGTGTCAAACCAAAATATTAATTTTTGTAACAATGTTTTTCAAATCAGGCAATTTGTTTTTTCAGGAAAGTTGATAGAAATATACAACAAAAAAGAAAGGAAAAAACAATGACTAACCCTATTAACCAGACCGTAAGCAACAAACCTTCATTTGGAGGCTGCGCAGTACTAGGTGATGGCGCAAAAGATTATTTCAACAAACGATTAGCAAAAGAGGGGTCTCACGCAATTAATGAGTTTAAAAAATTTTGTGATGAACTTACAAGTTGGGGCTATATAAAAATAAATAAAACGCCAAAAGAAGATGTGTTTGAATTACAAGGCGTAGGCGCTCATGTTTCAACAAAAATTACTAGCGACCACAGTCTTGATTGGTTAAAATCAGCAATGCGTTTCTTGAAAGAAAACAATGGCATTATCGATCAATCATAATTATCTAATCTAAAACTTGTACAGTTATATTTCGAACTCTTGGCTTATTGTCAAAATCGACAAGAACAATTTGTTGCCAAGTTCCTAACTGCAAAGCACCATCTACAAGCGGCACTGAAAAAGAATTTCCTATTAGTGCCGCTCTTACGTGTGCATAACCATTTCCATCATGCCAAGTATCATCGTGATGATAATCTTCGTTCATTGGTGCAATTTTTTCCAATGCATTAGGAAAATCTTTTAACAAGCCGGGTTCAAATTCAATTGCTGTAATAGACGCCGTAGAACCAGCAACATAAACATGGACAACTGCGTCCTTAAGATTATGCCGATACACCTCATTTTTTACTTTTTGTGTAATATCAATTATATCGGTAAAACCTCTTGTATTAATTTGAAATTTTGAATTTCTAACCGTCATTTTATTATCCTAGCTAATCTTATCTAACTTTATTTTCTGTTCCGTCACAAAGTCTTTTAATATTTTCTCTATGAAGATAAACAATATATATCGCGCCAACAGCACAATATAAAACATAAGCATAAGGTTGTCCAAAAATATACATTAATGTTGGAGATATAACCAAAGCAAAAATTGAGCCCATTGAAACGTATCTTGAAACATAAGTAATTATACTCCAAACTACTGCTATTATTAGACCTACAGGCCAGCATAACGCAAGAATTGTCCCAACACCAGAAGCAACAGATTTACCACCGGTAAAACCTAAGAAAATAGATTTTGAATGGCCAACAAGCACTGCTACCGCCGCCAAAACCGCTAACAATCCCCAAATTTCATCAAAGTGTTTTGCAATCAAAACAGGCAAAGCACCTTTTAATGCATCCAAAAGCATTACGCCAAAAAACCAGCCTTTACCTAAAACCCTTTTTACATTTGTAGCGCCAGTTGAACCGGAGCCAATTTGCCTAATATCTTCACCTTTTAATAGTTTTACAATAATATAGCCTGTTGGTATTGAACCAATTAAATAAGCTACAACTAATGTAATAATGATTGGTAATGCAACCGGTAAAATTTGATTTATCATGACTCTTTTTCCTTTCTTTCTCTTTCAGTAAGTTTTATTGGAGTACCAAAAAATCCAAACGCCTCTCTTAATCGTTTTTCTAGGTATCTTCTGTAACTATCAACAAGTAAATCACCATTATTTACAAACATAACAAATGTTGGAGGTTCAGCTTTTACTTGGGTAGTATAAAGAATTTTTAATCGTTTTCCGCGTTTCGAATTTGGTGGATTCATAGCAAATGCTTCTGAAATAACTTTATTCAAGGTACTTGTAGAAACACGTTTTGTCCATTCTTTGTGCACCTCAATAGCTTGTTGATAAATATAAACAAGTCTTTGTTTCGTAACCGCTGAAATAAATATTTTCGGAATATAATCCAAAAATGGTGCTTCTTGTTGCAACATTTTTTCATATTTTTGAGGTGAATTTTCTTGTTTATTTTCAACCAAATCCCATTTATTAACAGCCAAAATCATTGCCCTACCAGCTTCAATAATGGTTTGAGCAATTTTTTTATCTTGATCAGTTAATCCTTCTAGTGCGTCAATTACCAAAACCGCAACATCACAACCTCGAATAGCTCTAATTGCTCTGTCTACAGCAAATTTTTCAACACCCCAGTCAACTTTTGATTTTTTTCTGATACCAGCCGTGTCAATTAATAAAAATTCTTGACCTTCGTATTTGACTTTTGAGTCTATACAATCACGAGTTGTTCCGGATACATCTGAAACGATAACCCTATCTTCACCGAGTAAAGCATTAACTATACTTGATTTTCCAGCGTTAGGTTTTCCTACAATAGCAATTTTTATTATGTCGTTTTCAACTTCGGCTTCGGAATATTCGAATTCTTTTGTAACAGCGTCTAAAATATCGCCAACACCTCCATCACCATGAAGTGCTGATATTGCGATAGGTTCACCGATTGCTAGTTCATAAAAATCAGCGATATTAGCCATTTGCACAGGCGAATCAATTTTATTTACTGCAAGGAAAACCTCTTTATCACTGCGACGTAAAACATTGGCAATATCAAAGTCGATTGGATTAATTCCATCTTTTCCATCAACAACAAAGATAATTTTATCAGCCTCTTCACATGCAATTTGTGCTTGTGTAAAGATATTTAACATAATTTCATCTTCATCCCCTGGAATAATCCCACCAGTGTCAATGACGGTAAAATGCTTGTTTTGCCATTCTACATCAAAATATATTCTGTCTCTTGTAACTCCAGGCTGGTCGTCTACAATACTTTTTCTAGTTCCAACCAATCTGTTTACAAATGTCGATTTTCCTACGTTTGGGCGACCGACTATCGCAACTACAGGTTTTCTTTGCATAATTATTTCCTTTTCATTCCTTTTATATTTTATTACAAATTTTTTGTTTTTGCACTTTTATGGTAAACTTTAATAAGGGAGATTTGAAATGGCACGTAAAAAAGTTATTGAAATAGTTTTAGATACTGAAACAACAGGGCTTGATTATTCAAAAGAGAGAATGGTCGAGTTTGCGGCAATCAGACTTGAAAACGGAGTAATTAAAGATAGTTTTGAAACTTTAATTAACCCAGAACAACATATTAGACGTTCAAGTATTGCAATTCATGGTATTACGCAAGAAATGGTTGCGGATGCGCCAACAGAAGCAGAAGTAATGCCTAAAATCCTTGAATTTATCGGAGATTATCCTATTGTTGCACACAACGCTATTTTTGATTATTCCTACATAAATGAAGCAGCAAAAAGAGTTACAGGCAAAGGTATTACAAATCCTCGCATTGATACGGAATTTATGTTTAAAGAAGTTTATCCAGAATTTGTATCTCACGGTTTAGATAACTTGATGAAAAAATTTGAAATTGATATTACAGATAGACATAGAGCCATGGGGGATACAATGGGCTTGGCTTTAGCTTATCCTCGTTTAAAAAAACTTTATGATAAAAAATACGATTGGCAAATAAAACAAATTGATAATATTGATTATCTTTTTGAGCGCTATTTGCGTATCCAACAAGCAATCAGCACAATGCAATGTGAATTACAGGATTTAAAATCAATTTTCAAAATTTATTTTGAAAAAGGTGGCGAAGAAATTACAGCTACTACTGGAGAAACTCTTACTTATCAATCAAAACACGGTTTTGGTTATGATTTTGAACAAATTAAAGACATACTTGATGACATTGGAGTATTAAAAAAAGCTGTAAAATTAAACAATGGCTTTGTTGATAGATTAGTCGGCGGACATAGCTTAGATGACGAAGTAAGAAATAAAATCAAAGAAGCGCGTCAAGATTTAACAGAAGTTCGCTCTGTTCAAATTGTTAAAGCTCCAAACATGTCTAATACAAATCATTAATTGTTATAAACAAAAAATCCCTAATCTAAAGATTAGGGATTTTTAATGCCGTGCCACTACCTATCGAAAACAAGACACAAAGTTCTTAAACTTTCACATCTCCTTCCCTGAACAATACCACCCGCAAGTTACGCCTTAGTGCTGCTGTGTTCCCACTCTGACACGGTTCGACGGCTTACGCCGATACTGACTGAGCTATCATAGACATAAAAGCCAATTGCCCTGCACCTTGCCCCCTCACAGTAGGCTCTGCACCTTGCTAAGCGTTCAAGTCGAGAGAGTCGCTACGTCCCCGTGGAGCACGGCAAAATCAGTTTACATCAAACATGCTATTCTGGCAAATCTTTTTGGGGAGAAATAATCAAAACTGAACAATTTGCATTCTCCAAAACCCTTTTACTGGTTGAGCCAAGTAAAAATTCTGACACTTTATCTTTTGAGCGCGAGCCTAAGATAACCAAATCAATGTCATTATTTTCTATTGTTTCTAAAATTGTCGAACTTGGAGCACCTATCAACGAATAATCATTTTTAACATTCAGATTATATTCTTTTAGTGTAGCGCAGGTTTCTCGAATAACATTTTGAGCAAAACAATTTCGTTTCTTCAAATAGTCATTAAACCATTCTTTATTACTTGTAATTTCAATCGGCAAATTTGAGACATCTTCCATAACGGTTATCAAATAAATTTCTTTATCCATAAAATCAAAAAGGGACAAAGCTTTTTTTATTGCATATTTTGAACAATACGAACCATCGGCAGTAAACAAGACACGTTTATTTACTCTTATTTCTTTACTTATGAAAACTGGTTGATTAACAGTATTTACAACCCTTCTTGAAACAGAACCCAGCCAGTTTTTTATACCTTTTTTACCGTTTGAGCCCAGAATAATTAAATCGTAATGAGTTTTTTGCGTATATTTTAATATTTCTTCACTAGCACTTCCCCAAGATTTTTTTAATTCACCAATAACATATCCTTTATCTTTAACCGTTTGTTCTGCAAAACGTAAAACATTATCTGCAATATCTTCATAAGTATTTATAAAATCTTGTTGTGGGTGTGTCATATAAACAGGGTGAAAATGCCAATCTATAACACACAATATATCTACAACTATATCTTCACAATAATTTTGTAAATTATCCAACGCCAAAAGACTCACATCAGATCCGTCAGTACAAAACAACGCTTTCATAAAACTCCTTCCTTATTTTTAAATAAAATGCTATAATCAAATTAACAAAGACAATAATTTTTTTTATTGCCTGAAAGGATATTTTTGTATATTATAAAGATATAAATTATCACAGTGTGAATTTTATGAGTTTAGAAAAGAAGTCTGCGACAATTAAAAAATTTAATATAAAAGATTACATGCCGTTGATTGAAACTGTTGTTAAAGTTGAAATCAAAAAATTTAATGTACCTCATTTAATTGAATATCCTGAACTTATAAATATCGGCATTCAGGTTATGCACACGATGGCTAAAACCTCAAACCTTGAGGCGTTTAACAATGCTTACATTTCTACCGCAATTAAATGGGCAATAAGAAACGAAGTTCGCAGACGTTATAAATGGTATTCTCTAAAAACTAATTCAATGAAGCTGGATGAAGAAAGCCAAGACGAAATAAGGGAAGCCGTTTACAAAACAATTTTATCTGTTGATGAAATGGCAGAGGCTGAAAACCCTACAATAATAAAAGACACAAGACAAACGCCTGCCGAAAGTGCTGAATTTGCAGAGTTAAGGAATGTATTAAAAGAAGCTATAACAAAACTTCCGCCAAGAGAAAAAGAATTGGTGGAAGCTAAGTTTTTTAAAGATAAGAAATTAAGAGAGATTTCTGATGAATACGGTATATCACAATCAAGAGTTTCAAGAATTATACAATCAGGATTAAGTAGACTTAAAAAAGAATTGCAAAGTATCAAATTTGAAGCGTTTTAAGCTATATTAACAAGGCATAGCAAATGGATTAGAATGGTCAATATTATTTGCGGTTTGCATTCTTGCATTTGCTAATAACTCTTGCCATTTTGCATCAGCTATAGCTTTTGATGGTTCTGTTAATGAACCGTTTAAATATTGCAACCACACATCGGTTGTCAAATTATTTGTTGCGGCTTGTGTTTGTTGTTGTCCTTGTCCTTGCGCCGGAGTATTCGCGGTTGTAGTTTCTGCAGGTTGCACTGTTTGAGCTGCAGTGCCTTCTTTCGCCACCGTTTGTGCTGCAGCCTCTGCTTGAGCCTGTGCATTTACTTGCTCTTTTTCAATTCGTTCTTGTTTTTCTGAGAATGATTCACCGGTTACAGCTTTCATAGCTTTTTTAGCGCCCCAAGAACCTAATACACCACCTACGATACAACCAATAGCACCACCGATTGCTGTGCCAACTCCAGGGCAAATGAATGAGCCAATAGCAGCTCCAGCCCAAGCACCGGCTTTTGCACCTACACACCAACCGGTTGCACTAGCTGCAACATTTGCTGTTGATTTTGCTGTTTGTTTAACACCTTCTTCAGCTCCGCCATTACAGAAAGCAGGGATTACTTCAGTAATACCTTCAACAAAGGCTTCAAAAATAGCCATAGCCTTAAAGCCGCCGGATTTATTAGCGTCTTTTATCCAATTTGATGCTTTAGCTAATTTAGAAGTGTTAGCTGCATTCTTTGCAGATTCCGCAGCTTGTGCTACTTGTGCGGCTTGCTGTCCGGCTTTTGCCATTTTAGGTGTAATTGCACTTAAAGATTGCTGCGCGTTGAGAGGTTTTTTCCAAAGTTTATTCCAAGCTCTTACAAAGCAATTAGGCATTTTTGATTCTTTTACAAGTACATCCATTTCTGCTGCAACTTTTGCCATTTTTGTTGCATCTTTTGCTTTTAAAGCTTCATTATATTGAGTTCTTAAATCTTTTAATTTGTTTAAAATTTCATCTGTTTGCCATTGTTGTCTATTTACACTTTTGATGGATTCTTCTAATCTATAAGAATTTAAAATATCTCCAAATGCCTTTGATGTTTTTGCAGCATCTGCCATTTTTGCACCACGAGCACCCTTATCAATCATTGCAGATGTTTCTTTCAACGCATTTGCGGTTTGAACAGGGCTCATCATTTTTGGAAGAACCATTGGCGCCCCCATAAACGCACCAGTCATAAGCATTTCTGTTTGTAATTCTTCTAATGCACTAGGTTTTTCTTCTGCTGCACCATCAATTGCTGGTACGGATGTTTCTGTAGTCGCTATATCTGGTGTTACTGTTTGTTCTGTTGTGGGCGCATTAGTTGTTTGCGCTGCTGGTAATGTTAATGATTCATTTGTATTAAAAATCGATGTTTGATTATTAATAGGTTGTGGATAATTTCCGTTTAATGTAAAAGAACCGTTATAATCGTAAGGATTATAGCCACCATAAGGCATGTAATCATAACTTGGATAATTTAATGCATAATCGAAACTCATAAAACTTCCTACAAACTAAATATAAACTAACCTACATTTATAAAAACATTTCTCATTAAGAAATTGCGCGAATCAAATTTTTTATTACAAAAAATTTACAAAACTCATATATTTAAATGATTACTATTTTTCCTGAATAAATAAAATAAAAAAAGGGGATTTTTCATCAGTATTTCCCACAAAGTTCGAACATAAATAAAATCTTGGGATAAAAAATGTCAAGTGAGTTAGAAAATAATTCATACAGTCAAATAAAGAAGTTGTCCGACGAAGAGCTGACAGCGTTATGGGAAACGTATTTTGCAGACAAAACAAATAAAGTTGTCCGAGATAAGCTTATCGTGCAATATATTTACTTAACAAGATATGTTATCGGACGTATTAAGGTTAACCTTCCACCATCTTTTTCTATTGAAGATATAGCAAGCTACGGTGTTGAAGGTCTTATTGACGCAATCGAAAAATACACGCTTGAGCGTGGCGCAAGATTTGAAACGTACGCACTTATGAGAATAAGAGGGAACATAATAGACAAAGTTCGTTCTCAAGACTTCCTACCCAGAAGTGCTCGTCGAAAAATCAAAGAAGTTAAAACCGTAACTGAAGATTTAAGAATGAAACTAGGCAGAATGCCTACAACCACTGAAATTGCCAATTTTATGGGAATAGAAAAAGAGCGCATCGACGAAATTTTGGCGGAAGATACTAGCATTTTCTCTCTTCACGACAAAAAAGGTCCAGCGGAAGATAGTGTTGAAATAATAGACACAATTCAAGACGAAAACAAATTAACGCCAGAAGAACAAATGGAAGAAAAAGACGTTAAAAAGGAATTGCATAATGCATTAAAACGTCTACCTGAGCGTGAAAGAATGATTATGGTACTTTATTATCACGAAAACATGACGCTTAAAGAAATTGGTGAAATGATTGATGTGTCAGAATCTCGTGTTTGCCAACTGCACGCTCAAGCTATTATGAAATTAAGAAAAATCCTTTCCACTGAAAAAACAAATAGACTTCAAATGAGTATTGTTTAAATATTGTAAATATTACGCAATATTTTTATAAAAAAAGTAAATTTTTACATTTTAATATTTTTATATATTATATATATACTATATTATATAAAAAGTAAAAATGTCTGTTAACAATGTAAATACTCAAAATTATGATAAATTATTTTCGCAAGTTGATAAACAAGCAAAGGCGAAAAAAATTAATATTTCCATCTTTGACACAAACAAAGATGGAAAGTTTTCAATTGATGAATTACAAAAAGCATTAAACCAATTAAACTCAAACCAACCTATACCACAAAAACAGGAAGAAAAAGGTTTTTGGAGTTCAATTGGTGAATTTTTTAGTGGACTTTTTGGTGAAGAAGAACAAACACAAAGCACCAAGTCAGCTGTTTCAAATGTACCACAACAGCAAGAAGAAAACACAAAAAATCTAACAAAAGTCGTTGAAAAAGACAAGAATGATTGGGTAACTGAAGTATATAAAAATTCAAAAGGGCAAGTTGTTGAAAAAAAATGTTATGATGAAAATGGTAGTTTACAATGGCAGTCTAAATACAACGATAAAGGTCAATGTGCAGAAAAAATTTATTACGACTCAAATGGAAAAATTGCTGGGAAATGCAAATATGAATACAATGAAAAAGGACAAGAGATAAAAAGTGTTTTTTATAATGAAAATGGTGAGATAAAGGATTTTTCAGAGCGTAAATATAACGATGATGGAAGTTTTTCTGAATCTAATTATGATGCGAAAGGAAAATTAGAAAGCGTTGCAAATTTCAATAAAAATGATAAAGTTACTGATAGTGTTTTTTACGACGAAAATGGAAAAGAAATAGAAAAAACTTATTATAAAAATGAAAAAATGACTAAAACAATAATAAACAATAAAAATGGTAGATTTGATATTGATTACGATGAAGAAGGTTTAGTAAAAAAGGTTACGCACCAAGTAAACGGCAAAGAGACTA
Organism: Candidatus Gastranaerophilaceae bacterium; assembly: GCA_045635965.1. Classification (GTDB taxonomy): domain Bacteria; phylum Cyanobacteriota; class Vampirovibrionia; order Gastranaerophilales; family Gastranaerophilaceae; genus RGIG2134. The sequence continues at coordinate 305,460 of JAZTWQ010000005.1, forward strand.
GAGTTTATGAAGGGAATTTAGCCCAAGTAATTGCCGAAAACCCAGAAAAAATAACAGAAGATTTATTAGGCAATGGTGAACTTAGCACAAACTCAATTCAGCAGATTGGTAATTGTTGGTTACATGGTCATATTAACGCTATTATGCAAAATGAAAAAGGTAAAGAATATTTAAACAAACTAATATCAAAAGACCCTAAAACTGGAGATATAACCGTCTTTTTACCAGGGGCAAAAGAAAAAGGACTGCCACGACCTAAAGGTGATGGAGTTTACAAATATTCTGAAAACGACTTATTAAAGCGTATACACAATACAACGGCAGGAGATGGAGATTACACTGCTCTTGTATGCGCTGTTGAAGACTACATAAAAGAAACATCAGGCAATCCCAATGCAAATACTTGCGGGGGACATAATGAGGATTATTCGCTGCCAGACATAGCGGAGATTATATTTGGAAACTCATTTAATATTGAAAGTGAAAAAGTGAATTTTGATGAATTAAAGAACAAATTTAACTCAAAAGAAATTGTTATTGGAGCTTGGACCCCTAAAGCAAAAGAAGGATTAATAAAGGGTGAGATTGATAGAGAAGAAGTTGACTTACTCGATTTTCATGCCTTTACTGTAGTAGAAATAAATGATGATAATGTTGTATTAATGGAATCAAACAATCCTGATAAAAAAATTAAAGTTTCAAAAGAAGCTTTTTCAAAAATGAAAATTAATACATTTAATATAAATGAGCTAGCAGATATAGATAAAATTAAGTCTACATCATATAACAATACAAGTGAAACAGTTAAAACCGATAAAGGAACAACAACTACGCATAAACTTTCTAATGGTACAACAATTGTAGAAGAAAAAGACGTAAACAATAATTTAATAAAAAGGACAGAAACTGCCACAGATGGCACAAAAACTATCTGCGAATATGAAAACAATAAACTAACTAAAAAAACAATAAACTATGATGATGAGATATTAAAAACAATTACTTTTAATATACAAGAAGGTACTAGAACGGAAACGGTAACAACTAATGAAAATGGCGAACAAAAAGAAACCATTAGCAAATATAATGCAAATAATGATATGATAGGAAACATAATAGTTAAAATAACTTTTAAAGATGGGGCACACTCTGTATCAGAATATACCGAAGATAACAACATTATAAAAACAATTGAAACTGACAAAGATGGAACTCAAAGAATATATGAATATGATGCGAACGAATGTATGGTAAAACGCTCGACAATATATCCAGATGGTGCAAAATTAACTTGGGAAAACTCATACGATTCAAATAATAATCTTACAAAAAAGAAAGAAATTTATGAAACAGACACATATATTAGTATAAAAGAATATGATAAAGATGGAAAAGAAATAAAATTAATTTATTTAAAGAAAAAAACAACCCCTCAACGACATTTAGTTAAAAAATCCACAACTTAAACTTTCTAAACTTCCTTTTTAGCTAACTTGTCGGAAGCCCACTTTAAAAAGGAAATAATTTTATCACCGTATTTTTTTTGTTTTACAATCTCATATCCTGCAGTATTAACCTTTACCGACTCAGGATACTCAATGATAACAAAACCTTCTTTGTTCAAAACATCACAACTTAAAATAAGTTCCAATACAGAGTCATAAAATTCTGCAAAATAAGGTGGGTCTACATAAATAACATCAAATTTTTTATCTAATAATTTTAATTGTTTTAAGCTATCAGAACAAATAATGTTTGGGACAAGTCCTAATAACTCGTAATTTTTTTTAATATCAAAAAAAGTTTTTCTATCCTTTTCAATGGCAAGACACTCACTAAACCCCCTAGAGATAGCCTCAAGTCCCATAATCCCGGAGCCTGCAAATAAATCTAAAAAACTTTTTCCTTCAAATTCTAATACAGAATACAATGCATCAAAAACAGCAGCCCTAGTCTTTGATAAAGTTGGACGTACATTTTCACCTTTAGGCGAAATTAATTTTCTTGAATTGTATTTTCCACCGGTTATATGCATACATAAATTTTATAACAAATTTTAAGATTAATATATATAGATTTAACTTTTGCAACAAAATATTTGAAATATAACTTGTTTAGGTTAGAATAAAGTAACATCGAAGAACTATAGGAGAATTAAAGATGACAGACGTTATAAAATTAAACGCAGAAAAAAGAAATGAAGATAAAAACCCAAGACAGTTAAGAGCTGAAGGATTGCTTCCTGCAACAGTTTACGGAAAAGGACAAGAAAGCATTTCTATTCAAGTTCCTACAAAAGACTTCACTTTAGCATATAGAGACAATGCTAATGCAACTTTTGAATTAACAATTGATAAAAAAGCTTACAAAGCTGTAGCTCAAGCTGTTCAAAAAAACTACGCTACTAATGAAACACAAAGTGTTGAATTTAAATTAGTTTAGTTTTCACCATTTTTTCAAAAGAGCCTTCTTTAATAAAAGAAGGCTCTTTTAATTACTAACAATAAAAAAGCGTTGCTATTAAGAACAGGACTCCTAAGTTCAACATAACAACGCTTTTTTAAAGAAATTTTAGTTTTAGTTGTTCAAATTTAAAACTTCACGCAATTTAGCCTTCAAAAGATTATTTTCATAAGTTAATCGTTCAATTTTTCTAGCATCATTTTCAGCTCTAATAGACTCAATATGAGTATCTGCGCTTGTTGTACTAAAATCTAACAAAAATCTACGCTTGCTTTCTTGTTTAATCAAAAGAATTGCATCTGTATCATCTCTTGTTACCAAATCCAAGTCAACCAAAATTGAAGCAAACCCTTTTTTCTGATTAGCCAACTCACTTTCTTTTTGTATGCGCATCGCATTCTCTAATTGATCAACATCAATAAGGCCAACACGTTTCAAATATTCACCTATTCTAATGCGACCTGCTAAATAAGCAGCTTTAGCGTTAATTATAGGGTTTTCTGGGCGTGCAACAAACTGCGATTCTATACAATTGAAATAAATCTGTGATGTTTCCTCTAATGTCCAAGCATTATTTAATGTGATTTCAACAATGCTTAAATTATTCATCAAACAATTTAAAAACTGATACATATTAGAATCAGGTTCCTCAATTTTTAAACGTTCGCACTCTTTTTTACCAGCATAAGTAATTTCGGGACACAAATACTGATACAAATCTTCTTCATTTACTTCAATATTAGAACAAGGTAAAGTTGTTTTTAAATTTTGTTTCAATAAAAAATATGTTATTTCTTTTACCCACAAAGGTAAATTTAAAATTTTTTCCGTAAACTCTGCGTATAAATTGTTCATACTTTCCTCCAATGTTCTTTACTAAATTATATATTATAAGCTATAATAAAAGCAAGTATTTACATTTTTTTACGAACGGAGAACTTATGGGCTTAGATGGCTTTTCAATGTCAAATCTTGGAATGTATAACAGACTCACATCTGCACAAATGGCAAATGAAGCAGAAATAACCGCCATGAAAGGTGGTGGAAATGACATTAAAGACATTGATGCTTTATCAAACAAAAGTGGCATATTACGAAAAGAAAACGATTACTCAGAAACAGGAGGACAGGCGTTTTTAGGTGGTGATACAGGTGAGGGTACAGACGAAGAAGAAAAAGATTTACAAGTACCTGATATGGAATTTACCGATGACGAAAATGACCCTGAACACAGTTCCAGACGCTTTGAAATGAGAATAAATGATGAAGCAAACATTGTGGAACTTTATGACAATTTTTTAGAAACAACGGTGCACAGACTATCAACAAAAGACATGATTCAAATGATTAGACATTTTGATGATCCTGCGGGCGTACTTATAAACAAAAAAGCATAACCTAAAACTAACAATAAACGCTAACTGATTTGCCAAGTATTTTAAAATTCAAATCTTCTTTGAACTTTTGTTTTTCCCCGTCTATGTGTCCAAGTTTCCAATTATTATCTATTTTTAATTGAGTAGCATTAAAGTACATTGCCCTTGATGAATTAACTTTATGATTAAATAATATGTTTATCAATTCAATAAAAAAAACAATTAAATTCGTGGTTTTCAAGACAAACACATCCATTAAACCGTCATTCAGTTTATCATTCTTGCATACTGAAACCCAATTTTTATACATATTTGCTGCATTTGCAACTATTATACAAGATGCTTCTGTCTCTATTTCTTTATCATCAAAGGTGATACGATATTTATCTAATTTTAGTCTTAATGCGAATAATATCCCTGCAATAAAATATGAAAAATATCCAAATTTATTTTTTATAGACTGCGGAGTTTTTGAGATAATGTCAGCATCATAGCCTAATCCACACCTTAAAGCACAAAGATTATCATTTATTAAGACTATGTCAATTTTTTTAGTTTTTGACTTATCAATAACAACTAAAGCTTTTTTTATATTTGTGGAAATACCCAACTTTGCTGCCAATAAATTTGCTGTTCCACAAGGAACAATACCTAAAGTTCTATCAGTATTTACCAAATAAGGCAAAACCTTATTTATCGTTCCATCCCCTCCTACAGCTATAATATCTGTAAAATCAATTATCTCATCTTGAGTTAACTTTTCTAACTCCACAAACCTATAACTATCATATTTTTTTCTTAGAAACTTTGAAAGAAATTTTTTGTATTTAATAGCTTTTTTCCGACCTGCGTTCATATTTAAAACAACTAACGCTTTTTTCATACCCACCTTTTTAAATTATAAATATTCAATAGTATTAACGCTAAAATATATGCACCAATAACATCTGTAGGGTAATGCACCCCCAACCAGACTCTTGAAAATCCTACAAATAAAATCCATGCAACACAAAATACAATTAAGCACCATTTTGATTTTTCATTTTCGATATTTTTATTTATAAAATAAATAACAAGCCCCCAGACACAACAAGTAACCAAACTGTGACTTGATACATAACTAAAACTGTCCGGATGGATAGCCAATTGCATTTCGTAAGGTGGTCTTACTCGCTGGATTGTCGGTTTTAAAATGCAATTCAATAAAAATGTAATCAATGGGATTGAACACAAAAAAACTATGTTTAAGTATTTTCGTTTTTTATAATAAAAAATACTACCTGCGATTAATGGTAATGCTATCATTAATGAATATAATTTAAAATCCGGTAAAAGAGGAATTATTATAGGTAAATCTTTTAATAAGTTTTGTATATTTATTATAAAAGCTTTGTCCCATAAGGTTATTACAGGACAAAGTTTTATAAATAAAGTATAAACAATAAAAAATAAGATTAAAAATATTATTTTTTTCATTTATTGTCTTTCTTGTTAGTGGCATCCGCACCCTGCGCAAGAACCGCTACATTTATGAGATGGAGGTTCTTTTGAACAAAATGTATCTCTATCAATATAATATTCTCCTTCAAGTGGGAATATTGTCATCCATAAATTATTTCTCCAATCTTCATCAAGAATTTCTTTTACTTCTTGCGAATATCTATCAATTTTAGAAGTAATTTCCGGATTTGTTAAATAAGCCGCTGCGTTTTCATGTGTCTCGTATGGTTTAAATTCTTCATAGTATTTGCGCAATACTTCCGGTCGATCCACAATCATACAAGGACGAAGCATATTTCCATCCTCATAAGGAATACCATCTCTAATTGCTCTCATAAATGGTGATGCCAAAGCCTCAGTTAATGTACAATCTTTAAGGTTATGTGTTGCCAAGTGTACGAAAGTACATGGCTCAACATCTCCACGTGGGTTTACGTGAACATATTGTCTTCCACCTGCAATACATCCCATCATCTCCGGACCATCACCCCAGAAGTCTACTGTCATCATAGGCAAAGTGTTTCTTGCATTATAAACAGCCTTTAAAATTTGTTGTCTTTGATTTGCGTCTGGAACCAAACTTACATCAGGGCTTTCGCCAACAGGAACATAGTGGAAGAACCAACTCCATAAAGAACCTTTATCTGAAAGCATTTTCATAAATTCATCAGATGTAACCTCATCACAATTTTGCGCGGTTGCAGTGATACTAGCACCAAAGAATACACCTGCTTTTTTAAGCATATCCATTTTTTCCATAACCATATCAAAACAACCGTCACCTCTAATTGAATCAGTATTTTCTTTTAATCCGCCTAAGGAAAACATAGGATGAACATTACCCAATCTTTGTAGCGTTTTTACTGTTTTTTCATTGATTAAAGAACCGTTTGTGAAAGTAATAAATGCGCAATCATTGAACTCTTCAGCTAACTCTAAAAATTCTTTTCTAGCAAAAGGTTCACCACCAACAACAGGAATAATATGAATACCCATAACATCTCTGGCTTCTGTAAAAATTTCGCGCCATTTTTCTTTTGTTAAGTCTTCTTTTACATCGTATTCGTGCGCCCAACAACCTTTACAGTTGAAGTTGCAACGTTTTGTAATTGAAGATAATAAAACAGTTGGCGGGAAAAATCCATTTTTCTCATTAAACTCACTTCTTTTCCTTAAATTGTCGCCATAATAACCGTTTACAAAGAAATTCTTAATCCATTTTTTTCTACAATTTGGATGTAATTCAGTAAGAATTTTTTTCCACCAAAGAAGATGAGGATGCTCAGATTGGAATAACCATTGCATTCTTCTTGCGTGATTAATTCCGCCTTTTGAACCTGCAATTTTTTCAAAGATTTTTGCTAGATTAATCATTTTCTCTTTTTTAAAATTGCGACCTAAATAACCGATTAGCATATCAATCGCTAAATCATTCATTTTTAGTTTAATTTTATCAAAATGTCCCATAGAATTGGGTTGCCACATCGCTGTTTGTTCTTTTACTCTCATTTTTAATCCTCTATACTAAAATGTCTTTTACTATTGTTTTGTTTAACTGTTTTAACATTTCCTTTACTTGTTTGTATAATTTAGCATCAGTTTTGCCAATTCTTGAAACAATTATAACACTATCACAAGATTTTATGCTATTTATAAACTCTTCTGAAATGTCTGCTTTTACAAAACTTATATTTCTAAATTGGCTCAATTCTTCAATCAATTGCGCGTCAATTTTTTCAAACGCTACGAATGAAATTTTCTCATCTTTTTTAGTTAAAAGTGAAATTTTTAAATCAGTAAAATCATTTTTTGCATTGTAAACAATTTCATCACCTAACATTGAATAAGCCAATTTTTTATCAGTAATTTCTTTGTAAATAACGGCAAAAAGTGCTGCAATTACCCCAAAAACAATGCCTAAAATGATTTGAGTAAACAATTTTGGCGAAACTTGTTCGTAATCCTGCAACATTTGTGGCTCTTTTAAAATAAGAACTTTTGAAGACTCTGACATTTCATCCACTAACTTTGCCCACTCTAATTTTGATGAAAGTTGTGCAACTCTCGCCGCGTCCTCACTTACTTCGAGCTTTGATTTTTCACCAGCAATATATTGACTTTGCATACTAGACATCGCCATTTGCGCAGATTTTGAAAATGCGCTCATTGCAGTTAAGCCTCCAGCATTCGTAATTGCAGTTGCAGGCAAACCGCTAACCTTGCCAATTTTACTTTCCAATTCAGCCTTCGCTTTTGTGTATTCTTTTTCCAAAATTTGTTTGTCAGATTTTGATTTTTCTTGGTGTAATTCTTTATGAAGTTCGATGTAGTTTTTCACAATCGAGCTCACAACTCCATACGCAAGCTCTTTTTTCTTAGATTTGTACGAAATAGAAACGACATTTGTTCCTTTTTTATTTTCCACATTTAATTTTTTAAGAAATTTTTCTGTCTTAACATATTGACCAGTTTTTTTGGTTGGGAAAATTCCGAAAACTTTTTTTATTCTAATGTCGTTTTCTTGGATAACCTTGTCGATGACGAGAGGTGATTTCATAAGCTCAAGCTCGTTTGTCAAAGACCCGCCACCGCTCATTAGTGCAGCCATCCCTCCGCCTGCGCCGAGTTCTTCGATGGCGTAAGGGTTTATGTCGACGAGGTTTGTGCTGTTGGATTTGTTGATGTACAAATCGGCGTCGACGAGGTATTTTTTCGGCGCGATGAAAGTCATAAGAATAAAGAATGCAAAAACGCCCGCAAAAGTTTTAATAATTAGTTCTTTACGACTCCAAATCGCGAAGAAAATCTTCTTCAAATCGATAGTTAATTCTTCGTCCAATTCATCTGCTGGACAGTAATAATTTAATTGTTGCTGTTGCATGTTATCTCCTTTGTGTTGATTAATAGTTTTTTTGTTTTTTGCATATAAGCTATGCCGATATAGCTTGCTGATAATAAGTATGCCAGCGCAGCTGAATATATGCCATATTTATATGTTAATAGTAGTGTAAAAATTGATATAATAATAGCTTTGATTTGCATTTGCCAAATTATATTTGTTTTATTTTTTGCCATGATATAAGTTATATAAACTTTTCCCATTCCATAAAAAATATTAGCAATACTTAAGATAAGAAGAATAAAATATGCATTTTTATATTCGATTTGTCCGTAAAGTATTTCTAGAATTATTTTTCCAAATAAAATAAAGAATACTAAAGTTGAAATTGTTATAATATTCATTTTTTTTACTTCGTTTTTTAATAAAGTAAGAGCTTTATTGGGAGAAATATCAATAAATTCAGGCATTATTTTTTGCACTTGAGCACCTATAAGTAGCATAATAATTCCTGCAATTGTATTTGCCGCAAAATATAAAGCGGCTAAATCTTTAGGAATCTGTGTTGAAACAAAGACTCCTTGTATTTGAGAATATAATATGAAACAAATATTTATTAACATAAATGATAGAATACTTTTATCAACCAATTTAAAGGATTCTTTAATATTTTTAAATAGAGTTAAATATGGTATTTGGGCAAGTAAAGAAGTTTGAGTAAAATTAATAATACCTAAGCAAATATTTATTATTAAAAATGTTTGTAAATTTAATTTAAATGTATAAGCTATGATAGCAATAATGAAAATAAATAAAGCATAAACAATATTTATAATACTAATTTGATTAAATCTTCTAGTAGCTTGAAAATATGGTAATATGAGTGCAAAAAAAGTTCCATCTAAAAAAGTTCGAATAAAAATAAGCAGGAACAGATATTTATGTTCCACCCAACTAAAAGGTAATCCAAGTAAAACTATAAAAATTAATAATAAAGCATTTATTAAAAATAAAGCGATTTTTTGTTTTACTTTTTCAACATTGTTTTGAGAAGATACTAATATATAAGTTTCAAAGCCCATGTTTGCGAGAACCAATATAAAAGTAGAGAGAGCTTTATAACTTGTAAAAATTCCATAATCGTATATAGATAAATATCTTGCAATAATAAATAAAATTAAAGTTCCTGATATTTGTCTTAAATATAATGAAAGTGCATATAAATTTTTATCAAGTATATTTAGTATTTTTGGCATATTTTTAAATATTTAATAATTTTTATTAATGGTATAACTATTGGTTCAATAAT
>JAZTWQ010000006.1:0-43159 GCA_045635965.1 Candidatus Gastranaerophilaceae bacterium
TACATTAAATTTCAACTATTTTAATGATTTATTTATTTTTCAAGATAATCTTATTAAAGTAACATTAAAAGGGAATGGATATGTTACGGATATGCTTTCCTTTTTAGATGGTTGTAATCGTTTTATAAATGCTGATAATAAATATTTAAATGATATATTTATGGCAATACAAAATTTACCATATAGAAAATTAATTAAGGAAAAAGTTGAAGCAAAAACAGGGGAAGAAGTTTTAAAAATACTAGAAGAAAAAGCAAAAATTGCTCAAAATTTATATAATGAAACTGGAATAGAAACAATTATGCATATAGAAAATTATTCTGATTTGTTAAAATTAGAAGGTGGAGATTTACTTAAACCAAACCTTGTAATAGAGGGCAGGAGTGCTATAACCAAAGATTTTATAGACGATTTATCTGTGCAGAAATTACATTTAATTGTTAATGAAATTCGTTCGGAGAAAATAGACCCTATAACACAGGAGAGCTTACAAATTTTAAATGATATATATAAGTCAACAAATGGCATAACATCAAAAGAAAAAGAACAATTAGATATACTAAAAATGCAAGTAATAGAACCATTAATTGCTGAAACAAAAGGTGTAAATATTGGAGAATTTCATAATATTTTATTGTTTGGTAATTCAACTAAAAAATGGCATTATCTTGAAACCTTAAAAACGCTATTACCAGGAAATTTTATAGATATAACTTATGATGTGCAAAAACCATTATGGTGTTTGATAGATATGTTTGAATTAGCAAATAAATCAAATGAACTTTATAAACAAACAGGAAAAAGAACTTTTGTTTTATTTAGAAATTTTGATGAAATGGTCAAGTGTAGCAATATTAAGGGTAGGCAAGAAAAAGATATTATAAATGTATTTAAACAATTTGCGGAATCTAATAATAAAGATTCAAAATTATCTATTTTGACATGTGTTGATGAACCGATTACAAATTATGACGCTCCAGCTGTTGCTTCTCATAGATTTGAAATAAAAATATATTTAGGAGATTAAAATGAAAAGTTTAACTATAACACCCTACCGTAATATTCAAAAATCAACATTTTCAAACAACATTCAATCTTTTAAGGGAAAAGAGAACTCTTGGTCTATAAAAGATGCATTTAATGATATAAAAAGAATAGAGCAAACGAGAAACAATATTCAAAATAATGTTAATTTTACTGATAGATATTATTCTGAGCTTGATAAACAGTTGGTTATTAGTGAAAAGACATTGACGGCTAATTTGTTTGCTAATTTGGAATATGAAAAATTATTAAAGAAAATTAATGAATTACCTGTGGATATTCCTACTGACAAACAACAGAAATTTATAGATTTTTATAATCAAGTTAGCTTATCTGTTCCTCAAAAATTTAAAAGAATTGCTGGTTATGAAAATCTTAAAAAAATGTTTATTGAGGATTTTGTATTAGGTACAGTTGGGATTGATAAAATAGTAAAAGACGGAGTTGTTGATATACCTAATGCTATTTTATTATATGGTCCAACTGGAGTGGGTAAGTCAAATTTAGCAAATGCTGTAGCTGAAATTACGGATTCATTTGTATTAAAACCTATGTTTTCACAAGTTGATCCAAACAAAAATTATTTTTTGATTGATGATAATATGAGAGAAAAATATTTTGAGTTTGTAAAAAAACAATGCGAGGAAGCTAAAATAAATTATGAAAGAAATATTGAAAATAAAAAAAGAACAATAATAATATTAGATGAGACAGATAGTGTTTTGACAAAAGATGCAAAGATAAAGGATAAGTTTTATGAATTGATAAAAAATGCAAATGAAAAATATAAAACAATATTTTTTATTACAACAAACAATCCTCTTGATTTAGACGAAAGGTTTTTATCTGATGAAATTTGTGGTTCTTTTAATTCATTTAAAGATACAAAACAACGTGCAATCATTGGAATTCCTCCAGCAACAAAACTTGATGTAGATGCAATAATTCGTCATCATTATCATAATTTAGGTCATTCTTTAGGTGCAGAAGATACAAAACCTCTTGTTGAAATGTTTTTTAAATATGAAGATGGATTGTATTGTAATAAAGATATAAAAAACGTAATAACTGGTGCATTTCATCATGCACAAAGCCAATTAAATAAATTATATCCATCTATAAATGATTGTGTAGAATATATGAAAAAAATAAATTTAGCTCCAATCATTAAAGTAAAAGAATGGAGACATATCTTTGAACAAATGACGGAACTAATAATAAAAACCATGAAATAAATTACTTATAAAATACACAATTAAAAAGGGTCAGCCTCAAAAGGCTGACTTCTTTCTTGTTAAAATTTTGCAAAATTTATATATAAAATTTACAGTATTAAGTGGATTATCTTGAAAATTCAACCAAGGCTCTAACTGAACGAGCTGTATCTCGAACCGCCTCGTCTGAATGCATATTCATAGTATCCTCTAAAATTTTAATAGCTTCTTCTTTATCACTCAAAGAAAGAACTTCATTAATTGCACTCATAGCAACTCTTGTAGATAAATCATGAATACCTTTGCCTTTTTCAATCAAAGCAATTCTTAAAGATTCATGAGTGTTTCTTCTAATAAGTGCTTGAGCTGTTTTTTCTCTAACTTCATCAATTGGACAATTTGTACCAATTTCATTTAATACGCGAATAGCATATTCAGCATCTTCGTGTTTAGATAAAGCTTCAATTATATTATTAACTCTAGATGTGTTCATATTTGCCTCCTACTACGCTAACTCTGCTCTTAACATTTCTTCTAGCTCATTAACAGGGCGTTTGAGCAAATTGTTCACACCGTAAGGATTAGTGTTAAATCTATCACTGATAAAACGATTTAAGCCGTTCATATCAAATGTAATTTCTGTGTTTTTAGCCATTTCCCACCAGTTAGCTACGTTATCCTTAACTTGGCGACCGAAAGAAACAACTGAATTTAATCTTGATTTAATTGCGTTGTTAAATGAGTTGATGTTACCAACAACAGCACTCATAAACATTCTACCGCGTTCATGTAAAGAAGCACCAAGTCGTTCTTTTGTTGCGGTTGTTTGAAAAATATCTGCTTGTATAACGTTACCTTTAAAACTAATTCCAAACGGATTTGAAGAATGCGCTGGAGTATTAGTTTTAGATTCAGTTCTAGCAGATTTGAAAATACCAACACCGTTAGTATTAAAAGTAATTTTAGCCATATCCAATACCTACTCTTTCTTCTGTAACTTGACTGTATTAATTTAACATAACACTATAACTCTCAAATCGACTGAAAGGTGGAAAAATGCTCGGTTTGTCTTAAACTTTAGTTTAATTTTTGCCACGTTTTATTCTTAATTGTTAAGATATATAAAATTTATTACAAAATGTTAATATGAAATAAATGCCCATAAAACATTGATGAATATTGTTTTACAGGGGATTTTCCATTTTTGGATGTACTAAAGTTTTTTATTTATTAGCCGATATTCAAAACATATAGTGTAGTCTAGTCTAACGAAAGGATAACAAATGAGCGTAAATGGTATTAACCCAAACTTATTAAATGGATTACAGGGAACTCAAGGCACAGCTGCAGCGGCGGAAGTAGATTACGTGGAAGCAGAAGAAGGATTATTTGAAACACAAGAAACGACCCAAGTTAATCAAGCAGATTTAAACTATCTTGAAAAAGAAATTGGTGTTTTAGAAACACTTGGTGAAAAAATCGGTCTAGATTTAACAGGTGATTTAGAAACTGATTTTGATGCATTAAATGAATATCCCGCAAAACTCGATGAAATGCTTGAAAAAATCGAAAAACTTATCGAGCAAAAGCTACAAGAATTGAAAGATTTAGAAGCGCAACAAGCAAGATTATTGTCAGATGAGGCAGAAACTCAACATCAAATTACAAATTTGAATAACCAAAAGTTAATGAATCAAGCTGAACAACAAGAGCTTGCTGATAAAATTACAAATACAAATAAGGCTAATCAGTTAGCACAAGAAGAGTTCCAAGCAATGTATAATTCAGAGCTTGCAAACGCTGAAGCATCTTACAACCCTGAAACAGATGGTGATAAAGAACAATTCATTCAAAACAAACTTTCAGGGCTAGGCTCAGCTGCCACTACGGATGTTTCTTCAATGCAAAGTGATTTGTCGTCATTACAATCAAGTGGAAATAGGATTGACTCAACATTAGGTTCTTTAAATACATCTTTGGCAAGTATTCAAGATAAAATTCAAAAAGTTGATATTCAAATAACAACTATTCAAACAGAAATTGATATCGCAAACGAAGACAAAAAAGAAATTGAAGCTGAAAGAGCAACAATTCCTGCAAAAGCGACAGAAGCTGTGAAAAACGCTGTAGGACCTGAAGAATGGAAAGTAATAGAAGAAAGCAAAATAGATTTATCCGCAACACTCAAAGATGGCTCACCTCGATATATGTTAGCAAAAGGTAGTCAAGACGGTAAATATCATTTATACGACCTTGGAACACGAGATAGTCGTGGCAGAATTCCTAGCGTTGTTAGACAAAATGCAGCAAAAGGTGGTTTTAATATAATTTCTAAAGGCAATGGATACATTAAATCCTATAAAAAAACAGAAGATAATGCAGAGGGTTCAACAAAAACATTTGCATTTACAATTGCTGATACATTTAAGTCTACAAAAGAATCAGCAAAAATAAAAACAGAATCACCTCTTGCCTTTGACTTAAATGCAAATGGTATACAAACATCTGATGGATTAGTTAACTACGATATCGATGGCGACGGGCAAATGGACAGAGTAAACAATGTACTTGAAGGTATACTTGCATTCGACGCGGATAACGATGGTATTGCAGGTGAAGATGGTAGCGAATTATTTGGAAACAATACAGATATTGATGGTGATGGAAAAGCCGATGGATACAAAAATGGTTTTGAAGCATTAAAAGCACTTGCAGCTAAAGAAAAGTTAATAGACGGTGATAAAGATATGAAACTCGATAAAGATGACATAGCCTTATTATCGGAAAAATACGGATTAACAATGAAAATGGGCTACACTGGAGCTGCTCAATCATTAGAAAGTCTTGGTATCAGTGAAATTAATCTTGCAAAAACAAATGAAACAACGCTTCAAGATAACTTTGATGGTAAAGGTAACCAACTTATGACTCAAGAAGGTGCAACATTCGTCCAAAATGGTGAAGAAAAAGACTACGCCGACATCTGGAATGCTAAAAAATAAAAAATCCATAAAGAAGAATAAAACGAAAGGGCCCTGTAGTTTATCTACAGGGCTCTTTTACTATTAGCTTTGATTAATTATTAAATATAGTTCTTAAACACTTTCAAAAACTCGATTTTCTCATCTTCGCTTAATTCAACCAATGGACGTCTTACGTCTTCTCCAATAATATTAATTTTTGAAAGCGCATATTTAACCGGCACAGGGTTTGGAGCCATAAATAATTTTTTAAATAATGGCGCTAGAGTCAAATGCAATTTCAACGCATCTTCAAGTTTTCCTTCTTTAAATGCTCTAACCATTGCTTTAACATCTTTACCCACAACGTGAGATGCTACTGAAATTACGCCATACGCACCTAAAGATAACATCGGTAATGTTAAACTATCATCTCCACAATAAATAGCAAAATCAGAAGGCAATTTACTTTTTAATTCTGTTATAACATCCATATCTGGATAACTCTGTTTCAACGCAACAATATTATCAAAATCATTAGCTAATTGACAAACAGTATCAGGCGTCATATTTACACCTGTTCGTCCTGGGATGTTGTATAAAATTATGGGCGTGTCTTTGATTGCTTTTGCAATAGTTGCAAAATGTTCATACATTCCTTTTTGAGAAGGTTTGTTATAATAAGGAACAACAGAAAGAATAACATCAGCTCCTGCTGCCACAGCTCTTTTAGAAGCTTCAACTGCTGTCATTGTACAGTTAGAGCCCGCACCCATAACGATTTTTGCAGATGTGCCAACAACTTTTCGTACTGTTTTTAAAATTTCAATTTCTTCTTCAAATGTTAAGGTTGGAGACTCACCTGTAGTCCCTGCCACTAAAATAGTATCGGTTCCATTATCGATTAAATACTTAGCTAGTTTTTCTACGCCTTTGTAATCAACCTTACGGTCTTTGTCCATTGGCGTAACCATTGCTGTAATAACTTCACCTGCATCATATCTTAACATATCTAAATCCTCCAATTTTTAATTAATACAATTGCATTTCTATAATTTTTTCTGCGATACGAACTGTGTTCAATGCCGCACCGATTCTTAAGTTATCGGCAACGCACCAAAAATCAATCGCATTATCAAATGCAATGTTCTTGCGGATTCTTCCTACATAAACAGGGTCTTTCGACGCAGCTTCCAATGGAGTAGGGTATTGATAATTTTCAATATCATCAATAACTTCTACGCCATAAGCATTTTCTAAAATTTCACGTGCTTTTTTCTCATCAATTGGGTTTTCAAATTCTACAGTTACAGACTCTGAATGTCCTCTATAAACAGGAACTCTTACAGCTGTACAAGAAATTGGAGTACTCGGATCAAGGTGTAATATCTTACGAGTTTCGTTTGTAACTTTCATTTCTTCTTTTGTGTAGCCATTTTCAGTAAATACATCAATTTGAGGTATCACGTTAAATCCAATTTCATGTTTAAATACATCATTTTGGAATTTTTGACCAGCCAAAGAAACTTTTGTATTTTCTGTCAACTCATTTATAGCAGCCAAGCCGGCACCGGAAACCGCTTGATAAGTTGACACAATCATTCTTTTAATTTTCGCATAATCATGTAATGGTTTTAACGCTAACATCAACTGAGAAGTTGAGCAGTTAGGGTTTGCAACGATACCTTTATGTGTTTTCAAGTCTTCATCATTAACTCCTGCAATAACAAGAGGGGTTCCATCGACCATTCTAAACGCTGAAGAGTTATCAATATAAACACAACCGCGTTTTACTGCTTCAGGAGCCAACGCAATACTTGTTGAACCACCTGCTGACGCTAAAACGATATTAACACCCTCGAACGCTTCAGGTGTAGCTTCAACGATTGTATGCATTTCACCTTTAAATTCTATTTGTTTACCAGCGCTCTTCTTAGATGCCAAAAACTTAATTTCATTGTACTTTACATCATTTTCAATCAAAATACTTAAAATTTCGCGACCAACAACACCTGTTGCTCCAAGAACTGCAATGTTAGGTAAACTCATATTTTTCTCCTTATTATTCTGTTTTTTCAATATATAACGAAAAAAGGCGCAACGCAAGAATTTTACACTTTTTCTTAACAAAATAAAAAGCGACGACAGTTAATGTCGTCGCCTTAAAACATTTGAAATAGAACTATTTAATATCTTTTACGCTTAAAGCAATTCTATGTTCTTGTGGAGTGAATTTTTTAATCATAACGTCGATTTCGTCGCCAACATTATAGATTTCAAATGGATTAGCTTTTTCGTTAGCCATTTCCGGTTGTGGCAACAAAGCTTCAACTCCTGGGAAAATGTTTACAAATACGCCAAATGAAGCGATTTTGTTAACTGTTCCTTTTACAACTTGACCTTCTTCAAATTTGCCTTCGATTTCTTCCCAAGGGTTATCGCCAAGACGTTTCAAGCTCAAGCTGATACGTTTAAGGTCTGTATCAATTTTAAGAATTTTAACTTCAAGTTTTTGACCCAATGTAAGAACATCAGATGGATGTTTAATTCTTGCCCAGCTGATTTCAGAAATTGGCAACAAGCCATCAACGCCGTTGATATCTACGAATGCACCAAAATCAGCGATTCTAACGATTTCACCTGTAACTATATCATCAACTGCTAATTGGTTGATAACTTCGTCAACAACAGCATCTCTTTGTTCTTGCAATGCTTGTCTTTGAGACAAGATAAGTTTATTTTTCTTAGGATCAGCTTCAAGAACTTTTACTTCAATATCTTGACCAATTAAACCATCAAATGGAGTACCAGTTCTCAATTGAGAGGCAGGAATAAATCCTTTTAAGTCACAAACATCAACAATTACACCGCCACGAACCAAAGATGCAATTCTTGCAATAATTGTTTCGTTGCTGATTTTGTGATTTTGAAGAGTTTGCCAAGCTTGAGCTGAAGAAACTTTTTTCAATGAAAGAACGATATCTTCATTTCTTACATCTTCTTCTTTAAGAACGTAAAATTCTTTTACATCACCAATTTTCAATACATCTTGAGGTTTTTTGTCGTGAGAAGAAGTAACTTCTCTATCTGGAAGGTAAGCTTCGCCTTTAGCGCCGATATCTACCAAGAAACCGTCAGCTTCACGTTTTACTACTGTACCTTCAACTACGTCTGCTACGCAAAGTTTTCTTGAAAAAGATTCGTTAAGAAGTTTTTCAAAATCTTCTGCTGTAAAATTTTGTGTTGTTGTCATAATTATTATCTCCTTTTCTTATGAATTATGATTTTCTATTTTATTTACAACTGCTTCAATTACATTTTGCGGCGTTGAAGCTCCCGCCGTTATACCTATTTTATTTGATTTTGCTACAATATCAATGTAGTTTTCAAGTTCTTTTTCGTTTTCAATATGAATAGTTTCTGTTATTTGGGTCAAAAGCTCTGCCAAATGGGTTGTGTTTGCTGATTTTTTGGAGCCAACAACGACCATTAAATCAGAATTTTTAGCCAATTCACAAGCTTCATTTTGTCTTTTAGATGTTGATGGGCAAATTGTATTAAACACCCGTAAATCTTTGGTATATTGAATTAATTCAGATACAATAATTTGCAAATTTTTAACTTTTTGTGTTGTCTGTGAAACAACCCCAACATATTTTGCCGACTTAATTCTGGAAATTAAGTCTTCTGTAATTTCATCAACACTTGAAATTACAAACACATCTTCACTTTCGTCTTTTGCATTAGCATAAATTGCCATAACTTCAGGATGTTCACTTTTTCCGACAATAACAACAATTGCGCCATCTTTTGCCAGTTCAACAGCTTTTTGTTGAACCTTTTTAACATCAATGCAAGTTAAATCAACCACTTCATAACCACTATTTGAAATCCTTTCAATCTCAGTTTGAGCCAGTCCATGGCTTCTGATTACGCAAATACCACAACTGTCTTCTGAACAAGTATTTTCATCAACTTGTTCAACTGTAGAAATACCGATCTGCTCAAGTTCTTTTATAACATCTGAATTATGAATAAGCTCACCCAACACGCATATCGGGCGAAGCGGATTTTCAGATTTTAATTTTTTAGTAGTTTCGACTGCTCTTTTTACGCCGTAGCAAAAACCTGCGTGTTTTGCCAATGTAATCGTTTTTTTCAAAAAGCGGTACTTCCGTTTCTTTAGACTCGCCAATTTAGAATGGCTGTATTAATTTTTTATCATGAACAAAAACTCTCGTCAACGCCATATATACAAAACAAAGCATCCCGATTTAAAGAATGCTTTGTTTTGTATAATCATATTGCTACTTATTAATTATTATTTTTTGTTGGATATTTATAATCCAGTACGCTTGATAAATCTTCTGTTGCGTCTTCATTGCCATAGAAAACACTCATAGAGCTTGCCTGAAAAGAATTGTATTTTTTTTCTAATTCGTATCTATCGGCATCCATTTGATAGGTTGCTATTTCAGAACTTGTTATTTTTCCATCCTGATTTTTGTCAATTTCGCCAAAGTAAGTCAATACAGTATTTAACATATCTGCTGGAATCGCACCTGATGCTCCAAGCTGGCAAATTTCATCATAGGTCAAGCCGGATTTGGAAATATTATTCATTAATTCAGTCAAATCATTTGAGGTAATTTGACCATCTCCATCTTTATCAATAGAGTTGAAGTTTGTGCTTAGATATTGGACAAATCCTGAATTAAGGCTTAGTGTGTTTACTTTTTCTTTATCCGGATTTGTAATTTGGTCTAAAGTTAAACCACCGGTTGTGCTTCCTTGAGCAAGTTGTGCAAAAGTATTGTTTAATCCTGCCATAGCACTTGCAAAAATACTACTGTTTAAAGTCATAGAAATCTCCTAGTCTATTTTTCTTAACCTTATTTACAGTTTAATAATATTTTCACAAAAGTAAACCATTTGTTTAAATGATTTTAAATATAAAATATATATTGTGTGAAACGCTAAATTATCTTATATAACTACCATTTCTCATTAGGTTTACATATTGATCCAGTGGTCCGTTTTGAATGTTCCAACTAAAATCTTTAATCATAGCTTTTTCTTGCATTTTGGTTAGCTTTTCAGGTTCATTGAAAAATACGCCTAACGCTTTTTTCATTGCATCCTGATAGCCTCTCCAGTTTGTATCAGGCAAAAATTGTTCGTTATTTTTTCTATAAATTGCATAACCTGAATTACCGTGATATGCATAATCAGGGTCATCTTTGTCATAGAAAACTGAAGACAAGAATCCATCTTCTTCGTCCGCTATTGTTGTAACCAAACCGCCGGTTGATGTCGCAATTGGAATAACACCTTTTGCCATAACTTCCATTTGTATTAGACCACATGGTTCAAATTTTGATGGAATTAAGAAGAAATCTGAGCCCAATGCCAAGAAATTAGTATTAGCATAACCTTTGAATAGCAACATTCTTTCCGCAAATTTTGGATTGATATCTTTTAATTCTCTTTTTAATGACTCTAACGCTAGGTAACTTTCTCTACTTGCCAAAGTCCCACCGATAATAGTTACAGGTATTTCCCACCCTTTATATTTTTTTTCGTGTTCTGGTCGGGATTCATCAGCAGTAAAATCTTTTGCAAAATCAAGAATAGCCTTTTTGTATATAGTATCCATACCTTTTTGATCAGCGACACGCCCAACAAATGTCATTACCGGTGTAGTCTCCGGATTAACATCACTTAAATTTGTTTCATGTGGTTTATAAAGCACATATCTTCGTTTTGTTTTAAAATCAACTAAAGAAGGAGACTCTGCTGAATCAGAATTTCTTTCTCTCGTGATAATTCTTGTTAAAAATTCAAACATTGCTTTTTTATTTTCTAATTTTACTTCTTTTATAAAATCAGCGCGTTCTGTTTCATTGAGTGGTAAAAATTCACCGGCAGTATAACTTCTAAATTTAATATCGTCAGTTTTTACAATTAATTGTTTTACGCCTTCAAGCAAATCGGAATTTATATTATCTTGCCATTCTTTAATTTTACTTTCTACGGGTATAACGACGTCCTTTGAATAACCGTTTGTTATTGGTGTAAATGTGTGTTGATGATTTCGTATTTTCATCAAGTTTTGCATACCTTTACCAATTTCTGCTGAATTTAAAATTTCATTACCATAATTTTGAGAAACAGGTACAACCCTATCTGCCAAAGCCAACCCCATCATTCCTGGGTTTACGGATTGATATTTGAACATTACGTTTTTATCCTCAATAGGCAAATATGGGTGATTTTTCGAATGTTCTAAGATTGTTTTTGTGTATTTATCAAAAAGCGTACCCAAAACTTCTGTTCTTGAGTTTTCTTTTTCATGGTCTCCATTCCAAATTGCGCCTTGATATGCCAAGTTATGAGCAATAAAGAGCGAAGGCATATTATATAAATAATCTGCTGTTTCTTTATCTAGTCCACTTCCTTCTTGTTCTGCCGGAGCAAGATATTTTAGCAATGGAGCCAATGAACCAACGTGCCAATCATTCATCAACATTACATTTGGCGTATCATCACTATTTTGCTGCTTTAAATTCTTAGCTAATTCATAAACAGCTTTTGAGAAAAATGCAAAACGAATATTTTCATCAAAGTTTTTGCTGTTAGTAACATAACACCCATCACAGTTTGCGTTTTTTGCTTTCGCTCTTGGGTCGTGTTCGTTTTTAGTTAAATCGAAAATATCCGGGTCATGGAACATTATGTATTTAGTATTGCTGCCTTCAGGTACTCCGGAATAAACAGAGACTTTGCGTTTTTTCATTTCCCCGCCGTAACTTTTTGTGTCAAAGAATGGAACTTCAATATCCATCATTTTTTCGAGATTAACTTTATTGTTTTTTCGTTCATAATAAATGCGATTTTCATCTAACTGAGTAACTGTAATATCCTTACCATTTATATAAAGTGGAGTTACAACAGTCATTTGTTCATTGGACCCAAAGAATTTTTTGTTGAATGCATTTGGTAAGTCAACCGCAACTTTTGCAAGTCCACCAATAGGCATAAAATTTTCTGTTTCGGCAGAAACCATCCAAGGCTTAAGTTCTTTTATCTCCCATTTTGCATTACCGTCAATATGCTTAATTGCTTCAAGTTCAATCATTGCTCGTGTTGGATCATATAACCATGTACCATCACGAGGAACATTAACGGTAGTGCCTGCAATTGTATCAACAGGACGCATATTTTCTTGTCCTGCACCAAAAGATACATTGGCGGCATTTCTTAGCCCCAGTAAATTCATGTAATTTAATATTGCTTGATTAGAAATCTGAAGGTTGTTACTTTTTTGTAAATTTGATTTAAATAATTGCTTGTTATTATTAACTTTACTTGTATTATTAATGTTATTAACTTGTAAAACAGAAACCATAATTTCCCCTTTTTGTGACTTCGACTGTTTCAACTTCCGTAAATATTATTTTTTGCCAGTTAAAATTAAAATACAAGTGTAAATGTTACATTAATTTACATAATTAATTTTCAATAAAAGGTAAAAGTAAATTGTCAAAAAGCTCTGATTTTTCTACGTCTCTCAACCTTCCAAAAATTTGTTGTTGTTTTGAAACACTAAAATAAAGTCGTTTTTTAGCTCTTGTAATTGCAACATATAATAGCCTTAAATTTTCATGTAATATTTCTTTTTTTATGGTATCTGCAGATTTTTTAGTATACGCCTTATTTAAACTTTTTATTTCTTCAAAAAACATTGAGTGTGAACCTGTTTTTATAAATTTCAAATTTATTCCTAAATTTCTTTCAGTAAATTCAGGAATAAACACATAATCAAACTCATCTCCTTTAGATTTATGCATTGTCATTATTTGAACGGTTCCGCCAAGTAGTGTTTGTAAAACATCGTCATTTTCACTAAAAAGCTTTAAACCAGCTATAATAGGACGATTTGAAATTTGCTCAAGTTTTGTAACAATATCTGTATATGAATTTGAACTTTGTGAAAGCCTACGTATTAGTTCTGCAATGATATATAAATTAGAGGCATCTATTTCATTTTTGCAATAATAATCTCCTATTTTTAATGCTAATTGTTCCAACGGAACATTATTTTGAGTTAACCAATAATTCAACTCCCAATGCAAAGCTATTAAATTTGCATCATCAATAGCCCCCACATCGATATTAATAAATGGAGTTTCTAAATTTTCTAAAAACAAATTATCATCTTTAATGTTAAATAAATTTTTATAGATATCTTGAACTAAATTGTTTTTCCAAGGGTAAATACAGAATTTTAAAAGACTTAAAATTATATTAAAGTTTTTATTTTGAGATAGGCAGTCTGTTCTGGAAATAACAGGGAGTCCATTTTCTTTCAAAATTTTGTTATATTTTAAAACTTGATAATTATTTCTTACCAAAATAGCAATAGATGAATTTGGCATAAACTGTAATATTGTTTTAATTTCGCTTATAATTCCATTAATTTCATCATTTTCAAGTTCAAAAATTTTTGCATTAATGGGATTTGTCGATGTTGGATTTTTACCTTCAACCGGATGCATTTTTATATCATAGAATGCTCCCTTGCTAAAAGAATTAAAGTTATTACTAAAATCTATTAGACTGTTTGCCAATTCATAAATTTCTTTTGCACATCGTTGTGAACAATTCATTTCTACAGAATAATTGTTTTTTATAAAATCTAAAAAGCCTTTTGTGTCCGCATTTGTAAATGTTGATGTGATAGCTTGATTAATATCACCACAACGAATTATATTTCCATTTTTACCGGCTAAAAGTTTTATCAATTTTTGTTGAATTTCTGAAGAATCCTGTGCCTCATCTTCTAGTATAAATTTACAAATTTTTTGATAATAATTAAGAATTTGAGGATTATTTTCTAAGATTTTTACGGACAAAATCAACATATCATCATAATCGATTAGATTTTTTTTGTTTAATTTTGACTGATAAACATTATAGAAATTTAAAAAGTTTTTAATTTCTTTTGACCTTGGGATTAAATTAATATCTACGAATTTGATGACAGATATACTTCTATCATACTTTTCATAATCCTCATAATTTAATTGCAATTCTCCTATTGTTTCATTTATAAGTTTTTGGCGTAAAATTTCATCACAAATTTCAAAATTATCTGACAGATTAACCTTTGTGTAATTGCCGTTTTCTTTTATAATTCTGAGCGCTAATCCGTGTATGGTAGAAATATTTGGCAAAATATCAGGGCTAATATTTTCTTCATTTTGTTTAATGTTATTCAGTAATCTATCTTTTAATGTTTTAGCCGCAGACTCCATATATGTAAGAACAAAAATATTTTCAGGGGGTGTTCCATCATTTATAAGTTTTAAAATTAAGGCTTGCAAAACTGTTGTTTTTCCGGCACCGGGAACTGCACTCAATGCCATGCATCCTTTTTTGTATTTAAAAACTCCTTCTTGGTCTTTTCTTGGTTGAAAATTAAAATTAGTTACAATTTGATTTTCTTTAAAATTCTGCATTGGTTTTAAATAAACATTTATCCCCAGTGTGTTTTCAATTCCCAAAGAATTATAACTAGAAGATAATGCAAATATTTTTTCGGTTGCCAGTAATTTTAATTTTCGTATAACTTTTTTTGTTTTTTCTTCAATCCTATTTAAGTTGTCTTCATAGGTAAACTTGTCTTTTGTCCAGCTTTTGGCAAAAACCCAAGCGTTATAAATTGTTCCTGTATCTTGTTTTGTCCATTCATCTGAAGAAACATCCAACCAAAACTGGTATTTTGTTTTTACTTCCATGTCAATAATTTTTTGAGGTGTGCCTACAATCAAAGCATTTTGCTCGATTTTTTGACCTTGAAAGTCATTTTCTGCAATAATGGACTCTGATATTTGTTTCAGAATTTTTCTTTTATCTGCATCATTAGCAGTTTCTTCTAAATCCCTAATCTGTTTTGAAAGAAAAACAAAATTTGATAATTCTGATTCGGTAGTTTCACGTTCACTTATAATTTCTTTATATATTTTGTTTAATTGTTCACTTAATTTTTCATTTTGTCCAATAATCGATGAAATTGTCAAAAATTTTTCATAATTTTTGT
This sequence comes from Candidatus Gastranaerophilaceae bacterium, assembly GCA_045635965.1. Taxonomy (GTDB): domain Bacteria; phylum Cyanobacteriota; class Vampirovibrionia; order Gastranaerophilales; family Gastranaerophilaceae; genus RGIG2134. The sequence goes on from JAZTWQ010000006.1 coordinate 15,321, forward strand.
TTAATTCTTCATTATTAAAATCAAATTTTGAAAAGCCTTTTTGAGATTGAAATTTTTTTATAATCAACGATGCATATTTTTGTGGGATGCGCAATAATGTAGGAAAAATATTATTTAAAATATCTATGTTTGTAAACAATTCTTTTTCGGTCGCATTAATTAGCTTTAATAAGTTGATAACACTTCTGATAAAATTATCATCTGCCAGTTTTTCACTACCTGAAATCATTTGATACCTAACTTTTTCGTTGTCAAAATTGTTTTTTAAAACAAACTTCAACTGATTATCAAAAACAGGTGTTATTATACTAATATCACAAGGTTCAACATCTTTTTCAATTAAGTCTTTAATCTTTTCAACCGTCACTTTAATCATCTCAATGCGTTTAGAATAGTTAAAAAATTCAAGTTTTAAATTATTTTTTACTTCATTCGCTCGTATAATTTTTGTCTCATTATTCAAAACAGATAAACAATTCAAATCCGCGCATAAATATCCCATTCTGGAAGAACCATCCGTGTCAATACCAATAAAATAGTCTTTTAAATTTGGTTTCATAAAATTAAAAAAATCATTACAAGCAGGAGTTTGTTCATCATAATCATCAATGAAAATATATTTTATATTTTCGCAACATTTTGTATTTTCATAAAGCCATTTAAACAAAGATTGTTGGCGCAAATAATCAAACGCTTGCCTTTCTAATGTTTTTAACTTAAACAAATCTATAGTTTTTTTAGCCTCAAGAGAAAATGCCTCATTTAAAATTCTACTTTTCTCCTCAATTTCTTTTTCACTAAGATTATTGTTTACAATTAAAGCATGCCTGCGTAAAAGTTGATGAATTAAATTAATTTTAGAATTATAATCTTTAAACCCAACCTCCTTTACGGCTTCTAAAAATAGATTTTGAGAAACTTCTAACCCACACATTGTAAAATCTTTTTTGTCAGATATGGGCATTTTTTCTTTTAATAATTCTTTATTATTTAAAACTGAATTATAACAAAGCCCTAAAAATGTTTGAACACAAGGCGTTATATTAAAACAGTAACTTTTTATTATATTAGTAATTTTTTCTTTTTTATAGGCATTTAAAGTTAAAAAAAGTATATTATTCGGGCTTTCTCCATTCTTTATAAGCTGAGCATAATGCTCAACCAACAACTGTGTTTTATTGGAATTTAAGCTCCCACAAATTATCATAACTTTATTTTACAAAAAAAACTTTATTAAGACAGAAAAGGTTAAGTAAGATTACGTGTTTTTATTGATTTACCAGCTTGTGTGTAATAATATATTTTTATATTAAAAATAAGGAGTGAGTCGTGATAAAAGAACAATATTTCCCACAAGAAATCGAATCAAAATGGCAAAAAATTTGGGAAGAAAACAAGATTGACAAGACTTATGATGAGTCTGACAAACCTAAATATTATGCGCTTTCTATGTTTCCTTACCCATCAGGAAAATTACACATGGGACACGTTAGAAACTATACAATTACAGACGTAATTGCTCGTTTTAAAAGAATGAACGGTTACAATGTTCTTCACCCAATGGGATGGGATAGTTTTGGCTTACCTGCAGAAAACGCGGCTATGCAAAAAGGTGCTGACCCTGCGGTTTGGACAGATGAAAATATTGCATACATGAAAAAACAATTAAAAATGCTTGGTCTTACTTATGACTGGGATAGAGAAGTTGCAACCTGCAAACCTGATTATTACAAATGGACTCAATGGCTATTTTTACAATTCTATAAACGTGGCTTAGCATACAAAAAAGAAGCTGCAGTGAACTGGTGTAACAAATGCGCAACAGTTCTTGCTAATGAGCAAGTAATTGATGGCAAATGCTGGAGATGCGATGACGTTGTAGAAAAAAAATATCTTTCTCAATGGTTCTTAAAAATCACTGACTATGCAGAAGTATTGCTTGAAGACCTTGATAAACTAGAAGGTTGGGGCGATAACGTTAAAATAATGCAAAAAAACTGGATAGGTAAATCAACTGGTGCGATTTTACGCTTTAAAGTTAAAGAAATCGAAGGTTTAGAAATACCTGTTTACACAACCCGACCTGATACAGTTCATGGTATTACTTATCTTGTTGTAGCTCCTGAATACAAGGATATTGAAAAGCTTACAACTGCTGAAAACAAAGACAAAGTTGAAGAATATAGAGCAAATGCTCGTAAAATGAGCGAAATTGAACGACTTTCTTCTGACAGAAAGAAAACTGGCGTACCTTTGGGCACACATGGTATTAACCCATTCACTGGCGAAGAGTTCCCACTTTGGACAGCAGATTATGCCCTTGTAGAATACGGTACTGGCGCTGTTATGGCTGTTCCAGCTCATGATGAAAGAGACTACGCTTTTGCAAAAGTTTATAATTTGCCATTAAAAGTGGTTATTGAAGATGAAAAATGCCCATCAGATTGTTCAACTGAGGCATTTGTAGAAGATGGAGTTCTTGTTAATTCTAACCAATTTACAGGAATGAAAAATAGAGAAGCCATCAAAGCCATTACACAATTTGCGGTTGATAACGGATTTGGTGAATTTAAAACTCAATACAGATTAAGAGATTGGTTGATTTCACGTCAAAGATATTGGGGGGCTCCAATTCCTGTTGTTTATTGTAAAAAATGTGGTGTTCAGCCTGTTCCTGAAGATCAACTTCCTGTTAAATTACCGGAAGATGTCGACTTTAGTGTGGTTGGAAAATCCCCTATTTTAACATCAAAAACATTCTTAGATACAACTTGCCCTTGTTGTGGAGGCAAAGCAACTAGAGAAACAGATACAATGGATACTTTCATCTGTTCAAGTTGGTATTATTTAAGATATGCCGATGCAAAAAATGATAAAATGCCATTTGCAAAAGAATTAGCAGACAAATGGTTGCCTGTTGATCAATATGTTGGTGGTATTGAGCACGCAATTTTGCACTTGCTATACTCTCGTTTCTTTACAAAGGCTATGAAAGATATGGGCTTGTTGAGCTTTGATGAACCATTTAAAAACCTATTAACACAAGGTATGGTTCTAAAAGATGGTTCAAAAATGTCAAAATCTAAAGGTAATACAGTAGATCCGGATGAAATCTTCCAGAACTATGGTGCCGATACTGCGAGATTATTTATTCTTTCAGATTCACCTCCGGCAAGAGATTTTGATTGGTCAGATGCTGGTGTTGAAGGCTGTTATAAATTCTTGAACAGAGTTTGGAGACTTGTTTCTTCTAATCAATCAAATATTGTTCTTGATTACAAATTACCGGAAGTTTCAACTTTGGCTAAAGTAAATAATGATTTGGTAAGAAGTACGCATATTTTCATAAAAGGTGTCACTCAAGATATTTCCCACGAGTTCCAGTTCAATACTGTTATTTCAAAATATCGTGAGTTCGTGAACACTATTTATGATTATGTCGCAAAACATCCGGAAATGAACGACGAAGACAAACAAGTATTTAGCTTTGCTGTTATGACTTTAATTAAATTAATGTCTCCGGTAACAGTTCACATGTCTGAAGAGTTGTATAAATCTTTAGGTGGAGAAGGTTCTATTCACGAAACAAGCTGGAGTGAATATGAGGATAGTTTAGCTAAAAATTCAAGTATAACTTTGGTTGTTCAGGTAAATGGTAAAGTTAAGGATAAAATTGAAGCAGATGCAGAGTCATCCAAAGAAGAGCTTGAAAAATTAGCGATGGAAAGCGACAAAGTTAAATCAATGCTTGATGGAAAACAAGTAGTAAAAGTTATTGTTGTACCATCAAAACTTGTAAATATTGTTATAAAATAACAATTAAAATAAAAAATATAAAAGAGTCTAACTAAATTGTTAGACTCTTTTAATATTTGTTAATAATCAGTCAATTTTTAGGATTGAGAATTTTTGTATTTGTATGAAAACAAAACTTAGAATCTTTCAACATTTATATCCGGAGTCTACAAAGTGCATTAAATCTGCTTATAATGTGGTTTGTGACAGTATTGTTTTTATCCTTTTATTAGAGAAAATTATCGGATAAAAATGCAGGCAAAAGCCGCTTTAAACGATATTTTTGAAGGTAATCAATTGCAGGATAGAAAAGAAAAATTAATAAAAGATATAAGAAAAGCTGGATTTTGGGGAATTGGGGATTTAATCGCTAAAGAGCTTTCAAAGTTGAAGAAAGGTAATGATTTTTTGAGTGTTTATGAAAATATTTATGACTTTATCGTGAAGAATATTGATAAAAGAGAATCTTTTTTGAGAAAAAGTCGAAATATAAATTTTGATGATTTTATAGGTAATAAGATATTAAAAGAAAGAATGGATGCAAGTTTTTGTCATATTAAATCGGCTTTTTATCGTTTTTTTACCCCATATACAAAGAATCCAGAAATTAAAGAAATAGAAAATGCCATAGAACGAATGGGGGTTAAAGAAGTTCGCTTGGGCTATAATATTGAGGATGCACAAAATATATTTAACGCAATTAAAATTGCACATAAAAATAAAGATAAACCCCCTCTGCTATTTTTGTTCCTGTTATTCCTGATAAACTTATTTCTGGTGTAGGTGGTTTCTTTGAAAAATATGCAAGAAATAATTCTGTTATTGTATATACTCCAAGTAGAAGATTAAACTTAATTAAAAAAATTAATGAAGAAAGATTGAAAAAATTGGAGTCTAAATCATCTTTTGCGAAGTTGTCATCAGAAATGCAGAAGCTTGCCAGACTTTTTATTTGTAATAAAAAGTTTTCTACAAATAAAGCTTGTGTCCTCATGTTGCACGAAATCGGACATGCAAATCAAAAAATTTATTTACCGGAACTAAGCTTAGATGAATTATCATCAAAAGATATTCTAACTATTAAAAATTTAACTGATTATTGTTACAATTATGATGTTTTGCCAGAAGTTTTTGCAGAGTTGTTTGCAAAAATGAGGGCGGATGGAATGGCGTCTTTATCAAAAGACGAACTTAACTTATGGAAACGTTTGAATAGTGGTTATTTTACTAGTTATGAGAAAAACTAATAAGACAGCTAAAAAATCAATCTGCGCATAATTAATTATTATTTTATGAGCATTGATAAATCATAAATCTTTGAAAAACAAATAATAAAAAAGATTATAAGCAACGCCAAGACAAAAGAAAATATTATAACTTTTCTAAAGAAGTTATTCTTTTTATTTCTCTTTGTTCGTCTTCTTTTAGGTGCTGATTTTTTAATCACTTTTGCTTGCCTTGTTTTACCAGCAGAAATTTTGGCGCTATTTTTTGTTTTAACAATCTTCGTTGACCTTGTTTGAGATGCAATTTTTGCCGGCTTTTTTATTACAACTTTTCTTTCTCGTTTTTCTTCTTTTATTGTTTTAATTTTCTTTTCGGAATATCTTTGGGCGAGAGATTTGTTTTTCTTTCCTGTAATTAAAAGTTCTACATCATATTGCAATCTTAAAATATCATTTTTTTGATTTTTGTAGTAAACGCTATAACTTATCGCAACTTCAAATGCTCGTTTTAAACATTCCAGTGCCACAATTGCATCTTGATTTACTTTTGTTGAATGAACAGTTAGATTTCCTTGTTGTTTTAAAAAATACAAATCATCAATAAATTCCTTTTCCTGCTCAAATCCATGTGATTTATCTTTTAGAGTGGCAAGCATTTCGTCAAATGTATTTAAACCCACATAATTATCACCTAATGTTTTTTTACAGATGCCTTCGGCAAATCTTCTTGTTTGTCCGATACATTGTTCAAAATATTCATCTCTATACAGTTTTTCAGCATCAGAAATAATATCATATAAATTTTTATCAGTATTTTTTAAAAAAATAAAATTGTTGCTCATGTTCTATCCTCATAAGACATTATCTAATATTAAGATATACTGTCAACTCAATTTAAAAATACTTGATAAATCATAAAAAACAGGTTAGGCAATTGCCTAACCTGCATTCTTATAGTCTTTGCCGCCGACTATACGTAAACGTCGTGTTGTGCCCTCTCCAACACTTTCTGACTGCATATTATGTTGCTCTACGAGCTCGTGTTGAAGCTTTCTAATTTGTTGATTTTGAGGGGCAAGCTCTACATCTTTTTCGCCTTGTTTGATTTTTTCAATCGCTTTTTTCACTTCGTCTAAAGCTCTTTCTGCATCATCATAATACCCTTGTAAAGTTTCTGATGTTTCCTTTATACCCAAAGATTCTTTAACAACTTTTTGAACCTGAGCCATTGAATTAGAGCGGACATAATAAATTGGTAAACGATAATCATTGGCAACGCTTAAAATTTTATGTCCCCCTTTGGCGAAATTTTTGTGAGCTATAACAATATCTGCATCATCAATATTTTTTGTTAATTCAGCATTTAGTTCTAATCGTTCTAATACTTTATCAACAATGCTTTTTGATACAGCGTATATGTAGATTTTTTTGAAGTTTTTAACTTGTTCAACGTATTGTTGGCGAGAGAAAGAGAAATTCATGCTATTAGCTTTGTTTATTTTTTCATCAAGTTCTTTTACTTGTTCCATAATAGTAGGTTTTTTCTCTTCGTATTTTTGATCAATTTTACGAATTTCTGGACGAATTGGCCAACCTCTCAAAATACAGTCTACTGCTTCTGCAGTGTCTTTATATACAGCCAAAGTGTTTCTATCTAAAATTTCTATTACAATATCAAATGTTGGCTGTTTTTCCCGCTCTAAGACTGTTTTTTGGCAAGAACGTCTTTTTGCCTCATCGTCACCTAAAGTAACAGATTGAATTCCACCAACTAAGTCTGATAAAATAGGGTTTTTAATAAGGTTTTCAAGTTTGTTTCCGTGAGCAGTCGCAATAAGCATTACACCACGTTCCGCAATAGTTCTAGCCGCTTGAGCTTCTTCTTCGGTACCAATTTCGTCAACTACAATTACTTGCGGTGTATGGTTTTCAACCGCTTCAATCATAATGTCTTTTTGAAATTCAGGTTGAGAAACTTGCATCCGTCTGGCATGACCAATCGCAGGGTGTGGCGTATCACCATCACCAGCAATTTCGTTTGATGTATCAACGATTACTACTCGTTTTTTTAAGTCATCAGCTACAAGTCGAGAAATCTCTCTTAGTTTTGTTGTCTTACCAACACCTGGACGACCTAAAAATAATATACTTTTACCTGTTAATACATAATCTTTGATGCATTCAATTGTACCCGTAACAACACGACCAATACGGCAAGTAAGTCCTACGACTTTGCCTTGACGGTTACGAATAGCACTAATTCTGTGCAATGTTCCTGCTAAACCTGAACGGTTATCATTAGTGAATTCTGGTATTCGGCTGGTGATAAAATTCAAATCATCTTCAGTGATGAAATCACCATTAATAAATTCTGTCTCCCCTGATGCGTGTCTAATTTCGGCTACCCTGCCTAAATCCATAACAAGTTCTATTACGTCATTAAGCTTATCACTATTAAGGTAACGCCCAATCTTCGGCGGTAAAATCTCAATTAACCTGTCTAGGTCACTGTGAAATTTAACTTCGTTCATAATGTCCTTTCGATGTGAGGAATGTACTTTGTAAAGGTTATGTAGCCTGTGCTATCTTCGCCTTGTGATGTCCACCAAGACATCCGGCCCCATTCTTTACGGTTGCAAACCTCTGCTACAACAAGACTATTTTGTTTTTTCTTTGGTCTCCTTATAAACATTTTACCTTACATTTTTATTATAGCACTTTTGTTACGAAACTTCATCTTTTATCATACGACTAACGTAGTATTGTTACATAAGTTTATAAAAACAATTGGCTCGATTGTATTAGCTACACTTGTTTATTGGCAAATGTTTTGAGGATATTAATGCGAGCAACTTTTGAAAAGTTTTTATTTAAAGTTTCTAATATTCTAGTTCTATAATTTCTCTTTTTTGGGTATCAAAATTTACAAAAATCCCTAATGGAATTGTTAATTGTTCTAAAACATGCCCGATTTTTAAACCAGACATTATAGGGATATTAAGTTTTTTTCCTAATTCATAAAAAATATTATCAAATAAAATTTGATCGTCTAAATTTGTAAATTCACCCAAAACAATTCCAGATAAATTCTTTTTAAAGTTTTTATCGAACATTAATTGCGTAAGATATCTATCAATTTTGTATGCTGGCTCGTTTACATCTTCTAAAAATAATATAAATTTTTCATTTGGAGCAAAACTAGTACCAACCATAGATGCTAAAGTTGCTAAATTTCCACCCCATAATATGCCTTGCTGGACTCCAGCACTGTATATTTTACCATTTAGTTCCGCTGAAAATTTTTCTCCTTGTAGCAGATTGAAAAAAGAATTTTCTGTAAATTGATTGATTTCAGTTGATGAAAAATTAAAACATGGCATTGGAGCATGAAAAGTTTTTAGTTTTGATTTTATTGTGAAGTTTGTTAAAAAAGCTGTAACATCTGAAAAACCCGCAAATATTTTGGGATTGTTTTTTATCAAATTATAATCTAGCTTTTCTATTAATCTTATTGCGCCATACCCACCACGAGTACATAAAATTGCATCTATTTCATCATCAGCAAAAAATTCATGAAGTTGAGCAAGTCGGACATCATCATCTGCAGCTAAAAACCCTTTGTTCATATAGGTTGTATCAGAAATAAGAACATTGTACCCTTTGTTTTCAAAATATTTTTTTGCAAGTTCAATTTTCTCTATTTCTTCAACAGCTCCGCAAGCAGTTAAAAATCCTATTGTATCACCTTTTTTTAGTGGTTCTGTTTTAATTAAGTTCATATTTCACCTATTTAAAAATTTTTCATATATAATTATAGTATTAGAATGTAATTAGGGCAAAATTTTGAGTAAAACATATATACCATTATACAGAAAATATCGTCCACAAACTTTTCATGACTTGATTGGTCAAGAAAATATTACTCAGGCTTTATCAAATGCTATAAACTTAAATAAAGTTGCTCATGCTTATTTATTTTGTGGCCCAAGAGGAACCGGTAAAACCTCATCTGCAAGGATTTTAGCGAAATCACTTAATTGTTTAGAAGGCCCAACAACTACACCATGTGGCAAATGTCCTAGCTGTGTTGATATTACAAACTCAACGCCTGTTGATGTTATAGAAATTGATGCTGCGAGTAATCGTTCTGTTGAAGATGCTCAAAATATTTTGGAGAAAATTCAATATGTGCCAATTCATGGCAAATACAAGATTTATATTATAGATGAAGTTCATATGTTATCATCTACCGCTTTTAACGCACTTTTAAAAACATTGGAAGAACCACCAGAAAATGTTGTATTTATTCTTGCAACCACTGAGGCGCATAAAGTTTTAGAAACAATTGTTAGCCGCTGTCAGCGTTTTGATTTTAGACGAATTACCGTAGATGATATTGTAAAAAGACTTGAATATATTTCAAAAGAAGAAAATATAAACATTTCAAAAGATGCGCTTTTTGCTATTGCAAAATCTTCACAAGGTGGAATGAGAGATTCATTAGCATTGCTTGACCAATTGAGTATTTTAAACACTCAAAAACAAATTGATGTTGATGATGTTGAAGATCTTTTAGGTAAAATTTCTGTCAATGTATTATTTGATTTGACTGAAAAAATCACCTCTAACAATCCTCAAGAAGCTATTTTAGAAATAAATAAAATTTATTCAAAAGGCAATGAGCCGTTGCAAATTTTATCAAACTTAATTGAATATTTTAGAAATCTTTTAATTATCAAAAATTGTACGGATAATGAAACTATTTTGAATTTAACTCAATTAAATTCTGATGTTGTTGATAAATTAGCAAATCAAGTAAAAAAACTCGACACTTCAGTTATCAATTATGTAATTGATAGACTTGCAACTTATCTAAGAGAAACGAAAAATGCTACAAATCGCTATTTGTGGCTTGAAGTTTGCATAATTGAACTCTCTAACAAACTTTCTACTGTTGGTTTTTCTGATTTGGTTGGAAGAATTGACGCATTGGAAAAAAGTGTTATGGGTGGAGTTCAAATTTCTCCTCCTGTTCAGTCCAGACCGGCTATTCAAAAAGCTGTTAGTGTCCCATCTTTTGTTGCACCTCAGCCAGTAGCGCAAAATGTAGTGCAAGAGCCTGTTGCGCAAGTTAGTGAACCAGTAGAGAAAACCATAAATAACGATATTGAATCACAAATCGAAGTTAATAGTGAACAAGTTTCGACTACAGAAAATATACAAACACCGCAGGTCGAGCCTGTTCAATCAGACAATAATTCTAGTGCTTTTGGATATTGGGAGGCTCTACTATCAAACTTCTCCAGTTTACCAAGCAAAATGTTTTTCTCTAATCTTTCTGCGCCAGTGTTAATTTCTCCAGAAAAAATCGTAATTGGTTTTACAAAAGATGTTTTTGTTAAACAGTCAAAAGACGCAGGTCGAATGACTCCACTTAAAAACGCAGTAGAGGCTCTTTTTGGTTCTGCCGATATACCAATAGAAATAAGATTAATTTCTGAAGCTGAAGCCAATGAAATAAAATCTGGCGTAAAAAAAAAATCTAATGTAGTCCCACAACCTATTAATCAAGTTAAGTCTGTTGTTCCTGCTGCGGTACAAAATACAGAAATTAAGGCAGTTCGAAATACGCAATCATCAAATGATGATTGCGACGATGGCTATTATGAACAACAACTAGAAAAAAGTCGTGAGCAAAAAAATCCACAGCCCAAACAGCATTCTGATCAAGCAAAAATGATTATGGATTTATTTAACGGCAAATATATGGACTAGCAAATATTTCTGCCAAATGGTTTACAAGGCTTAAACAGCCCTGGACCATCCCAAGCTATGTTGTTTGGTCGCCAACAGAATGATTTAGGCATTGGATGACAAAAATTTCTAGCCAATGTATATGACCTATAGTTATTAATGAAAACTGGTCTAGATGAACTACAATGTGAATGGCAACAATTGTTATTATTTTTCATCATTTTATTCATTAGGTACAATTGACCGATATTTATACCTCCAGAGTTCATCGCGCTTAAAAGTTGAGCACCGCCTGTACCTGCAGTGGCACAAAAGCCGCTGAGACCACCCAATATCCCTCCAAAAAGATTTCCTAAACCACTAAGAAACCCTGAACCACAAGTTTGTTGTGTAGGGGGCATAACTTGAGTAGCAACAGGCTGTACTTGTTGAGCTTGAGTGAAAACATCCACTGTGTTTTTAGTTGTTTCTTTTTTTGGTTTTGCAGCCGTTTGGTTGCAATCGCATCCGCGAACTGTCGTGCTTTCTACTGGAAGCATATTTTGTTCTCTCCATAAATATATAATCTCTCTCTAATATATAAAAAACAAATATTCTCCAAAAATTGCCAAAATTGTAACAAAATCTTAATATTAAAATTAAAAAGCCCAATTCTATTAAGAATTGAGCTAATTATTTAATAAGAGAGAGAAAGAGAACTTTTTACCAACCGCAAGGCCTACACAGTGGTTGTCTAAAACCTACAATTGGTCTATTTATCACAAGAGGTCGCGAAATATGCCCGTGGCAGTGATGATTATTATTACTCAACATCGAACCAAATAACAATCCTGACATAAATCCATTATTATTATAACTACTATACACTGGCGTTGTAGGTAACATAGAAAACGGATACGCCGGCAACGTACTGGTTGATGAAAATGTAAATGTCGGCTGCGGCAGTGTATATGCTGTTTGAACAGGCATGCTATTATATTGCATCATCATTGCAGAATTATTTAAAGAGGCACCTAAACGCCCAAACGTGTTGCCTATTCCCCCTAAAATACCGCCAGCAAGTGTTGCTGTTCCGCAAAATAGGGAACCAATACCTCTAAATAATCCCGACGTACAATTCCAAATACCTCGTCCAATTCGACCAAAAAAGTTTCCAACTCTTGTTGTCCAAGACGACTGACAAGGTATACAATTATTATTTCCACCAACATTTTGAGTTGGAGCCTGAACCGGCGCCGGTGTTGATTTATTACAAGCATACGTAACACCGGTTGGATAGCAATCCGTTGGTATTTTTGCTTTTACTGTAACAGTCTTACTACCGTCATTAGGTACTTTTACTGTTTTTCCTCCATCTCCCATAGTAAAATATCCTCTTAAAATCCTTCCTCACTTTTATAAAAAAATTTTGTTTGTATAAATTGCTTATTTTTTGTGAAATATTAAGAAATATTACAACTCATTGCCAATATTAATAACTTGACATTCTTTCTATAATTGATATACTGGTTATGTCTTTGTAAGGTTAAATTTGCCAGAATGTTAATACTTTATCTTAGATGAAGAGATTGTTACTGTTAATTTTATATGAATTTAGTCAGTAAATGTAACAAATTGCAAATTTTACACAAAAAATAGGCATGAAAATATATTGATAAACTTTATACTCTTATAATTAAGTGGTAAAAGGAACATGACAAAAATTATTGAACAATTTAATATTACAAATGACGAAAATCGCCTTATTCGACGACGCTGGTTCTATTTGCGCTAAAAATTAGTAGAACTTTTGCCCAATAATACTTAATCTAGGGCTTTTAATCGAATAAGGAAGGTATATATGAACGTTTCATCAGTAACAAATTCAATAATTTCAACACTAGGAAATCCGGATTCTAGGGTTCCCTTGGTTATAAAAGATGTTATCAACAGCTCCGGTATCACTTATTTTTCTTATGATGCAGGTGGTAAATTAGAAGGCAAAGATAGATTTATAGATGAATTTGGCACAGAAATTATCTGGATAGCCGGCTTACCCTTCTATAAGACAATTGCAGATAAAACTATTTATAAACTTAGAAAACTTTCACCTGACGTGGATGTTAGAGTTGTAAATTCAAAAGAACATCTGAAGTTTGCTAATGACATATTAGACAATAGTGGTCTTGCAGAAGAAAAAGGTGTTCTTAAAAATATAAAAGAGGCTAAAAAAAGATTACCTGAGTTTAAGGGGCTTTTTTATTCTAAGTTTGCCCTAGCTACTATCTTAACGTTTGCTTCGTATTATGCATTGACAAAATACAAACAAAAAACAACAGAAAAAGCTATAACTAAAGATTTTATAAACAAACAAGTCAACGAACAATATTTCATAAAAAAATGTCAAGAGTGCCAAAGTTTTAAAGACTTTAATAATATAGCATTCTCTGGTAAAAAAGATAACAACCAACCTTCATTTAAGGGTGGATTAGAGTCCTTCATGTTTAATCCTATTAAAAATATGATGATTGTTGATGCAGGAATAACTACTGAAAGACTTGCAAAATCGAGAAATAAACATGAGTTTATGGAATATGCTATAAAAGAAGGTTCATTATTATTTCTTCTATACGTTGCTGGTAAATGGATTAAAGATGGATTGGAAGGTTTTTCTGAAAAATTCTTGAAAACGCCTATTGACTTAGATTTAAGATTTTTAAATTCAGATTTCTTCAAGAAAAATGTATCTAAAGACTCTATAAAAAAAGAAATTGCAGAATTTAAGGAATTAAAAACAACTGAAAAAATATTAGATTATATTTTCAAAAAAAGAAATTCTGAAACATCTGCAATTATTAATGGTGCCAAATTATCCGGTATAATTAGTACATTTGATAAAACAAACAATATCGATCCATCAAAATATATTGATGTAAAAGAATTAGATGCATTTGTTGAGTCTTTGCATAGTTTTGTTGCAGCAAAAGACAAATCAGGCATAAATGCTTTAGATTTCTTGAAAAAAGCCAGAAATAACAAAGTTGTATCTGTTGTTGCAAACTTAGCTATTTGCTGTGTTTCTTTGGGGTATGTTGTCCCTAAAATGATGTTTGCATATAGAAAACAAAAAGCCGGCTCAAAAGAATTTCATGTAGAAAAAGAAATTAGAGAAAAACTTGCACAATCTTTTTCTTCTAATACAATATAGATTATGAGATTGGACAAATTTTTAAAAGTTTCAAGATTAATAAAACGTCGCACTGTTGCAAACGATGTTGCCGAGCAAGGGCGTATATTTGTTAATGACAAATTAGCTAAACCTGCAAAACAACTAAAAGTTGGCGACATTATAAAGATTGAACAATTCAACAAAACTGTTGCTGTAAAAGTACTAATTATACCAACAGGTAACGTGCCTGCGCAAAATGCAACAACTTTGTATGAAGAGTTAAAATAGTATTATTTTTTATCTACGACTTTTATTAAGTGCCATCCAAATTGTGTTTGAATTGGTTCGGAAACTTCACCTACAGGCAATTCAAATGCTACTGTTTCAAATTCTTTTACCATTTGCCCACGTTTAAAGTAGCCCAAATCTCCACCTATTGTTTTGGATGGACATTGAGAATACTGGCGTGCTAAATATGCAAAATCTTCACCTTCATCAATCATTGTTTTTAGTGTTTGAGCTTTACTTTGGGTTGGAACAAGAATATGACTTGCCTTCACAACAGTATATTTATGAGGTGTAAATTCTTTAGAAAATGCGTTTGCAAGTCCTGTGTTTAATGCAATAATTACAAATAATGTTGTCAGATGTTTAAATATATTTTTCATAATATGTTCCTATCTTAAGATAAAAAAGTTTATAATTTTTTTCAAGTCGTATTTACCTAGTTAAATTAGCATTTTTTCAGTTTTAAATTCTTTTGAGGAGTGTGAACTAATATATGATTTTAACAAATCAAAACAATATCTTGCGATTTTTTCAGTCATTTTTTCGTCATAGAGTGTTTTTATATCGAAATCAGCGGCTAGCATTGCACTTAAAAACTCACACAATTTCTTAGGAAATTTTATTCCTCCGGCATGTGCGCAGGTTGTGCAATACACACCACCATTTTCTAGGGATAGTATTATTTCTTTATTATTTAGTTCACAACCACAACCTAAACAAGTATTGAGCTGTAATTCGTACCCGCTAATACTCATCATTTTAAGTTGAAAACGAATAGCGACTAGTAAAATTTCAATTATTGATGTGGAGTCTGAAATTGTCGCCAAGGCTTTATAAAAAATATCATATATTTCTTCGCTGTTAGGATCGTCTTCTGTTCCAAAGTGTGCAACAATTTCTGACATATACATCGCATAAAGCATTTTGTCCATGTCGTTTCTTAAATTATTAAATGTATTCAAAGCTTCAGCTTGGCAAATTGTATCAAGATTTCGCCCCTTAAATAGCATTAGCTTATTTGCAACAAGCATATCCATTCTACCGCCAAGTTTGCTTTTCGTTTTTTTAGAGCCTTTTGCTACGCCTCTTAACAATCCTTTTTCTCTAGAATACATAAGAACTATCTTATCAGCTTCGCTTAAGTTATAAGACTTTATATTTATTGCACTAGTAAGATAATTGCTACTCATATTATATTAGCCTTTGCAAAATACTACGTTAAATCGTCTTTTAACTGCATAGCTTTGCTGGAACTATTATCATTAAGCGAACGGAATACCCCTCTAAGCATTTGTGCAAGTTCATTTTTGTTGTCTGATGCCGCTAAGCCAGTTGCTTCAGAAATAAAGCCATGCTTACATAATTCGTAAATTGACATGTTCATCGTAATCATATCACTAAACGAACCTTTTCGAACCAAGTCATAAACATCTTCGAGATTATCTTTTATTATAAAATCTTTAACTGTTGGGGTAACAACAAGAACTTCACAAGCTGGGATTCTTCCATCTGTATCTTTTCTCGGTAGAAGTCGTTGTGCAATCGTTCCCCTTAAACATTCTGCCAATTGCTTTCTAATAAATTCTCTGTCTGATGGCTCATAAATATTTACGATACGATTTACTGTTTGAATAGCATCATTTGTGTGCATTGTCGCATAAACTAAATGTCCTGTTTCTGCTGCCTTTAGCGCTGCAGACATTGTTTCTTTATCTCTAATTTCGCCAATTAATATAACATCCGGATCTTGCCTAAGTGCATATTTCACTCCATCAGGGAATGATGGTGTATCAATTTCAATCTGACGTTGTGAAACAACAGATTTTTTATTTGTGTAAATAAATTCAATGGGGTCTTCTATCGTTATAATATGTTTTTGAGCAGTTGCGTTTATATACTCAATAAGTGATGCAATTGTTGTTGATTTGCCACTACCCGTTGGTCCTGTTACAAGAATAATCCCGTTATTAAGTGATGAAAATTGCTCAATAGAAACAGGCAAACCCAAATCCTTTATCCTTGGAATGTTATAAGAAATTGTTCTAATAACAAGTGCCAATTTCCCTATTTGTCTTGACATATTCACACGAAAACGTGATACATCCTTGATTTCATACGCAAAATCTAAATCAAAAACTTGATCAGCACGATTTCTTAATATATTTGGTAAGAGTTCGGACAAGGCTGATTGTATGTCATATTCAGTTAATTTTTCAACATTTGAAATTCTTAAAATTTTGCCATCTTTCCTAACAAGCGGGTGTTCATCCACTCGCAAATGTACATCTGAAACCCCTTGTTTTACGGCACTTTTCAAAAATGGTACTATTTTAAATTCTTCCATGTCATCCTCTATTCCTACTCTGTTAACATTTTAACATCATTATTTTAAATTAAAAATAATTTATATTTGTTTACATATAACAAAGTCCAATAATTAATAAAATAAATAAAAAAAAGACAACCGGAACAGTTGTCTTGTAACAAGTAAGTAAAAAGTGGAACGTTATGCTAGCCTAAAGATGCTAGCGTTTTGGGAATCTTGTTCGTTCTCATTGTTATCCACTGCGTTAAATGTGATGAATTTAAAAGGATTTGCACCTTGTTTTTCTCCACCAAACAAATTTTGTGTTTCATCAACTACAGAAATTGTTGGAAGTTGGAAAAGTGTGTTTGCTTTTGCTTCTTGACGCGTTTCGGCTTCCGGAAGATTGATTTTGCCATCCATATTAATAGCAACACCATAAGTTCCATAAGCTGCGATTTTGTTCAAGTATTGAACACTGTTCATAATTGCTTGATTTCGTTGGAAGTTTAAATCTAATCCAGCGTTTCTTACTGCAATTTGTTGAACTTGATTAATATCCAAATTTGAACCATATAAGTCCGCACCAAGTGAAGCACGGTTGAACTTAGAGTAATCAACCTTGAACGCTTGCACGTCTTTTTTTGTCGCATTTGAGAATATTTGTCCCGCAACTTCTTTTATTGCAGCAGAATCTATTGCGGATATTCCGTTGTTAATACTAAAGTTCATTGTCGTTCCCCTTTTCAGACTTGTTTTTTACTTACTTTTACTTACTTAAGTTTGATTAACCGATTTTACTTGGTTGCTCCTTATGTTTTATATATCGGCATATTTAAAAAAAACTTTAGGTTTTAAAGTGAGTTTGTTACAATTTTGTTACATTTATTTTGTTGATAGTAAATTATAATTTATCAAATAAAATAGAGTAAATAATTACATATAGTCCAATTTTTACATTTAGAACTTTGTAATTATTAATATCTTTTATACTTGCGTAAACTCTGCCAAAATCTTATTACCATTTTTTGAAGAAAGTTTGCAATAATGAAGTTGATTTCTTACATCAATATCACTTTTCGAATAAACAGTTAAATAATTACGTGTTAAACCTTTATATACACCGTCTTCGGGTTTGTTTCTGCGTTCGAATATTACTTCTTGTAAAGTATTAATGTTTTTATCAATAAATTCGTCATATTTTTTAAGAACTAAGGCTCTTAATTTTGCGGCTCTAAGATTTTTAATACTTTGCTCAACTTGATTTTTCATTCCTGCTGCAACTGTATCTTTTCTTATACTATAAGGAAAAACATGCGCCATCGTTAAACCTGAACGACTAATGTTTTCATAAGTTGTCTCAAAGTCTTCATCTGTTTCATCCGGAAATCCAACAATAATATCAGACCCGATAAATGGTAAATTAAATTTGTCATTTATAATGTCAATTTGCTCTAAATAATGCTCAACTGTGTAGTGTCTATTCATTGCTCTTAATGTTTTATTACAAGCAGACTGCAATGACATGTGAAAATGAGGGCAAAACTTTTGAGATTGAGACAAATAATCTATAAGTTCATTATTTAATTCAAATGGGTCTAAAGAACCAAGCCTAAATCTTTTAATATCGGAACTTTCTAATATTTCTACTAAATCCATAAAGCTTTTTGTCGGTATTAAATCACCGCCCCATTGACCAATATGAATACCAGTTAATACAATCTCTTTAAAATCATGTTCACAATAAATTTTTATTTGTTCTTTAATATTTTCAACCTGACAACTTCGAGAACGCCCTCTTGCTTTCCAGATTGTGCAATAAGAACATTGATTGTTACATCCATCTTGAACTTTTAAATAAGCTCTTGTTTTTGTTGGTGTTTCTACTTTTTTATAAATAAAATCTTTTTGCTCAAAAATATCGGTAACATTCACCCCAGAAGATAAATCTAAATATTTTTCTATATTTAATTTTTCAGAATTACCTAAAATTAAATCTATAAAATCATATTGTCTTAAATTTTCTTTTTCTAGCTGAGCAAAACAACCAGTCAATATGGTAAAAATTGCGGTATTGTCTCGTTTTACTTTCTTTAATAATTTTAAAGCATCATTGTCTGCAGTTGAAGTTACACTACATGAATTTAAAATAAAAATATTGGCAATTGAAATATCCTCAGTTTTAACAAAACTGAGACTCTCTAATTTCTCTGAAATCAAGTCTGATTCTATTTGATTAGTTTTACAACCTAACGTTTTTATATAAAATTTTTTCATTGTAACAATTTCTTAATATTTTCTCTGAAAGTAGCAAAAAAATACCTGATTAAGTATTATACTAATAGTGAATTGTGTAACAAAGGTAGGGAAAATGCAAGCAATTTCTTTCGGACAAGTGCCATCAGAATATAGAGTAAAACCTATTCGTCGTGAAGATTATAAAGAAACGCAACAAAATCGTGAAAGAATGATGCGCAATTTTGAAAATAATGAAAACTTAAGACGCGCTTATATGGCGGCGGTCGAGACGGCTAATCTTACAGACAAACAACTTTTAAGCATCGCTAAAGCTGATGCACATAAAGATGACAAGTATAAAATGAATACTTATGCAGCAGCTTTAATCGGAGTACCGGTTGCTGATACCTTGATTAAGGGGGTAACAACAGATGCTCCTAAATTATCCGGAAAACTAGGTTCAATGGGTAAAAATGCACTAGGTTGGGCCGGAGTCTTTGCATTATCCGGTATTTATAATGGTGTTGTTGAAAAAATTACAGCTGTTTCTCCAACTATGCAAAAACTTGAAGAAAAACATCCTGTTATTAAATCATTGTTAAGTCTTGCAGGTTTTGCGGCTGTCTTAATTGGCGGACAAAAAGGTTTGGATAAACTAGCAAAAGTTTTACCTGAAAAACTTCCAGGGGTGGCAAAAGATTTATCTAAAATGAAAACAAAGGTTGCTGAATATATTAATAAATCTAAACTAAGCACAGACTTGTATAGACCACTAAAAGATAAAGCTATAGAACTTGCGACAAAACATCCTAGAACGGCATCTGTAGCCTTGAGCGCATTAGCTTTAAGTGTACCGTTTATGGCATTAGGTGCGTTGTTTAAAGCATTTACAGATAAAGCTGAAAAATCAGAGCAAATTAAAGACACATACAATAAATTGGCTGAAGTAAGAGATAAAAATCGTTTAGCAGTTAAGATGGTTGATATGGGTGCACAAACCGAACCGGTTGCGAGAATGTCTAACAGTTATGCAAATTCAGCCAATGATGATGTTATTGATGTGGTAGCCAATGTTGAAGACGAGCATTTAGATATAGAAGCATAAATAAAATTTCCATCTACACACGAAACGCTACTCAATCGGGTAGCGTTTTTTATTTAAAGTTTTGTTAAGAATAGAACAATATTTTTATAAAAAAATACTTTATATAAATAAGGGGTTGGTTATTTGGATTTTAATATGTTGGGGTTTACAAGGTTAATAACAAAACATTCGACTAATATTTCAAAGTGGTTTATGTCACCAATAAAAAAAGGCGATAAACTTACACCAATTATAAAATTTAATGAAATAAAACCATATTCGTTAGTAAGTGATACTTTTGAACAAAGTAAAAAAACATTAAAGGTTTTTAATAGCACAATTATTCCTAAAAAAGGAGTTCATCTGGTATCTCCAGAATTTAACGGTTGTCATGGAGTTGTGATAACCACTAAAAATGAAGTTTTTATGACTCATTTCCCTCCTTGCTTGCCAGATAGATTGAAAAAATCAATTTCAGATGGAGTTAAAGCATTAAAAGATAAAACAGAAGCAAAAGTTTTTTTTATAACTCCAACTGATAGCATTGGTCAAATTCCCCAAGAATTTGATATTTATACAAAATTGATAAAAAAAGAAATAAATAATCTGGATATTGAACATTTTATTTACCCAAATAGAAGTAGGGGGAAGACGTATACTTTCGAAATTCTAGAAAATGGAAAAGGGGATGTTGTTCCACACTTATTCGCGGTTAAAAGATAAAAATTAATAAATTATCATAATCTATAAAAACAGACAGTTGACAAAACAGGTAAGTTTATTGTTTAATAATTTTCGTGGGCAAGGTAGTTTGCTCCAAGGTGAAAACTAAATAATCCCAAAGTGCTTGTGGCTCTCTGCCGACGAGAGGTGACTAAATGTCACGTCGAGGAGAGGAAGGTAGCGACGCTACCGCAAGCCTAAAAGATAAAAAAATGTAAGTACATGGGCTTGTGGCGCAGCGGTAGCGCAGAGGACTCATAATCCTTTGGTCGCTGGTTCGAATCCAGCCGGGCCCAGTTATTTCAAGAAAACCTCAAATGTTTGTGTGAAAATTGTGTGAAGCATATACATTTGAATATATTAAAAAAAAGAGCTTTTAGGCTCTTTTTTTGTTGTGTCAATTTGTACATTTACAAACTTTATGATTTAATAAACATTGTTTTAGAGTATTGTGGTAAATTTAATATGAAGAAGAAAATTTCTGTAGTTATACACACGTATAATAATGAAAAGATAATCAAAGATTGTCTTGAAAGTGTAAAAGATTTTGATGAAATTGTTTTGTGTGATATGTATTCAACCGATAAAACCGTTGAAATTGCTCAAAGTTATGGTGCAAAAATTGTGTATCATGAAAACATTGGTTGGGTTGAGCCGGCTCGAAATTTTGCCATACTACAGGCTAGTAATGAATGGGTTTTAGTCGTTGATTCTGATGAATTAATTCCTAATGAATTAAAAGATTATTTATATGAATATATAAATAAAAATGAGGACATAAATGCTTTAAAATTGCCAAGAACAAATTACTGCTGGGGCAAAAAAATGGCAATGTTGTCACCTGATTATATTATTAGATTTTTTAAAAAAGATTGTATAAATTGGCCACCTTATGTCCATGTTACACCAGAAATCAAAGATAACAAAATAGAAATTTTAAAAGCATCGATTGAAAATTTATCAATTATCCATAAACAAAATTGGAGTGTTGGGATCTTACTAAACGCTATTAATAAATATTCTGATTTAGAAGTTGAAAAAATGATAAAAAATAAAAAGAAGTTTAGACCGTTTTATGGCGCATATAAAAGCTTATGGATAATGCTAGAAAAATTTATCCTAAAAGGTGGCTATAAAGATGGAATAAGAGGACTTATCGTTTCTGTATTATTTTATGGCGTTTATAATTTTTGTGCTATATTTAAGTATTGGGAATACTTAGAAAAACAAAAATCGGGTAATTAATGAGTAAGAGAATTGCATTTGTAACGGAAGAATATAGTGAAGCTGCGTTTAGTTCTGGCGGAGTTAAGTTGAATTATGAATTGATATTAGAGCTTATTAAATTAGGTTATAATATTGATATTTTTTCTAAAAAATACCTGATAAAAAATAACATTGTCAATAATTATTTCGACTTTGAAGATTTAAACAAAAATAATATTAATAGTAATTATGATTTGGTAATATCAGAAAAAGGTATTTATCCTTCAGATATAACTTACATTCATGACCACAGTTACAAATACAGATTTCCTAAAATGTATAAAAGTAAATTAAGCCAGTTTTTTTATAAATTATTTGTAATAAAAAAACATAATAAAAGACATGTAAAGGATAAATTAATCAAACAAAATTTAGACAAAACTGCAAAAATTGTTGTTTCTTCAAATATTTTAAAGCAAGATATTGCTAAAAATTTTGCACAAAATGAAGATAAAATATTTATCCTTCCACCGGCAGTAGCTCAAAATGCGGATGAAAAATACAGACAGAAAAGTGATTTTACTATATTTGGTCTTTCTGCAATTGGGTTAAAAAGAAAAGGTTTTTATGAAGTATTTAAAGCCGTTAAATTGCTGAGAAAGACACATAAATACTTTTTGGTAAAAATTATTTACCCGAAATACAAAACAAATTTATTGCTACAATTGTTTTTAAAATTAAATAAACTAGATAACTTTATAAGATTTGTTCCGTTGCAAAAATCTATGAGTAATTTTTATTCTACAATTGATTGTATGTTAATGCCATCAATTGTAGAACCATTCGGAATGATTGCGATAGAGGCTATGTCTAACTACAAACCCTGTATCGCTACAAAGTGTTGTGGAGCTTGTGATATAATAAACGACGAGTCTTTAGTTTGTGATAAAGAAAATTTAGCAGATTATATGAAGAAAATTATAGAAATGAATGACAAAGAGTACGAAAAACTTGCTCGTTTCTCTTACGAAAAAGTTAAAGATATGACTTGGGAAAATTTCTGTCGTCAATATTTGGATATTTTAAACAAATAACTTTTTTAATTTTTAAAGTATTCAATTTTGATGTATAATCTTGCTATGAGTAATTCGTTTTTGTCCCAAAATTTAAAAGCAAAAATTAATATAGAAAAATGTAAACGCTGTTACAAGTGTGTTTCTAGATGTCCTCAAAACGCTATAGTAATGGGTGAAAAAGGTTATCCAAAAGTTGATACATCAAAATGTAATGGATGCAGAATGTGCCAAAAGCCCTGTATTGATTTTTATTATGAAAGAGTTGATTTACAAGCATTTCAATATTCTGTTTCCGGAGAAATAAAAAATACAGTCGATAAATTTTTAACAAAATATAATTTAAATAATAGTAATTCGACTTTACTTGTTGGTTTTTCAGGGGGCTATGATTCTTGTACCTTGTTGGATGTGTTAAATCAGTTAAAAGAAAAATATCGTTTTAAACTTTGCGCAGCACACCTAAATCACGGCTGGCGAGAAGCTGAGTCGGATAAGGAAGAAGAAAATTGTAGAAATTTTTGTTTGCAAAATAATGTAGAGTTTTATTCAGAAAAATTAGACAAATCTGTACCAAAAACAGAAACTGATGCAAGAGATGCTCGGTATTTGTTTTATAAAAAAGTATCAGAATATTTGAAAACCCAAAATATTTTCACCGCACATAATCAAAATGATGTTGTTGAAACTCTGATTTACCGTCTGGCAAAAGGAACCGGTGTAAAAGGTTTGTGTTGTATAGAAGAAAAAAAATATCTAAACGGACTAAATGTTTTTCGCCCGTTACTCAATATTAGTAGAGATAAAATTGAGGTTTATTGTAAAGAAAATAATTTGTCACCCAACAATGATTCAAGTAATTTTGATACAAAATACAAAAGGAATTTTGTTAGGCATGAAGTTATACCAATGCTTGAAAAAATAAATCCTAATGCAAAATGTGCAATAAATTCTTTGCATGAAAATGCAAAGGAAACAGACTCTATTGTTAATGAATATTTAATTCAAGTTAAGTCCCAAATTTTTGAGGATAATAAAATAAAAACAAATAAGTTTTTAAAACTTTCAGACGCATTAAAACAACGAATTATCTATGAATTATTAATTGATAAAAATATAGAATATGATAGAAAGAAAATTATAGAAATTGTTGAGTTTATAGAGACATCTTCCCGTTTAAATTCCGGAAAAACATTGTCTATAACAACAGATTTATGGTTGTTTTGTTCAAAAAAAGAAATTTATTTTGTATCTAACAATGTTGAAAAAATTAATGACATTGTAAAAATCACAGATTTCCAAAAAAGTTATGTGTTGGGAAAGTATAAATTTACTATAACCGATTTTCCACTTGAAGAAAAATTTGTCTATCCCAAAGAAAATGAATTGATGGCTTACGTTGATTTGAGTAAACAAACAGAACTTGAATTAAGGCATAGAAAGTCCGGTGATAAAATTCAACCATTTGGAATGAAAAATGTAATAAAATTAAAGGATTTTTTCATAAATAAAGGTGTACCAAAACATAAAAGAGACGAAATTGTGTTATTATGTAATCATGAAGAAGTGTTATGGGCATGTTCTGTAGGACTAAGCGAAAAACTTCGTTCCAACAACATTCCTACTCACGTTATAAAAATAGAAGAGGTTTAAAAATGGTTATAGACAAACAATTAAAAGACTTAACAATCCTAATTGACGAAAAAAAAGTACAAGATGGTGTGCTAAAACTTGCAGAAGAAATTAATGCGGCATTTCCGGAAGATGAGCCGCTTTACTTAATCTGTGTACTAAAAGGCTCGGTAATGTTTTATGTTGATTTAATTAAGCATTTAAAAATGCCGACTCAATTAGAATTTATAAGACTTTCCAGTTATGGTGATGATGATAAATCTTCCGGTCGTGTAAAATCTATTGATATGAATTTACCTATTCTTGAAGGGAAAAATATTTTAATAGTTGAAGATATTGTGGATACAGGTTACACTGCGCAGTTCTTAACAAACATTTTAAAAGCTGAACAAAGACCTAAAATATTTAAATTTGCGGCGTTTTTAAACAAAGAATGTGCTAGAAAAGTTGATTTTGAACCAGACTTTTTTGCCTACATAGTGGAAGATAAATTTTTAGTTGGCTATGGATTAGATTACAAAGGCTATTACAGAAACTTACCTTATGTAGGTTATTTGGGATAATTTCTTTCAAAAGGATTTTATATATTTCATATAAAAAAGCGGTTGTGATTGGAGTCACAACCGCTTTTTAGTGCAACAAAATTTATTTGTTATAAGGCGTCAAAGATTCTTTATATATAGTGGCAACAGCCTCTTCCGTTGCTTGTGTAGGTGCAATACCCAATAAACCATCCAATGAAGGAGTATTGAATGCTAAATAGGTTAATTTTTCAACATCCGCGTCACTAAATCCTTCATCTGTTAGTTTTTGAGTTACTCCTAATCCAAATAACCATTCTTCTACCTTTTCAGCCACATATTGAGCTTCGGAAGCCTCGCCTTTTAAATCCGGTACAATTGGGCTTAAAATATCAGCTAAAACAGCAGCTTTTTCTTTATAAATAGATTTAATTACAGCCGGTAAGAGTATTGCCAAGCCTAAACCGTGTGAAAGCTCATGCTTAACGGCGCTTAGTGGGTGCTCAAGAGCGTGAGTGTAATGTAATAAACCATTATCAAAGCTCACACCACCCAAAAGTGAAGCATAAGACAAGAAATATCGAGCTTCCAAATCTTCAGGATTTTCTAGCGCTTTAGGCAAATATTGAGCAACTAAACGAATAGTTTCTTTCGCTAATGTAATAGAATATGCAGACGCAACTTTGGATGTTGCAGCTTCAACAACATGATTTACTGCATCAATGGAAACGTATCTCGTTTGATTTGGAGATAATTTAGTCATTAACGCAGGGTCATCAATTGATGCATAAGGATATATACAATCGTAAGCAATAGCAGGTTTAAAGTCTTTTTCTGGAACAGTTACAACCGCAAAACGATTTGTTTCTGTGCCTGTTCCATGCGTTAGGTTAATTGCAACAATTGGAGCTGCTTTTGATGGAGTAAATGTAAATTCATACAAATCATTGCAAGTTTTGTCCGGATATTCCATTAAAATTGCAGTACTTTTTCCTGCATCAACCGGAGAACCGCCACCTATGGCAATAACAGCTTTAGCCCCGAACTCTAGCGCCATTTTTACAGCTTCATCAACATGATGCGTTGTTGGGTTTGGGGTAACTTTATCAAAATTAACATAGCCAATACCATTTTTAGTTAATGCTTTTTCTACATAATCCCATGCCCCTGTTGCTTTATAAGCACCGCGACCTGAAACGACAATAACTTTGTCAACATTTTTTTCAGCTTTTAATGATTTTACAATATCATCAATTTTTTCTATTGCGCCTACACCAAAATATACATTTGGTCTAACTCGGATTTCTCTTACTTCATTGATGTTAATGTCTTTTTCCCACATAAAATCTCCTTTCTATAACTACAAAAAGATTTTATCTGAAAAAAGATTTCTAACAACTAGCGGATGGATGATTTTTTGTTTTAATAAAAGTTATTTAACAAATCTTGCCACAATAGAAAAAGCCACCTTTTAAAAGGTGGCCATTTATGTGTATCGAATGAAAGTTTACGCAAATGTTTTAAATGTACCTTCAACGTTTTTCTGAATAACATCTTTAACCGCTTCCATTTCGGTTTTAATAGCTTCTTGCTCTGTATCAAGCTGTTTAAGGTGCAATTCTAGGTTTTGGTCTTGACGTTGAATGATTTCAGTACGAGTATTTATGTCGTCAATTGTTCTATCATAAATCATTTTTTTATAATTATAGTCAGCCATAGCTTCATCATAGCCTTGCTCATCTTTAACTTCTTGAATAGTTAAATCAAGACTTAGTTTTCCGCCGGATTCACCATTTGGCCAATAATCCATACTTACAAATCTTCCATTTGTATCTGTTATCATATTTGCCAAGAATGATTCACTTGTAACTGTTTTTTCACCTTTATAGAATATTGGGTTAATATCTGCTTGGTTAGCTTCTGTAACAATGTAACCATCAGCATTTTGTCCATTAGCGAACAATGCTTCTAAATCTTCTGTTTTGAAGAAATGAGTTCTCCCACCTCTATCATAGCTATAACTATCTTCATAGCCTTCTGAATTTGAAGTTTTACCATATACGTCAATAGCAGCTTTTGTCAGATTGTATGAAGGACCTGTCTGTGCAACTTTTCCATCATCATCAAATTGGTCAGGATATTTTAATGCATATCCATCTGCGGTTTTGATGATTTTTGTGCCAATATCTAACGGCGAACTATGATGCCCAACGTCATTAACTGTTTTCTTAGCAGAAATTCTATAAGATGCGCCAACGATATTGTTTTCAGCTGCTGCCCAGTTTGTAATTCTGAAACTTTCCTCTGGGTTTTGCCCAGGGAATGTGTAAGCCATGCTATAAAAATCTGTTGCAGATGGGGGTACTGGCACAGCCAATTCCAACATTTGATTAAATAAACCTGAACTTTCATTAGCCAAAGTAGTACGTTGTTGGTTTACTTGTTGACCTTGAAATTCAACATTTGATTTTCTGGCGGTTAATGCCAAAAATCTTGCTTGTGATGCTGACATACCCATATCCGTACTCCTTTTGTCTTTGCTACTTACTTGTAATATAACTATCGGCATTTTAAAGTCAAACTTTAGAATTTTATAAAAAATTTTAACAAATTGTTACATTATAAATCAAATTTCGCCCAGAATGATTTACCGATAAACACAATCAATATTTATTTGACAAACCTTGATAACAATAGAAAAATTAAGTATAATTCCTTTGTGAATTAAATGTGAAATGTGGGGTAGATTTAGTCTACTGTTGAAAAAATTAGCAGGTGACTTTACCAAGTCTACACAAATCAGGAGATGGAGTAATGAGAAAGAACAAAATGGCGAAAACCCGCAA
>JAZTWQ010000007.1:0-23568 GCA_045635965.1 Candidatus Gastranaerophilaceae bacterium
GACCTTGTGGTGCGTATAAACGCACCCTACTGCTACCGTTCATTATCCATTGCGGCACAATAAATTGCACCATACCATTCCGGATTTTAGCGTAAGCGTTAAAAAGCCGCGTGCGTGCTGTTTCAGGATCTGACCAACATCGAATGAAGTCAACAAACACAAGTCCTTCACCAAGTTTCGTTTACCGGTTAGATGCTTAAACAAGTTCAGCATGACTGCTAAATTGTTGATAAGATTTTGAGGTTTTTGATTAAATTCTTCATCACGAACACTTATTTTTTGACAATCAGGAGATTTTATTGAGCTACCAAAGCCCCCTCCCCCTAGCAAATTGCGGGTTTTCGCCGTTTTGTTTTTCATGAATCATTCTCCCATACCTCTTTTTATTTTATATAATCTTACAACCTTAATAAGTATAACATTTATGAAAAACATTAATTTCATTTTAACAATTTTTTACATTGTTTTCAAAAAAAATAGTAAAACGGAAAATATACCAAATTTTTTTGAAGCAATCAATGTTATATTGAACATGGAAGCAGTTATATTACACAAGAATGGAATAAAAATGAACATACTAGTACAAACAAACAAAATTATTAATTTTTCTCACAGAAATACGCTCTCTTTTATAACAAAAGAATGCGACTTTTCTTTATTGCAACTAGCCAAGCAAACTTACACTAACTTCTGCAAAAATATTGAAGAAAACCTAGAAAAAAACAACATTATTGAAATCCCAATCAACTTTGTTTTTAAACAAGCAACCTGTGCAGAGATTATCAATAAACCAAGCAAAACACAAGAAATTTCAATAAAATCAAAACCTACTATTGAAAATATTTGCAATTGTCTTGAACCAATAGCCAAAACTAATTGCAACAGATTTATCTATAAAAATATAGACATTAATATCTACACAAACAAAGCCATTTTTAGCAGACTAATTTTAAATCTCTGCTATCAACTTCTATCAAATAGTAAAAAAAATGCCGCCATAGAAATATTATCATACCTTGATGTTGAACAATATATTATTGAATTTATAACAGAATATTCACTTACATCAAAAATGAAGAAAGAACTAGAAACATTAAAACCACTTTTAGAACAAATTAAAAGCGACTTCTCATACGAAGAATTACCAAACGGAGAAATCGCTTTTAAAATAATTATGCCTTACGAGAATACTCGTTTTTAAGCAATATCAAACAAATCAAAATACAAACAACGGCAGAACCAACCCAAAAAGCAATTGCACCGTTCCAACCACACTTATCGATAACAATACCTGTTACCATAGACGATAACACCGCACCGATATAGCCAAACACACCGGTAAAACCGGTCGCAGCAGAAGCAACTTTTTTAGAGCTTGCCTCTATCGCACAAAGCCCACCGATAAGCATTTGAGGACCACCTGTAAAGAAACCAATTGCCGCCGCACATACAAAATCAAGCCAATGCATATCCGCCGGAGAAAAACAAAGCCCCAAAATACTTAATGCAACAAAAACCAAATAAAGAATATTCACTGGTGCTCTCTTTCCGCCAAAAACAGTATCTGATATAGTACCAGCTGCCATTACACCAAAAATACCCGCACCTGCCAATACACTCAATTTAGACGTTGCCATTACCAAAGTATTGCCTTTGTCTTCAACTAGATATTTTACAAACCAATCTTCCGTCCCATATCTGATAACATATACAAATACGTACGAAATAGCCAAAAGCCACATAATTTTGTTACACAGAATACTTTCTTTATAAATTTGAAAATAACTTCTATTATCTTCTTCAACAGGGCAGTCTTCACTAATTGTTTTTTTATAAACTTCAATATCTGGCAAACCTAAAGACTGCGGTCTATCACGTAATCTGTCATACAACCATATCGCGCAAATTATTGAAAGGATAGAAGGAATAATAAACGCACCTTCCCAGCCCATTTTGCTAATACAATACCCAGACAAATAAACTGCAATCATAACCCCGAACTGATGAGATGTAGACCACATTGCCCAAACACGACCACGCTCAGGGTTGCAATACCAATATGAAAGTGTTTTCGCTATCGGAGGGAATCCACCTGATTGAAACCAGCCATTAGCACCCCAAAAGAACGCCAATACCCACAACAACACGGTTGCTGACGGCAAACCGAAAAATGTAAATTCCCCAGGGGTTATAAATTTTGTACTTGCCAAAAAACCTAAGTTCGCTAATGCTGACAAAAACAATGCTGTTGGCATAAATTTTCGAACATCTGAACTATCAGACAAAATCCCATTTACAAATTTTCCAATACCATAAGTGAGATATAAAGACGCACCCAAAATACCCAGCTCTGTATTTGAATACCCTAAATCATTAGACAACTCAGGCATCGCAACAGCCAAGTTCTTTTTAATAAAGTGAAAAACTATATAACCAATAAAACAAGCGTAAAACATTCTCCAACGAAAATGTTTATACTTTTTTTTAACCTCGTTTTCATCTTTTATAGGTTCTATAAGTGCCGGCTCTTTAAAAAAATCAAAAAATAACATTAATCTATTACCCCTTTATAAATACGCAACAAGCGCATTAATTCCACTGTCATTTTATTTTAACACAAAAATAAAATTATTTATTAATATCTTTAACCCCAGGAAATTCTTTAGAACCTGTCCTTTTTTCAGTAATCCAATACTGGACTTTAGGAATAATTGTTGACAAGAACAACGCCGAAACACCTAAGCCAGAACCAATATGCAGCGCATTTTTCCAGAAATTCTTTTTATTTAATTGAACCAACAATTCAGGGGTAATCTCTTTTACATTATTCTTTTGAGCGTATTCTAAAATTGCTTTAACATAATCATCAATATTTTGACGTAATGTTTCAACTGTTCCTCTTGGAACAAAGTTATATTTATCTCTAAGCGCACCATCAAAAGACTGTCTTAACACTTCTCGCAAAAATTTTGGAGAAGAAATAATGCTATCATCCAGCACATCACGAACTTGTTGTCTGGTTAACAAATACATTGCCTTACCAGCCGGCTTTCCTATATCTGTTAGCTCTCTTGCAGGTTGAAATTTAGACATAATCCTTGCTTTTTTTATCATTTTTTCATCAACATCTGCCCCTGCGGCTCTTGCCAATCTTTCAAAATCTTCAAAAGCAATAATATCACCTTTAGCAAAGCTTATTTTAGATAGTATTTTATCTACATTTTCAGGATTTGAACCATAAACATATTTACGTACTGTTTCTATATCTGTTTTATATTCAGGATTATTTTTATGTTTAATCATTTCCATGATTAAAGCATTATGCGTAGCCATTGCCGTTGTTGGATCAAGTTTAGACAACTTGCCGCCAAAACCATCCATTTTTTGCATCAATTTAATAACATGATCTTTGCAGAACAAATAAAAATATACAGACGCACCGTCTCTAAACAAAATTTCGATTCGCTCATCTTTATTTCTAGCATTATAAGTTCTACCGGCCAGTACGCCAACATCAGTCGAAAGCAATTTATAAATATCATGATTTTCTAAATTGTTTGTTATCGTTGCAAACTTATCAATAGAAAGACCTTTAAATGTTGGATTTTGATTATTCGAAGTTCTTTCAACAAATTTATCCATACTCTCTGCTTGTACAACAGGTGAGCCTTGAATTGACTTGTTTACATTCGCTTGATTTTGTTGTTTCTTTTCATCATTTTTAAGCATTTTCCTAGTAACTGCTTGGTTAATTTTAGGAACAACAAAACCCAATGTTCCACCCGCCATTAAAACAGATAACGCTATCTTCGTAAACTTAAAAGCAACCAATTTTTTCTTAACAGCGTCTAAATTTTTGTCTCTTACCATATTTTCAAACGGATGACGTACCGCATCTTTTGCTAATGAAAATGCAGGATTTTCAATATTCAAATATTTTTTGCCAATCCAATTACCAATTTCATTAAAAAATTTCACACCCCAAAGCCAAAAAACAGCGCCAACAGACTCTTCACAAAGCCTTTCACGTGCCTCTGTTGCGCCCCCTCTTTTATAAGCCTGATAAGTTCTTCCACCGGTAACTGTTGCCTCTAACAAAATAACCGGCAAAAGTACCCCAGCTTTGTTTAAGTGGGTTACAACTTTTCGCATATTTGTCGGCTTTTGAATATATTTCGCAGCTTGAGCTGTAATGTTATTAACTGGCATGTCTTTAAGTTTACATAATACTAACAATTTTTTAAAGCCTATGAACGTATTTTATTGCTAAAAATTAGGCTTTTTTTAACATTATTTAATATTTTTCAGCTATAAATAATAAAAAATGGTGGCCTTCACCACCATTTCTAGACTTTTTAATAATCAGATTCACACATTCTCTTAAAAGCTTTAATTATTCTTTGCGGTAAATTTTGCATTGAATCATCATAATCTTTTTTAATATTAACAGAGTCAACATTCCAATGCTTTTTTGTTGCTCTATCAAACAAACCAACATCAAATTCATTTCCTTCAAAACCGGCACCACGTTTAAAAACAACATCAACGCCCATATTATCTAAATCATCAATTAATTTTTCATCTAATTTAGATAATATTTTTTCATTTACAATATCTCTACAATGTTGAGGCATTTTTACCATCTTTATCCCACCAAAAGATTGATTATAAGGTGATTGAGGTATACTATTAATTTGCATTTATTTTTCTCCTTTTCGCAAAATTATTCTACAAATTCCAAAATACAAAAAAACAGATTTTTGTGAAAATAGCAAAAATCTGTTTTTAAATCGTAACATCTTGTAAAAACTACGGCTTAATTCTATCCATTAGCCTTGGGAACGGAATTGTCTCTCTTACGTGATGTAACCCACATATCCAAGAAACAGTTCTTTCGATACCTAAACCAAAACCTGCGTGTTCACAAGAACCAAATTTTCTTAAATCCATATACCAATCAAACACGCTTTCATCTAGACCTTGTTCAGACATTTTTTCTCTCAATTTAGAAATATCTTCTTCACGCTGTCCGCCACCGATAATTTCGCCATAACCCTCTGGGGCAATCATATCTACACACAACGCTAATTTGGGATTTTCCGGATCTTGCTTCATATAGAAAGCTTTTACATCTCTTGGGTATCTATGAATCATAACAGGTCTATCAAATTCTTCGGAAATAAGAGTTTCTTCATCACCGCCAAAATCTTCGCCCCAAGGAGTATCATTACCTTTTTTATGCAAAATTTCAATAGCTTCATCATAAGATATTCTTGGGAACGGACGTTTAATATTTTCTAATTTAGTAATATCTCTTTCCAAAAATTCTAATTCATTTCTACAATTTTTTACAACTTCTTGAACAATATATTCGACCATTTCTTCTGCTAAATCCATATCATCTTGAAGATTAAAGAAAGCAACCTCGGGTTCAACCATCCAAAACTCAGTCAAATGTCTACGAGTTTTAGATTTTTCTGCTCTAAAAGTTGGACCAAAACAATAAACTTTACCCAATGCCATTGCTGCGGCTTCCATATATAACTGCCCGCTTTGAGTTAAATATGCTTTTTCATCAAAATAAGTTGTTTCAAATAAATTTGTTGTACCTTCACAAGCATTTGGAGTAAAAATTGGTGCATCAACGAGATGGAATTTTTTATTATCAAAGAAATCACGAATAGACTTAATAATTCTATGTCGAACAGTCAAAATAGCTTTTTGTCTTAATGACCGCAACCATAAATGTCTATGCTCCATCAAGAAATGATTACCATGTTCCTTTGGTGTAATTGGATAATCCACACTATCAAAAATAACCTTAACATCTTTAACATCAATTTCATATCCGATTTTTGACCTATCATGTTTTTTAACTGTTCCAACAACCTCTACCGTTGATTCTTGAGAAATTTTATCCGCCAACGCGAATGTTTCATCAGAAACATTTCCCTTAAATACAACCGCTTGGATTTCTGCTGTGCCGTCTCTAAGTTGTAAAAAATGTAATTTACCACTTGAGCGCTTATTATAAAGCCAAGCTTTTAAAGTAATTTCCTGCCCTTCATAATCTTTGATATCTTCAATCCATATTTTCATAAAAAACTCCTATAAAATAAATGCAAAGTTATTTTACAACTAATTTAAAAGAAGTTCAAGAAGATTAATAAATTATAATTTATCCACCTTGCTATCCCAAACAAACGACGTGCTTCAATTTATTCTATTTAGTATATTTTTGATTTTTCAAATTTTCAAACCATTTTTGCTCAACCAAAGCTCTTGCCCCGCAGCCAATTCCATTTTCCGCCTCACTAGAATTAACTTTTTCTAACTGACAAATAGTTTGCCAATTGCCAAACTCTTCTTTTGAATTAACACTACCAATCACTTCTATCTGTTCAGAAATATCACTGTGATACCAAAAGTACACATCATGCCCGTATCTATTTGGCTTTTTATCTTTTCCATTAATATCGACAGCCAAAAGGTTTTTGGTCGCTTTTTTATTACCACTATAAGAAGGATTTGTCTTAAAAACTAACGCAGTCATTCCATTTTGAAATTTAAATTCAGAAACTATAGGATTAGCAACGGCGTCCCTTGCATTTCTTGTTCCATGAAAATTCATATATGAATTTGTAGCTTTTGACTTAAAATCACTCGCTTTAAAATATTTCGAAATCTCTTCTGCGGTTATATCATCAAAATGGTCGCCTACACTGTTCATGGTTCCGGCAACACTTTTTACAATAGAATTAGCTGTTAAAAAAGCTGACCTGAGTTGTGTTGCCTCATATCTATTCATAAGCGTTGGAATGGTCATTGCAGAAACTACACCAATAATGGTCAACGTAATTAAAACTTCGGCTAAAGTAAATGCTTTTTTATTCCTTTTTTGAATTAAAGAGAATTTTAAAAAGCTACTAAACGCCCCCCCCCCCTACTACCATGCGCATTTTCGGATTTTTATTAATCATATTTTAACTCCATTTCACATCAAGAAATAAATAACTGGTAATTTTTTATATTTTAATTATATTAATTTTTTCCTAATTAATCAACTTTATACGAAACATTTAAGACAAAATTATTTTCTTTTTGTCCAACAATCGCCCAACGAAGAAAATCCACGCCCTTTGATTTTAGAAAAACTTCAAAATACTCAGAACTTGGTTCTTCTACTTTTGGAACAACAAATTCGCCATTGACTATTTTCATATCTACTCAACCGTAACTGATTTTGCCAAATTACGAGGCTGATCAACATCTTTGCCCAAAAACTCAGCTATGTAATAAGCTAACAGTTGCAAAGGAACACTTGCTAGAACCGGAGATAAAAGTTCATTTACTTTCGGTACTCTTAAGACAACCTCAAACAAATCATCTAAAGATTTATCTTGGGAAGACGTCAAAGCAATTAATCTAGCATTTCTAGCCTTTGCCTCTTCAGAATTAGAAAGAATTTTTTCATAAACTTTGCCATCCATCAAAATAGATAAAACAGGCATGCTCTCATCCAACATCGCAATTGGTCCATGCTTAAGCTCACCTGCAGCATAACCCGTAGCATTGATATAGCTAATTTCTTTTAATTTCAAGGCACCTTCATAAGCCGTTGCAAGATTTATACCTCTTGCAATGTAAATAAAATCTTTTGTATTAGCAAACATTCTTGCGCATTTTTGGATTGGTTCCTTATTCGTTAAAATTTCATCGATTAAGGTTGGTAATTGAATAATATCATGTTTTAATTCTTTTAAATCTTCTTTTAGCATAGACTCTTTTGTTTCAGCCAAAAACATTGCCAACATATAAAAAGACATCAATTGTGCCGTAAATGATTTTGTTGCGGCAACAGAAACCTCAATACCAGCATTAATAGGAATTAAACTGTCTGCCTCACGAGCCATAGCAGAATCTGGGCGATTGGTTATAATTAAAACATGCGCGCCCTTTGCTTTAGCTTGTTTTATAGCTGTAATAGTGTCAGCTGTTTCTCCTGATTGAGAAACACCAATCACAAGCGTATTCTTATTTGTAACTGTTTTTCTATAAATATATTCGCTTGATGCTTCAACATCTACAGCAATTCCACAAAAATCTTCTATCAAATATTTTCCAACCATTGCCGCATGTAATGATGTTCCACAAGCAATAATTTCAATTCTTTGAAGATTTTTCAAAGTTTCCTTATCAATTTTAACTTCATTTAAAACTATTTTTTCGTCAATATCATATAATTTTCCATTTAAAACATTTCTAATAACATCTGGTTGTTCATGGATTTCTTTGAGCATAAAATGTTTATACCCGCGTTTTGAAAGGGCAACCGGTTCAAACGGTAAAACTTCAACTTTTTTAGTAACTTCTTTTCCTTCCAAATTATAAATTTTTAAACTATTGTTTTTAACAACCCCAATTTCTAAATCATCAAGATAAACAACCTTTGAAGTGTACTCAATAACAGCCGGAATATCAGACGCTATAAAATGTTCTCCTTCTCCAATACCAACCAAAAGAGGTGCATTTTTTCTAGCTACCACAATTTTATCAGGTTCATCTTTATACATAACACAAATCGCATAAGCACCATTTAAATGTTTAATTGCGTTAGTAACAGCCTTTTCAAGATTTTTCACCTTGTCATATTCTTGTGCAACTAAATGTGCAATTGTTTCTGTATCTGTTTGCGATTTAAAAACACAACCTTTTTTAATTAAGTCTTCTCTTAATTCTTTAAAATTCTCAATGATTCCATTATGAACAAGAACTAATTTCCCACAATTACAAGTATGAGGATGTGCATTATCTTCGGTAGGAGAACCATGAGTCGCCCAACGAATATGACCAATACCGGCTAAAGGCTCAACAATTCTCTTCTCTTGTTCTTTTAATAAACCTTTTAGATTTCCTAATTTTCCAAGTGCTTTAAAAATTTTTATATCGCCTTCATCATTAATAGCTATTCCAGAAGAATCGTAACCTCTATACTCAAGATTTGTAAGCCCTTTAAGCAAAACATCTACAACATCCCTATTTCCAATATACCCTACGATTCCGCACATATAAAAATCCTCTTTATAACTTAAGCTATTTTTAAATTTTACACAATAATCAAATCAAATCAAATTAAAAATATATAAAGATTAAAATAGACAATAGATTAATCATAAAGTATAATGCAAAAATGAACGAAAAAATACAAAATACTTACACTATTGTCTCAATAATTTCAATTCTTTTGCTTTTCAACCTTTACCAAGCAAAACCGCTACCTAAGTTCAAAATTTTAAAAGTTGAAAATGCAGATGAATTTTACATTGATTTAAATAAAAATAAGAAAATTGATGATAATGAGTTCATAAAGCTTTATGATGTTAATGCTTTTCACAATGAAAATACAAAAAACACATACATACAAAGTCAAAATCTAAAACTAAAAAATAACGAAATATTAGCCCTCGGGACAATGGCTAAAGATTTTGCAATAAAAAATTTTTCCAATAAAAACGTTACTGTAGAATTTTTTGATATTGAATCAACTAAAAATGAAAATTATTCTTATGCCAAAATATATCTCAACAAAACAGATATTGCTAAAACTCTTTTACAAAATGGACTTGCAACACCAAATCGAAAAGAAAAAGAATATAAAAAAGAACTAAATTTCATCAAACTAAAAGAAAATCTTAAAAAAATTCAAAAAGAAAATATTGTAATTCTCAACGAAAAAACAAACACTATCCATAAATTAGACTGCACACATGCGCAAAATATAAAACAATCAAAGGCTATCAAATTATCACACCTGCATATTGATGCTAAAAAATGTCCATTCTGTTTTGAAAATACCACATTATTAAAAAACCAACTTTCAGATAACAACATTGAAGAAATAAAAGAAAAACAAAAAGAGTTTCAACTAAAAAACTTTGATTTTCAATCTGGCGCTTTAAATTTTTACTTCACAGATTTCAATAAACGCCAAAAACCTGATAAAAACTGTGAAACTGCTAGTTGTAAAGTTCTTCTCAAACAGATAAATCTCGCAAAAAAATCAATAGATTTTGCTATGTACGGAATAGCTCAACAACCACAAATAATTAACGCCTTATTAAACGCAAAAAATCGAGGTGTAAAAATTCGCTGGGTAACAGACGCAAACATAAAAGGAGAAAATATTTACAATGAAGTTTTAACTATTCAAAAACTTTTATCCGACTTCAAAACAGATAATCACGTTTATCAATCAACAAGCGAAAAAAATCCTAAATATACTAACGCAATTATGCATAATAAATTTTTTATCTTTGATGATGCATCTGTATGGCTAGGTTCTTCAAACCTTTCCCAAACAGACTTAGCCGATTTTAACGCAAATATTAATGTTTTAGCAAATTCTCAACTACTTGCAAACATATATAAACAAGAATTTGAACAAATGTATAATCAAAAATTCCATGAACTCAAAACCCCAATCCCAAACAAAGAAAATCTTAAAATTGATGAAAAAAATACAGTTTCAGTTTACTTTTCACCAACAGACAAAATTATTACAAACAAAATAATTCCAGCTATCAATAATGCCCAAAATTATATTTATATTTCCTCTTTCATCATTACCCATAAACAAATTGAAAACGCCCTAATCGCAGCAAAAACAAAAGGAATAGATGTAAAAATTATCACAGACGCAACATCCGCCAATGGCAAATACTCAATTCATAATATTTTACGCTCTTATAATATACCTGTAAAAATCGAAAACAAAGCAGGCAAAATGCACTCAAAATCTATTATCATAGATGACAATTTTGTCTTTATCGGTTCTATGAATTTAACCAAAAGTGGAGAAAATAAAAACGATGAAAACGTATTACTTATTGATAATTCAGATGTTGCCAAAATATTTAAAGAACAATTTTTATACCTATATTCATCAATTCCAGATATTTATTTAACCAAAACCCCAAGAGCCGAAGGCTGGGACTCTATCGGCTCCTGTGATGATGGTATCGATAATGATTTCGATGGTGATGTCGATGATGATGACAATGGTTGCAAGGCGGTCTTAAAATAGTCCACATTATAGGATTTATATTATTCACTCACCAACAACCACCATAACAAGGTACACCATAATAATAGTAATTTGGTTGAGGAGGTGCTGGCTCAACAACTTGCTCTATTGGACCAGTTCCAACTTCTTTATGAGTATAAATAACCCTCGTTCCAAAGACAACACCACGACTTGGACCATAATTAGGTCCATGCTTTTGGGGGGTATTTAAACTACCATATTTTTCATTCAATTTCTTTAAATTCTGTTGTTCTCTTTGTTTGTTTCCATCTTCAGTATAAGGTCGATGCATATTTACATAAGGCGTATGAGCCAAAGCAACCCCAGAAAAACTCGCCATTACACCAATTAAAACTAAACTTGTCAATAATCTTTTTTTCATGCTTGCCCTTTCTTAATCTTCTACTACATTAATATAACGAAAGTTAATCACAAAAGTTGTTATAACTACAACATTATTTTACAAATATTTACATTGTTATAATTATAACATCGGCAATATTTATATACACATTTTTTTGTTGTATCATGATTGAAAACAATTAAAGGAATTAAATATGTACGAAGTTAAAATAGAAACAAGTTTTTCAGCAGCCCATCACCTTTTAAACTACAAAGGAAATTGTGAAAATCAACACGGACACAACTGGAAAGTTGAAGTTTATGTAAAAGGTGAAACACTTGATAAATCAAACATTTTAGTTGATTTTAAAGTTCTTAAAAAAGAAGTTAATTTAATTATGGACAAGTTAGACCATAAAGATATAAACGAGCTTGAAGAATTTAAAAACATAAGCCCAAGTAGTGAGATTATTTCAAAATTCATCTACGATGAAGTGAAAAAAATATTTCCTAACGTTTCAAAAGTTTCTGTTTGGGAAACACAAAACTCTTGTGCAAGCTATTTTGAGGAATAAATTATGCCAATTTTGCAAGCAATTTTAATGGGATTCATCCAAGG
The DNA here is from genome assembly GCA_045635965.1 of Candidatus Gastranaerophilaceae bacterium. GTDB lineage: Bacteria > Cyanobacteriota > Vampirovibrionia > Gastranaerophilales > Gastranaerophilaceae > RGIG2134. The sequence goes on from JAZTWQ010000007.1 coordinate 12,045, forward strand.
ATTAACTGAATTTTTACCTGTTAGCTCATCAGGTCATTTGGTTTTGACCTCTTGTTTATATAAGTTGTTTACGGGAGCTGAGCTTGTTCACAACAACTCACAAGAAGCTTTTTTTGATATTATTTTACATGTTGGAACACTGGTTGCAATTTTAGTATATTTTTGGACTGACATTGTTGATATTATTAAAAAATTCATCACTGCTTGTAAAGAAAAAAACTTCAACTCTAATGAAGCAAAACTCCCATTATTTATTGCATTAAGCACCATTTTCACATTAATTGTAGTTCTTCCAATCAAAGACATTGTCGAAAAAATGCTTGTTGCTCCTATATTTACAGGTATTTTCTTATTAATCACCTCAATAGTTTTATATTCTAGCGAATGGATTTCTAAGAAATTTGAACAAAAAGAAAGCAATATAACAATAAAACGCGCTATTTTAATAGGTTTAGCACAAGGTTGCGCAATTTTTCCAGGGTTATCACGCTCGGGGATGACAATTGCAACAGGTTTAGCAACAGGACTTGATAGGGTTTCTTGCGCAAAATATTCTTTCTTACTAAGCGTACCAATCATTGCGGCTGCATCTCTATTATATCCATTAATCGATATTGATTACAAAGAACTTGCAACTTTTGATTGGGCTTCAATTTTCATCGGTTTTGTAGTTTCTGCGGTTATTGGATACCTTTGCATAAAATATTTCATCAAATTTTTATCAAAATTTTCAATGAACATATTCGCTTATTATTGCTTTTTTGTAGGATTAGCAATGATAATCGGGTTTAAATATTTTGCGTAAAATTAATTTTTCCTGCAAACTTTAACCGTGATACTTTTCGGCTCAAGAGTATTAGCATCAGCATCATATATTTCTTTGGTTGTTACAATACCATAAGAAATAGAATCATTTGCTGCTTTATTTTTCGCATCAACATATCCGGCTTCACCAGCAACCCATCTTGTATTATAAGCATATTTCAACTTATAAGTATTTGTTCCCTTATACCAGAAATAAGCATCATCATTACCGGATTGAGAAAAGAACCCAGCACCATGCGAATGCTCCGGAAAAACCGCATCATGTATTGTTTCTGCGGTAGAACTAACTTTTAAGAAACGTCCTTCATAATCAGAAGAAACATCGCTCCAACCAGTTGTTGGACAAGAACCAAAAGTCATCATTAAAAAACCAGATGGAAAAACATTATTATTTGCTCGTACTTCTGCTTGCAAATCTTGAATTTTTTTATTCAAAACCTGAAACTGCACATCATTCATATTATTGCGTTTAAGCTGACTAGAAATCATAGGAGCAGACATGCCAAGAACAATAGAGCCAATCAAAACAGCTATCATCGCTTCGGCTACGGAAAAGGCTTTTGCTGAAGATAACATTTGTCTTTGTACAGCAAAAATTTGCACATTACATTTTTGAACAAATCTTTTTAATCGAACACTTATTTTTTGACCTTCGGAAGAATTTATAAGGCAATCAATTGCCCCCCCCCCTACTGTTATGCTGGTTTTCACCATTTTATTTTCCATAATTAATTTACCTTCACAATCTAATATCCAAACTCAATCAAAAAGGTGCGCAATAATAGCGCACCGATAAAAACTTATTACTGAATTAATTCGTTGATTTCTGCAACCATCTGTTCTGGATCAACACCGTGAACTTTTGCACCAGCTTCAAGGTTTTCAAATCTAGCCGCAGCACATCCAATGCAACCTAAACCATATTTTGCAAACACCGGCAAAGCTTCTGGGTATTTTTGCACGATTTCAATAATACTCATTTCTTTTGTAACTTTTTCTGACATAATATCATCCTTTCTTATGTTGATTTTTTGAAAATTATTATTAAGATGTTAATATGATTATACAATAAAATTTAACCCTTGCCAATTATTTACAAAATGGGTTAATGGAAGGCAAAAAGATGTTTAGAAAATTTTTACACGACGAAACAACAGTAATAGGTTTAAAATCACTAGGACTCTGCTCAACCAAAAACACAACAACTCCTAAAACTTTAAATTTGTTTGCGACAAATAACACAACAAACAAAACAAATATTGCACAAAACCATCAAAAACAAGAACCTAAAACCCTTGAAGAACTTTTTGGCAGAAGTTGGAAATTGAATTTAAACAAATAAATTACTGGTTAAATTTATCATTATCTTTTAATAGACGTTCAAAATCAGATGGTTTAATACTTTGGATAAAGTTTTTAAACTCTTCAGCTTCCTCTTGGTCTTTTTGTAAATCGCTAGAAATAGCACCTTCTGCTATAACAGAAGAAGAAACAAAAATAGGTGCATTCACACGAATTGCCACAGCAATGGCATCAGATGGACGAGAATCAATTTCTTTTTCTTCATCTTTATCATTTTTTAAATAAATTGTTGCAAAATAAGTATCATCATCAACATCACTTATTTCAATTCTATCAATTTCATAGCCCGTTTTTTCAACAACATCAATAATCAAGTCATGAGTCATAGGACGTTGAACTTTTAAATTTTCAATCTTTCTAATAATAGCACTAGCCTCAGCGGAACCAATCCAAATAGGCAAAGCCTTTCTATTGTCTAAATCATGCAAAACAACAATCGGCGAACCTGTTCTTGTATCAAGTGCTATACCCATAACTTTCATTTCTATCATTGTTTAATTCCTTTATGTTAATTCATATTAATATTATTACATAAATATTTTTATTGCCAAAAGAAAACCGCCTTTGAATGAACAAAGACGGTTTTTTTAGATTTAGTTTAAAAACTATTTGTCGTCAGCGTGACCAGCTGTACCCAAAACATTAATCATTTTGTGTTTAACCATTTCTTTTACAGCAGTTCTTCCTGGTCCCATGTATTCACGTGGGTCAAATTTATCAGGATTTTCTACAAAAAATTCTCTGATTGTAGATGTCATAGCCAATCTCAAGTCAGTATCAATGTTGATTTTAGCTACACCGTGTTTAGATGCATAGTTAAGCATATCTTCTGGAACACCTTGAGCATTTGGAAGTTTTCCACCATATTTGTTGCATTTTTCAACTAAATCTTGTGGAACTGAAGAAGAACCGTGAAGAACGATTGGGAAATCACCAAAACCAGCTTCTTTTAATGCATCTTTAATTTCTTTTAATCTATCGAAGTCAAGTTTAGCTTCACCAGCAAATTTGTAAGCACCATGAGATGTACCAATAGCAATTGCCAATGAATCACAACCAGTTTGTTTAACAAATTCTACAGCTTCTTGAACGTTAGTATATTTAGCATCTTTAGCATCAACTTTAACGTCATCTTCAACACCAGCTAATTTACCCAACTCAGCCTCAACAGAAACTCCTCTTTCGTGAGCGTATTCAACAACTTTTTTAGTTACTGCTACGTTTTCTTCAAATGAGAATCTAGAACCGTCAATCATAACTGATGAGAAACCGCCGTCGATACAAGCTTTACAAATTTCAAAATCAGCACCGTGGTCTAAGTGAAGAGCGATAGGTACAGTTGTTGTAGCCAAAGCTGCTTCTACTAATTTTACTAAATAAGTTTGGTTAGCATATTTTCTTGCACCTGCAGAAACTTGCAAAATAATTGGTGAACGAGTTTCTTCAGCTGCTTCTGCAATTGCTTGCAAAATTTCCATGTTGTTTACGTTGTAAGCACCAATAGCATATCCGCCAGCTAATGCTTTTTGGAACATTTCGTTAGTTCCTACTAATTTTCTTTCAGTCATGAATTTTCTCCTTTAAAAGTGACTAATTCCTTTAATATACCCTTAATTTACTGCAAAAACACATAAAAAACAAGAAAGAATTTGTTTTTATTTATTTTTAGAAAAGAACCATTTATTTTTTGACCTTCAGAAGATTTTATTGGGCTACCAATTGCCCCCTACTACCATGCGGATTTCCACCGATTTACTTTCCGTAAATTTATCTCCAGTCTCTTATTGGTTCAGTAAGCCAACTTACAATTTTCATTTACTTCACGAAAAATTATAACAAATCCTTCTATGAATAGCAATATTGATTATAACTTGACAAATAAAAATAACGCACACTAAAACGCAAGCTAGAAACTAGTTACAACAATTCACCACCAATATTTACTCTTCATCACTAAATGCTATTTTCTTTTAGCATCAATCTTAAACAAATTTCCTATTGCTCCGCCAACAACTAGCCCAATTGCGGCAAACAACCACATTCTTTTTTTATTAAAACTATGAACAATATGTGAAAAATTACGCATTTCTTCGCTTATAACTTTATCTTCTTTAATTTGCTTTGCAAAAAACGCTCTAATGTCTTCAACCTTAACTTTACCATCTTTCGCATTTTCAACCAAATCCCTTATAAATGTTCGTTCTTCAACATATTTAATATCATTTTCCAGCTCTTTAATTCTACTTTTAGGAATAGTCCCTTTTTCTTTTTCCGTTAAAAGATAATTTTTTTTCCCCTCAACAAACTCAATATCTTTTTTTAATCCTGCTAAGTCTTTAGACTCATTATCTACATAGCCTTTCAGTAAATCTTCTACTGAAACCTCTGTCATATTTTCTTTAATTCCAAATCTTCTTAACTTATTTTGGTAAAAAGAAAACTGCTCTCTTAATATATTAAACCTTTCTTGTAAATCAAGTGTTTTATCTAACTTTTCATCAATAATTTTAAAAGATTTTTCATAGTTATCTTTATCCAATTTAATCTTAGATTGATTTCCCCAAAGTGCTCCACCCGCAGCGCCAACAACAGCCGTAGGCAACATCAATGTCTCTTTTTTCTCTCTTCGTCGACCAAACGAAACAGCAGAATTAACAGCGAAAACTTGCATATATTTCTCTCCTATTCGAAGATTATATCCTTTTTTATAAAACTTGTAAATTAATCTTTTGATATTTATAAATAATGATTTAACAAATGTTTACAAAAACGACGCTTTTAAAAGCGTCGTTTCTATAAAACAAATTAAATTATCTTCCACAAATAGTTCTTGCAGCGTGAATTCCGGATGCAGACGCTTGGATTAGTCCTCGTGTTACACCTGCGCCGTCACCGATTGCAAATAGATTTTTAACACCTTCTGTTTCCAATTCGTTTGTTAATTTAACCCTTGCTGAGTAGAATTTAACTTCAATACCGTACAATAATGTATATCTAGAAGCCGTTCCAGGGGCGATTTTATCAAGTGCATAAAGCATTTCAATAATACTTAACATTTGACGATAAGGAATAACCAAACTTAAATCACCAGGGGTTGCACATGTAAGAGTTGGGGTAATAATACTTGATTTAATACGTTCAGGCGTTGAGCGTCTACCTTCAAGCAAATCACCAAATCTTTGAACCAAAACCCCGCCCGCAAGCATATTTGCAAGGCTTGCTACATGTTGACCATATTGAATTGGCTCTTTAAATGGTTCAGTAAACTTTTTACTTACAAGCAATGCAAAGTTTGTATTATTAGTTGTTTTTTCTGCGTAGCTGTGTCCGTTTACGGTAGAAATTCCATTATAATTTTCTTGTACAACTTCGCCATTTGGATTCATACAGAAGGTTCTGACTTCATCACCAAAAGTTGGTGAATAATAAACTAATTTTGACTCATAAAGTTTTGATGTAAGTGGTTCAAAGACAGGAGCAGGAAGTTCAACACGAACACCAACGTCAACTGCATTATTCACAAAACCAATTTTGTTTTTGTCAAATTCTTTTGTTAGCCAATCAGCACCTTCACGCCCTGGGGCAATGATGGTATATTCTGCTCTAATTGTCTCCCCGTTATCTAAGACAATACCTTTTACTTGTTCACATTCCACAATCAAATTTTTAGCACAAACGTTATTTAAAATTGTAATTTTTTTATCAAGATAATCTTGCATTCCTTTCAAAACATCAAGGCTTCTCTCTGTTCCCAAGTGTCTTACAGGAGAATGAACAAGCTTTAATTCTGCCAAAGCGGCTTGTCTTTCAATTTCTTGGAAAACTTTTTTATCTGTTCCAAAAACCTCATCAGTTGCACCAAATTTTAGATATAAATCATCTGCATATTTGATTAAATCTTCAACTTTTTCACGAGACATATAATCAACCAAATGCCCCCCAACATCTGGAGTCAAAGTAAGCTTACCGTCTGAAAAAGCGCCGGCACCGCCCCATCCGCAAAGAAGTCCACATTTTTTGCAAGTAGGGCATTTTTCATAACCTTCTCTTAAAAGACATTTTCTTTTTTCAATTTTCTGCCCTTTCTCAATTAACACAACTTTCCAATCCGGTTTAAGTTTTGTTATCTCCAAAGCGGCAAAAATCCCAGCAGGTCCTGCACCAATAATCGCAACATTATACATATCTTGACTTCCTCACTATGCTCTTACTTATGTATTTTACCTTTAATATGTTTTTGTGTCCACTAAAAATTAAAGAACAACCGCACCTTGTCTTAAAATTTTAATATTACCATCTATTAATAAAACAACTGTTGACTCAAGCCCTTTTGCTGCCTCTTCTTCGTTCGAAACTACATAATCAACATAATCACCAATAAAACATACAGCCTCTTGATAATTTTTAGCCGCCGGCAAATTTGACAAATTAGCACTTGTGGTTGCCAAAACATGCCCGTCAATATTTTCACAAATCCTTGCAAAAACAGAATTATTAGGCACTCTAATTCCCACGGTATTCATGCCAGAAGTTAAATAATCCGAGGTTTTTTCAGACTTGTTCATAACTAAAGTAACCGCCCCCGGGAAATATTTTTCCGCAAAAAGTTTTTGACTTGTTGACATGTTTTCTACATAAGGCAATAAATTTTCTAAAGAATTAGACATTAAAATCAACGGCTTTGACCTATCGCGTCCTTTTAATTCGTATATTTTATCTACGGCTTTTTCTGATGTCGGCAAGCATCCAACACCCCAAACCGTATCTGTTACAAAAGAAATAACACCTTCATTTTTTAATATTTCATTTATCTTATGCATTTAGCCTTAACCCTTTCAAAAAGTTCTTGTGCATATTCTATTTTGAACAATAAAACCAAAGACACATATACAACACATACAAATATAAAAGCCATAAATAAATTGATTATTAACGGCAAAGACAATAATTTAATCCATTGATAAACAACAAAACTTACCCCATAAGTCAAACCTGCCGCAATAGACAATTTTGTTAGGTCTACAAAATATTTTCTCATTCCAAGTCTTATTTTTTTTCTAATTAAAACACCCAAAATTACAGCATTCCATAATGTTACAAGGGAAGTAGAAAGCGTAATCCCACCTATTCCGAATATCGGAACCATAATCCAGTTTAATAAAACCTTCAACAAAATTGAACTAAAAGCAACATAAAAAGGAGTTTTAGAATCATTAAACGCATAATAAAGTCGAGTTATTGAATCTCTAAACACATAGGGCAACAACGAGACTGATAAAAATAGCAAGGCTTCTGTTACCATTAAGGTGGCATTTGCATTAAACGCCCCACGCTCAAACACAAACCGAACCGCATCATGTGCCAACAAAACAATCCCAATTAAAATTGGAAAACAAGCAAAATTTAATAACCCAACACCTTTATTAAAATAATATTTAACGTCCTCCAAATTTTTATCTGCAACTAATCTTGAAAATAACGGAAACAATGGAACCAAAAACGCTGTAACCAAAATCCCAACAGGGAACTGATACACTCTATTTGCATAACCAATCGCAGACCAAGCACCTTCTTGCAATGACGATGCAAAGAACATATCAACATAAATGTATACTTGCCCGACCGTCGAACTTAAAATTGCCGGAAACAAAAGCTCTAAAATATTTTTAAACTCAATATTGTTTTTTATATTCAAATTTGGTTTAAACTTAAATCCCAATTGTTTAATTTTAGGTAGCTGAAATAAAAACTGAGAAATCCCACCAACTGTCGTTGCAATAGCTAACATAATCCCCTTCTCATCCTGTTTGCACAAAGAAAGGATTACAATAATAGCCACACTCATCAAACTTGGCGAAATATTTGGAATTAAAAACTTTTTGAAAGAAACCAACACTCCATAATAAAGCCCAACAAGTCCACCCACAACAAACACAGGCGTCATTATTTTCAAATGTTGACTTGCAATATCAATTAATTGAGATGAGCCCTTTGATATAATAAACCCCATTATTACATCGGAAAATATAAAAATTAATAAACCAAAAACAAGAAAAGTTATAAAACTAGCGGTAACGCATGTATTAAACAGCTTATTAACATTTTCATCTGCTTTAATCGCATTTGCCGGAATAAGTTTTGAAAAAACACTAACAACAGCACTATGAAATGGTCCCCCAACACCACCCAACAAAATCAAGGCTAAAGATGGAATTTGATACGCGTAAAAATAAGCATCGGAAACCAATCCCGCGCCATAAAAATTTGCAGTAACAACATCTCTAAAAAAACCTGCTAATTTGCTAAAAACAATAACAACAGCTATCATCCAAGCGGACTTTAACAAACTCTCTTTTTTTTCTATTGCTTTATTTGTCATTTCTGTTGCCATACAATTCAATAAAAACCCTCACTGATTTATTTTCATTATCCTCTAAAGGATAGAAAAAATAAATCTTATTATCACCAAGTTTTACGTATTTTGAAACATCAACAACATATTTTTTATCTTTATTTGCTTCTGCTTTAAAATTAAATTCTTTTCCATTAATTACAACTTTTAATTCTACATCGTTTTCTTTATTTTCAACAACAATTTTTGCCTGTTTTTTTGTTAAATAAAAATCATAAACTGCAGTATTTTTATCCCCTTCACTAGAAAGATCTAATGGGAGTAAATCAATAGTTGTGTCAGAATAATAATGTCTAAAAATTTCATCAAAAGAATAACCTTCCTTTGCCATTCCGCCTGCACCGTACTGACTCATTCCAACACCATGCCCGTATCCACCACCAAACGCTTTTACTTTTACTAAATTTTTATCTTTATCATATTCATGCTCAAAAACAACATTTGCACTAGGCAAAGCTTTTCCTTGACACTTAAACAACCTTCTTATAACCAACTCTTTTTCAACAATAAATTTTTCTTTATCAGTTATAATTTCCATCGTTACAATTTTGCCGGATTTACCTCGTTTTATAACCTTTATTTCTTTTAAATTCCCAAAATCTTGGGGATTTTTAAGCTCAGGATAACTATATTCTGTTTTAAAGGCCGCTGGCAATCCTTGTTTCAAAACATTTTCAAGTTCACCTTTTGTCCACTCTTTAGTCCATCTAAAATAACGAGACTCGTTTTCAAAAGACTCTACTTCAGCAGCATAAAAATCTTTTGCATCTTTTTCTTTTTCTAAAGACTCAATTTTTTTATTGTCTGAAACTGCACTCAAATAAGGATATGTTTCACCACCTTTAGGTAAAAAGGCATTTTCATAACTTTCCGTAAAGCCACCCGCGGTAGAACTATACAGAGCAATAATCAAATTATCATCATATTGACCAACCATTCCACGAGTTTCTTGAACGGCTTGTGTCGCTAAATCCATTTCTGTATTTGCGCCAAAATAAACCTGACATGCCACACTATCGCAAACATCAAATTCATGAATTTTCTTTTCTCTAGGACGAAGCGCATAATTTCTAGCCGCAATCGATTGAACCTTCAAAGCCTCTAAGCCAAATCTAACAGGCATTTCGTTAGGTACAACTCCGAGCAAATAAGTCTCTAAATCAAGCACATTATTTACCAAAAACATATTTTCTTTACATTGAGGTTTAACCAATTCGATTATCCCTCTATACAATGCCGGCTTGCCTGCTCGTTTTAAATTATATACACCAATCAATCCAGACTCTTCTGTTTTTAAAACCAAAGGGGAAGACACACCGGACAACACTAATTTCCCACCTGCGTAGACATCAAATAAATTATTTTTAATCAATATTTTTACAACTTCATCAGGTGCAAATTCTTTCAAAACCTTGCCCGATTTTTTTTCATACAACATCAACTTTCTTGTTGCATAGAAAGAATTTTCATTATAATAATAACGCTGAAAAGCATTATCACTAATCCCAACACTAATGATTGGATTTGTGCTAATTGTTTCAGCGTTTACTGCCAAAAAACTTAAAAACAAACTACATAAAACTAATAAAATTTTTCTTTTCATCTCTTGTTTATCTTAAACCAAACAAGCAAAATTTTACACAACTTTAAATCGTCTGTTTTTCAATTCGTATTTATCTTCCAAAACACTTTCTTCGTTTGGAAAAATATGAAAAACATTGTCATATTTGAGCAAATTTATTGCTGCAAAAATATCCGCATCCATACTACACAAAGAAAGCTTATTTTGTTCAGCTATTTCTTTTAAAACATTTAACGTTGAATTATTAACCGAAGAAACCCCTTTTAAATTAATAACTATCGGTTTTTTCTCTTGTTCATTTATTATTCTTTTCACATTTTCAACGTCATTAATATTCAGCTCATCCTTGCACTGAAAAATTATATTTTCGTTGTTTTCCCTAACTTGAATCATTTTTTCATTCCCAATATCTTTTTTAATTTACATATTTATTATAAACATGTTTTAAACATATTGGAATTGACTTTTAGTTTAAACTTTCTACAACTAAAGTTTAAATTATGGAAGATACAATTCTATTTTTTTCACTCTATACTTAGGTATAACGACTTTAGCGCCTGCGCACATAATGCTTACAGAAGAACTATCAACGAAAATAACATCACCAGTATATTTTATAATCTGACGAGAAATAAATCGTTTTCTTGCAAATACTGCATCTTTATACAAATGATGTGGTTGATTTCTAACTAGTGAAACCATATTACCATTATTTTTAACTTGAATCAATCCATCAATAACTGTTTCTAATTTTCCTGTAATTTTAGAACCTTTGCTATCATAAATTGTATCCACAGCAAAACACGCATTGCATGCCATAAAAAATATTAAAACTAATCCTAAAATCTTTTTCATAGCAAAATCATACCAGAATTTTTAAAATAATGCCAGTAGTTTACAAAATCAATTTTATTTAATCTTCATTATATATGCCAAGGCATAATATGGGGGGCGATTTTCATGGGGTTTTGTTGTTCCATCTGTTTGCCCTCCAGTAAAACTAGTATAAGAAGAAGACCAACCATTAGTACCTGCAGCAATATGCGAGTTGTTATTCGCAACTCCGGTTTTCCAAGGTCCAGAATATTCCATAACACCGTGATCATGTTTGGGCATTTGTTCTATAGTCAAAGCAACTTCTTTTTCTCCACCTGTTACACCCATAGAATACTCAACATTATCCACTCCAACCACAAAACGTCCTCTCAAATCAGGGGTTCCGTTATTTCCATCACACAACGCCCATTTACCATTAGATGGAAGGTTTGAACCACTCCACATTACTATTGTTCCTACAGGAACACCTTTTTCTTTTTCATCTTCTTCTTCATCATTATTTTCTT
>JAZTWQ010000008.1:0-14513 GCA_045635965.1 Candidatus Gastranaerophilaceae bacterium
AGCGATGATTGTTATATTAATTGCCACAATTGCGCTTGGTATGTCTGCACCTATGATTTCTCGTCAATTAAGAAGTGAAACGTTAAATAGTACACAGTTTCAAGTTATAAATAGAAAACTGGAAAGTTTAGAAGAACAGGTGCGAGAGAGTAAAATACCTAAAGGAACAGTCGCTTTTTTAGTAGTGCCGTAACCGCTCAATCTGCATCGAATCCTTGCCCTGTGGGGTGGTCGAAAGCTCCTGAAGAGTGGAATGGACATTTTTTTAGAATAGCTGACTCCTCTAATACAATAAATGTTCCACAAGAACAATCAGTTCAAGAACATTGGCATGATTTGTCAGATTTTAATCTTGCTGGTATGACAGGGGCAAATTTTCAGAAAATAGGTTCACAAGTTATTTGGGTTGCTCCATCATCTTTCCTTAGCCAAATGTGGGTTTAATAGGAAATACTAATCCTGAAACTGCTGTGGCGGGTAATATATTAAGAAATAACGAAAAAAATTCACCTGATATTTCCGTTGTTAATGAAACACGCCCTAAAAATATACCATTGTTAGCCTGTATAAAAAATTAACAAATAAATAAAAAGAGGTCTTAGAACCTCTTTTTTAGTGGTGGGCTTGCTGGGATTCGAACCCAGGACCAATTGATTAAGAGTCAACTGCTCTACCATCTGAGCTACAAACCCATTAAATCATTAGAAAATCTGTATATGAATTGTACCATAAAATAATTTTTATAGGTAATATGATTAGTTTAGAGTAGTAAAGATAGCCTAAAATATTCCCTATGTTATTGTATGTTAAAGCTAGTTAAACATCGGTTGGCTAAGTTACTGTCCTTTTTTTATTACCAAAAAACCGATAAGAAATGGTGGGTTTCACTAAACCTACAAAACTGCGTGCGTGCCGTTTCAGTAGCTGACTAATTCGCTGAGGGGGGCAAAGACTGTAGATACTTCTCTTGATTTGTTACAAGTTCGTAATAATCAAGAGAAATCTACATTCTTTTTTTATTTTGTCTAATTTTAGAGTTTCAATTTATTATCGCGCCCAATTAAATTTTGATTTGTCACAAGGTTACTGTTTATCAAATCTAAATTCACTTAAGGGGATTTTTTGGAAAAGGTCATTTATAAACATTTCCTTAGAGAAGTGCATATAACTTGTTTCGCATAGTTGTTCAAAAACTTTAACTCTATTAGAAGGGGTTGCTTCTACTAAGTTTGCAATTTCGTCTAAAGATAAGAGCGGCTGCATTATACCTTTTAAGTTTACCAATTTTAATATTAGTTCTTGTTTTTTGGGGTATTTATAACCTAATTTTAGAATTGAAGGTATTCCACCGAGAATGTCCTCCGCTTTGAGCCAAGGGTAATCTGAAACCTGTTCACTAATTTTATTTAAAAATTTAGGTCCAAACTTCTTATATTGCTTTCTTTTTTCAGCATAAAGATTAATTTTTCTTTTGGCTCTTTTTATTTTTGCATCAATGCTTTTATTGGTAGTTGATGGAGTAGCATCAGCTTGCGCAGCACCTTTAAGCCCACGATAAGCAGAAATTCCACCTAGAGCAGACATACCAGCGTTCATTAATGTTCCTTCTAGCGTAACTTCACCAGTAGTGGCGTAATCTAAACCCACACCAACAGCTGTGTTAGCAGTGATATCAAGCCCAACTTTAGCTCCCGTGCTAAGAGTTGTACCCATTAATGTGCTTGCAATCGCACCACCGGCAGCTCCGCCAGCTGAGCCCATTGCTGCAGCCGCACCAGCGTTTTTAGCCATTTCAGCAAGCCCCTCGGCAGAAAAATCTTCTGCGTTATCTGTGTTGTTTGTTAATTTGTCTACTGTGTCTGTAGCAATACTAGCTGTACCACCAACAGCTGCACCTGTACCAGCACCTATTGCAGCGCCTTTAGCAACTGTTCCCACAGTTAGTGCGGTTTTAGCTGTGCCCGCAGCCGCAGCAGTTGCTCCGCCTGCTACTGCGCCTCCAGCGGCTAACGCTCCTGCTGCCATACCTCCAGTAACAGCAATGGCTGTTCCTGCGATAACATAGGTTTTACCCATTGCCGCATTTGCCTCTTCTCCGGCTTTAAACGCTGATACTATAGCTTCCGGGTTTAACACATCACCAAGCAGTTCATTAGCTTTTTGTTTAAATTCTTCTGTGGTTAATTGATTTTTAAGACTGATTAATTTGCCCATTCTCATGTTTACTTCATTCATTTTTTGTTCATAAGCCTCACGTGAGCTTTCTTTGCCTAACCAATCAGCATTTATGCCTGCGCCAAGATGGGTAATTATACCAGCTTTATCATATTGCTTTTGAACTGATTCGTTTATACCTTGAATGACATTGTTGATGTTGTCTAATACAGCTCGGTTGTTAACTCGTCCAGCTTGCAGCGCAACACGACGTTCAACATTTGTAGCTTGCGCTACTTCCTCTTGTGGGAATGTTGATAATTTTTGTTCTAATTGATGGACAATATAATCTTTTATTTTAGGGTTAACGTAATAACTTCCTTCGTTAATTCTATCAATTGTAATTTGTACGTTTTGCGCTGTATCATACCAGCCTTCTTTCCCTTCATTAATATCTTTCATGTGGAGGTTTACTCTCTTTTCCATATTCGCAGGATAAGTAGGAACTTGTTGTTCACTTTCTACGCTACTAGGCGGCTGTTGGTTGGTTGGTTGGTTGGTTGGTTGGTTGAGCTGTTACAGTTGTAGTGTTAGCTTTTTTTGAACTGAATGAAACTTCATCACCAATTGAACCAACTGATGCCTCACCTGTCATGTTTATAGGTTGTTTTGTTTTGTCTGGTTTTGAAGAATGTTGAGTTTTAGTTGACGCAAGTCCTGTTTGCTCCATAAAAACGCTAATTTTTTTCTTTTGTTCTTCGGGCGATAACTTTTTAAACTCTTCAGCCTTGGCTGGAGGTAATGTGCTCAAATACGCCTGTAAAGTTGCTTCGTTGATTGACATAAAAATATCCCTACCTTTCATCCAGAGAATTAAAATACTATACTGAATTTACTAACGGCATATTTTTTGTTTTCTTTAATTAATTTTACAAAAGTTAATAAATTTTTTTTATGAAAATTATTAGTATTAATTTTATGATATAAAAATAATTTGTTTTTTATTAATGAGATGAACGTTTTACAATTAATTGTTTGTATACTTGAGAGTTCATTTCTCCGCCAATTAGCAGAACAATTGACGTGTAGTATAACCAAACCATCAAAATAGCAACAGCCCCAATTGTTCCGTAAACTTTGTTATAGGTGTTTAAGTTGTCTAAATATACGGAAAATAACCAAGAACCAAGCAACCAAAATACACTAAAGAAAAGAGTTCCCGCTAGAATACTTCTTCTTCTGTATTTATTATGTTTTGTTATGCATGGCAGAAAATAATAATTAATAAATGTCATTATGTAAAGCGCAATAAAAGAAACAGGCCATCTTGTAACCAATACCCAATTAATTATTTCCTGCGGTACAGCAATTGAATGGATATTTAAAAATACGATTATAAACTCAATAATAACTTTACCAAAGACAATTAAGTTTGTGCAAATAAATAGTAAAAATGCGTTTATAAAAAGCATTACCACAGATAAAATTCTTGTATGAATAAAACTTCTTATTTCCGTTAACCCATACGCACGATTTAACCCCTTCATGATTACAGCAAAAATATTTGAAGATAAACCTATAATGATTGAAAATGCTATTATAGCCATAAACCCATTGTATTCAAATATAATAACTTCATTTAAGACTTTTTTAAGAAGGTTGATTGCCTCACTAGGCGCTACAGTGCTCAAAAAATTCAAAATTGGAAATAGAAGCGTTTTTTTGCCAAGCCATGCGTACACTGACATTAAAAGTAACATTAGCGGGAAAATCCCAATTACAAACATGTACGCCATTTCTGCCGCCATCCCAGGAAAATCATCAGAAATTATCCGTTTAACTAAATTTAAAATATAAATTTTTAATGTTTCTTTATTCATTTATACACTTTTTTACCAACTCTAGTAATTTTTCAATTGCGATTTTGGGTGGTTTTTGAATTGTGCAACCTGCCGCGTAGTGGTGCCCGCCACCACCAAAGTGCTCCGCAATTTTAGCAACATTTACGGTTTTACTTCTTAAGCTAACTTTTGTCATTTGATTAGGAAGTTCTTTTAACAAAATAGCCACTTCCGTTGAATCAATTTGTCGCAAAGTTTCTGAAATCCCCTCTGTATAATCACTTTTTGCATTAAAATTTTTCATATCATCCTTGGTAATGATTGTGTAAACTATTTTATCACTTTCTTTAAATACTGCATTTTGAATTGCATAGGCATTCAAAAGCGCCATTGATTTAGGCTTTGACTCATAACATTGTCTGTAAATTTTTGTTGGATTTAACCCCATTTCAATTAATTCTGAAGCATAAGCAAAAACCTTAGGACTCGTGTTTTCAAATCTAAAACCGCCTGTATCCGTTAAAATTGCAATATACAAAAGTTCTGCTATTTCCGAATTTAATTTCCAGTTTAAATCCTTAGATATTTCATAAACGACTTCACCGGCAGATGAAGCATGACCGTTTACTATATTTATATTTCCATAATTATTGTTTGTTATGTGATGATCAACATTTACAGTGTTTTTTGCTTTAAAAAACATTTCCTGCATATCACTCATTCTATCTTTAGCTGCTACATCCACAGCAATCGCGAGGTCATAAACTATTGTTTTATCAATATCTTGATTACTTACACATTCATCAATAGAGTTTAAAAATGCGTAAGTATCAGGGGTTTTACCAATTATAATATTTGTTGTTTTCTTACCAAAATTTAATTCTATTAACTTTGAAAGTCCTATCATGGAACCCAACGTATCGCCATCAGGATTTACATGTGAAAAAATTATTATATTATCTGCACTGTTGATTGCATTTTGCAAGTTAATTTTATTATTCATAATAACCTTGTTTAATATATAAAAACATGCTAACTTAGAATTAGTTTAGCACAAAAATTGGAGTAATGATGATTTATATTTTTCATGCAATATTGATTATTCTTTTACTAGCTTTGGTTATATGTGCTTGCGTATTATTTACAAATTCTGTTGAATGCTACGGCAAAAAATTCGGGCTTGCAGACAGTGCGGTTGGTGGAATATTAGCGGCAATTGGCACTGCGTTGCCGGAAACAATAGTTCCTCTAGTTGCTATTTTAGGAACGCTATTTTCAAAGTCTCCTTCTTCTGTTGGAGGAGAAATAGCGCTTGGCGCAGTTTTAGGTTCACCATTTTTACTTTCTACGGTGGCATTTTTTGTTACAGGTATCTCTGTTTTAGTTTGCTCGTTTTTAAAAAAACGCGAATGCGAATTGTGTTCTAATCCAATAGTTTTGATAAGAGATTTAAAGTTTTTTGTTGTATCTTATACCGTTGCTGTTTTATGTGCGTTTATACCATATCAATTAATTAAATACATAGTTGCTATTCTATTAATCTGCTATTACTGCTGGTACGTAAAAAGAACATTAAAAAATGATTGCAAATGTGAATGCGAAAATGATGCAACTAATGAACTAATTTTCTTGACATGGTTTTATAAAAATTTAAGATACGAATTAGTGTTTATAATTTTACAAATTATATTTTCTTTGGCTTTACTAATTTTATCAGCACATTTTTTTGTTAAAGAAATAATTTATTTTTCAAAGGTTTTCAATTTACATCCTGTTGTAATGAGTTTACTCCTAGCTCCAATTGCTACGGAATTGCCGGAGTGTTTCAATAGTGTTATATGGACAGGACAATCAAAAGATACACTCTCTATTTCTAATATAACAGGTGCTTTAGTTTTTCAAAGTTGTATTCCTGTTGCTATTGGCGTTGCATTTACACCTTGGAAATTTGATGAAGCCTCATTTATGAGTGTAATATTGGTTTACATTTCTTTATTATGGGTGTACTTAAATGCAATAAAAAGCAAAGGGCGTTTAAACCCTTATATCCTTGTTTTTTGCGGAATATTTTATCTTATTTATATTCTCTATATTTTAAAAAACTTAATATAAAATGTTAAAATCTTTTGATTTTGTTTTTTAGTTTTTGTATAATTTTAGAATAACCGTTGGAGGAGAAAAATTTTTATGAATAACGTAGTACTAGTTGGTAGAGCCGGTCAAGACCCTGAAATGAAATATTTTGAGTCCGGTAAAGTTAAGACATCTTTTTCTATTGCTGTAAATCGATGGGATTCAAAGGTTAAAGATAGCGTTACTGATTGGTTTAACGTTGAAATGTGGGATAAAGTAGCCGAAGTAGCCGGTGAATACGTTAAAAAAGGCAAACTAGTAGCTGTTGATGGTCGCCTAGTAACAAACAAATGGCAAGATGCATCGGGCGCTACAAAAGAAAGATTTATAATTAGAGCTAATAATATGCGCTTATTGGGCGGAAAGAACGATTAAGTCGGAGCTTTTATGTTTATTTCTAATAATATAGGCATTGTTGCAGATGATTTAACTGGTGCTAATGATACAGCATTACAGTTTCATAGTCGTGGTTGTAATACACAATTAGTGCTGGAAGTTTGTGATGAAATTGCGAACAAAGATTTAATTCAGTGTTTGGCTATATCTACAGAAAGTCGTAATATCCCTTCATTAGAAGCTTATGATGCGGTTAAAAAAGCAACTGCATTTATGAAGTCAGAATTGAACATTGAACACTATTATAAAAAAATAGACTCAACTTTGCGAGGAAATATAGCAAGGGAAACACTTGCTATGTTAGAAGTTTTGGAATACGATGCGGCGATAATTGTGCCGGCTTTTCCTAATGAAGGTCGAATAACTGTAGGCGGCTATCAATTATTAAAAGGCGTTCCAATAGAACGTACGGAGATGGCTAGAGACCCTTATTCACCCATTTACGAATCGCATATTCCTACAGTCTTAGAACGGCAATTATCCGATGATGAAAAAAATATTGTTGGATTGATTGAACTAAAGACAGTTATCAAGGGTGCTGGACCTATTTTGATGAAGATTAATGAATTTGTCAAAGAAGGTAAAAAATTAATTGTTATTGATGCTGTATCATCAGTCGACTTAGAGCAAATTGTTTTGGCGACACAAAAGAGCAACTTTGATATTTTGCCTTGCGGTGCAGCAGCACTGGCACAATGTTATTCTAATGTATGGCTAAAGGATATAAGGTACGAACATATTGCGAAAACAATTCCAGCTTTACCAAAACTCGTTATATCCGGTTCTGCAACTGAATTAACAGCATCTCAAATAAAAAAATTAGAAGAAAACGACTCTTTTTCTAACACATATTTTATACCGTTAAAAATCGAAGACATTATGGGCGGTGTAAATGAAGAGATGGTAGAAAGAATTGCAATCAACTTAGGGGTATCCGGTATAGTCTGCGTTCACTCTTCGGAAATTGCCATTAACCCAGAAGCAGATGGAAACGCGTTATTATTACAAGGAATCACGAAAGAACGTTTTATTTCTATGATTACAACTTATCTTGCTGAGTTAACCAAACGAGTTTTAGAAAGAATTTCTGCTATTTTAATTACACTTGGTGGTGAAACGTCGTGCAAATGTTGCAAATCAATAGATAGCAAGACTTTGCATATTGTTGATGCCGTTGCACCGGCTATGCCTTTATGTATGAATTATAATGCACAATGGATTGTTACAAAATCAGGCAACCTTGGAAATGAACAAACATTGGTTGATATTTTAAGATATTTTGAGTCGCGTAAATAAATGAAAAAGTTAGCACTTACTTATGGCGATATAAATGGTATTGGTGTTGAAATTCTTATTAAAACATTGAATGCCTTGGACTTGTCTTGTGATGATGTTTTAATTGTTGGTTCTAAAAAAGTTTTTGATTATTATAGCGCCAATCATAATTTATCATTGAATAAAGATTATGAAATCGTTGATGTTGAACTTGAAGAAAAAGCCTTTGAAATGGGAAAAGAAAATGCTAAAAGTGGTGAGCATTGTTTTCAGGTCTTAAAAAAAACTTGTGAATTAGCTAAAAACAATACGGTTAAAAATATTGTTACGGCACCGGTCTCTAAACATGTTTTGAACATGTCCGGTCATAATTTTTCAGGGCAGACCGAAATTTTAGAATACTTTTTGGCTAAAGATAATGAAAAATCAGAAATGTTATTTGTTGCTAATGATTTTAAAATGCTACTGATGACTCGACATCTTTCATTAAAAGATGTTCCATCTAATCTTTCAAAACAAATAATAATTGACAAAATAGAACGCTTAAATATTGTTTTAAAAAAACAATTTAAATTGACTAATCCCCAAATTGGTATTTTAGCATTAAACCCACATGCGGGAGAAAATGGACTTTTAGGGAATGAAGAACAGAATATTATAAATCCGGCAATCGTAGAGTTAAAAAAACGAGGGATAAACGCAGATGGAGCACTAGTTGCAGATGCTGCTTTTGCACAGTTTGGAAAAGCTTATTTTAATAACAAAAAACTACCCTATGATTGTTATGTTGCAATGTATCATGACCAAGGACTTATTCCAGTAAAACTTTTAGCTATGGATGATGCGGTAAATACAACGATTGGGCTTAGCTCCATTAGAACATCACCGTCACATGGTACGGCTTTTGATATAGCGGGTAGAAATATTGCAAGAGCAGAAAGCATGATTAGTGCAACTAAATTAGCATTAGAACTTTGCTAACTTAACGAGAAATTATAAACATAACTTCTTCAGTAAAAAAATTTGAAATTGCACGAATAAGCACACCTCGGCGAACTTTTGCTCTTGTCATATAAACAGATTGCAAGATGTTTATATTTCTTTTATTACAAAACTCATAAAAATCATTAATGGTTAAAAGATGGATATTCGGAGTATCAAACCACTCAAAAGGGAGAACTTTAGATTTTGGCATTCTACCTTTAAAAAACAAATAAAACCTAACTTTCCAATATGCAAAATTAGGGAATGAGACAACCACCTTTTTCCCAACTCTAAGCATTTCTTCTATAACATAATCAGGTTTGTCAGTTGATTGAACGGTCTGATTCAGAATAACCCAATCATATTCTTTGTCGCTAAATTCTTTTAAACCTTCATCAATATTGCCCTGAATAACAGATAAGCCTTTTTCAATAGCAGAAATAGCTAAATTTTGATCTATCTCAACACCTATTCCATGTATATCTTTTTCATCAATTAATTTTTTCAGAAGCGTCCCATCCCCGCAGCCCAAATCAAGGACTTTAGCACCTTTATCAATTATCTCCGTTATTATTGTATAATTCAGACGTAAACCTTTTGTTTCGCCGTAATCCTTACTTTGTCCTAACATAAATGCTCCACTTTATTAAGAAAACTTTTTATAATTTTAGTTTGAGTCTCAAATTCCAATAAAAATGCATCATGACCGCATGGACTTTGAATTTCGCAGAAGGAAACATCTTTGTGCGCTTTTATTAGTGCATTAACAATTTCTTTTGATTGATATGTTGGAAAAAGCCAATCACTTGTAAAAGACATTACCAAAAATTTAGCATGTGAGTCTGCAAAAGCCTTTTCTAACGAGCCGTATCCTTGTGCCGTATCATAATAATCAACCGCTTTTGTTATATAAAGATATGAATTTGCATCAAATCTATTTACAAAAATTCGACCTTGATGCTCCAAATAACTTTCGACCTCAAAATCGATATTAAAGTCAAAATCCGGTCTATCTTTATCCTGAAAACGTCTTGCAAATTTATTTTGCATAGCTTCTTCGCACAGATAAGTAATGTGCCCAACCATTCTTGCAATCGACAACCCACGCTCAGGCTGCTTTTCACAGTGATAATAATTACCATCATTAAAGTTTGGGTCTGAAAGTATCGCGTTTCTTCCAACCGCATTAAAAGCTATTGCCTGCGTTGAAAGCTTACTTGTTGATGCAATTATTATACAAGCCTCAACCATATCTTTATATGTTGTAGCCCATTCCAACGCTTGCATCCCGCCCATTGAGCCACCAGCAACCATTATTTTTTTTACACCCAAGTAATCAACAAGTTTTTTTTGAACTCTAATAGCATCACCAACAGTTATTACAGGAAAACTTAAACCATATTCTTTCCCTGTAGCTGGATTTATCGAACTAGGTCCGGTTGTACCCGAACATCCACCAAGCATATTTGATGAAATTATAAAATATTTGTTTGTATCAAAAGCCTTGTTTGGACCAATCATATCGTCCCACCAGCCAACTTTTTTATCTGTAGGATTATGTTTACCGGCTGCATGGGCATCTCCGGTTAGTGCGTGCAAAACCAATAAAGCATTACTTTTATCTTCGTTAAGTTCTCCATAAGTTTCATACGCAATATCGTACTGAGACAAGATTTTGCCGCTGTCTAATGTCAGCGGCTCATCTATATGCAAATATTTTGTTTCTACTATTCCAACACTATTAGTCAAATTAATTAACCTTTCAAGTTGTCTATTAACTCGTTTATTGTTGAAGCTTGTGCTGCAAGCTCTTCAATTCTTGCTTTTGTTGTTTCGATAAGTTCTTGAGGCGCATTGGAAACAAATTTTGGATTGTTAATTCTTGCATCAAGTGACTTTTTCTCATTAAGAATTTTATCCAATTTTTTGTTTTGTCTTGCAATTTCTTCACCAAGATTTATCAATCCTGCTAAAGGAATAATAATTTTTGAATTTCCTACAACAGCTGAAGCTGATTGTTTTGCAACAGGCGCATCAAACTCACAGAATTTAATTTCTTCAACTTTTGCCAATCGTTTTAAATATGATGTAACGGCTTCAAATATTGGTTTTTCTTCTTTTGAAGAGTGAATATTAATATTTATAACCGTCGAAACAGGAATGTTCAAGCTTTGTCTAGCATTTCTCAAAGATTTAATTGTTTCAAATACCAATTCCATTTCAACTGCTTCTTTTTCAAAAGCAAGTTTTTCTTCATAAACTGGGAATGAAGACAACATAATCGCTTTTTGTTCTTTTTCCATCGGAATAAGTTGCCAGATTTTTTCCGTGATATGAGGCATTAATGGATGAAGTAGGCGCAAAGTCATATCTAGCACATATCTCAAAACTCTTTGAGTATTTGCTTTTTCATCTTCATTTCTTAGTTGAATTTTAGCTATTTCAACATACCAGTCGCAATATAAATTCCAGAAGAAATCATAAAGAATATGAGCAGTTTCACCAATTCTGTAGTTTTTAATGTTTTCATTTATTTCTTTTGCTGTTTCATTTAATTTGTTTAAAATCCATTTATCAGCAATCGTTAAATTACTCATATCTATTGGCTTATTATCGACGCCATCAAGGTTCATTAATACAAATCTGGATGCGTTCCAAATTTTGTTAGCAAAATTTCTACCGTATTCAAATTTGTCGTTAGAAACTTTTATGTCTTGACCACCGTACGTACAAAGGGAAATCAAAGTGAATCTTAAAGCATCACAACCATATTGATCAATAACTTCAACTGGGTCGATAGTATTTCCTTTTGATTTAGACATTTTTTGCCCATGTTCGTCTCTAATTAATCCGTGAATGTAAACCGTAGAAAATGGTGCTTTACCTGTAAATTCATACCCCATAGTAATCATTCTTGCAACCCAGAAGAAAATGATATCAAATCCGGTCACAAGCACTGATGTTGGGTAGAATTTTTTGAAATCAGCACTGTCAGTGTTTGGCCAACCCATTGTTGAAAATGGCCATAAACCTGAAGAGAACCAAGTATCAAGCACATTTGTATCTTGGGTGTATTTTGTAGGGTCTGGATTTTCCTTAGCTACAACCATTTCACCTGTTTCATTATGATAGTATGCCGGAATTTGATGTCCCCACCATAATTGACGAGATATACACCAATCACGAATATTTTCCATCCAGCCTAAGTAGTTTTTTGTCCATCTTTCAGGAATAAATTTAATTTCTCCTGTATGAATAGCTTGAATAGCTTTTTCTGCAAGCGGTTTCATTCTAACGAACCATTGTTCAGAAAGTAGCGGCTCAATAGTTGTTCCGCAGCGTTGACATTTTCCAACGTTATGCTCATGGTCTTTTATTCTTAATAAGTGTTTATTAAATTCAAGATTTTTAACAGTCCATTCTCTTGCTTCATATCTATCTTTGCCGTGAATATTCGGAGGAACATCTGAGCAAGCTATCATTTTACCTTCTTCATCAATAACCCAAACCGGTGATAAGTTATGACGCTTTCCAACTTCATAGTCGTTAGGGTCGTGAGCAGGCGTGATTTTAACCGCACCGGTTCCGAAAGATTTATCTACATATTCATCTGCAATAATTGGAATTTCTTTTCCGGTTAAAGGAATACAAACTTTTTTGCCAATTAAGTCTTTGTATTTGTAATCATCAGGGTGAACTGCAATTGCAACGTCCCCGTACATTGTTTCAGGGCGAGTTGTTGCAACCAATATAGCACCGCTTTCATCTTTAAGCGGATATGAAATTTCCCACATGTGCCCTTGTTCTGTTTCGTACTCTGTTTCAATGTCAGAAATAGCACTTTGGCAACGTGGGCACCAGTTTACAATATATGCACCTTTATAAATCAAATCTTTTTCGTATAATTTTACAAAAACTTCTTTAACTGCATTTGAACAACCTTCATCAAGCGTAAAACGCTCACGAGTTCTATCAAATGAAGCCCCTAAACGCTTGCATTGGTCTAATATACGACTTTTATGACTATTTGCCCAGTCCCACGTTCTTTCCAAGAATTTTTCACGACCTAATTGATGTCTGTCAGTCCCCTCTGTTCTAAGTTGTTTTTCAACAACGTTTTGGGTTGCAATACCTGCGTGATCTGTTCCTGGAACCCAAAGAGTTTCGTATCCTGACATTCTATGGTATCTAACTAAAATATCTTGCAAAGTTTCATCAATAGCATGTCCCATGTGCAACACACCGGTTACATTTGGAGGAGGAATTACTATTGAAAAAGGTTCTTTTGGGCTTAAAGCATTCGCTTTAAAAGCTTCAATCTGTTCCCAATAACTATATATCTCACTTTCTGTTGCCGTCGGATCGTAAACCGTAGGCAGATTTTGTAAATCAATTGTTTCCATTTTTATGCCTCAAATTCTCTAATTCTATAATTAATAGCATACCACAAAGGATATTTTGAGTATTACTTTGTTAAGCTGATATTAAATTTTTTTTACCGTATATGGTAGCTCTTTTCTATCTCTTAAAATTGGAAAATCTTTCTTAAGTTTCCGAGCTTCATTCAAATCAATTTCAACAACTTGAGTGCAAGGCTCAAATCCCGTTTGACATAGAACTTCACCATAAGGAGCGACAACCATTGAATGACCCAAGTTCCACTCATCATCCATAATATGCCCGCTTTGTGAAACAGAAATCATAAATGATTGATTTTCGATTGCTCTAGCTTTTGTTAAAGTTTCCCAATGATTTTGTCTATATTTCGGCCAAGCAGCAACTTCTACCATCATATCGGCACCGTCGTACGAGTATGCTCTAAAAAGTTCTGGAAATCTGATATCATAACAAATACTTATCCCAATATTTCCAAAATCAGTTTTTACAAGTCGCCCCTCCTCGCCTCTAGTCAAATCTTTCCCTTCATTGTATATAAAATGTGAAAAAAGATGAATTTTTGAATAATAATCAATAAGCTCACCATTCCTACTTAAAATAGGGCATGCATTTCTTAGCGTTTTATCCTTTTCTTTTAGTACAAAACTTCCTCCGATTACATAACTGCCAAACCTTATTGCTATTGATTTTAAAAAATTTAATGTTGGGCTGTCTTCTAATGTTTCTGCATTTTCAACGAATGAGTCGGGATGCCACCCAACAGCAAAAAGCTCAGGTAAAATCACCAGATCAAATTTTTCACCGTCATGTTTTTCCAGCATTTTACTAATCGATTCTAAATTTTGCTCTTTTTGCTTTATTATCGGCGCATTTTGGACAATCAAAATTTTAACTTTAGACATGCTAACCTCTAATTGAAGTTTTTTCAAACATAAATCTTGATACACTAAGAGCAATACCTTTAAGCGAACACAACCCATTTTCTCTATCATAAACACCGATTGAATTTAATCTTGCGCTCATGTGCTCATTCATGTCATCAGGCGCTATAAATAACGCGCATTCACTATTACATTCATCATGATTAAACGGACATTTTTTCATAGTTCTCTCCTCCGATTATGATTATAGCACTTATAACAAAAACCACAAAATATTTTCTGTTTCAAATTTAGAGTATTGCTAAATTTTAACGTACCTTGTCAATAATAGCCAAATTTAGTATAATCTCTATAAATTCAAGTAGGCAGCTGTACTAAACTGACAGAATTGGAGATAAATAATGAGAAAGAACAAAACGGCGAAAACCCGCAATTTACTAGGGGGGGGGGG
>JAZTWQ010000009.1:0-25660 GCA_045635965.1 Candidatus Gastranaerophilaceae bacterium
ATGAAAATTCAAAATATAAATTTATTTAATGTTAGTTCAAATAATAATCAATATAAAAATACTCAAACATTACAGAATAAACAAATATACCCACAAATAAACCAATTATCAAATAATTATTACGTACCATCTTTTGCTAGTAACTCAAAAAAAACATCGGAGAGTGTAGTTAATAATCTTTTAAATGACAAAACTTTTGAAGAAGATAAAAAAGAATATTTAAAGTTTTTGACTTCTATTGAAAATTTTTTTGATGCAATTAGTGGTCTTAATAAAGACAATTTAAATACATTGATTACTTTGTGTCTACAATTTTCTCCTTGTAGTGAAGATATTTTAATGGGGAAATATGTGGCAGTTTATGGTGATGTTAAAAAACCATTAATAGATTTAAAATCAATTGCTGAGCATAATAAAAAAAATCCTGAGGAGCCCATAAATTTAATCAAAGAATTATTTGATAATCCTCTTGTTACAAGATTTTTATTTGATATGAAAAAGGCTAATTTAAAAAGTTTAAATGGGATTGCAGAATTAGAATATGAAGATGGAGAACAGAAGTTTAAAACAGATATTAAATATTTAAATAAAAAATTAGATTCTATTACGTTAAAAAAACTTAAAAATGCCCCACTAAATGAAGATGCAATGGATTTACTTAAATTTAAATCATTTGAACCAGAATATAAAAAAACTTTGTGGGAACTTACAGAAATTCCTTATTTTAACGCGGCAACAAAGGATTTATCTTTAGATGATTTAAAAATGCTAGTTGAAGCTGCAACAGAAAATAAAGCATTTGTAACAGAGGTTTTAAAAGGAAATGTTCTTTTTTATGATAAAAAAAATAATGAAAAATTACCCCTTCTTAATTTAAAAGACTTTGTTTTAGTAAATCACTTTACAGCTCCAGCTAATAGATTATTTTTAACTGATTATCTTTTTAATAATGCTCTTTTTACTTCTTTATCTAATGAAATTATGAAAGCTAAGTATTATGAAAATAAATATCCAGCATTTTTCTATGCTGAAAAGATAATTAATGGTAATGAATTTGTTCCTTATTTTGCAAAAGATAAAAAAGAAGCTGAAATTGCCTTTAGTCAGTGTTCTAATAAATATTCTCCAATTAATCATTTTATTATATTTAATAATGATTTGAATGATATAGAGCCATTAGAGAATGAAGAAGAAAATGAACAAAATAACGAAGTTTCGAGAGAAAAATTAATTTTAAAAGAAAGACAAAATTATTCAACACCGAAAATAATTAATGAATACTTAAAAAATCCAGATATAGATATAGAAAATAGGAAAATAGCTTTTAATTTTTCAGAAGAAATTCCTTATTTTAATTATTTAATGAGAAATGCAAGTAAAGAAAATCTAGAAGATTTAATTTATCTTAAAAAATTAAATCCTAATGTTTTTGATAAATTTATAAATGAAAAAATTAAGATAGTTAATGTCTCAGATAATTATAGAATTAAAAAATGTCCGGTAGTTGATTGGGAGCAAGTAGTCTTGGATAAAGGTGAATTAAGTTCATTGATTTATAAAAATTCTTTTGCTTACAATGTTCTGGAGGGTGTTGGCAAAACGGTTGCAAAATATAATAAAAAGATTAGTCAAATAACTATAAGAAAAGAGAATACTGATTGTAAGTCTTTTATAAACTATATGAATGCACATCAACGAGATTTTCTTTCTATTATTATAGAAGATTAATTTAAATTATAAAAGTAAAAGAAAAGATTGATTAAGTGTACTAAGTCGCAAATGCTTGTCTTTTAATCTTTTTGTTGTATTATACTAATAAAGCTAATTTAATTTATGCTTATTTTTAATAAAAAAGCAAGATTATTTTAACAGAGGATGAGGATTTTTAATGATTAGAAAGTTAATTACATTAATTCTCGGTTTGATTATAACATTATTTTCAAGCCAAGCTAATGCAAAAGCTGCTTCTAATATCCCCAAAGTAACGGTTAAGGAGTATATAGTTAAGCATTCAATGGAAATGGGCGTAGACCCAGCTCTGGCGTTGAGTATTGCAAAACTTGAATCTAATTTTTGCCATGAAAAGAAAAGCCCTTATGGTGCAGTTGGCGTGTTTCAGTTGATGCCGTCTACTGCAAAAAAATTAGGATTTAATCCTTGGTATGTAAACGAAAATATTAAAGGTGGGTTAACCTATTATAAAATGATGTATAAACAGTTTGGGTCTACAGAGCTTGCTCTTGCTGCATATAATGCAGGTCCTGGAAATGTTGCAAAATACAAAGGAATTCCTCCATTTAAAGAAACAAAGTTCTTTGTTTCAACTATAATGGATGAATATAATAAACAAAAAAGTAACCCAGACCCTATAATAAATCAGGTAAAATCTAAAAAAGAGGGCTCGGTTAAGAGTGTAGAACCAAAACCTGTTAATGAAATTAAAACAGAAAATGAAAATAAACCACAACAAGTCCTTGTTGGTGGTAATATATTATCAATGTTCGTTGGATTGGAAGAAGTAAGTAGTATTGAATAAGAATTATGTTTAATTTAACTAAAACACATGAAATTACAGTAGACACGGTGATTTTCACCATACAAAATGACAAACTAAAAGTATTGCTTGTAAAGCGTGCAAATGAACCATTTAAAGGTAAATGGACACTCCCCGGTGGTTATGTGAAGTTGTCTGAAACGTTAGACGATGCTGCTTTGCGTGTATTGAAAGAGAAAACAAATATTCAAAATTTGTATCTTGAGCAATTATACACATTTGGTAATCCGTTAAGACACCCTAGCGCAAGGGTTATTACTGTAGCTTATTTTGCACTTATTCGTTCAGATGATTTAAAATTGGCTTTTGATAAAAATTCAGAAGTTACTCAAGTAGAATGGCATGGTGTTTATAACTTGCCACCGTTGGCTTTCGACCACAAGGAAATTATAGAATATGCGGTTAAAAGAATGAGAGAACGTCTTGAGTTTTGTCCAATTGCATATCAATTATTGCCACAAAAATTTACTTTAACTGAACTTCAAAAATCTTATGAATTAATATTGGCTCAAAATTTAGATAAGCGTAATTTTAGAAAGAAATTTTTGTCTGCAGATATGCTTAAAGAGCTTGACGAATATACTAAATCGGGTTCTAAAAGACCAGCAAGATTATACGAATTTAATAAAATTACAATAAATTCTAAAAGAGGTCATTTCTTCTCTTAACATTTATAATTATTGGATTTGACAAACAAGTTTTCTATTATTACAATAGTATTTACCTGCTAATGCAGAATTTTTAAGGAACGAATATGTATATTAATGTTGATGATATAAAAAAGGCCCCAGAACAAACTCTTAGAATTGAGTTTGAAGATGTAATAAAAGAGCTTGATGAAGAAAATTCTATCCAAGCAGATATTACATTTAAGTTATTGGGTAATATTATTACAGCAACTGGAAAAATTAAAGGTGAAATTAAAAGTACATGCGTTCGTTGCTTAAAAGAATTTAACAGAAAAATTGATATAAAATTAAATGAAAAATTCATGTTAGGAACTCTGTTTAACGGCATGGATGGCGAGATTGAGCTAAAAGAAAATAATTTTATCGAGGAGCTTGGAGATAAAAACGAGATTGATATTGTAGATTTAATTTATCAATCTGTAATATTAAGCTCCCCAAATCAAATTGTTTGTGATATAAATTGTGTAGGAGATGAAATATTGGAAAAATATGTCAAGAAAGAAGTCTCCGATCCAAGATTAGAAGTATTTAAGAATATAAAACTAGAAAAGGATAATTAAAATGGCAGTACCAAAGAAAAGAACGGGCGCATCAGCTCAAGGACACAGAAGATCAAATTGGAAAGCAACTAAACCTGCGACTTCAACTTGTTCAAATTGCGGAGCTATCACATTAGCTCATACAGTTTGTACAGAATGCGGATATTATAAAGGAAAACCTGCTAGTATTAAGCATGAAGATTATAATGCGCAATCTGTTGAAACAAAACCAGCTAAAAAAGAAACTAAAAAAGCTGAAGTAGTTGAAGAAACAAAAGTTGAAGAAAAAGCAGAAACAGAAGTTGTTGCTGAAGAAACTACTGAAGAAAAAGACGCAGAATAATTTAAAAAGTATAAGTATCAAGCAGTTTTAATCTGCTTGATACGATTATTAAAAAAAGAGGGTAGAGTATTTTATGACAAGAATTGCAATTGATGCGATGGGTGGAGATTACGCTCCAAGAGCGACTATAGAGGGTGCTGTTTGGGCTGCTCATGATTATAATGTAGCCATTGAATTAGTCGGAAAAGAAGATGTTATCGAGGAAGAACTTCAAAGAATTGAGCGTGAAGGTATAAAGCAAAATCGCGCTGGGTTGTTCCAACATAAAATTAAAGTTGATTTGTCAAAACTTGACATAAAAATTACTCAAGCAACTGAAGTAATTGAAATGGGGGAAGCTCCTGGGCAAGCAATTAGAAAGAAAAAGAAGTCTTCTATTGTATTAGCAGTTGATGCAGTTGCGACAGGTAGTTCTCAAGCCGTGGTTGCAGCGGGTTCTACAGGTGCGGCAATGGCATCTAGTTTGTTTGGTTTGGGAAGATTACCAGGAATTGCAAGACCAGCAATTGCGGCAACATTACCAACTATGAAAAAACCAGTTGTTCTTATTGATGCTGGTGCTAATAGTGAGTGCACTCCTGAAATGTTGGCTCAATTTGCTATTATGGGCGCAACTTTTTCGAAAAGCGTTTTGGGTATTGAAGAACCAAGAATTGGTGTTTTGAATATTGGTGAAGAGGCTAGCAAAGGAAATTCTTTAGCTTTAGGTACATACAAAATGCTTGAAGAAATGGGTGATAGAATTAATTTTATTGGAAACGTTGAAGGAAAAGAACTTTTCTTAGGCGATTGCCATGTAGTAGTGTGTGATGGTTTTGTTGGCAACGTTGCATTAAAAGTTGTTGAGGGCTCGGCTTCAATGTTGTTTAAATTAATTCAGCATGAATTTAAACAAGATATTATTTCAATGATTGTTGGATTACTTGCTAAACCATTTATGAAAAGAATTTATAAAAAAATTAATTACGAAGAATTCGGTGGGGCTTTACTTTTGGGCGTTAAAGGTATAACAGTTATTTCTCACGGTAGAAGTACTGCTTATGCAATTAAAAATGCTGTAAGAGTAGCAAAAGAGGCTGTCGAATCAGGCGTAAATAAAAAAATATCAGAATTTTATGAAGGATAAAAAAATGACAATACCAACAATGATAGCAGGGGTTGCATTCCATGTACCTGAAACAGTTATTACAAATGATGATCTAACAAAAATTCTGGATACTTCAGATGAATGGATTACGACTAGAACTGGGATTAAAGAAAGACATCTTTGTTCTGGAGATGAAAATTCAAATGATTTAGGTATTGCGGCGGCAAAAAAAGCTATCGAAAATGCGAAAATTAATCCAGAAGAAATTGATATGATTATTGCGGCGGCATCTGCCCCTCATTATGCATATCCATCTTGTGGTTGTGTAATTCAAGCGGCTATTGGTGCTAAAAACGCAACTGCTTATGATATTACTGCAGCATGTTCTGGTCTTATTTTTGGGATGAGAATAGCAAAAGCTTTTATTTCGTCTGGAATGTGTAAAACAGTTTTAGTTGTAGCAACTGATAACAATTCGAAGTTTATGGATTGGACAGATAGATCAACTTGTGTTCTTTTTGGTGATGGCGCGGGCGCTATGGTTCTTAAAGAATCAGTTGACGGTGTTGACGATATTATGGAAATAGAAACGGTTTCTGATGGTGAAAAAGGAATGTTTATTAGCATGCCTTTGTCTGGTGAAAATTGTCCATTAGTTGAGCCAAATACAAAAGAGCCTTTAAAAGTTTATATGAATGGTAAAGAGGTTTATAAATTTGTAGTAACAACAATGCCTGATGCAATTGCTGGTTGTGTAGAGCGATCAGGTCATACACCAGAGGAAATTGATTATTTAATTCCTCACCAAGCTAACGTTAGAATTATAGATGCAATGGCTGAAAGACTTGGCTATAATAGTGACAAAGTTATAGTAAATATTCACAAATATGGTAACACTTCTGCAGCTAGTATTCCAATTGCTTTGTGTGAAGCTGTACAAGAAGGTAAAATTAAACTTCCTTGTAAAGCAATTCTTACTGGATTTGGTGCTGGTATGACTTATGGTACTGCAATTGTAAGACTAAGAGAAGGTATTTGCTAAAATAAATAAATGTAAATATTAAAAAAGCACTTAATATAAAATTAAGTGCTTTTTAGTATGTTTTACCCTATGATATTTAGTTTTTGACCTTTATATTCCATTTCATTGTTGTTATTAGTTGTTTGTTTGTTATTTTTAATTGGGTCTGTTCCATTAAAACTAATTTTTAATTGTTTATCATAAAGAATTTTTGCTAAATCGGCAGGAGATTCCGTTCCTTTTAGGTCTTCAGGTTTAATTCCAAATTTTTTCCCGTATTCCTCAACTTTCTTTTTGCTTAGTTTTCCTCCTTCATAGAATTTTGAGGTATAACCAGAACAATAATTTTGCGTGTAAAAATCTACAGCCATCACTAACTCCTTATTCACTTCCACTTATTATTATAAAAATTTCATTTAAGTAAAAATTGCGTTTATTTAGATAATATTTACATTTATTAAAATAATTTTTAAGAATTTGCTAAATAATTAAATTTTTGAGATAATCTAACTATCAAAATAGAAGGAGATATTTATGGGTAAAATAGCATTTGTATTCCCTGGGCAAGGGTCTCAGTCAGTAGGAATGGGAAAAGATTTATATGAAACTTTTTCTTCTGCTCGTGAAGTATTTGATAGAGCAGATGTAGTGTTGGGAAAAAGTATTTCGTCAATGTGTTTTGAAGGTCCAGATGAAGATTTAAAACAAACAATTAATACACAACCTGCAATATTAACAACATCAATCGCGGCATTAGAAGCTTTTAAAGAAAAATCTGATATTAAGCCTGATTATGTTGCAGGACACAGTTTAGGTGAATATTCAGCTTTGTATGCCGCTTGGGCATTAGATTTGGATGATGTATTAAAGTTAGTCCAAAAGCGTGCAGAATTAATGAATGCTGCAGCAACAGGCTCAATGGCAGCAGTTATCGGCATGCCACAAGAACAGGTTGAAGAATGTGTTAAGGCAGCGCAAACGGAAGGAATTGTTTCTGTTGCAAATTACAATTCGCCTGCACAAATAGTTATTACTGGTGAGACAAAGGCTATAGAAAAAGCTTGTGAAAATTTAAAAAATGCAGGAGCAAAAAGAGTTATTCCTCTAGCGGTTTCTGGCGCTTTTCATAGTGCATTGATGAAAGACGCTGCTGAAGACTTTGCAACTTATGTAGAAAAATTTGAAGTAAATGATTCAAATTGTACAGTAATTACTAATGCAGATGCCGCTGAAACTACTTTGGGCGCTGATTTTAAGAGAAAAATGCCAGAGCAAATTTATTCATCAGTATATTGGACACAAACAATCAATAAAATGGTTGAAAACGGCGTTGATACAGTGATTGAAATTGGACCAGGAAAAGTTTTAACTGGTTTGGTTAAAAAAATCAATGCGGATGTAAAAACTTATAATATTTACGATGTTGAAAGCTTAAATGCAACTGTTGAGGCTTTGAGCCTTACTAATGTATAAAATTTAAAAATATTAAATAAAACACTTCACTAATTTTTACAGTGAAGTGTTTTTATTTTATTTTTGCAAAACATTGTTGGCTGCGGCTGACGCAGGAATAATAGTTGAGTCATACATAAAAACTGGAAAAACATCATAATCAATGGTTTCATCTATTTTACAATTTTGTGTAAATTTACCATAATAAGCTTTTTTATCTTTACATCTAACTTCTTTATTTGGTTTTTGTCCTCCGTTTACATCAACCCAAGCTAAACAATATTTGACAAACTCTGAATCTTTAGCTGCTTCTTCAAGAGTTCTTTCAGCTAATGTACACACTGGTGCATGATTGACACCTATATGTGGAGAATGAAAGATAAACATAGAACCATCATTTGTTCCGTAGTAATATAATTGAATTCCTTGGTTTTTTATTTGTGTATCACTAGTTACGCCTTTTTGATATAAATCAAGATAATAAAGATTTCCATCAGAATTTTTATATGTGGTATAGTCTTCTTTTATTGATAACAACATAGTTTCATTAAAAATACTACAGACAGACATTACAGAGGCATCATCATTTTTCTTATCTTTACAATTACTTTGAATCGTTGATAAGTCAAATCCATTAATTGCATAATTCATTTTAAGCGCTTGATTAACAACAGATATAGTCTTTTTAAATTTAGTTGTATTTATTTTTTGTGATTGCTTTCTTATAAGTGTTGGTATGGTCATTGCAGACACAACGCCTAAAATAGTGAGCGTTATTAAAATTTCTGCAAGTGTAAAGCCACTTTTAATTTTCTTTTTAGAAAGAAGGTTTAGGGTTGTATTACCCCCCCCCCCCTACTGTGGTGCGGGTTTTCAGCACTTTGAGCCCTCCTATAATATTAATTTGCTCCATCAACAAATTGAGTGATTTTAGATATACTTGTTTCAAATCTATTCATTTGTTTTTCTAAAATTGATACTTTTTGCAATAATAATCTATTGTTTCTTGAATTTTCATTTGCAGCAGTTACTTGAGATGCAATAAATTCAAGCAATGAATTTGTTTCATCGTTTGTATCTTGCGGAGTAGAAAGAGTTTCTAGTTTCTTTTCTAGTGATTTAATTTTCATTTCTTGCATGTCAAGTTTATCTGAAATTCTATCTAAGCTGTATTCAATGTCGTATAAAGATTTTGAATAATCCATATCAGATTTTTTATCAAGTTTAAACGCTAGTTCTGAAATAGAATCTTTGACTTGAGTAATTTCATCTTTAAGAGTGTCTATTTCTTGCAATTTAGTGTCTGTTTTCTCTAAATCAGTTTTCATCGCAGAAAGAGTATATTTGTTAACTTCAACTTGAGAACTGATTGTGTTCATGGATTTAGCTGAATCGTCAATCCATTCTGCAAGGTGCATGAAGGCTTCATTTAAGATTTTATCTGATTTTAAACCGGACATTACAAGAGATTTAACATCAACTAAATGTTGATTTAATTGAGAACTGTCTATTTTATTACATTTTTTTGTAATTGCAGTTAAAATATTTTTGAAATCCTCAATATTTTCTCTTAAATATTTATTAGAATCATCAGAAGTTAAAATCAATTTGTTTGTACGTTTTGAAATGCTGGATATATCTTCTTTGATGTCGTCAAAGGCGTTTAATCTTTCAACAACATCAAAACCATCTTCACGGTTTTGTTTTATTAAATCAGATACTTCGCTAATAGCCATACGCATTTTAGCTATATCCATTTCAACATCCGGTAATGTATAAATATATTTTTCGGATGAGCCAACATCTCCAGTTGTTATTCCTTCTAATATAGTTTTTAATTTTTCAAATTTTTGATCAGCGCTATATGTAGAATTTGAATTTGCAATTATATCTTGTTTTAATTGATTAATTTCATTTTTAATAACATCTGCATTATCTAATATTGCATTTTGAATTTCTTCAGATTCTTCTATAAATGAAATATTTTCGAATACACTGGTTAAGTTTCTTACAAATTGTTCTTTTAAGTGGTTTAATTCTTCTTTTATAAACTCTTTTGTATTTTCATCATTTGAAGATGCATCAAGGTTAGATAATGTGTTAAGTTCTGTTTGATAACGATTAATAACATCTTTTAATGAAGCGTTTTCTGATTTTACTATATTGGCAAAATTATCAGTTTTAGAATTAATTTCGCTTAAAATTTCATTAACATTTTCTATATTGTTTGATTTTGAATTTATTTCATTTAAAATTTCACTAATATTTTCAAAATCATTAGATTTTGCTTTAATTTCGTTTAATAAACCTTCAACTATTTCGAATTTATTTTCTTTTTGCTCAAGTTTGTTTAATGAATTATTAATTTCATCCAACTTACTTAAGTTTTCTAATTTATCAAGCTGTTCAACTTTTTCACTAATTTCATTTAAGGATACACGAACATCTTCAAAGTTCTCACTAATAAAGTCGCTGCTAGGAATTTCTGATAAAAGTATATCCCTTAATAACTCTAAGCGTTTATTAACTCCATTAATTGAGTCATTGATTGTTTCTTTTAATTCAAGAGAAACATCTTTTTCATTTGTTTCTTCTGTTTTATTTTCCGTAATAATTTTTTCTTCTAAGCTAGATTGTATTTCTTCTATTTTTTTGCCTAGAATATCAACTTCTTCCTGAATAAATTGTTTAGTTTCTTCTTTATAAGAGTTTAAATCAATATCTGCAAGGATATTCAATTCTTTTTTATATTCTTGAACAGTATTTGTTAATTTTTCAATGTTTACATCAATATGTTTTTTTATTTCTTCAGAAGAATCTTCAACTTTTTCATAGAAATAATTTAAATATGCGTCAAAAGAATCAGCGACGGCAGTTTTAACTTCTTGTGCAATTGCATTAACGTCAGACAATTTTATAACAAGTTCTTGAATATCATCTTTTATGACTGCAATATTATCTTGGACTGTATCGTTGATGAGGCGGATATTTTCTGAAAACGCGTCTTTAACTTCATCAGAAATGGTATCGAGGATATCATTTGACCAGCCTTCTATTTTTTCTCCAACCCTGCGAATTTCTGCAACGACCATACCAGATGCGTTGCCAAGCTTAATTTCAGACAAGTCGTTTTTAATTTCTACAATTCTATCCATAATGTTGGTTGTATTGTCTGTAGAAATCATAGACAAGTAATCTTTATTGTTTTCAATTATTGCAACAGTTTCTTCTATTTTCTCTTTTAATGAAACAGCATAAATTGCTATGTCTTGGCTTATTTCAACTTTTAAATCTTCCAATCCAATTTCTTCAACTACATTTTTAATCATTCCTTCTTGAATTTGTTGGAAATTATTATTTATATTTTCTAGTTGAATATCATATTTTTCATTTATTAATTTAGTAGTGTTTTCTATTTCTTTAATCAGTTGTAAACGCAGTTCAGCATTTTTTTCATCAGAATTGATAATCTTATTAGTTATTTCGCTAATCGTTTTTTCTAATTCTAGTTTTAGTTTTTCTTTAAATTCACCGTTTTTGGTATTTTCTTGAGATAAATTATCAGAAATATTAGCAAAAGAAGTTCCAAGGAGTTGTTTTATTTCATCAACAAAGTTTTCAACTTTTGTGTTTGTGCCTTCTAGTTTTTCGTTAATTTTTTTATTGGTTTCTTTTACAGAATTTATAATTTCTTCTTTTATTATGCTTCTTTGTGTAAAAGATTGTGATAATTTTTCACCCAACGAAGTCATTACTTCGCTTAGTTTAGATAAAATGTCTTCTTTTGCTGTTTTGCGTTGTACCTCTGATTCAATTAATTTTTCATCTAGCTTTGATACTGCGGAATTAACGTCATTTGTTAATTTGTTAGAGTCAACAATAGCCCCCGTAAGCATTGAAACTTTTGTTTCTAGTGTTTTTGTTGCGTTTTCTTGTTGAGATATAACTTCATTAATTTGATTATTTACAAGTCCACAAGAATTTGTAATGATATTAAGTTTTTCATCTAGTTCTGTTTGGGCTTTTTCGACAATCGAATTTGTTGCCATAACAACTTTTGATTCAAGGTTATTAATCAATGATGATTGATGAGCGACATTGCCTATTAATTGATTAGTAGAATTTGCATAAACAGAGGTTAGTTGGTTTACTTTTCTATCAAGATTTTCTACGGAATTATTTATGTTTTCAACGGTTTCAATGTTTTTAACGGTTGAATCTGCGCATAATAATACTTTTGTTTCCAGTTCTCTTATAAAATTAGCTTGTTTTGAAATTGTTTCAGTTACTTGGTTAGATTTTTCTTCATTTATATTAGCTAGTTTATCAATATTTAAATTAATTTCTTCAGATATTTTTAAAATATTATTAGAGTCTTCTTTTGTGGCTGTTTTTAAATTATCAATTTTTTCACTGATTGAATTTTGAGCTGTTTCAATTGTTTGTTTTAAGTTTTCATTTTTCAAACCAACTTCAATATTTAATGCAGAAACTAAAGTTGTAACTTTTTGAGAAAAATCTTTTAGCTCCTCTAATTTATTTATTACTTCACTATTTTTGTCTTGAACAAAGTTTGCAAAAGAATCTAAATTGTCGATTTTTTCAGAGATTTTTGTACTAGTATTATCTAAATAAAGTTTTATTTCTGAAAAAGAAGTTTTTGTTTCGTCGGAAATTTTTTCAGAAATATTAGAAACATAGTCTGCGATAAGTTTAATTTCTTCTTTTAACACATCACTTTTGTCAGAAGGTTCTGCGTGAAGAGGCATTGTTGTTAATGTTTTGTGCATGTCTGACAAAATAACTTTTAAGGAGTCTATTTGAGTTTGGTAATCAACAGCATTTTGTACTAGTTTGTTTTCTATTTTATCCGATAATTCATTTATAACTTTTGCTGTATTTTCAGCTAATTCTTTTATGTTTTCAACAGTTGATAAAGAGGCAAAATGTGGAATTATATTTTTAATTTCTTCTTTTAGGCTTTCCTCTCCAGAAACAACCTTTGATTGAATGTACTCTAGTTTATTTTTGATAATTTCATTTTCTTCTTTTGATAAATATGAAGAAATTAGTATGTGTAAATTTTCAAAATAGTTTTTTAATGTACTTTTATTTTCACTATCATTGAACTTTGTTAAATCTTTTAGTTCTAAAATTTCGTTTAATGTGTTGTTTATTTTTTCATTTAGAAATTCAATATCAGATTTGTTTACTAAAATGCTTATTGACTCCTTAAGTGCCTGCATTTCTGCTAAAGTTGAAGAAACGCCAAGCCTAATTTCTTCAGTATTTATTGTGGAGGCAATGTCTTTAATAGAAGAAATAAAATCAGTTTGTTTGTCTTCTATAACCGTAACAACAGATACAATGTCATTTAATCCTTTTTGCAAAATTGATATGTCTGCGGCTAAAGATGTAAATAACTCAGCGTTGTTATTTTCTTCAATTAAATATTGCATTGATTTGAAGTTAGAATTTATGCTATCAACAACAGATGCTACATCAATTTTGTATCTTTCAATGTCCAGTCTTATGCTGTTTGTTTGAGCAATAAATTTTTCATCTACATTTATTTTTGAAATTTCTTTTTGAATATCTTCTACTGTAGAGTTAAAATATTTAGTTTGCGAGTTTAAGTTGCGTGAAAAATCAAGAACAGTATCAGAGAGTTTTGTAAATATAGCTGCAATTTCCGGACTTTTTAATGAGTCTACTAAATTGTTTTGAATAGCATTAATTTGTCCTTGAACCCCATCAAGTCTTTCTTGTATAACAAGATGTCTTTCTTCTAATGAAATTTTAACTTCTTTTGTTAAATAAGTTATTAATTCATTTGTTTCCATTCCTGATAAAGTATCAAGTTTATCATTAATTTTTTCTAAAACTTGTTTAGTAAAACCGTCGAAAAACACGCCTGATTTGGTTTGTTGTTCAACTAAATTTTTAACAACTTCTATTTTTCCATCTATAATTTCTAAATATTGATTTTCACTCATAAAACTGCTCTCTAATTACAATAACTCTATTGTAATATTTTAACAAAAGAACCGGCTCTTGTGTAGTTTATTACAATACTTTAAGCAGTTTTACAATTTATTAAACTTTTTCTACGTAATTTTTAATTCTTAAAAGGTCTTTTTTAGTTAAATCTCTAGGAGACCCTTCTTCAAGCGAATGATTTCTTAACAAATATGATGGGTGAAAAATAGCCATAGCTTTTATTTCGCCAAATAGGTCTATCCATTGTCCACGAATATCTGAAATTTTATATTCTTTATCACTAAAAGATTTTAACGCAGTAGAGCCACAAAGAACTATAACTTTAGGCTTAACAATATTAATTTGTGCTGAGAGATAATCGCTACAACATTTTTTTTCAAAATCACTAGGAATGCGATTATTTGGAGGTCTGCATTTTACGGTGTTTACAATGTAGAAATCTTTGCTTCTATCAAAACCTGCGTCTGTTAAAAATTGGGTTAATAACTTCCCTGCACGACCAACAAAAGGAATTCCTGATGCATCTTCTTCTGCCCCGGGGGCTTCGCCAATAAGCATTATTTTAGCATTTGAGCTTCCGTCAGCAAAAACTTTATTTGTGCAGGTAGCGCCTAAATCGCAAGATTTACATTGTTCAACAACTTTTTTAAGCTCAATAAGAGCTTTTTCTTTCACTTCTGAGTTCAAATATTTTTCTTTCCATTTTAAGTACTGCATACATTTATAATACAATTTTTAAAAAATTCTGCAAGAAAATTTTAAAATAATTTTACAAACAGATTTTATTTAGTGCATTTTTGCTTGCCATCCCATTTTAAATCATCGCAATGCAAGTAGTCCATATTTCCCTTGTAAACAACCCAAGCTCCACAACCAAAACCGTTGCTTGTTTTTTTACAAGATGTGTCAAATGGATTTGATGAATTTGGTGTGCCGTCTGGAACAAACACGCCATCTTCAGGTGCGTATAAAAGTGAAAATACATCTTTTCCCCAAGTGTTAGGTTTTTGTGGTCCATTGACATCAATGAATACATTGTCCATTGCATTAGTTGCCCCTCTAAACCATATAATAGAACCATCATTTAAAATCATTTTATAGTAAAAGTTTTGTGAATAAAAATTACCTATATTGTTTCCGTTATAATGAAAATAATCGCCATCAGGGAAACATTTTTTGTTGTTATCTAATCCACAGTCTACCATTATTTTAAAGTTGTCTTTAAACATATAATCGTAAATGAGTAAAGCACTTTCAGGATCTGGTCCAGTGATTCCCCAAGTTTCAACATCACCATATTCAGCAACGGCTTTTTGGTGTGCTTGGGAGACGGTGGAATAGAATTTCTTTACTTTGCTGACGGTTGTTTGTTCTGTATGTCTTTGGTGCAGTGTTGGAATTGTTATTGCTGAAACAACACCAATTATTGTTAAAGTAACCAAAACCTCTGCCAATGTAAATGCTTTTAAGGGGAAAACATGCGAGAGGTTGAATTTTTTACTATTATTATAAGATTTTTGAAATAAAGGAGAATTTAAGCGGTTACTAATCCCCCCCCCCTAGTGTTATGCGGGTTTTAGCCATTTTATTCTTCATATTATATTCTCCATATTTAATTTTTTATTTAAAAAAGTCACTTATTAATAGTATAATATTTTGAAATTTTAAGCAAGGATTTTGTATTTAATTTGGTAAATTATAATTTAATAATTTAAATTGGCGTTAATTGTAGGTTGGGCATTCTTGC
Source organism: Candidatus Gastranaerophilaceae bacterium (assembly GCA_045635965.1). Taxonomy (GTDB): domain Bacteria; phylum Cyanobacteriota; class Vampirovibrionia; order Gastranaerophilales; family Gastranaerophilaceae; genus RGIG2134. The sequence goes on from JAZTWQ010000009.1 coordinate 15,433, forward strand.
CCAACAAGTTGGAAGAAATAATATTTTATAGGTGAATTTTTTGTATATTTTAAGTTTTATGTGTTAAACATATATAAAATGGGAAAATATAAATTACAGTTATTTTAAAATGTCAAATAAGTGTTGGGCAAGAATGCCCAACCTACGATTATTCGTTAATTTTTAATTTTATTTTCATCCCTAAATTATAATTTACACAAATATTTTCATACCACTTTATCTATTGAGCAAACTATGATATTATAAATAATAGTAATAAAAGGGGAAAAGATGCTAAGATTTTCTAAACCACATGACTTAAAAGGGACTTTGATTTGCGTTGAAGGAATTGACGGTTCCGGCAAATCAACTCAGCTTGCAATTCTTAGAGATTGGGTGCAGTCTATAGGTTTAGATGTGATTTATACGGAGTGGAACTCTTCTGATTTGATTTCTCAAACAACAAAATTAGCAAAAAAGAAAAATTTGCTTTCACCTAGAACTTTTTCTCTTCTTCATGCGGTGGATTTTGCAGATAGATTAGAAAAAATAATTATTCCGGCAATGAAAGCAGGATTTATTGTTCTTGCTGATAGATATGTTTATACAGCTTTTGCAAGAGATGTTGCGCGTGGTGTTGATGCTAAGTGGGTTAGAAATATGTATGGTTTTGCTATTCAGCCTGATTTAACCGCATATTTTAGCGTGCCGGCAGAAGTTTCACTAAAAAGAATTTGTTCAAATCGTGCACCTAAATTTTACGAAGCGGGTATGGATTTAAAAATTTCTAACGACCCTTATGAAAGTTATTTGATATTTCAAAATCGAGTTAATGATGAATATAAAAAAATGGTTGATGAATACAATTTGTTTGAAATAGACGCACAAGAAAGTATTCATACAAAGCAAATGAAATTAAGGGCTGAATTTAAAAAAGTTTTAGAAAGAAAAGGGATTTCAATCTAATAATGGAAAAATATAAAACAAAACATGGTTATGAAGGTTTATTGATTGTTGTTGAAGGAACAGACGGTGCTGGTAAATCAACGCAAATTAATATGTTAAAACGTTGGATTGAAGACAAAAGTTATGGTGCAATGGTGAGCGAATGGAAAACCTCTCGACTAATAAGCCAAGTTATAGATGATGCAAAAGAAAGAAATTTGCTCAATCCAACAACTTTTAGTTTACTTTATGCTGCAGATTTTGCAGATAGATTAACTAATACAATAATCCCCGCTTTAGAAGCAGGTTTTGTTGTTTTGATGGATAGGTACAAGTATACTGCGTTTGTTCGTGATGTTGTAAGAAATCATGACATCGAATGGGTAAAAAAATTATATGATTATGCGCCGGAACCGGATTTGGTTTTTTATTTAGATATGCCTGTAGAAACTCTTTTAAAGAGAATTATTGGTACAACAGGGCTTGATTATTATGAATCAGGAAGAGATATAGGGTTAAGTCGAGATTTTTACAAATCTTTTAAAATATATCAAAGTCAATGTTTAGAAGAATATGAAAAGTTAAAGCAAGAATACAATTTTATCTCAATAGATGGTACGCAAAGTCCAGAAGAGATAAATCAAATTATGCGTGATAAAATTCAGAAAATTTTTGATACAGGAATTTTATATTAATCTGCGAGTTTAAATTTGATTGATTGTTCAATTTCATCTAAAAAAGAGCTTAATGCTTTTGTTATATTGCTGTCTTTGAGAAATGCTTTTGTTGCAGAATAATTTTCATTAAGTGGCATTAATTCAGAATAATTTTTGTTAGAAAAAGGATTTATTTTTTTACAAACTTCTATGGCAAAAGATATTGGGGTTTTGTTGTTCCACCCAGCATTATCCCTCATGTTTACCAAAACATCGTAGTCCATTGCGTCGAGTTGACCTATCATTTTTTTACGAGCTTTTACAATATCAAGACAATCTGTTAATGCTTCTTTTGCTTTTACAGAGGTTGAAGAGGAATAAAGTTTTCCAAAACTTGGAGAATTAATTTGGTTATTTATCATAATTTCACCTTTCCTTTTTATTTATTTAAAAACAAAAAAATAAAAATTTGCTATTTTTATAAAAAAATTTAAAATATGTAACAAAAATATTATTGTTTGACCAAACTTTTATTTTAAAGTAACATGTTTATAAATTAAGAATGAGAGGAAATTAGCGTGGCATCTAAAAAATATCTATTTACGTCAGAATCAGTAACCGAAGGACATCCGGATAAAGTATGTGATCAGATTTCTGATGCGATTTTGGACGAGTTTTTAACAAAAGATTCTAAATCTCGTGTTGCGGCAGAAACAACAGTAACGACAGGTATGGCTTTTGTTTGTGGTGAAATAACATCAGATTGTTATGTGGATATTCCTCAAATTATTAGAAATACAATTAAAAATATTGGTTATATTGGTAGAGAAGGTGGCGGTTTTGATTATAAAACTTGTGCGGTAATTACAAGTATAGATGAACAGTCTACTGATATTGCCGGTGGAGTAAACAAAGCATTAGAAACTCGTGATAATAATGCTAATACGTCTAAAGACGAAACAGCTGAAATAGGGGCAGGTGACCAAGGTATTATGTTTGGTTTTGCTTGTAATGAAACACCAGAACTTATGCCATTGCCGATTAGTTTAGCACATAGATTAGCCTTGAAATTATCACAAGTTAGAAAAGATGGAACATTAAGTTATTTAAGACCTGATGGAAAATCTCAGGTTTCTATTGAGTATATTGATGGAAAACCGTCAAGAATTGACACGGTATTGATTTCAACACAACATGATCCGGAAATTGAAGGTAATTCTGATAATAAATATATTCAAGAAAGAATCAAAGAAGATGTTATTAAATATGTAATCGAGCCTGTATTTGAAAACGATACGATTAAGCCTGATTCTAATACAAAATATTTGATAAATCCTTCAGGAAGATTTGTAATTGGTGGACCACAAGGCGATGCTGGTTTAACTGGAAGAAAAATTATTGTTGATACTTATGGTGGTTATTCTCGTCATGGAGGCGGAGCTTTTTCTGGTAAAGATCCAACAAAGGTTGATAGATCTGCTGCTTATGCGACACGTTATGTAGCAAAAAATATTGTAGCTGCTGGATTGGCAGAAAAATGTGAAATAGAAGTTGCTTATGCAATTGGTGTTGCTGAACCAGTTTCAGTTATGGTTGATACTTTTGGAACAGGAAAAATTTCAGATGATGAAATTGAAAAATTAATAATCAAAAATTTTGATTTAAGACCAGCATCAATTATTAAATTATTTGATTTACGTAATTTACCTGCTAAAAATGGTGGTAAATTCTATCAAAAACTTGCGGCTTACGGTCACATGGGCAGATTAGATATTGATGTTCCTTGGGAAAAAACAGATAAGGCGCAAACATTAAAAGAACAAGCCGGAATAACCTGCTGTTCTTATAGATAAGGACTTTTTCGTCAAAAAAGGGCTGAGGTTATCTCTCATCGCTTCAGCCTTTCTCCTTTATTCAAACTTTAATCAAGGGTTAAAGTTCTAAAATAGGTTGGAATAAACAAGCACTCCAGCCTGTTTTCTTTGTATTCTGTTTGTTTCATTTAATAAAACAAAACCTCGTATTTAATACGAGGTTTTGAGTTTAATTTGGATTTTTAACTATTCTTTTGCTTGAACAATTTCTTGTCCGCGAGTTTTAATTTCTGCTTGAACAGAAGAAATAAATTCGTCTATATTGAATACACCAATATTTCCTCTGCCTCTTGCGCGAACTGAAACGGTGCCATTTTCAATTTCTCTATCACCCATTACAAGAACATAAGGTATTTTCTTATCTTGCAAGGCTTCTCTTATTTTATAATTCATACTTTCTGAGCGATCATCAAGATGAGCACGAATACCTAATTCAAACATTTTCTTTTGAATTTCAGCTGCTGCATCTGCGTGTCTGTCCGCAATCGGTACAATTTGAACTTGAGTTGGAGCAAGCCAAGTTGGGAACGCACCAGCATAATGCTCAATCAAAATACCATGGAATCTTTCCATAGAACCAAAAATTACTCTATGAAGCATTACAGGCGTTTTCATTTGACCGTCTTTATCTTGATATTTAATACCAAATCTTTCTGGAAGATTAAAATCTAACTGAATAGTAGCACACTGCCAAGTTCTTCCCAAAGCATCTTTAACCTTGAAGTCAATTTTTGGACCGTAGAATGCACCGTCACCTTCATTGATTTCATAGTTCATTCCATATTTGTCCATCGCCTCTTTTAAGCCAGCTTCAGCAATTTCCCAATTTTTAATATCTCCAACAAAACTTTCAGGACGAGTTGACAACTCAACTTCAAAGTCCATATTAAAGATTTTCATGGTATCTGAAACAAAATCTATAATTCTATTGATTTCATCAACTAATTGTTCTGGAGTGCAGAATACGTGTGCATCGTCTTGCGTAAAGCCTTGAACACGAGTTAATCCTGCTAAAGCGCCTGATTTTTCTCTACGATAAACTGTTCCCAATTCTGCCATTCTCAAAGGCAATGAACGATATGAATGTCTTTGTGATTGGTAAATCAAAATATGGAAAGGACAGTTCATAGGTTTTACAATATATTGTTCTTCATCATCTTCGTTTCCTTGAATAAAGAACATGTTTTCTTTGTAATGATCAATGTGACCAGATAATTCCCAAAGTTTTGATTTTGCCAATTGTGGAGTTTGAACAATTACGTAGCCACGTTTTCTATGTTCGCTTCTCCAATAATTTTCGATTTCTTCTCTTACGGTATATAAGTTTGGATGCCACAAAACAAGACCACCACCGATTTCTTCTCTAACAGAGAATAAATCTAATTGAGTTCCCAATTTTCTATGGTCTCTTTTTTGTGCCTCTTCAAGATAAGTTAAATAAGCTTCTAAATCTTCTTTTGTCAAAAATGCTGTTGCGTAAATACGTTGAAGCATTTTATTTTTTTCATTACCTCTCCAGTATGCACCAGCAACTTTTAAAAGTTTGAAAGCTTTAATTTTTCTAGTATTTTCAAGGTGTGGACCAGCACAAAGGTCGTTAAACAAAGCATTTCCATCTCTATCTTTTGTAATATAAAGAGTTGGGTTATCATTTTTATGTTCTTCCAATAATTCTGCTTTATAGATTTCACCTTGTTTTTTAAATTCTTCAATTTGGGCTTCTACATCAGGAATAACGTATTTTTCAAAACGCAAATCTTGCTTAACAAGTTTTTTCATTTCCGCTTCAATTTTTTCCAAATCTTCTTGCGTTAATGTATGCCCATCAATATCAAAATCATAATAAAAACCGTTTTCAATCGCCGGTCCAATAGCTAATTTTGCTTGTGGAAATAAATTTTGAACAGCTTGAGCCATAATATGTGAAGTAGAATGTCTCAAAACTTGTAAATCAATGTTATTTTCTGACATAAAATAATCCTTTTCTCTTAACTTCTCTATATCTATAGTTATACCACTTAAAAAAAGAAATTCAAAATATTATATAAAATAATATTGAAAGTGCGTTTATACGCACCAAAATAAAATAAATAAATTATTCAAAATCGAACAAATCTTTTACCTTTAACCCTAAACTATCGGCAATAATTTTAAGTTTTGAAACAGTAACATCCGTTTTAGCAATTTCAATTAAACTAATCATAGAACGAGAAATACCTTCAACTGCAAGGTCATCTTGTGTCAACCCTCTTTCTGTCCTTAATGTTTTTATTCTTTTTGCAAGTTGTTCTAAATATGACTTGTTCATTCTAAAATTGTGAGCTATACTAGCAATATCTTCAACTAGTAGCACTAGCACAAGGGAGGCAATCATGAAAAAATCATTAATATTAATAGACCTAGATGGCGTATTGAATACATACTGCGGAAGTTATGTATCAGATTATATTCCGCCAATTAGAGATGGTGCAAAAGATTTTATAATAGAATTATCCAAAAAATACAGGTTAAAATTATTCACTAATAGAAATACAGAACTTGCAAAAAAATGGTTAGAAGAAAATAAAATTGATGAATATTTCATAGAAGTAACAAATATTAAAGGGGCTGCAAAATTATATATTGATGATAGAGCCTTAAATTTTAACGGTAATTTTAATGAAACATTATTACAGGTTGATAATTTTAAAACTTTTTGGGAAAAATAATAAATTTTATATAAAAAAATGGGACAAAGTTGCCCCAGTAAAATATCGTTGTATGGAAAAGTATCATTTTAAATTCACAGTTAGTTTAAAATTTTTTCCAACTAGTTTAATTTTATTTTATTTGTCAAATAACAAAAAAATATTACCCAACAGGGTAATATTTTTTAGATTTATAAATTTTAATTATTATGCTAATAATTCTTTTAACAACTCATTAACTGTTTGTGGATTAGCTCTACCTTTAGTTTCTTTCATTACTTGACCAACAAAGAAACCGAACAATTGTTGTTTTCCACCTTTATAAGCAGCAACTTGATTTGGATTGCTATCTACAACTTTTTGACAAATTTCTTTGATAGCGCCTTCGTCAGAAATAACGCCTAATCCTTGTTTTTCAACGATTTCAGCAGGGTCTCCACCTTCTTTTACCAATGTCATAACAAGATTTTTTGCAATGTTATTTGATATTGTGCCTTTTTCAATCAACTGAATAAGTTTAGTTAAACTTTCAGGAGTAATTTTTGTTTCATTAATTGTAATATGTTTTTCTTTCAAATAAGCAGTAATTTCACCCATCAAGAAATTAGAACCTATTCTCGCATTTGCACCTAATTCTAACATTTTATCGTAGAACAAAGCTGTTTCCATTTGATCAACAATTACATTTGCATCATATGCGCTCAAACCCGCAGCTTCATACTTAGCTCTTTTTTGTGCAGGAAGTTCAGGCATTGATGTTTTAATTCTTTCAACCCATTCACGAGAAATTTCTAATGGCATTAAATCTGGTTCTGGGAAATATCTGTAATCATGTGCATCTTCTTTACCACGCATAGATTTTGTAACACCTTGATTATCATCCCAAAGACGAGTTTCTTGAACAACTTTTTCACCTGATTCAACAACTTCAATTTGTCTATCAATTTCATATTCAATAGCTCTTTGCAAAGCTCTAAAAGAGTTTACGTTTTTAATCTCTGCACGAGTTCCAAATTCTTTAGAACCTTTTGGCATAATAGAAATGTTAGCGTCGCATCTCATTGAACCTTCTTCAAGGTTACCATCACACACACCTAAGTATCTAACTATGCTTCTTAATTCTTCCATATAATCTTTAGCTTCTTCAGAGCTTCTCATGTCAGGCTCAGAAACTATTTCAAGCAAAGGTGTTCCTGCTCTATTTAAGTCAACTAAAGAATAACTTGAACCAGCCAATCCATCAGCACCTGCGTGAACTAATTTTCCAGCATCTTCTTCTAAGTGAGCACGAGTAATACCTATTCTTTTACCCTTAACATCTATATAACCATTTACACAAATAGGTTCATCATATTGAGAAATTTGATAGCCTTTTGGTAGGTCTGCGTAAAAATATTGTTTTCTGTCAAATTTACATCTTTCAGGAATTTCACAATTTAATGCCAAACCTAAAAGAATCCCCATATTTACGCACTCTTTATTTAATACAGGTAAAACCCCAGGCATACCTAATGTGATAGGGCTAATTTGAGTATTTTGTTCTTTGCCAAATTCTATCCCATCCGGTGCAAATATCTTTGATTTGGTTTTCAATTGAGCGTGAACTTCTAAACCAATTACAACCTCATATTTATCTCTTAATTCACTCATTTTTTAACTCCAGTTATGTCTTTTGAAAAAATTATAACACAAAAAAGAGTAAAGCTTAAACGTTAATTTTGTTTACAACGCCAGCATGCAACAAGTGATTTTTCGTCTTCTTTAAGTTGAGGATTTTTTTCTAAACAAGTATCAAAAACTTTACTACAACGTGGGTTAAATGGGCAACCTACAATTTTTTCATTAATAGAAGGGGGTTGTCCTTCTATTGGTGTTAAATTCTTGTCATTTATATCAGGTAGTGCTTTAAATAATGCTTTTGTATATGGATGTTTTGGGTTTTTAAATAACTCATTTTTTGATGTATATTCAACAATTCTACCTGCATACATAACAGCAACATCATCTGCATTTTCTGCAACTATTCCTAAATCATGAGTAATCAAAATTATCGCAGTATTTTTTTCGGTTTTAATTTCCTTTAGTAATTTCATTATTTGAGCTTGTACAGTAACATCCAGTGCTGTAGTTGGTTCGTCGGCAATAATTAAATCTGCTTGACAAGCAAGCGCCATAGCTATAATTATTCGTTGTTTCATTCCTCCTGAAAATTCATGTGGGTATGCTTTTAATCTGTCTTCAGGGTTTGGGATTTTAACGTCTTTTAGTGCTTTTATGGCAACTTCATAAGGATTTTTTTCATTGGGCTGATGTAGTTTTATAACTTCCAATAATTGATTTTCTATTGTGTAAAGCGGGTTTAAAGAGGTCATCGGGTCTTGTGGAATTAAAGCTATATTTTTTCCTCTTATTTTTTGCATTTGAAATTCTTTTTTGTTTAATAAATTTTCATCTTTAAAAAAAATTTTTCCGGACTTTATTTGAGCATTTTTAGGCAAAAGTTTAAGTATACTCATTGCACTTAATGTTTTACCGCATCCGGATTCTCCCACAAGTGCTAGCATTTTCCCTTCCTCAACAGAAAAAGAAACATCGTGCAAAACTTGCGCAAAGCCTTTTGACAAATTAAAACCCAAATTTAAATTTTTTACTTCTAATAAACTCATTTTAGTTCTTTTTAATAAACATTGTTTTTAATTTCATTTGCAAGATACGACCAAATATTGTCAAGTGTTATTTGCCTTATTCTTTCTTTTGCTTCTTTTGTATCATAAGCAATATGTGGAGTAACAATTACATTGTCTAATTTTGTTATCTCGTTGTTTAATAATATTTGTTTTATATCATTTTTGTCAAGATAGTCCATATCAATAATATTTAAATCATTGGTTTCTTCTTCGCATTCTAAAACATCTAAGGCGGCGCCTTTTATCCGTTTTAGGTATAAAGCTTTATACAATGCATTTGTGTCAATTAATTCTCCTCTTGATGTATTTATTACAAATGCATTATGTTTCATTAAATTAAATTTTTCTTCGTTTATTAAGTGATAATTTTCTTTTGTAAGAGGCGCATTAATTGAAATAAAATCAGACGTTTTTAAAAGCTCATTCAAAGATGTGTATTTTAAGTCATAATTGTTTTTTAGTTCTTCATTTTCATTTAAATCATAGCCTAATAGCGTCATATTTAATCCATAAGCCATTTTAATTAATTCTGTTCCGATTGCGCCAACACCAATAACACCTAGAGTTTTTCCTTTTAGTTCTATTCCTTCATATTCATTTTTTTCTTTTATGTTTTTGTTTATTTCCATAAAAGATTTTGAAATGTTTCTTGAAATATCGAAAATTAAACCCAGCGCAAATTCGGCGACGGTTGTGTTCCCATAGCTTTTTGCGTTTAATACTTTTATTCCTTTTTCTTTGCAATATTCAATGTCAACATTGTTAAATCCAACACATCTTAAAATAATTGCTTCAAGATTTTTAAATTTAGCTAATATTTCTTTGTTTAATTGACTTATAGTAAAACAAGAAATAATATTTGCTTCTAAAATATCATTAGTAAGTTTAATATTGTTTATTGATTTATCAAAAAACATTAAAGTATGTTTTTCGATTAATTTGTCTGTAAAAAAATTTTTATCCTCTTGAGTAGCATTAAAAAAAACTATTTTTTTCATTTTTTCTCCTTTTTGTAACGTTATTACATAAAAAGAAGATTTTTTTTATAGCCATAAGAGGAAAATAGTGGGGATGTTTAAAAATTAAATTATATTGCTATTCATAGAAAAATTTAGTATAATTCTTTCATGAATTAAATGTAAAATGTATGGTAGACTTTAGTCTACTGTTGAAACAAAGAATAGTGTGACGGCTTTACCAAGCAGACATAAAGCAGGAGATGGAATAATGAGAAAGAACAAAACGGCGAAAACCGGCAAAACAGTAGGGGGGGGGCGATTTGATAGCTCATTAATTTCTCTCGAAGGTCAAAAAATAAGTGTTCAATGTGAAAATATTAATCAAAAACCTCAAAATCTTATCAATAATTTAACAGTCATGCTGAACTTGTTTCAGCATCT
>JAZTWQ010000010.1:0-1855 GCA_045635965.1 Candidatus Gastranaerophilaceae bacterium
CACAGTGGAGAATGCAGATATCCGTTCGGTGTTTGAGACAATCCATAACGCGACGGACAAAGTACTTCCGCATTTTGGTTCAGAGAAAGTGAAAATCAACTTCTTCGACGAGGAACTGGGCGAGAACTACCAAAAAGAGCAACAACTGACCACAACGATCTCGTTGTTCACGATGTTGGCGATTATTATTTCGCTGATGGGTGTGTTGGGATTGGTGATTTTCGAAACGCAATACCGCCGCAAGGAGATTGGTATCCGCCGTGTGACCGGTGCCACCGTGCATGAGATCTTGGTGATGTTCAACCGCAAGTTTATGATTATTGTGGGCATTTGTTTCCTCATCGCTGCACCAATCAGTTACTTTATTACGGACTATTACTATAGCACTTTTGCGTACCGTGCGCCGATAGCTGTGTGGGTGTTTGTGGTAGCGTTGTTGGCTGTGCTCGTCATCACAACGCTGGTGGTCACCCTCGCCAGCCTCCGCACCGCCACCTCCAACCCCGTCGAAGCACTAAGGACGGAGTAAAAAAACTATATGTACAACAAGAAAAATGCATCTATGATGGTGCATTTTTTTTGGTATAGTTTTTGTTCTGAATCATTCAAAACTATCGTTGTTTTTCGTCTTGGAGAGGCTCCTTTTTTAGTAAAAATGCTTTGTAGCAAGTAAAAAAACATAATAATCAATTAGAATATTTGCTAAATACAAATATTTTTAGTAACTTTGCAGCGAAATTTTCACACTTAAACTGAAATAAGGTATGAAACCTATAGAACAAATCAAAAAGATAGAGTCTGTTGTTCTTTATGTGTTGCAACATTTTGAGCAAGGCGTTGACTATATCAAACTATTCAAGATATTGTATTTTGCACAACGAGAATATTTGGCAAAATATGGTAAGGTGTTGTGTCCTGATACCTTCAGGGCTCGTGCTATGGGTCCAGTTCCAGCATTGTCCAATAAGGTAATTAAAATTGCTGAGTTGCACGAAGAGGATGCTTCTGAATATCCAGATTTAGAGTCGTTTATCAATTCTATTCGTATTCAGGATCAGTTGGTTTATGCAACAAAAGAACCCAATATGGATTATTTATCTAACATGGAGCGTAAATGTTTAGATAAGTGGTATTTGTATTGCAAAGATAAAAATTCAAAAGAAGAATTATCTCCTGAATCTCATGATAGTGCCTACGAAGCAGCATGGGAACGCTACAACAGAGATCCACAGCAAGGATTCCTAACATCTTTGGAGATCGCAATCGCTGGAGGAGCATCTGAAAAAATGCGAAATTACATCTACAACAAGGAACTTTTGATGTGTGAGTAGTCATGGATCATAACGATATTTTAAAAGACTTACACGCACAAATACAAGAATCCTCGCTGATACGAAGTGCTGATGATATACAAATCGGAGATATCATCTATGTTGAGATGGATAGAAATGATGGAATCGTACTTGTAGATGGTTATGACACTCGATTGAAATACATCGTTGTAGCAGGTTCTAAGAGCGATAAAAAAGAGTTTGCAGTTGTGCTGATTAACTCTGAAGCTGATTTTTCAGAAGATCCAGATTGGCAAGGGGAACAATACTTGTTGAGACATAGTGACTATGCTGGTGTTTTGGAGCATGATAGTTGGATTGATTGTACCGACCCTAAAATCCTATCTCTACGGAAAATGAAGGCGAAAAAAGCTAGCAAAAAAGGTTATTTAGTAGAACGAGATTTAGTAAATGTTACGCAGAAATTAAAGAATAGTGAATTCATAGACGAGCGTACCAAGAAAGTTTATCATCTTGTGTAAACACACAAAAACGACCGCCATTACAGCGGTCGTTGATTTTGT
>JAZTWQ010000011.1:0-20148 GCA_045635965.1 Candidatus Gastranaerophilaceae bacterium
ACGGCGGACCTGAAATCTTGCACCCTACCGACGACGTAGAAGTCGTAATCAAAGGCAGAGTCATCAAAAACCTAAGCCGTGGATTGTAAAAACAAATAGTTATATAAACACTAAAAAGCCACTCACTGGAGTGGCTTTTTATTATTAAGTCAGTGTTAAATTATTCTTGTTTGGGTTCTTCTTTACAATAAAGAACATAATATTGAGCAATTATATTACCGTAAACAATCAAAAGATAAAAGAAAATAAACGGTAAAACAATAATTCCAATTTTAACTGGGAAAAATAAAATAGCACAACTGCCGCTTAAAATCGTAATTGATAATAATTTTAAAATTGTCAAACAATATTGCCCAAAAGATCTTGTCGCCAATTGTTTTGCGCGTACAAGGTTGAACATTGAAAAGAATTTATCTTGCTCGCAAAAAGTCATAATTAATGCAGGTATTAAAAAGACTACATAACAACAAACAAATAAGCCTAGAACAGAAATCAATAAACCTGCGTGCAAAGATTTCACTGCAGCCATAAGAACGGAGTAATTAGCGACTATGAGGCTGAACAAATAGCCTAAAATACTAAGCAAAAATAGCCCCATAAAAACCTTAAATCCTCTGAAAAACAACTTGCCAATAACGCCATCCCAATCCGGAATTGCATCTTCCTGTCCTCTCATGTAACGTCTTATAGCGGTAATAAAATATCCGCATAAGGTTGCCGACATCCAGATAGATAATAGACTCAAAACAATACCACCAACACTCATCAATGCAGCAAGTGCATATTGCGAAGGAGATAATGCATCACCCAACATAGAACTTAATGGTTGAATTTCTACCGTACCTAAAACTTTTATTGACAACTCTATTAACTTAATAAAGAAAAAGAGCAAAGAACCAACCAAAAGTTTGGCAAACCAATTTTTGTGTTTAAACAAATACGTAAATGCATCTAAATAATTATGGGACATAAAACCCTCCTAACTAATAATTATAACTGTTTTAACAAATTAACCATTTCAATTGCGCCTTTAGCTACATCAGAACCTTTATTTCCTGCTTTCGTACCGGCGCGTTCTATTGCTTGTTCAATATTATCCGTTGTTAATACTCCAAACATAACAGGAACACCTGTTTGCATTGACACTTGCGCTATACCTTTAGACAATTCAGCAGAAACATAGTCAAAATGAGGGGTGGAACCTTTTATAATTGCACCCAACGCAATTATAGCTGAGTATTTTTTAGATATAGCAACTTTTTGTGCTACTATTGGAATTTCAAAAGCTCCCGGAGTCCAAACAACATCAATGTTATTTTCATTTACACCGTGGCGAACTAATTCGTCAATTGCACCTGAAAGCAATTTTGAACCAATAAACTCATTAAAACGAGCAATTACTATACAATATTTTTCATTTCCGCCAACTAAATTTCCTTGAATTATATTAGTCATAATCTCATATCCCCTTATTTTATTTGTCTTAACATATTTAATTTTACAACTATTTAAAGATAATTACAACTAAATTATTATAATGTTATAATTATTTTATGAAAATTTTATTTATTACTGATTTAATTCCGATTTCTGATAAAGAAAATTGTGCAAAAGCGTTAGTTCCTATAATTAAGGAGCTACAGAAGGAACATGAAGTAGATATAATTAGACCAAATTTTTTAATAAATAATATTATAAGAGGCAAGAGCATTCTTAAAAATGGGCAATATAAATGTAATGATTTAAATATTTTGAACATTAATTTTTTTACTCCTTTTTGGTTTTTAAAACAGAAAATTGATATCCTAAAATATGACAAAATAATCGCCCACATGCCTTGTGGTATTCTTTTTGCTGAATATCTTTTGCAAAAAACAAAAGAAATAAAGCCGAGTATAACATACTCTGTTCATCAATCAGATATTCATGTTCTGACGGACTACAAGTATTCATTCTACTTCAAAACAGTTTTAAAGAATGCATATAAAAATTGTGATGAAATTATTTGCAGGGCGCCTCATCTTAAATTAAAATTATTAAAAATATTACCTGATTGTGAGCCTAAAATAAAGATAAACAAGTTTAAAATTTCTGAAAAGCAATTTGTCAACGAAGAAAAAATGCTTGAAAAATTTAAAAATATTGAGACCTTAACATTCATAACGGCTGCAAATTTTATCAAGAGAAAAAACATTGATTTGCTAATAAAAGCTTTTAATTGCTATAAAAATAGAAACTTTATTTTAAAAATTATCGGCACAGGTAAAGAAGAAAAAAGATTAAAATTACTTACAAAGAAATTAGGATTGGAAGAAAAAATAATCTTCACAGGAAAAATTTCACAAAAAAAAGTTTTAGAAGAAATGCAAAAATCTCAAATTTTTATTCTCCCAAGTATTAATGAAACACTGGGGCTGGTTTATTTTGAAGCTGTGTCAAGCGGCTGCTTTTGTATTGGGACAAAAGATACCGGCATTGATGGTATCTTTCAAGATAATATAAATTGTTTTTTATGTGAACCAACTGTAAATGGTATTTCAAAGGTTTTAAACAAAACATTTTCTTTGACTACACAAGACTTTGAAAATTTATTGCGAAATAGAACACAAATTGAAATTGAGTTTATTTCTTAACGCAGCTATCTAGATATTTCAACGTACTTATCTTGTTCTCATATAAATATTTTAAAAAATTCAGATGAGGACGACTGGTAGATGAAAATATTAAATTTATTTCAAATCCCTCTGAACAAAAAGGTTCATAATCATACACAACGTAACTATTATACTTACTTTTCCACTCTTTTCGCTCTACTCGGCATCCAATCTCCTCAGCTAAATCTTCAAGCCAAGCTACCATATCTTTATTGACATCTTTTAGCTCAATTTGCTTTCTATTATTCAGATTTTCGGAATATCTTTCACCTAACATAGCAAATCTCCAATGCCATTTCCACTAAAACCGTAGAAACTTAATACTTTATTTTGTTCCAATTTTAGTTTACTCTTATTTTTACCCTAAAAAAATACCGAAAAGTAGCACAACTATATACTACAAAAGGGCTATTAATTTTTTCATATAAAACAAAAATTTTTAAGAACTAACTATCTAGTGATTTTACGCCGACTTCAACGTATTCACCATAATGGGACTTCATTCCATTTACAAAATCATTTGTCGCATTTACCCAAAAACCTGAACCGGTAAGGATTTTTTCACCATCCATGTTATCAAGTTTAAACATTAATGGATCTGACCCCTTATAATTTAGCATTGCATCTTTCATACTAACCAATGTTTCAAACGGAATATCTTTTTTAACGGTTAATGTAACAACATTAGAATTTTCAACAGGACGAACAGAATCAACTACAATACTTATTTGGTCTTCATCTTTATGTTGAACTTTACCCGAGAAAATAACCTTTTGTTCGTTTTCAACATAAGAATTCACCTCCAAAAGAGTTTTGTAGAAAACAACAAATTCTATTTTTCCGGTTAAATCCTCAATTAGTCCTGCTTTTAAAAACTTAGTCGGATCTTTTTTAAACGGCACCTGTCGAACTTGTGTCAACAAACCACATATAGTAACAGGCTTATCTGCGGGCATTTCTGCTAATTCGGCAACATTGTGAGTCGTTAAAAAAGGCAAACTATTTCTAATAGACGACAAAGGGTGACTTGTGACGTAAAATCCAAGATATTCTTTTTCAAATTGTTGAATTTCTTTATCCATAAATTCACTATCATCACCCTGTAGCGTATATGAACCGCCGCCAAAACCACTATCTGCACCTAACGCTGCAAATAAACTAGCTTGACCCAAGGCTTTAGATTCATTTTCTCTTTGTGCTTGAGCAATAATAGAATCTAAATTGTACATTAATTGTTTTCGACTCTTTTCAATATTTGAAAAAGCACCTGCTTTAATCAAACTTTCCATTGTTCGTTTATTTAATGCTTTCATATCAACACGGGTGCAAAAGTCGTACAATGATTTATATTCGCCGTTTTTCTCACGTTCTTCACAAATATTTTCAATAACCGCTTCGCCCACATTTTTAATAGCGCCTAAACCAAATCTAATATTATCTTCGTCCGGTGCAAAGTTAGAAAAAGATTTATTAATATCAGGTGGCAAAACTTTAACCCCATGTTTTTGACATTCAGCAATATACATTTGGGTTTTGTCTTGGTCTCCTTTTACGCTTGATAAAAGTGCTGACATGTATTCAACAAAATAATGAGCCTTTAAGTATGCTGTTTGATAAGAAACAAACGCATAAGCTGCGGAGTGAGACCTATTAAAACAGTACGCTGCGAATTTTTCAATTTGTTCAAATAATTCAATAGCCGCTTGTGGCGCCATTCCGTTTTTACCAGAACCTTCGATGAATTTTTCTTTTTGTTTAGCCATTTCATCGAATTTCTTTTTCCCCATCATTCTTCGAACCATATCCGCTTGACCTAGCGTATAACCCGCTAAGGCTTGGAAAATTTGCATAATTTGCTCTTGATATACAATAGTTCCGTAGGTATCTTTCAAAATAGGAATGAGTAAATCATGCGCAAAAGTAACTTCTTGTCTGCCGTGCTTACGCTCAACGAAATCATCGACCATCCCTGATTCCAAAGGTCCTGGGCGGAACAATGCTACAAGAGCGCCCATATCTTCAAAAACGTTAGGCTTTAGTCTTCTAACAAGGTTTTTCATCCCTGATGATTCAAGCTGGAAAACACCATCTGTATCTCCACGCTGTAAAAGTTCATAAGTTTTTTCATCTTCAAGAGAAACTTTGTTAATCTCCAAATCAATACCATGCCGTTTTTTAATCAATTTCAACGTATGGTTAATCATTGTAAGGTTTCTTAAACCCAAAAAGTCCATCTTTAACAGACCCAAAGTCTCTAAATCTGACATTGGGAATTGGGTTATGATAATTCCTTCTTTTGAGGGCTGAACAGGTACAATTTCATTCAACGGCATATAAGAGATAATAACGCCGGCAGCGTGCATACCAAAGTTTACTTTAGTTCCCTCAATTTGTTTTGCCATATCGACAATTTCTTTAACTTTTGGGTCCGTGTCATAGAATTCCTTCAATTCCATCCCTGGTTGAAGAGCATCATCAATATGCACCTTTGGACCAGATGGTATTAACTGAGACCATTTGTTCGCATCAGCAAAAGGTATATTATAAACACGACAAACACCTTTTAATGCTGCTTTTGCCGCCAATGTTCCAAAAGTGATAATCTGGCAAACTTTATCCGCTCCGTATTTTTTCGCAACGTAGTCAATAACCTCACCACGGCGTTCAATACAAAAGTCAATATCGACATCGGGCATTGTATATCGTTCAGGGTTTAGGAAACGCTCAAACAATAGGTTGTGTTGAATTGGGTCAAGGTCTGTAATTCCTAATGCATAAGCAACAAGAGAACCTGCCGCAGAACCACGCCCAGGACCTACTGGTATGTCATTATCTTTAGCAAATTTTATAAAATCCCACGTGATTAAGAAATACGCGGAAAATCCCATCTGTTCAATAATGCCAAGCTCATATTTGTATCTTTCTTCAAGCTCAGGAGTTATTTCTCCATAATGTGCTTTTAATCCTTCTATAACTTGGTAATGCAAATATGAATCAACAGTGTGACCGGAAGGAACTTCAAAGTTTGGCAAAGGTGCTCTACCTTTTTCCAGCATAAAATGACACTTTTCGGCTATATCAACCGTATTTTGTATTGCTTTATCAAATGTTTCACTATCTAGCCATTTAAATGCATCTCTAAGTTCAGAAACAGTTTTTACATAAAATTCATTATTTGGAAATCTAAAACGACTTTCATCATCTTTAGCCGCGTTAGTTTGCAAACACAAAAGGGTATCATGCCAGTTCGCATCATCTTTAAGTAAATAATGGCTATCGTTTGTGATTACAAGATTAATATCCAACTCATTTGCAATTTTAATCAAATCAGGGTTAGAACGTTTTTGTAAATCTAATCCGTGGTCTTGGATTTCTATATAATAATCTTCGCCAAATAAATCTTTATAATACTGAGCTCTTTTCTTAGCTTCGTCTTTTTCTCCTTTAAGGATAAATTTAGCAACTTCTCCTTGAACACAAGCAGAAAGACAAATTAACTCGTCTTTGTATTCTTCAATAAGTTTATGATTAATCCTTGGTTTATAATAAAACCCATCAACAGCAGCAATCGAAGCCAATTTTACAAGGTTTTCATAACCCTTTTTAGATTTAGCTATTAAAACTAAGTGGTATAATTCTTGCCCTGATTTTTTCTCAGTAATATCTCCATCATAAACATAAAATTCACACCCAATTAAAGGTTTAACGCCAGCTTCTTTTGCAATTTTACAAAACTCCATTGCTCCATACATCACCCCGTGATCTGTTATAGCAACAGCGGGCATGTTGTTTTCTTTTGCAAAATCGCACAACTTCTTAAGCCTAATCGCCCCATCGAGTAAGCTAAATTCTGTATGTAAATGTAATGGTACATAAGGAACGCTCATAACAATAATTTATCACGAACCAACTTGCAAAACATTTAAGTTTTAAAAAGATTTTACAAATTTAATTTTTTTAAAAAAGCTTCACAACCTTCAACAACATCGTTAAATGTTTCATCAAAATTGCCTGTATACCAAGGGTCTTTGATGTTGCGAGGGGTAGCTGTGTAGTCCAAAAGCCTTGATATTTTTTTGTCTTTATCGTGACCAATTATTAGTTTTAAATCACTAATATTTTCTGAATCCATCGTTATAATATAATCATAATATTCATAATCTTTTTGCCTAATCATACGAGAATAATGTTCAGAAAAAGTAATGTCGTTTCTTGTTAAAATATCTTTTGTCCCTCGATGAATACCGGCATGGCATCTTTCATTGTAATCTTCCGTACCTGCAGACTCAATTTCAAAAAGATTTTCCAATCCTTTTTCTTTTACCATATTTTCAAAAACAATCTGTGCCATCGGTGAACGACAAATATTTCCTAAACATACAAACAAAACTTTTATCATAATTTCCTCTTATCATTTTTTTAATATTTTAACTATAATTTTAAAACGTAACAAATTTGTTACAAAGATTTATAATAACGACAATTTTTTAATGTTTTTTATTTTTATTAGCTTTGAGTACAGTTTTTAAGGAAGGAAACTTTATGTATATTGCAAATCCCCCAAAACTTAGCAAAGATGAACGAAAACAGATGATAAAAAATGACTTAAAAGAAAACCTTTTGCCTGCAGTTGGTGTATCTGTATTATGTGTGGGGATAGATGCAATAGGAAAAGAAGGTATCAAATCAGATTCTTTTATTAAAACAGTAAAAAACTGTGCAAAATCTTACACAGTAGAGCACAGGGATATGATTAAAGATTTTCTTAAAATGATAAAACTAGATAAATTAAATAAATATGTAGATAAAATAGGCAACAAAACATTATTTGCCGGTTTATTTACAATATCAACTTTAGCTACAGTCCTTCTCTTGGCTGGATTAAAACAAATTTTATTCAAAACGAACAGCAAAAAACAATAAAACACAAAATATACCTACTCATTCCTTAAAAAGAATCCTGCGATATCATTATGCTTAAATTTTTTGCAAATTGGTCTACCATGTGGACAAGTATATGGGTTTTGTGTTGTTTTCCAACGGGCAATCAACTCCTCAATTTGCCACATATTAAGTTCTTGACCGGCTTTAATTGACGATTTACAAGAAATACTAGTTATCATATTCTCATAAAATGAACGAACTGATGAATTTTTTAGCGTTTTTATAATATCATCAAAAAGTTCTTTTACTCCAATATGTGCAACTACTTGTGGTATTTTTTTGAAAATAATTTCTTTTTCATTAACAAATTCTATACCATATCCAATTTTTTCAAGTTCTGGTAATTTTTCTTGTATTAATCCGGATTCATAAGAATCAATACTAATTTTATCAGAGAATAATAATACCTGTGATTCAGGATGGTCTTCGTTCATAAGCATTTCAAATCTATATCGCTCATCTGCAATATGTTGATCTACAATTTCTAACCCATCTTGATATTCTATCAAAATATAAGTATTCTTATACTGTCCAATAATTCTATAATCTTTTTGTTTATATTGTTCTGTATTTGTCTCAAATTGAGTATAATTTACATCAGTTTTCGCAAAACTCGGTTCTTCAACCGTACGAGCAAAAGACTTGAATGTATCTTCAACTTCAAAAAATTTATTCTGAATAGTTTCTTCTGAAACATATACAACATCATCTTCTTCTGTCGATTTCACAGCTCCAAACATTGGCACAATATTATTTTGTGTTTGCTCAAATTCTTGTACGACTCTGGAAGAAATTGCAGATGCAACCGCACTCATAACAAATTGAAAAACCTGATTGGTTGATTTATATCTAACTTCTTTTTTTTGTGGATGCACGTTAATATCAACATCTGATGTTGGTATTTCAAGATTAATAACAACAAATGGATATCGCTTAATTGGCAACATTGATTTATATGCCGTTTCAATTGCCTTAGACAAAATTTGGCATTTAACCACCCGACCATTTAAAAAGGTAATAATTGATTTGCGAGAAGAACGGGAAAAATCAGGCGTTGCTGCAAATCCACTAACCCTTAAATCTGACAATAAGTCTGTTTTATTTACAACTTTGAGTTTATCTAAAAAAGAATTTGTATAAATTTCACAGATTGTTGTTTTTAAATCACCAGAACCTGATGTTCTAAAATACTCAGAATTATTATTTTTTAAAATTATGGAAACATTTGGATTAGAAAGAGCAATAAGTTGAGAAATTTCTGCGATATAGCTAAATTCTGTAGATGGGTTTTTCAAAAACTTTTGTCTTACGGGCAAATTATAAAATAAATCTTTAACCTCCATAACTGTCCCAATCGCACACCCCATTTGAGACTTTTTAACTTCTGAATGTTCACAATCTATTCTATACCCATAATCATAATCTTTAGTTCTTGAAAATGCACTTAATCTTGAAATGGAAATAATACTTGCCAGCGCCTCGCCACGGAAACCTAATGAATGTATGTCATATAAATCTTTATCATCTTTGATTTTGCTTGTGGCATGTTTTACAAAGGCTAACTCGATATCATCAGGATGAATACCACTGCCATTATCTGCAACTCGAATATTTCGACAGTCATTTGTTATAGATATTTCAATCTGAGTTGAGCCTGCATCTATGGAATTTTCTACTAACTCTTTAACAACAGATGCGGGTCTTTCTATAACTTCCCCTGCCGCTATTTGATTTATTGTATGCTTGTCTAATAAGTTTATTCTTTTCATTTTACAAACTAAAGAAATGTAATACTGTATTTTTTATATTATCAAAATTAACTAATAATTGTACAATAACAATTGAAACAATAAGTCCTATAATTGTTTTAGTTAAATCCTTTGCAACGTGTTTGTACATTTTTTTAGGGGATTCAAATCTCAATCTATGATACATTGCCATTTCTCTACCCGCTAATAAACCTATGAACACCCAAGTTGTGGACATCGGAACATTATTCAAAGTTTGGAAATATAATAAAATAGCGGTATAAACTAAGTCAATGATAGTTGCAGAACGCATATCCTGAGTATTAGTTTTTATTTTTAAGATATTTTGAATTTCACCACCGCGTCTATATGCAACCAACCATAGAAAGAAAGCAAATGCCATAATAACTAAAATTAACTGAGTTAAACTTGCTTTTCTTGGCAAATATACAAACAAATTAGCTGCATCTTGCATAATCCAAGAAGACCACAAAAACGCAGTTGCACACCACTTTGCAATAGTCCACGCTTTAACATGTACCATTTTTTTAAGCAAAAATACTCGTTCTATAGGTCTTGCAATAATAGCGTATAAGATAAATGATGAAACAAATGCAATAAAATAGCCATATAATGATTTAGTTAAAATCATTCCTACAACAGCATTGGATGAAAACACGCTTAATATCAGGAACGTTGTAGATACAGGGATTCCAAATCTTGTAAGAAAAACCAACACTATTGGAGGTATAACCTGCCACCAATAGAATGTTTCAGGGAATGGTATTCTTTCTAAACGTCCAAAAGCCATATCTCCGTCATTTACAATCCAGCCGACAGTAAGTGTTATAGCAAGTACTGCGGTTGAGAATAACCAAATCATCCAAACCGGCTTGTCTTTATTTGCGCTTAAAAAGGTTCCTAATGTTTGAATTACATCATTGAAAACACATGAGTACATCGAAACCATAAGCCCAATAATCATGTATACTGTATTTAGTGATATATTAAAATCTAGTGTCATACTCTACTTTTTCCTACACACTTTTAGTCTACCAGAAACATATTTTTATATCTTCTTTTTTTTTAATTAGTAACTTTTTATTAACGAATGTAAAAATTTCTAAATTCGATATTAAAAATTTTCCTGTTTGTTTTTTGAAAAATAGCAAGGAGAATTTATGAATATAGGAATTAATAACACAAGCTTTAGTATAATATCACCATTTTATAATTTAAAACCCGAAACAAGAAAAGGAAAAGTAAGCGTAAATACCACAAATTCAATGACTTTACCAAATTTTGAGGTATATAAGGGGTTAAGCTTTGGGCGAAAAATTGATTTTTTTAATCCAAGCGATTTTTTACTACCTCCAAATTGTCCACCCGACAAATATCAATCTGAAGCAGCTGTAGCAATTTTAAAAGGAAATAACACAATAGTAACAGCCCCTACAGGAACCGGGAAAACCGCAATTGCGCATTTTGCTGTTAAGAAAAACTTTAATGACGGTAAAAAAACTTTCTACACAACTCCGCTTAAAGCGTTAAGTAATCAAAAATATAATGATCTAAAAAAACTTTTTGGCAGAGAAAATGTTGGAATAATGACCGGAGATAGAAAAGAAAACACAAATGCTCCTATTGTCGTTATGACTACTGAAATTTATAGAAACATGGTAACTTCTGATTATTATGGAAAGAAAAATGATTTATTAACAAACCTAAAAACCGTTGTTTTTGATGAATTTCATTACATGGGTGATCCAGATAGAGGTAGCGTTTGGGAAGAAAGTATTATGTTTTCACCTGAAGATGTTCAAATACTGGCACTCTCTGCTACTGTGGGTAACAATAAAAAAATATCTGCTTGGATAAATTCAATAAAAGACAAACAAGTATCTTTAGTAAATGTTCCACCTGAAAACAGACATGTCCCATTAGAATTTAGAATGTTTAATCCTAATGAAAAGAAATCAAGCAATATCAGGCATCAAGTAAGCTTGAATATGAAGCATTTCTTAAGAGAATATTATGGAAGCAGATTATCTGAATCACAATTAAAAGCGCTTGATGAATTAGGTAATTTAATACTTGAAAAGCCATCTAAAAAAGGAAGAAAACTTGTTGTTGAAATTCTTCGAGATGTTTATAAAAACGAAAATGTTCCATTGGATGAACTTCAGGAATTTTTCGAAGATAATTTTAAGGTTAATAAAGAAACATCACACGCGTTGCTTCTTAAGTTAACAGATAAAAAAGCTCAAAAACAAGAATTTCAAAAAGGAAGAGTTGTTGGAACTATAAATCACTCTAGCAAAAACCCCGTACACATAATTAAGCTTATAGATAAGTTAAAAGAAAAAGACAAATTACCGGCTATTGCCTTTGTTTTTAGTAAAAAATATTCTGAAGAATTACTAAATACAGCGCTAACAAAAGGTAAATATTTGACCAATAAAAAAGAGCAGGATGAAATAGACAAGGTGCTTGAAAAATACAAAAAAGAATATGGTTTTTATTCTACAAATTTAAATGTTCCTGCACTCAAAAAAGGTTATGCTATTCATTCCGCCGCAATTTTGCCACTACAAAAACAACTAATTGAAGAATTATTTAACAAAAAACTTATAAAAGTAGCTTTTGCGACTGAAACCTTGGCTGCCGGTATAAATATGCCTGCCAGAACCGTGATTATGACTGATTACCAAAAACCTTGCAGTAGTGCTGTTTCAAGCAATGACAAGTTAGGTTTTCTAAGACCACTTAGTGCAAACGAATTTCATCAGATGGCAGGGCGCGCAGGTCGTAGGGGAATAGACAAAATCGGATATGTTTATTTGTTAAATGATTCACCCGAAAAAGAAGCTCAGTTTGAAAAACTTATAAACTCTGAACCAACACCTATTGGTAGCGCATTAAAAACAGATGCTTCAACTGTTACAGGATATTATTCTTATCTAACTGACCCTAAAGGTATAAATGAAATATTTACTAAATCATTTAATGTTTACAATACAAATAAAGAACAGAGAGAACAAAAATTATTCACTCTTGTCAAAGAATTTAAAGATTACACTAATTTATTAACAAATTATGGGTTCATCAAGAAAATTGCAACTGGTTATACAACAACGCCTAAAGGGGAACTAATTAACGACTTAAAAGGGAAACCACAAATCCCAATAATTAACGCAATTTTGGATAAACATTTCCAATATGCATCTTCAAGTGATTTTGCGGGATTAATTGCTGCTATTGCCGCAAATGCTGATGCTAATGATGTAAATATGGTGCCAGTGTATCCAAACATGGAAAAAAGCGAAGATGATTTATTCTCAATAAATTTTGAATTAAATAATATTTTGTATTCGCAATTAGGATTTTCCTCTGATGAAATATCTGCAAGCGCATTAGATGATGAAATTTTAGACGCAATAGAGCTAAAATATGGGGATATCCTTAAAAAAGACTTGGAAATTATTCAAGAAAAAAGGGAACACTTAACGCAACTTATAAAAAAAGAAGAAAAGCTACTTAATTGCCAATTTAATCAAAAGCAATATCAAATACTAACCGAACTAAAAAATCATGCAGAAATGCTAAGATCCGAAAAACTTATAATAAAAAGAGCTGAAAGAGTAAAATTGTTGCTAAAAGAGCGTTTTAATATTCTAGCCAAAGAAAAATTGACACAAAAAGATGATAATAAAATAAAATATGATATTTATAACAATATTAGAAAAGATTTTATTAAATATAATGACAAAGTAGAGACGATTAGTCCGAAAATCACCAAAATAACATTAAATTCAACCGCATTTTTGTTGGTAAATAAATGGGCAAATTTGAACTCGAAATCTAATAACTACGTAGAAAACTGGAATACCGTTTGCAACCTGCTAAAAGAAACCGGCTCTATTAAATACGAAGGTGATTTATTTAATGCGATAGCACAAACCGTTGACTTCTTAAATCAGTTGGATGTAATGCTGTCAAATGCCATAAAATCAGGGCTTCATACTGAAAAGGAAAACGAATTTAATCAACTTCGTACAAAATGTAAATCAGCTATAAAATTACTTAAAACCCCTCCACTTTATAGTAATGATGATATAAAAGGATAATAAAATGCAAAACTGAGAAACCCCATATAGTCCTTGAGTGGGTAGCAATTGATATCCTGATAAAATCTTCAGAACTGCAAAAAATAAGGGTTCAGAATGGAGCTTTTAATAAAAAAATAAAATCTTATCAGTAAATTAAGTGTTAGAATGAACTTGTTTCGGTTTCTAAGCAATAAGCAACGTAAGTGAGTGTTCTTCGTCTTTTGTTTTTAAATTTTTAATGTTCGTTTTCTCATAGATTTTCTTATTATTAAACCTTTGAATATAACCGTGAGCAGGATAGATGCAGAAACAAGTTCCACAACTGTTCCGAATAATTTTTGAAAAAAGTTGAAATTATAGAATTAATAAAAGTTTTTGAAGAAGAATATCCGTCAATACATAAATTCAGGAATGAAATCAAGGGGGTTCGAGGGCTAAAGCCCCTGATTTGGCAAGGGGTTTCAGGGGGAGCGCCAACTCCGTTGGTTTACAACTAGCAAGCTAAAAACAAAAATTCGAAATTAAAGCAGGGGCATTAGCCCACCTGACCCTGTTGAAAGCGTAGCCCGTCTCTTTTTTAAACAAAAGAATGCCCAGATTTTCTGTTAGGGCGTAGCGTGGGCTCCGTTTTTCTTTTTACCGATATCGGTAAAGTTCGGCATGAAGGCTTAATTTTGGCATTGATTTTATGTCTGGATTGAATTTTGAATGCCATTTTTATTCATTAAAACAATTATTTGACCAAACTGTATTAAAAAACTTTATTTGTGACGGTAATGGTTATTGTCTCATAATTAAAATATTATTATTATTTAATTGAAAGCAAAATTGAAATGTCTATATTTAAATATGTAGATATATCAAACAATTTACCTAACGATAAATTTAAAACCCCAGATTCAATTTTTGATACATAACTCCAACTAACCCCCATAAACTCTGCAAAAGTTTCCTGTGTATAACCTTGTTTTTGGCGTTCTTTCTGAATATTTTTGCCTATTATTTTATATAAATCTTTTTTATTCATTTGTTTATTTTATAAAATATTGACACAGATTGGTATTCATATATAATTGAATATGGAGGAGTTATGAAGCAAATCAATCAAATTCAAAATATTCAAAATATGATAGAGTATTTAATTATTGCTAGTGATACCACTGATAAGGAAACACCTCTTTGTGAAATTAAATTTTTTTAATTTCAATGCTAAATTTGATTAAAAAGGGATAACTAAATCCCCTCTCAATACACCGTTATGCAGGATAGCTAAATAAAACAAACCACCCTATTCAGTAGAACAGGGTGGTTTAAAGTATTTATTAATATACAATTAGTATCTGTAGTGAGCGAAAGCTTTGTTTGCTTCTGCCATTTTGTGAGTGTCTTCACGTTTTTTAACTGAAGCACCTGAACCGTTAGCAGCATCAAGGATTTCGTTAGTTAATTTTTCAATCATTGATTTACCGCTACGTTTTTTAGCAGATTCAATAATCCAGCTTGTTCCCAAAGCCATACCTCTGTCAGCTTTAACTTCGATAGGCACTTGGTAAGTAGAACCACCGATACGTCTAGCCTTAACTTCCAATAATGGAATAACATTTGTTAAAGCTTTTTTGAAAACTTCGGTAGCATCTTCTTTAGTTTTTTCTTGTAAGTTATTCATAGTTGAGTAAAAGATTTTTTCAGCAACTGATCTTTTACCACGTCTCATTAATCTGTTGATAAATTTAGCAACATCAACGCTTCCATATACTGGATCTGCAACTGGAACGCGTCTTGCTGGTTTATTACGTCTTGACATATTTATTTTTCCTTTTCTGTTTCAAATGTCTTACTCTAAACGAGGACCGATGGGGTTTTATTTGCGATTAAAGTCGTTAAATCTAATCGCCCCCTAATACTTATACTAAAACCTATTTACCTTTAGGCCTTTTAGCACCGTATTTAGATCTTGATTGTTGTCTGTTAGCAACACCAGCAGAGTCTAATGTACCTCTAACGATGTGATAACGAACACCAGGAAGGTCTTTTACCCTGCCGCCTCTGATAAGTACAACAGAGTGTTCTTGCAAGTTATGACCGATACCAGGGATATATGAAGTAACTTCAAATCCGTTAGTAAGTCTAACCCTTGCAACTTTTCTTAGCGCTGAGTTTGGCTTTTTAGGAGTTGTTGTATAAACTCTTGTGCAAACGCCACGTCTTTGTGGGCAGTTAGCCAAAGCCGGTGATTTAGTTTTGTCAGTTAGTTTTTTACGCTCTTTTCTAACTAATTGTGCTATTGTAGGCATTAAATACTCCTTTATTTTAAAGTGTGTTATTATCTGTTTTCAAGGCTGATAGCTAGTCTTGAATGTACCGCGAATATCTTTTCAGCACAAAAGATAAAATCTTTCACGGTAATATATATTAGACTACAAGCAAAACCCATTGTCAACGCTTGCAAATGACTTTTTTGTTACAAGGTTAATATTTTGAAATATTGTTTTAACAAAATAACGTTTGACCTTTTTGTCTTTATCATTAAAAAAGTCATGCCAGAGGTCTCATACGCTTATATGATTTTTTTCGAAAAACCTTTATTTGCAAAGAGATTAAGGGTAAAATGGGAAAGTACATCAGTTAGTATTTAGGTTATGTATAATTCGCTTTATCCAGTAAATGTAAAGCCATATTTTGTTAATAGGGGGCTCGTAAAACGCAAGGAAGATGACGAGCAATCGTCTAATGCAAAAACTCAACAACAAGAAGCTATAGAACAAAGAAGACAAGCTGAAAACCAAAAAGCGACTGTCCAGCAATATCCTAGGCAAACCTATCCTAACGGACAAAGTACCGCGATAGATTATTCTCGTTCAACAGTAAACATCGCACAAATAATAACTGATTTTAAAAACACTACAGCTGCAATAGGCGCTCCTGATAACATAAAAGCCGAAGTTTCTACATATTTAGGGTTAATTGAAGGAGAGTCTTTAAAGGAACATCCTAACGGAAAAATTATACATACAAACCTAAAAACTGCATCACAAATCTTAGATAATTACATCGCTGCAACGTTAAATAAGCCTTCTGATGTTGTTGAAAAATGGATTGATGCTCTGTTTTTACAGAAAGTTGATTTTCATTCTGACCCAACCGCAATAAACCCTGAATTTCAAGTTCAACTTCCGCAGAAAAAAGAAGAGAATCAAGTTGTAGGAGAAACTGTTAAACAGGAAGAAACTCAAAACCATATACAAGATAAAACTTTTCCAACTTTACCTCAAAATAAAGAGGTTAAAAAAGCTTATATTCAAGGAAAAAAATATTGTTCAATAAATGATACAGAAAAAGCTTTGTCATCTTTTGAATC
Source organism: Candidatus Gastranaerophilaceae bacterium (assembly GCA_045635965.1). GTDB lineage: Bacteria > Cyanobacteriota > Vampirovibrionia > Gastranaerophilales > Gastranaerophilaceae > RGIG2134. The sequence continues at coordinate 16,814 of JAZTWQ010000011.1, forward strand.
AGCTTTAAAATTAGCAATTGACAATAATGACGAGCAAGCCAAATCTATGATTTTCCTTGAGGTCGCAAAAATTTATGATGGACATGACCTACTTCCACAAGCACTAACATTGTACAATAAAGCCGCTACAAACACCCAAGACCCAAACATTAAAACTAAAGCATATTACGCAATGGGGAAAATTTACGACGATGCAGTACAATTTCACCCAGCGATGGAACATTATTACGCATCAATTGCATTCGCTGGAGAAAGTGAAAACCTTAAAACGCAAACATTTTCGCTAGTAAATATAGCAAACATGTATGCTGGAAAATACAATACAAATGAAGCTAAAAATTATTATGAAACAGCACAACAAATTGCCCAAGAAAATAATAATAACAAGCTAAGCGCAAAAGTGTTTAAACTCTCTGCCTCAAAAATGGATACATTAAACGAGCCAAAACTCGCTCTTGATTATTACCGCCAATCAAGTATCTATTTTAACAAAGATAACAATGACTTGGATTTAGCGGATAACTACGAAAAATCTTCAAAATTAATGGCAAAACTTGGAAACAAAAACAAGGCTAAAACATTGCTAAAAAAAGCTCAAAACATTTATACCCAAAACAATCTTCAAGAACAATCTTTTAATGTTGAAAAACAATTACACGCACTAAAATAATCACACAATTTAAAAACGGAGAGTTATGAAAAATAAAAAGAAGTCAAAAGCATTCACTTTAGCTGAGGTGTTAATTACATTAACAATAATTGGTGTTGTATCTGCATTAACTATTCCTAATATGATTAAACAAAATGAAAAACAAATGACAGCTCTTCAACTAAAAAAAATATATTCGCAATTAAATCAAGTTATAAAATTTATTATTACCAACGAAGGAGAACAGGCACTAGCGCAAAAACCAGCAACATTTGTTCAAGAATATATCCTCCCTAATTTCAAAGGAACAGAATACTTTGCACCCAGCGGCAATCACTTGAAAGCAATGTGTTATGAACCAAATGATTTTTATATTGGAGCTAAAAACGGGGTAGATGCACAATATGCATTTTCAAACAAAAAAGGACAAAGCTCTGGTAGCATATCTACACCTTTTTACTACACTACAGCATCAATAAGGCTTGCTGGTGGGGCTTGCATTGGATTTAACCAACTCATTAATCCTCCGATATATGCAGATTCAACTATATTTGTTGATGTAAATGGTAGCAATAAACCGCCAAACCGAGCTGGTAGGGATTTGTTTTTCTTCTATGTTGACCAAGATACATATACTGTTACACCTACTGATAAAGTTGGAAGGTTGGATTTTACGGGCAATGGCTTTGGTGCAAAGATTATTATGTCAAATGGTTGGATTATAGATAAAAACTATCCTTGGCAAAAATAATTTCTTATTTAAAAAACTTTAAATTGTTATATTTTGAATTTTTCAACAATGGGAGAATATCTTTCTCGAAAAGATCAATCTCATCTTGAGTTAAATATTCAATCTCGTCTTGAGTTGCAAAATCATTATTTTTTACTGTTCCATCTGAAAATTTTAAATTTTTCATAAAATGAAACCACATCGACTTATGCCAAATCCAACTTTTTACAACATCTTTAAGCTCTATAGTCTCAACCATTCCATTTTGATAAAATTTGTCTATATTTTTACGCTTTACACAATAACTATCCCCACCCATACCATTTAACGGTACTGGCGCATACTTAACTAAACAGTTATTATAAATAAAAGTATTATACCCACGAAGCGCGTATTTACAGTTATCTTGCCCTTGATACTTAACACCATTTACAAATTCGCTCAAGGCCTCCCTAAAATAAACCTGATCAGCATCAATTTTACAAACCCATTCTTCTGGTTCAAAAAATGATAAACCAAAATTATTATACGCCGCTAACGAATTTTTAGTGTCATAAGAGTCGTTGTACAATGAACTGTACGCAGGTAATACCAAATAAGGATACTCATATATTTCATAACCAGAATGCTTTTTTGCCCAATTATGCATAAATTCAACGGTACCGTCATCATTTTCATTAGAATGAATTATTACGATTCTATCAAAAATCCCATCAATAGATTTTAAGCATGCCTCAATCGTATTTATCTCATCTTTAACTCTTAAATAAGCACTAACTTTAGAACCGTTCATACAAATATGATAGGCTAACAGCTAAAATCCGTCAAGGTAAATTAATTTTAGCGACAAGTAAATTAAAACAACAGGACTGAATACCCACATAATTTCAAATTAAGCGTTTCTACTTTTCAGACTTTTGTAATATTAATTTGCTAGGTTTACCTTTTACACACCCCAGCAAAGAAACTGCAAGTGGTCTATTCTCAATCCCAGTAGGAACAACATTCGCCGCAGAAAAATGTATTTGCCAATCTTTATTACCATCAGTAGCAGTCCTTAATTTAGAGCCATGGTTTGTTATATACGAAAAAGCTCCATCTACTTTTCCATAAAAAACAGATGCACTATTTGCCGTACCGCCCCAGCCTGTGATGTTTCTTATTTGATCTCTATATATTGTCCCAGGTTCATTACTTATAACTTCAGATGAAAAATTTTTACATTCCTTATTTGTCAAATCGGACTCATCACAGCCAACATATCCATCTACTGACGGCGAAAAACTACCGGCAAATCTTGGGAAATAACCATTTAAACCACTAATATCGCCGCCTGAAACATAATCATTTATAGGATACCACCCATCTGGGCAGCTGCGCAAAAGAAAAAACATCACAGCTCCCTCTGGAGTCTCCGCCGTTCTTGATTTTAGCGCATCTATTTGTCGTTGTATAACTTGCATTTGAGTATTGGTCAATGTCTCGTTTTTTAATTGTCTTGATATCATTGGCGCCGACATGCCAAGAGCAATTGTACCAATTAATATAACAATCATTGCCTCAGCTAAAGAAAAAGCTTTTCGACTTGCTTTTTTGTAAGAACTACTTATTTTTTGACCTATGGGAGAACTTAGTGAGCTACCAATTGCCCCCCCCCCCTACTGTAGTGCGGGTTTCCAGTGTTTTGTTCTTTCTCATTTCTTCTCCATTTTTATCAGCTTGGTAAAGCCATTTTACTTTAATTTACAAAAATTATATCAAATTTTTGTAAATATAGCAAGAGAATTCTATATCAAAAATAAAAGACGGGATTTACATCCCGTCTTTGTTTGTTTCTAGTTTAAACAAAAATATTAACTAATGCTCAATTAGCAGCAACCACAGCAGCATTTTTCAGCTGATTTTTGACCACTGAAAGCTTTTAAGCCGATGTATTTTGCAGCATCGCCAAGTTCT